>CAZPPL010000007.1:0-35771 GCA_964588465.1 uncultured Gammaproteobacteria bacterium
GGTGGGCGCACAAGGATTCGAACCCTGGACCCCTTCGGTGTAAACGAAGTGCTCTAACCAACTGAGCTATGCGCCCTATCTTAAGCAGTCTAGTGGGCGAAAGAGGATTTGAACCTCCACGGCCTTACGGCCACAAGCCCCTCAAGCTTGCGTGTCTACCAATTCCACCATCCGCCCAAACGAAAAAATCATCTGATTATTTGATGATTTTCTCTTTTAATTTTTTCTTATAACCATCACGCAAATAATAAAGTTTAGCCCGCTTAACCTTAGCTTGCTTTTTAATTTCAATTTTAGTAATCGTTGGTAAATTAAGCGGAAAAATCTTTTCTACATAAATTCCTTCTGAAAGTTTACGCACCATAATTGTTGCCCCGATTTCTTTCCGATGCTTACGAGCAATAATTATTCCTTCAAAATATTGAATTCTTTCCTTCTCTACTCCTTTAGAATTTAAATCCTTGATTTTTTGATAGACTCTAACAGTCATACCTGGTTTTAATTCCAGTTTAGTCTCAACCATATAGTTAATAATTATATAAAGAGGCTCTTAGGCCTCACTTAAACACTTAATAATAAGGCAAATCTGGTCTAATGTTATAATGAATTTTTCTTATTGTCAAGCCTAGCTCGAATCCAAGTAAAAACCGCTTTAAAGACTTGCTCAACATTTAAATTAGTAGTATCCAAATAAAAATCATAATGACTCAAATCATTAACATCAATATTGTAGTATTTTTTATATCTCAGGTGATCACTAGCTAAACGTTTTTTCATACTTGCTTTCACCGCTACTACATTTTTTAAATCTTGATCCTCATTACGATTATTTTTAGTTTGTAGATGATGAAAAATTCGCTTAGCACCTTCTTCGGCACTAACATCTAGATAGATCTTTAATGAACTAGGAATAAAATACCAAGAAGTACGTCCTTCAATAATAAAATTATCTTGAGTTCTACTTAATTCTTTTTGATATTCATCAACTTCTTGATCGGTTCTAATATCACTTTCTCCTAATTTATTATATTCCGCCAAAGTCATCCCTCTTTTTTTTGCTGCTGCTCGCCTTAATCCTCCCATATAATACCGAGGCCAATCTAATTTATCAGCTAATCTTTGAGCAATAGTACTTTTCCCAGAACCATGAGAACCACTTAAAGAAATAATCATATAATATTATAAAGTTGTCTTTTTAAAAATAAAAGTTTATTATACTATTATAACTTAAACTACTCAAATAAAAAAGTTGTCATTTTATGTATCTAGAAAAATTAGAAATTCAAGGATTCAAATCTTTTGCCAATAAAAATAAACTCATTTTCTCCGGATTTGTTAACAAGAAAAAACGAGGCTTAACTGCTATTGTTGGTCCAAACGGATCAGGGAAATCTAATATAGCTGATGCTATTCGCTGGGCTTTAGGTGAACAAAGTCTGAAAACTCTACGAGGCAAAAAAAGCGAAGATGTTATTTTCTCCGGCTCGGATAGAAAAAACCAACTTAGTAGGGCAGAGGTTTCTTTGTACTTAAATAATTCCGATATTCTAGAAGCTAAAATAATTCCAGTAGAAAAAATTGAAAAAGAGAGCGATCTAGATCAACTCTTATTAAGTTGCAGAGAAATTGTTATCACTCGTCGACTATATCGCAGCGGTGAAAGCGAATATTTATTAAACAATAACCGAGTCCGACTTACCGATATTCAAATGCTTCTAGCTAAGGCTAATTTTGGTCAAAAAACCTATAGCGTTATCGGACAAGGGATGGTAGAAAACTTTTTAAACTCTTCCACTACAGAACGTAAAGATTTCTTTGATGAAGCAACTGGTGTCAAACAATTTCAAATTAAACGTGATACGGCTTTAAATAAATTAGAAACTAGTTACGAGAACCTACAACAGGTTGACATGCTGTTAACCGAAATTAAGCCTCGCTTGAGAAGTCTAACTCGCCAGGTAAAAAAACTAAAACATCGTAGTGAAATTGAAAAAACTCTACGGACGGATCAATTAAATTATTATGGTTTTTTATGGCAAAGTATTAACCGAAAGCTAAACGATTCTAATAAGAGTATATTAGTTAGTGAAAAAATTAAACTAGAACAAGAAAAAAAGCTAGAAAAATTAAATATAGAATTGAATAAAATTCGTAACAATAATAATCTATCAGAAATAAATGAAGTAGGGGCGCAACTTAAGGAATTAAATGAACAAAAAAATCAACATCTTAAGCGTTTAACCCATTTACAGGCTGAATTAGAGTTTAAGCTAGAATCACAAGGAAAATTTGATATTTCTTGGCTTCATAATAAACAGACAGAACTAAGAGTAGAACTAGAAAAATTAAAAACTGAAATAATTACTTTGAATGAGAATGACCCCCAGCTAGGAGCAGAACAGTTGAAATTAAAACTTGATCTTATTAATTCTCAGCTGGCAGAAAGTGATAAAAAACAGAATGAAATAAATGAATTGAAATCTAAACAAGACGAGTATCTAAGACAAGTATCAAAATTAGAAGCAATTCTAGAGGCTAATTTAGAAATCCAAGAAAAATTTGATGCTTCTTGGTTTAATAATGAAAAACAAAAGCTACAGACAGAATTGACCAAAATTGATCAAGAAATTAAAGAGTTAGAAATAAATAATACTTCTATTAAAAAAAACACTTTAGAAACAGAATTGAATTCCATACAACCACAGTTGAACCAGCTAAATAAGGACCTACAACTAATCAGTCAAGACCTAAAGAAAAATAATACTGATAATAATCAAACAACAAAAATTAAGACCTTAATAGACAAATTTCTAGACCAGCTGGAACAAATTGATCAAGAAACAGAATTAAATATCATTAAACAGCTACTTAATCAGGCTAAAATTGATTTTAAAACTAAAATAAAAATATTCATTGAGCAAAATAACGATAATCAATCACAGAAAATAAGAAACATACAAGAAAAAATAATAATTTTAACCGAAAAACGCCAAAAAATTAATAATAAACTCAATGAAGAACAATTACGTTTAGCTTCCATTAACGAAAGGCAACATTTATTGATAGCTAAAAAACTACAAACGAATCAAGCAATTGAAGCTATTGAAATAAAATTGAAAGAGACCAAAACTAAATTTAAGTTTAAAGATATTGAAGAAGAAAAAATAAAAATTATTGAAAAAATAAATCTTCTTCAGACAGAAATAGATACTTTGACTTCAAATAATCATTTAACAGAATTAAACCAAGAAAAACAAATTATTGAAAACAAAATACAGACTTTACAGCTAAAATCTTCTTCAGCACAAGAACGTTTACGTCTATTACAGATTAAAGAGAATCAGCTGAATCAAGACTTAAGGAATATAGAGTATAAAATTGCTAAGAGCAAAACCAAATTTGATGAAACTGATTATCATTTCAAAGAACAAGAAATTAATCAAAAATTAATAATCTTAACAGAAAAAATACAAAATTTAGAAAATAAATTGGCAGAATTCAGCCAGCAAGGGGAAGCTGAAAAGAACCAAATGTTCAAATATCAGGAAAAGATTCAATCACTACAGCAGGACCTGAACTCAACTTCAGCTAAACTTAACGATTCTCAGATAATAAGTACTCGTCAAGAAACTAAATTAGAGGATTTAGAATTAAATATAAAAGCGGACGGGTTATCAGTGTCTGATATTTCTCAATATCAACTAGATATGGAGTCAATTGATTCAGAACATTTATATCAAACTATAAATAAAAACAAGAACCAGTTAGAACTTATCGGCGGGATAGATCCAGAGGCAGAACAGGAATATGAAGAGACTAATAAACGTTATAATTTTTTGAGCGGACAAACCAGCGATTTAGAGAAAGCTATTAAATCACTGGAACAAATAGTTTATGAATTAGATAAAAACATTACAGGACGTTTTGATTCTGAGTTTAAAATTATTGCAGAGAAATTTAATGAATATTTCAAAATATTATTTATCGGCGGTAATGCTAAAATATTCAAATTAATGACTGGCGCAGAAGAAGAAAAAGAAATTAAAAATAATCCAATAGATAAACTTAATCAAGCTGCTAATTCATCTTATAACTTAACTGCGGACAAAATGTTGGGGGAGAATAGAATGAATGAGAAATTAAAAAATATAAAATTTCTTAAGAAACATAATGCGGCCGGACTAGCTGGAATAGAAATACAAGCTACTCCTCCAGGTAAAAAAATTCAAGCAATTACTATGCTTTCTGGAGGAGAACGAGCTTTAACTGCTATTGCTTTAATTTGTGCAATTATAAGTGCTAATCCCTCTCCTTTCGTAGTTTTAGACGAAGTGGACGCTGCTTTGGATGAGGCTAATTCGGAACGTTTAGCAGAAATCTTAGATACTTTATCCAATAAAACTCAATTTATTATCATTACTCATAATAGAGCCTGTATGCAAAAAGCTAATATTTTATACGGCGTAACTATGGAATCTGACGGAGTTAGTAAATTATTAAGCGTTAAACTGGCGGATGTAAAAATAACTAATTAAGAACCAGTACTATTAGATAAAGCCTATTTTAAATTACCCTAAAACTTAGCTAAATAGTCTAACTTAGGCCACCAAACAAACTTATATAGTTGGAATAATCCTTTAGTTTTGCTATAATAAAATTGAAAATAATTTTTATCTTTAACTAGATAAAATTTAGGATATGTTGAAAAAAATAAGTATTTTATCTCTATTAGCCTTTTTTCTATTGACTTCAGGTTTTGGTTGCGAAATTGCCAACAAAAGGACCCAAAAAGCTATGAAACCGATAACTTTGGTGTATTGGCGAGTTTTTGATAACCCTGATGCTTTCCAAACTATTATTAAACAATATGAGGCTATTCATCCTAACATCACTATTCAATACCATAAATTTCGTTATAGTGAATATCGAAGTAAATTACTAAATGCCTTAGCAGAAGATCGTGGGCCAGATATTTTTTCTATTCAAAATACTTGGGTGAAACAATATCAGACTAAACTAGCCCCTATGCCAGCTACTATTACCATGGCCTACCCAGTAGTAAGCGAAGGTATACAAAAAAGAGTAAGCTATCAATTACGTACTTATAACAGTCTATCAGTCAGAGATATAAAGAATGATTTTGTTGATGTCGTTAGTCATGATGTTATTCTAAAAGATGGAAAAATTTATGGATTACCTTTATCTTTAGACACCTTAGCCATGTTTTATAACAAAGATTTGTTTAATAATGCTGGTATCAGCCAGATTCCTAAATATTGGAATAATGAATTTTTGCAAGATGTAAAAAAATTAACTATTCAAGATCCTAAAAATGGTCTAATCCAGTCTGGAGTAGCTCTAGGCGGTAGCACTAATATTAATCGTTTCAGCGACATTTTATCAGTTCTTATGATGCAAAACGGAGCAACTATGCTGAGCCCTAATGGTAGGGTAGAATTCAATTTAGCTTTAAATAATTCTACTAACAATACTGCTTACAACCCTGGTGTTGAAGCTTTACGCTTTTATACCGACTTTGCTAATCCGGCTAAAGAATCCTATTCTTGGAAGGGTACTCTGCCTAATTCTTTAGATATGTTTATAAATGGTAACCTAGCAATTATGTTTGATTATTCTTATGATATAAATACTATCAAAATGAGAGCTCCTAAACTAAATTTTTCAGTTGCTAAATTACCACAAATTGAAGGAAATCCACCGACTAATATTAACTTCGCCAACTATTGGGTAGAAGTAGTATCTAAAAAGAGCGCTCATAAAAATGCTGCTTGGGATTTCATCCAATTTATGACTAAGGCTAGCGAAGTTAAGAGCTATCTACAAAAAACTAAACGTCCTACAGCATTACGATCGTTAATTAATTGGCAAAAACAACAAAATAACGCAACTAGTGTATTTGCCGACGAAGTATTAACTGCTAGAAGCTGGTATATAGGTGAAAATGAATCCGCTGCTGAGGATGCCATGAAGGATATGATTGACGAAGTAATAAAAAATCCTACAGAGAGATTACAAAGTATTGTTAATACTGCTGCCGCCAGAATTCAACAAACTATTAATTAAAATAATTTGGATTATTTTAGCCTCAATTATGTATAAAAAAATCATTATTATTAGTTTTATATTAAGCCTGATGCTAGGATCTTGGGGTTTGCTTCGTCCTGTTCAAGCTGCAGCTCCAACTTCAATAATCAGTACTACCACTTCAGCCTATCAAACTGGTAATTATAAAATAAGTGACTTTATAGTTTTGGCTATCAGAATATCCAAAATGATTTTAGGTTTTGTGGGCTCTTTAGCACTTATTATGTTTATTTATGGTGGCATAATGCTTTTAATCTCTGCTGGTTCTGCTGATACGGTAAATAAAGCGAAAAAAATAATTACCGCCGCAGTCATAGGTTTAATTATAGTATTTTCTAGTTACTTAATAATTAAATTTGTTTTGTCCTCCATGGGTCTAAACTGGAATGGATCCGGAAGCACAGCTCCATTAAAATATAATACTACAACTACAAAGAAATAAAACCCATGCCGAATTTCACTCCTAAAAAATTACTATTAGAAGAAACCTTAGGTGAAAAATTACGCCAAAGAAGGCATTATAAAAATTTAAAAATAGAGGATATAGCTAAAATTATAAATATTCGCGCTGAATATTTAATAGCCTTAGAGGGTGAGCGCTTTGATAATTTACCGACTGGTTTATACGGAAAAAAGTTTTTAAAACAATATGCCAACTTCCTAGACATTAAACTATCAGAACTATCCCAGGATTGGGAACGTCAATTATCCGAACAAAATTCACAAAATCCTTTTTCCCAAAAAATAGTTAAAGCCCGTAAACTTATTGTATTCCCTAAAATTATCAGAAATGTTTTGATAGGTCTAACGGTTTTAGTTTGTTTCTCATATTTAATTTTTTATTTTAAAAATATTATTACTCCTCCGCCCTTAACTATTACCAAACCAACTAAAAATTTTCTAACTACCTCTAACTCTTTAGTTATTAGTGGCTGGACAGATTCCAATGCGAGAGTTACTATAAATAATGAAAATATTATTACCCAAAAAGGACATTTTTCTAAAACAATTAATTTAAAAATGGGGTTAAATAATTTAATAATCAGAGCGCAAAAAAAATATAGCCAAGCACAAGTTATTACTAGAGAAATATTAGTAGAATAAATAGGATAATATGTTGGAAGTAAGCAAAACTACTTTGTTTGATATTAAAGCCATTTTAGAAAAAGTGACTATAAACGAAAAGCAACACGTAGCTGAATTAGGTTGCGGTAATTTTGGATTTTTTGTTTTTCCGCTAGCTCAATTAGTAGGTAAACAAGGTAAAGTATATGCAGTAGATATTCTTAAACCAACTTTAGAGGCAATATCCAGACGAGCTAAATCGGAAAACTTATCTCAAATCTATACAGTATGGAGTAATTTAGAGATATTTAGAGGGACTAAAATTGAAACTAACAGTTTAGATCGAGCCTTGTTAATTAATGTCTTACACCAATCTAAAAAGAAGATAGAAATATTATGGGAAGCGATTCGCTTACTAAAAAGAGGCGGAAAATTATTAATTATTGAATGGACAAAAATAGATCTACCTCTCGGTCCCAGTCCAGAGCGACGAGTTGATCTTAAATCTCTAAAGACCGCTATAGTTAAGATGGGCCTAAACCTAGACGAAGAATTTGTAGCTGGACCTTATCATTATGGTTTAATCTTAACTAAATTATAAATATGACAAATTTACTTACTTGGAATTATTGGTTTAATCTACAGCCAGAAGCTTTACTCCCTTGGGCAGAAAGACTGTTCATCGGAACAATCATTTTTTTAGCAGTTTCGGCTTTAATAATTGTGTTAATAAGAAATCGAGGAGGCGTTTACCATGGTTTTCTAAATAGCCTATATTCTTTTTTTCTAGTTAACGCTTTAATCGGCTTACTGTTCTTTTTCTTCAATTATGAATCCACTTCTTTTGTATCTGCCCGTTTTTGGTTAGGTTTATGGGGCATAGGTATGTTAGTATGGTTATTTTTTATATTTAAAAAATTTAAAACTGTCTCAGCTTACAAAATGAAACTCACCCAAGAACAAGCACGAAAAAAATACCTTCCTTAATAACTTAGGGCATAATTTAAAAATACATTAAAACAAGACTGTTTAGCCTCTCACTATGAGAGGCTTTCAAATATATATACAAATAAAATTTGCCAACAACAAAAAGCTTATAATATTATTTGGAAGACTAATCTTTTAAATCACACAAATGAGGTCTAAGATATAATAAATTTTTTATAAAACCCCAAACATCAATTAAAACTCGCCCCTTTCCTCCTAATTTCAAACACTTCACTATTACTCTGCTATTCTTTGCAGCTAATTCCTGGACTAAACTATAGAAATCGTCTTGTGATCCATTGATAATAACAACAACTTTCCAGGAATAATCTAATTTTTATGATTCTAAAAATTCTAATAAATACTGAACATTAGTTACTAAAATTTTACTTTCGTTTCTTGCTGGCAAACAGAATTCTATTAACATACAAAATTTAACTATAATTTACTAATATTGAAAATACTAATTAACGCTAGGACGGACTAATAACTAAATTTTAGTATTAAATCTAAAAAATCTAGTTTTTACACAAAGTAGGGGAACGCGCCAGAGAGCTTCCCATACTATTTTCAAGTTCATTTTAGATTCTCCAGCTTGTCTTTCTACAAAAACTATAGGAATCTCTAAATAATTAAAACCACTTTTAATCGCTCGATATTTTAATTCAATCTGAAAACTATAACCATCAGAACAAACATTATCTAAACCAATTTTTTCTAAGACCTCCGCTCGCCAAGCATTAAAACCTCCAGTAAAATCAGCTATTCTTGTTCCTAAAATAATCCGAGTATATAGATTCCCAATCCTACTTATAAATTTTCTAAAATATTTCCAGTTCTCTATTTTTCCTCCATTAATATATCTAGAACCAATAACAAAATCAGTATTTCTTATACTTTTAATAAACTGAAATAAATAAAGAGGATTATGAGACCAATCAGCGTCCATCTGAATAAAAACTTCATAATTATGTTCTAGGCCCCAAGCGAAACCAGCTAAATAGGCTCGGCCTAAACCAGGATTACTCATTCTTCTTAATAAAAATAAATTTTTATATTTATTTTGTAAAATTCTAATCAACTTAATAGTTCCATCTGATGAATTATCATCTACTATTAAAATATCAACCAATGATTGCTGATCCTTTTCTATCTTTTCTATTAAACTATTAATATTACCTACTTCATTAAGAGTGGGAATAATAACAAGAATTTTCATAAATTATAATATTTTTTTAAATACTGAGAATATAGTGAAATAAAAATGATTCTTTTGAAACAGACAAGTCAATTTATTATCATTGAATAATCTTTTAATTAAGGCTGGAGAGAAATGATTTATATGCCCACATTTCTCTCGATAATAATTCTCCCCTAAAATTATTCCACGATAAAAACATTGTATTGAAAATAAGGGTTTCCACAAACTGAGATTGGTATCATAAGGGACACTACTAATAATAACCCCATTAGGTTTTAGCAATCTAAAAATCTCTTGTAAATATTTATTTAAATGAGGCAAATGCTCAATGACTTCAGTAATTATTATAATATCGGCAAAATTATTAGGCAAACCCGTATGATCCAAGGGGTTTTTAATCATTCTATTTATACGACCCAGTTTGAAACTATATTCTAAAAAGTTTTCATTGATATCTACTCCCACCACTGGCAATTTTTTACTATTCCACATAACATTTCCACAGCCAAGATCTAACAATACCATCCCTGATTTATAATACTTATTTACTAGCCTAGTGGTCAGACGACTTCTAGAATTATGAAACCAAGCCCTAATAATATTTAGAGATTTAGATGAATCATCATAAAAACTTTTTTCTATTTTTTTATAATTAACCATAGTAAAAATAATTAATTTTTTATATAAATTACCGCCGTTTGATCTTTATATAATAAATGCCAATACGCAGAGGACTTAAGATATTTTCGCAAATAATTATGAGCTATTAATTCTTGATTGTTTATGCTAAAAATAAATTTAGCTAGATTGCTCACTGATATATTCTTATCTACTGCAGGTAATAAAACTAATCTAATATTATACTGCTTTAACTTGTTACTAATATCAGCATCTTTACTAAAAAAGTCATAATATTCTTGTAAAAAGGTATGTCCAGCAAATGGAACCTGAGGCAGACGTCCGTCAATAAACAATTTTTTCTCTGGATAGACCCATATTAAATAACCACCCCAAGCATAACTGTTGAATAATCTTAACTGGTTATATTCTGGATTATGTTTCAAAAATTGTACTGCACCGCAAGGATAATCTTGACAGAAGGTTTTAAAAGGATCTTTAGTGAATTTAGTATTTATTATTTGAGAAACAGAAATTATTATTAAACAAAATATTAAATAAATTTTTAACCAAGTTTTTAGATGCTGAAGTCGAAACCAGGAATTGATTGAACTTGCAGAAGGAAAAACATTTTTCCAAACTTCTAACAAAAACCAAAAAGTCGCTACAAACATTAGTGGAAAATGGCGACGAGATTTGAAACTTAAAACTACAAACAATGACACTAAAAAAACCTTCCAAAGATTAAGTTTAAAAGATGGCTTTTGTTGAAAACTATAATAGATATACAAGAATAATGCCATAACTACTAGGGCTAAATAGGACAATTGCCAATACTGCAAAGGGAAGGATAGTTGCGACAACCATTCTTGAATATGTGACTGATAAAAGGTATTAGTAAATATTGTTTTATCTAGAAAAGAATATAGCTGTAATTTATAAGGAGTAAACAAAGTAATAATAAAGGCAGAAAAACTTAGACTGATAAATATTAGAATCTCTTTCCAACTCAAAACCAAAGTCTGCTCTAAATAAACCCCCAGCCGAGATTTAATCAGAAATTTTTCTATGATTTTGATGATTAACCAACTAAATAATAAGAAGAATCCTAATATAAAACTAGCATGCAGATTGGCCCAAAGATACATGAGAGGTAACAGAAATAATAAACTACGCCAATTTCTGCGTTTATTATAATCAATAAGAATTATCAATAATAATAATAAAAACAACAAACCTATTTCTTGTACTCGTATTCCCAAACTAGGCAGGGCAGACACTAAACCTAAAACTTGAAATAATATAATAGGAATAGGACTTATTTTAGGCCAAAAATTATGGGCTAGAATATTTAATAAAATTAAAACTAAGATTATTAATAAAACAAAAGTAATACTAAGTGCCAAGTACCCCCCTTGACTATAAATAAAGTACATTCCCACATTACTTAACCATTCCGCATCAACCCAGTGTCCTTTAAAAGTATAATTATAAGTATTAATTTGGGGGACTAGTCTAGTACTAATAATCTTCTGTCCTACTTTTAGATGCCAACCTAAATCTGGATCTAGATAATTAAAAGAACTACGCAATAAAAGAAAAAAAAGAAATAAATAGAAAAAAACCCAAAATAAGGTTTTGAAATTAATCTTTTTAAATAATCTAAGCATAAAAAGCTTTATTAATAGCATGGTAGCTAAACTATTTCTAGTTTATCATAGCCAAAATAATTTGTCTTGTTTAAAATAGTGTGTTAAAATTAAAGATATAAAATTTATAAATTATGAAAACTAGAAGGGTGGTGAAATATGAAAAAAATTTCTAAACATTTAATTTCTTTAGCAATTGTAGCCCTATTGATTTCGCCTCTTCTATTTATGAAACCAGCTTTAGCTCAAAATAGTGATCAATTCGGACTAAACTACGTTAATAATGGATTAAATAATTCTTTGTCTAGTTCTGATCCACGAACGGTTATTGCTCGAATTATCAATCTAGCCTTAGGATTCTTGGGTATAATTGCAGTAGTAATTATTTTGTTGGGTGGTTTTAAGTGGATGACCGCAGCAGGAAACGAAGAAAAGACTGAAGAAGCTAAAAAATTATTAGGGGCTGGAGTTATTGGCCTAGTTATTATTTTAATGTCTTGGGCTATAGCACACTATCTGATTAGTGCCTTAAATACAACTATAACAAATAGACCTTAATAGATTATAATTAGTAATTCTCATACTTATATGGGGATTACTGCTCTAAATATGAACTATTTTCGTATTTAGAGCAGTAAATAACTTGTATATGCATAAAAAAATATTTTTTATTTCTTTGGCTTTAATCTTATTTTTTTCTTTTCTGAGTTTAACTGTTAATAGTCAGATAGTTCATGCTCAAAATGTTACTGACGCCTTAACTGGATTGAATCAAACCGCTAACACTGTGCCCGCCTTTAAAAGCCAAACTGCTGCTAAGACCAATTTTGGTACTAGTTTTTTAGCTAGTTACGCGGGAAGAATTATTGGAGTAGTATTGTCATTCGTAGGGGTAATATTCTTAGGCTTAATGATTTATGCTGGTCTTATGTGGATGTTAGCCGAGGGTAATGAACAAGAAGTAACAAAAGCTAAAGACTTAATAACTAGCGCCATAATTGGTTTAATTATAGTTTTTGCCGCTTATGCTCTAACCGCTTTTATCGGTCAAAAATTCTTATAGCGATGCTAAATAATAAATATAAAATCTTAATCATTATTTTACTCCTCCCCTTTTTCTTAATTAATTCTAATATAGCTTTAGCGCAAAATGGGGGTAGTTATAATTTTAAAAAAGATAGTGGTTTAGACACTACCGCTACTCAAGCTGGTTATAATAGCAATTTAAAAAATCTGACTCCTAGTAATGCTACCAGCAAATTAATTGAAATAATTTTAAACTTTCTAGGAGTAATTTTTATGGGTTTAATGATTTATGGTGGTTTAGTATGGATGTTGGCTGAAGGCAACGATCAAGAAGTGACAAAAGCTAAAAACATAATTTCTGCCGG
The DNA here is from genome assembly GCA_964588465.1 of uncultured Gammaproteobacteria bacterium. Classification (GTDB taxonomy): domain Bacteria; phylum Patescibacteriota; class Patescibacteriia; order Patescibacteriales; family UBA12465; genus UBA12465. Next base: position 13,017 of record CAZPPL010000007.1, read on the forward strand.
AATTATTGGTTTAATTATAGTTATAGCGGCTTATGGTATTAGTTATTTTATAGTTAATCATTTTAGTAAAACTGCCTTGATAAAGTAAAGCTTAATATGAAAAAATTATTTTATTCTTTTGTTTTAACCCTAATATTCTTAGTACCACTATTTGCGGTCAATGCTGGCCTAAGTACTTCTTTCGGTCCTCATTCCAACTTGAATATTGCCGCACAATCTTCTGGATATCAAACAAATAAAAGTAATAATATAACCACTACGTTTGGTAATATAATTTCTCTTTTACTGGCTTTAGTGGGAACTATTTTTCTAGCACTTATAATATACGGTGGCATAACTTGGATGATGGCCGGTGGCCAAGCCCAAAAAATAGAACGAGCTGGTGATATTATTAGACAAGCTTTAATCGGATTAATAATAGTTGTTGCCGCTTACGGTATTAGTTATTATTTAATTAATATGCTTAAGACGCCCTTAACTCATTAAAACTATGAAAAAACATTTTCAACTTATCTTATCTATCTTAGTCTTAGTCGCTCTATTGATCTTGCCCTATTTTGTATTCGCTACCAACAGCAGTTCAACTTTAGGAACCCTATCGGCAGTCGCTAATCAAGGCGGATATCAAGCAACAAGTCCGCAAACTCTATTACCAACTATTATTGGCAATGTTATTAAAGTGGCCTTAGGCTTATTAGGAACCATCTTTATAATCCTAATTATTATCGGTGGATATTTGTGGATGACCGCCAGCGGGAATGAAGAGACTATAAAAAAAGCACAAAATTATATCACTAGAGCTATTATAGGGTTAGTAGTTACTCTCTCAGCTTGGGCAATTTGGTTCTTCTTATTACAAAAATTCGTTTTAAAATGACCTTAATAAATATATGAAAAAATTAATTATCGCCACTATTATCATAATATTTTTTTCTGTAATGATTAACTCGGTGTCCGCTCAGGGTTTTATTAATTCTAATACCGCTAGTACTTTTACCAACACCGTGGGGAAAACAGCGGGTTTTGCTCCGACTGCCTCTATAGGATTAATTGTGGCTACAATTATTAAAGTTGCTTTGAGTCTATTATCTATAATTTTTATAGTTTTAATTATTGTCGCTGGTTTTCACTGGATGACCGCTAGCGGGAATGAAGAGACTATAAAAAAAGCACAAAATATAATAAAATCCGCTTTAATTGGCTTGATTATTATATTAGCTGCTTGGGCCATAACCTACTTCATATTTACCTATTTACCATTTAGCAGCGGAGCGTCAAACAATTTAAATAAATTAAAAACCTAACACCTATTATCTTGATAATTAAGATTTAGAAAGACTTTGGCTTTAATCAAAGTCCTTTTTAATTTTCTAAATTCTATATTTTATATAGTACTTCCTATGATATAAAATTCTCTCAATTTAGTCTCTATCAAAAAATAGCCAAGTATGACATTTCTACTTTGCCAGCAGGTATGACATTTCTACTTTGCCTTTACAACACAACGCAAGCTATTGACATCCATGCGGTATATTGCTAAGCTAATTGGTCAAGAAAATTCCTGCTTGAATATCTTATATTATGATATGGTAGGAATTTTTTAATTTAATTAATAGATAATGAAGTATGAAAATACTTAAAATTATAAAAGAAGAGCTCGTACCCCTAAGTGGCCGGCAACAACTAGTGGTATTACTATTAATTGCCTTTATTTTCCAATTTGTGTTATTTTATGCTCCAGTTTTAGCTGATCCCACAAACCTCAATACTGTTTCCAGCCGAGTCAACAGCACTACTAGTATTATAATGGGCGATACTATGACAAAAAATCCATTTATGGACCCAGATATAGCTAAACAGTCCAGATCAATTATACCAGTTGATATGGCAAATACCCCTCCCATAGTTAATAAAACAGCAATCTTAAATTCAAAACCAATTAACAGAACTAAAACTGGTCCAAAAACTAAAATTAAATTAGCCCCTCATGTTAAGGTGATGGGAATTAGTGTCCATATCATCACCGCTTATAATTCAGAGGTAGATCAAACTGATAATACCCCTTGCACTACCGCCAATGGCTTTAATGTCTGTCGGCATGATCAAGAAGATACTATCGCAGTTAATTTTTTAAAATTTGGTACTAAGGTCAGAATTCCAGCGTTGTTTGGCAATCGTATTTTTATAGTTCGCGATCGTATGAATAAAGAAAATTCCGATCGAGTAGATATTTGGATGAAAAACAGAAGAAATGCTATTAAATTTGGAGTTAAAGTAGCAAAAATCCAAGTGGTACAAATAGTTGAATAATTATAACTTATATAGACTGAATAAAAATACTCTAACTATATAGAGTATTTTTATTTTTCTAACTTGATTCCTGTAAATATAATTTTAGAAAAAATAGCTTAACATTTTTTTCTTTTATTTAAGGTCTTCTCTTTGTTGAGAATCGCTACCGTGGTAGAAATAACCGTATCTGGATTTAAAGATATACTATCAATGCCTTCCCCTACTAAAAATTCAGCAAAATCTGGAAAATCACTTGGTCCTTGGCCACAAATTCCCACTTTTTTATGATTCTTCTTAGCAATGCTAATTAACCGCTTAATCAATTCCTTTACTGCTTCATTCTTTTCATTAGAAACTCCTGCAACTTTTAGAGTCCCTCCCGAATCTCTATCAATCCCTAGGGTGAGTTGGGTCAAATCATTAGAACCAATAGAAAATCCATCAAAGATACGACAAAATTCATCAGCTAAAATTATATTAGCTGGTATCTCGGCCATTACATAGACTTCTAAGCCGTTTTTACCACGCTTCAAACCATTCCGAGCCATCACTTCCTGCACTTTTTTGCCTTCTTCTATAGTCCGGCAAAAAGGAATCATTACTTTTAAATTCTTTAAACCCATATCGTCTCTGACTCTTTTAATTGCTTGGCATTCCAATTTAAAGGCTGGAAGAAACAAAGGAGAATAATAACGACTAGCCCCTCTAAATCCTAACATAGGATTAGATTCTATTGGCTCATATTCCTTTCCACCAATTAAATTGGCATACTCATTAGTTTTAAAATCACTAAAACGCATAATTACATCTTTGGGATAATAAGCAGCGGTAATAGTAGCAATTCCTTGAGCCAATCTATCAACGAAATATTCGGTCTTATTCTTATAACTCGCAGTCAATTTACCTATCTTACGTTTTATAACTGGATCTTTTATTCTGTTATAGTGCACTAAAGCTAAAGGATGAATCTTAATGTAAGTATTAATAATAAATTCTAATCGCGCTAAACCGACTCCATCATTAGGGATAAAAGAATCAGTAAAAGCTAATTCTGGTTCAGCTATATTCATCATAATTTTAGTATGCGGCCTTTTTAAATTCTTAATATTAGTTTTTTCTATCTTAAAGGGGATATTCCCTTCATAGACAAAACCCTCGTCTCCTCCAGCACAATCAACAGTGATTACTCGCCCACTTTTAATTTTTCTAGAACCACTTTCAGTCCCTACTACACAAGGGATCCCAAGTTCTCGAGACACAATAGCAGCGTGGCAAGTCCGTCCTCCCTTATCAGTCACAATAGCGGAAGCAATCTTCATAATTGGCTCCCAATCAGGGTCAGTCATATCAGTAACTAAAACTTGACCAGGCTTAAATCTATTAATATCCCGAACATTCATAATACGGTTAACTATACCAGCCCCAATACGACTACCAACACTCTGCCCCGAAACAATCAGTTTTCCTGGTCTACTAAGCCGATATTTTTCAATAATACTACGATCTTTTTGACTTTGTACTGTCTCGGGACGAGCCTGAGTGATATAAACATCCTGATTACGGCCATCTACAGCAAATTCAATATCCATTGGTCGTTTGTAATATCCTTCAATAATCATCCCCCAGCGAGCTAGTTGAAGAATCTGTTTATCATTTAATGCTGGCTTTAGCTGATCGGCCCGAGGAATAGGAACATTCTTAACTGGATTCTTGCCCTGAGAATTATAAACCATTTTAATATTCTTTATCCCTAAACTTCTAGAAATAATCTTCAAAGTTGGTTTAAAGACATAATATTCATCAGGGTCAACATAGCCTTGAACAATGTTTTCTCCCAAACCAAAAATAGAACTAATCAAAACCGTATTCTGAAACCCAGACTCAGTATCAATTGTAAACATAACTCCAGATGAACCTAAATCTGAACGAACCATTTTTTGGACACCCGCAGAGAGAGCAACCGCAAAATGATCAAAATGTTTATCAACCCGATAAGAAATCGCTCGGTTAGTGAATAAGGAAGCAATACACTTTCTCACCGCTATTAATAAGTTTTTCTCACCAGTGATATTTAGATAACTCTCTTGTTGACCGGCAAAAGAAGCATTAGGTAAATCTTCTGCCGTAGCACTAGAACGAACAGCCACGTCCGCATTCTTAACCTTATACTTAGCAGATAATTGCCGATAGGCTTTAATAATTTCCGTTTTAAAATCTTGAGGCATCTCTGTGCTAGTAATTAATTTTCTAACTTCAGCCCCTCGCTTCATTAATTCATTGACATCTTTAGTATCTAAACCTTTTAAAATGGTTTGAATCTTCCTTTTTAAACCAGTAGATTTCAAAAAATAATTATAAGCACCAGCAGTGGTAGCAAACCCATCTGGAATTCTTAAACCCTTTTTAGTTAAATTACGATACATTTCACCGAGCGAAGCATTTTTTCCTCCTACTTGCGAAACATCTCCAATAGATATTTCTTTGAATGCACGAATAAATTTATTCTTAGACATATTAATATATATTAACTTTAATTAAGTAGTTATAGTATAGCACATTCTTTACTTTATGAGAACAATCATTTAATATAAGAATGATAAAGTTTACTAGTTATGCGGACGTGGCGAAATTGGTAGACGCGCTTGGCTTAGGACCATGTGGGGCAACCCTTGAGGGTTCGATTCCCTCCGTCCGCACTAAAACTGACTCCAATGGAACGAGTTGCTCTATTAGTCATTTGTTGGATAATAAATGAAAAATTCTTTCTCCACTATAATATAAAGAATTCTGGCCCCCGAAATATTATTCATTTTTATCTTTAATTTCTCAGATTTTAGTATTATGATGATATAAAATAGTGGCTATATACCAAACAATATCTGAAGATTTAAAAAAGACAAGAGAAGTATAATAGCTCCCGTAAAAGAATTATTGGAAATGTCCGACACTATTAATAATACAATTACTAAAATTAAAGCGGACAAAAATCAGAATCAGATCTTAAAAATTATTAAGAAAATTGCGAATACTCTGGAAATAAACATTAATAGATCAATCAGATAAAATTATGAAAGAAAATTATACAAAAGCAATCAGACATACCAGCAAAGTTCTTGATGCCTGGCTACCATGGAAGATCCAGTATGACCAGATTCCTGGACTTGCTGTTGGTATAGTTTATAATGGAAAACTTGTGTATCAGAAAGGTTTTGGATATTCAGATATTAAATTAAAAATTGCAATGAAGCCGAAGGACTGTTTCCGAATTGCTTCAATTTCTAAAAGTTTTACCGCCTTTGCCATTATGCAACTTGTTGAAAAAAAGAAAATTAATCTTGATGACCAAGTAGAAACATATCTTCCTTGGTTTAAGGCTCGGACTAAATATTTTAATTCAAGTACCATCACAATCCGCCAATTGCTTTCTCATACTAGTGGTATATTTAGAGATGGCAACACCCCCCATTGGGAAAACGACAAATTTCCCGATCTCACAAGATTAAAAAAAGCAATTTCCAATAAAAGTCTGATATTTAAGAGTTTAACTCGGTTTAAATACTCAAATTTTGGTTTTGCCTTGCTGGGTGAGGTTATTAAAGAGGCTAGTGGTCTTAGCTACAATGAGTATGTAACCAAACACATTATCAAAAAACTTAAGTTACAACGGACGGCTCCAGATTATAAGCTAAAAAATAATATTGGACTGGTTAAAGGTTATTCTCGTCCCATTCCTAACAAAAAACGTGAAGTGTTTCCCTGTATTGAAACTAAGGCCTATTCCTCGGCCGCTGGTTTTATATCTAATGTCCCCGATCTCGCTAAATATCTCAGCGCTATGTCTCTAAAACAAAAAATATATACTCTAGTGAATAAAGAATCAAAAAAAGAAATGATGAGGGAATATTGGGATACTGGTGAAGAGAATAAATCGTATGGACTCGGTCTAGTGATTCGTGAAATTGAAAAACGAAAAATTGTAGGACACGCTGGGGGCTTGGCTGGATTTACCACTCAAATTTCTCTTGATGCTAAAAATGACATTGGAATAATTACTCTTACTAATACCAATGACGACTCGGTTATTTCAATAAATACGGGAATTTTTGAAACTATCTACAAATTTATTGACGCAAAGGATAAATACAATAAGGGGAAAAAAATTCCAAATCAAAAAAAATTTGAGGGAGTATATCGTTCACGATTGAGTGACACAATAGTAGTAGGTATTGCTACTAAGCTTATTGCTTTTGAATCAAAGACTGATTCTCCTATTAAAGAAGGGGTATTATTAAAAGCAAAAGGAAAAAATAAGTTTTTGATGAAAACAAAATTAATATTTGATTCTCCAGGCGAATTAGCCACTTTTGTCTTTGGACGAGGTACAAAACAGGCTACCAAAGTTTTATTTGGAGCAACTCCCTCCCAACGATTAGAATAATCCAAAAAAAATTCAAGAAAGAGTTATAATCACTAGTCTATTTTAAAAATGAAAACATAACTCATTATTACTTTTATCTTCTCTTGTTGTAAGTCAACTACAAACCTGCTAAAGTTTAATTATGATTCATTTTTTACACACTTTTCATCCTCAAGCCATTTTATTTTCATACGGAATTATTTCCATTCATTGGTATGGTTTAATAATGGTGCTAGCCATGTTAACCGCTTTAGCTATTACTTATCGCTTAGCTAAATATTATAATATTGAACCAGATACTATTTTTGATTTAGCCTTTTGGCTAATTATCGGGGGGCTGATTGGAGCGCGAATATATAATGATTTTTTACAGCTTCCTTATTATATACAACACCCCTTGCAAAGCGTAGAGATATGGCAGGGGGGGCTGGCAATCCATGGTGGAATCATCGCTGGACTATTAATAATTTGGTGGTTCGCTCGTAAAAGAAAGTTAAATTTTTGGAAATTGACTGCTATACTTGCTCCAGGATTAGCCATTGGCCAAGCTATCGGTCGTTGGGGTAATTATTTCAATCAAGAAATATTCGGACTACCAACTAGTCTACCTTGGGGGATACCAATTGATTTTGCAGATCGACCAATTAAATATTTAAACAATATTTATTTTCATCCTACTTTCTTATATGCAAGTTTGGGTTGTTTATTAATAGGCTTATTTTTATTAGGCTTTAACATCTGGGCCATCAAAAAACGTAAGCTAGGTCGTAAATTTTACATTTGGTCAATAGCCTTATACTTAATTCTCTATTCTATACTAAGATTTTTTTTAGAATTCATTCGTTTAGACCCTGCTCCTAGATTTCTAGGATTACGTTGGCCTCAAGATATTAGTATAATAATAATAATTCTAGCACTCGCACTCATATTTTTTAATCATCATGTCAAAAAAACCGAAAAACACCAATAAAAACCGAAGACGCCTGATGGTCCTTTATTTTTTAGGTTTATTATTGGCCGTGTCCAATGCCTTACCGGCCTATATTCAATCTAATTTTTTAGGACAATTTGTTAATGTTAAAACGATTAGTTTCTACTTTATTATTGCCAATATTTTTAGCGTTATCAGTATTTCGGTATTTCCTAAACTAATTGAAAAATTAACTAACTATTTTCTAACTAAAATAGTTTTAGCCCTCTATCTAGCCTCTTTATTAGGATTAACCCTGGCAAACAGCGCTGGTATAGCTTTACTGTCCATTATTTTATTTTCCGTAAGTTCTAATCTAATATGGATTAATATGGATGTTTTCATTGAAAGTCTCTCCAGTAATAATTTGACTGGGAAAATTCGTACTACTTATTTTACCTTTACTAATGCTGGGTGGATTCTTTCTCCAGTTTTTGCCACTTATTTAATCGGCAAAGGAGCTTATACTCTATCATTTTTAGTAGCGGCCTTTCTAGTCATTCCTTTTTTCTTAATTTTTATTTATCAAGGAAAAAATCTTAAAGAAAAGATTAAATATCAAAAAGAATCATTATTAGTTACAATAAAAAAAATGTGGCATAGCAAAAATTTGCGTAGTATCTTTTTTATTGCTTGGCTACTACAGCTGTTTTATGCCTCGGCGGTTATCTATATCCCCCTTTATTTATTCCAAAATTTGGGAATGACTTGGAAAGTATTAGGTCCAATATTTTCCATAATGCTTATTCCATTTCTATTAATAGAAATACCTGCGGGTATTATTGCTGATAAATATTTGGGAGAAAAAGAGATGATGTTCAGTGGTTTCATAATTCTTATTATTACAGTCTTATCTTTTTATTATATTAGTGCTCCAATCGCCTGGCTATGGTTATTGGTATTATTCTTCAGCAGGGTAGGAGCAGCACTGATAGAATCTATGAAAGAAACCTATTTCTTTAAAATAATTGATGTAGAGAACGTCAGCGATATTAATATTTTTCGGACCACTGGTCCTTTAGCTTATATTTCTAGCGCTGGATTGGCTATTATCACTTTAATCTTTTTGCCTCTTAATTATTTATTTCTATTTTTAGCTATTATCTTGCTATCTGGTTTAGGATTCACTTTAGCAATAAAAGATACTAAATAATTGATTTCAATTAGATTGTTTGATAATATAATCTAAGCTATTCATTAAAAATTCGCTTTAATAAAAATACTGGCGGGTATCGTATAGTGGTTATTACCTAAGGTTTCCAACCTTATGACAGGGGTCCGATTCCCCTTACCCGCTCATGGTTTAAAGACAGTCCCTAAGGACTGTTTTTATGTTATAATATAGCTATGAAATTATCAGTTTTATTTTGGTTTTATAAAAAGCCAAAAATTTGTTTAAATCGTCTAGAACTCATAAAAAAATATAATCCCACTATTAAAATATTTGGTCTCTATGGCGGTGACAAAAGTAAAGCTAAATTATATCAAACCAAACTGGATAAATATTTAGATAAATTTTATATCAGTAAATATTCTTCTAAAGACGCAAATTGGAAATGGATAAATGGAGATTTGATGATTTTAGATTGGTATAAAAATTATGGGTATAAATTAAAAAAATGGAATAGTATTATTGTTATACAATGGGATGCCTTAATATTGGGTAGTATTAAAAAACAATTCTCAGGAATAAAAATAAACGAAGTCTTTATTTCGGGTACTAGAGTATTAGATAAAAATATAGAAAAAAAATGGAGTTGGACTAAACCGAGAGGAAAAGAAAGAAAGCATTATTTAGCTTTTTCCAAATATATTCTAGAAAAATATAATTATCAAAAAAAGCTTTTATGCAGCTTATTTATTATACAAATATTTTCTAGAAAATTTTTTGATAAATATTTATCAATAAAAAATAAAGAGCTGGGTATGCTGGAATATAAAATACCTACTTATGCTAAAATTTTTAATATCCCACTCTATAAAAAAAATTTAGGTGTATGGTGGTTCAATAAAAGAGGACTGAAAAATAAAATGCCGTTGAATGCCGAAGGGATAGAAATACAGGATAAATTTATTAACTCAGAATTAAGAAAAAAAGATGGCTACCGTATATTTCATCCCTATTTTAAAATTTGGAAAAATTAATCTTAATCTCCTTAAATAATACAGCTTTATAAATTTGGCATCATCTACTTTGGAGATCAAATATATGAAATATCTCTTTTTTGTCCAGGGAGAGGGTCGTGGCCATTTGAGTCAAGCCTTAGCACTAAAAGAAAAATTAGAACAAGATGGTCATAAAATACTGGGAGTAATCGTGGGAAATAGTCATGGTACTAAATTGCCAGATTTTTTTCAAAAAAAAATTAAAGTTCCTATATTTCGACTAGCCAGTCCTGGATTTTCAGTAGACAGAAAAACTAAAGGTATAAATATCTTTTTGACTATTTTAGAAACAGCTTGGCACGCTCCCCGATATTTTAAATCACTGCAAAAAATAAGAAAAATTATTATTGATTTGAATCCTGATGTTCTAGTAAATTTTTACGAAATCTTAGCTGGTAATTACTATCGTCTATACCATGATCAACGACCCTTATTTTCCATAGGACACCAATATTTCATTCAGCACCCTGCTTTTAAATTTCCACCCGGCCAAACACTATCTAGACTCTCCTTCAAGTTCTACAATAAACTAACCGCCCCACAGAAGAGTATTAAAATAGCTTTATCTTTTAGTGCAGAAAAAGATCAAATAAAAAATAACTTATTTGTTTGTCCACCTTTAATTAGACAAGCTATAAAAGATAAAGTTCCTGATAAACAAAAATTTTTACTAATCTATATACTAAATTCTGGATATAGCCAAGAAATTATTGATTGGAGTAAACAAAATCCACAAACGGAGATTAAAGCTTTCTGGGATAAAAATCAAATGGCAGAAACTAAATTAGGCCCTAATCTAACTTTTTATCGCTTAAGCGGAGAGAAATTTATTAATTATTTAGCAAGTTGTCAGGCCTATGCTAGTACAGCTGGTTTTGATTCAATATCTGAAGCTGCCTATCTACAAAAACCTATTCTAATGGTACCTACTAGAAACCATTTTGAACAAAAATGTAATATGTTTGACGCTAAACGTATTGGTCTAGCCCTTAGTTCTAAAGATTTTAACTTGAGTCTATTAGTTGATGAGGCTGACAATATAAAACCTGATTCCCTAATTACCTTTAAAACTTGGGTAGATAATTATGATCAAAAAATTATTGAACTTTTAGAAAAGGCTATTTAAACAAACCCTGAGCAATATGCCAATAGGCTGGGTTACCATGTACTTTTTCAAAATACCACCATTCTACCCCCCATAGATAAGTCCGACGAAAATTGAGATTAATAGCATATTGTAGATTAGCTTTAAATTGTCTGACACTCATTGATTGATTTATTTCGGTAGGAGTCATAGCGGTTATGTTCCCATGTGGGACCCAAGGTTCTGCTTGCAATTCTAGAACCATCAAGCGGTTAGGACTTAATCCAGCTAAATGGGCTTTTAATCTATAGAAAAGTATGGGTAAAGGGTAATGTATATAACCAAACCAGGGATCATATACTACTCGGTATAAAGTACTACCAAAAATATCACCAATTTTAGCTTCTCGACGCCAAGAACTCATCTCTCCAGAGCCAGTAATAATAATCTTACGACTATCTAGGGAATGAACCAAACTAAATTCTCGCTTTAAAAAACTTTTATCTAATGGCGGACAAATTCCAAAAGTGGATAAAAATGGTTCATTCTCTACCTGCCAATACTCCACACTACTATCATGGCGATAACGTTCTACCACAGTTTTAATCATACTTAAAGTTGCTTTTTGAGCAGTAGCAGTGTTTTCTTTCTTCAACCAAGCAGGACCATGGCACTCTGGCCAACGTGGTACTCTACGCCCGATGCTAATAATAAATTTAACGTGATGTTTAGCTCCTTGATTAATTAAATAATCATATTTAGAAAAATCATAAACACCAGGTTTCTTTTCAATCTGATCCCAATAAACTGGGATCCTAATTTCTTTAACTTGCAAATCATTCAAGATGGCTTGATAAACTACTTTCCAGTTTAATCCTAAACTAGTGGTATATTCCGTAGAAAAAGTCACTCCAAAAAATCCAGGGCGATATTTCAAATTTTCTTGAGCTGGATAATAATTAACAAATTTCAAGAGATAAATACCTATGGCAAACACTAAAATGATAATTGCAATCCACACTTCCGCTCTAGCCCACCAGACTCTACGCCAAGTATGATTTGAAAGTCTTGATTTGATATTCTCTAATAATTTTTTAATAAACATATTAAATTGCTATAAAATAAAGGCCAATAATAATCACCGTTACGGCCACGGTTTTTTGAATAAGAATTTTCCAAGAAAAATTCTCTTTCAATAATTTGGGACTCATTATGGCTAATATAGTACTAATTATTAATAAAAAGGCGTATTGGGCGCCTTGTAAAGCATTGACTAACACTACTGAACCAAGAAAAATGGCATAATTTTGTAAAGTAAAACCTAAAGCACCCATCCCTTGGTTAATAATTACTAAGAATTTATGTTTATTAGGACTAGAACGGTGGAAGGTTCTGATGATTGCTTGGCGATTATCTCGATCAAATAAAAAGAATAAAACGAAAAAGGCCGAACCTAGTCTAGTCCACATAAAAGCACTCATAAATGGCTGAAAAATATAGGCTTGTTTAGTACTGATAAAATACAGTGAATAAGCTAAAGCCGATAAAGCAGCTATCCCTAGACCTCCAGTTTTATAGCTAGAAAACCATTTCAATTTATGCAGAATTCTAGCTAGATAGCTATGTTGAACTGGCAATAAGGCAATAATAAGAACACCTATTAAGATGGAAGCAATACCGATCCACTGGTCAAGAGAAAATTGTTCCTTAAAAAACAAAATGGAAAAGAATAAAGAAAATACTGGAGTCATACCACCAACGAAGACTATGATTCTAGCCGCTTCTCCTCGTAATAGGGCTTCATATAAAGTCCAGAGTGCTACCGCAAAAATAAAGCCATTTAATAAATCAAATCCTAGTAGTAACCAACCAGGCCAGGATAAAAACCAAGGAGCAGCTATGAAAATTAAAGGACCTAAAATACAAGCTATAAAAGCATAGGCTTTACTATTTTTTAAAACACTAGTGACTAAAAATTTATCTACTAAATTGACGGCCGCTAATATGAAATAAGCACTGATAGCTACTAAAAACCAGGACATAAATATAAATTATATGATAGAGTATAAAATTATTTTTTATTTACCAATTTTTCAATATTATAAGTTCCTAATTGCTCGGCATTAAGAAAACCATCCATAGCTAATCGAGCCAACCGCCCAGAAATTAATAAATCTGATAACCATTGGGCGGTATATCGCGGATCTAAACTATCTACTCCAGCGCCAACGGCTAATAACCAAGCCCGGTTAAAATCTTCCTGGCTCCCTACCGGAGCAGACATTATTATCGGTAAACCTAAAGCACAATAAAAGGACAATTCAGAAGGTTTGGTCCAGAGAATATCCGTGTTATGCAAACAATTATTGAATTTTTTAAAATAGCTTATTTTGTCTGGATCAAAAATGATATTAACTCCATTTCCTAGTTTAAGATCTAAGGCCTTAATTTCTTGTTCAAAATAGGTTTTAACTTCTGGGCGATTACCAGCAACTAAATTTAAATGAATTTTTTTATGTCTAATATCAATTATCAATTGACGAAGAATTAGAACCCCAATTTCCTTTTGTGCCCCCGCTCCACCGACTGCATAGGTAATAGTTAAGGGCTGTTTATTGGTGTTTACAGTATCTACAGCCATTTCCTTAAGTAAAGATTGATAATGTTTTCGATAGCTTCCTTGTGGATCAAGCCTAGTGACTCTTTGGGCTAAATCAGTCTTTATAATTTCTTTATGTTCACCAACATTTTCCCGCGGGAGAGGAAACCCAGTAATTATAATATTCTCTGGTTTCACTCCATACATTAAAAATCTTTTTTCTACTTTCTGGCTAGGTACTAAAAATTTGATTATACTCTTTTGTGGGTCTAGAGGTGCCCAAGCACGAGAAGCATCTGTATCGCAAATAATACAATAAATGTCTCCTTGATACTTATAATACTCGGCGATATGGGCAGCTACAAAAAAAGTAGTCACAAAGGGCAATCCGCTAGGATCTAAATCTTCTATTAGTTTCTTTCCCAAACCCTTTCTAATAATATGAAAAAAATACTTTTGTTGTATAGTTGATTCTGACAAATTACGATAAGGATATCTAGGTTTAATTTTTTGGAAAGCATCCATAACGGCAAATACTAAATTCCCCAGTAAAGGAACTTTTTTAAAACGAGAAAATTCTTCATAAGAACGCAAACTATTAAACCAATATTTTTTTTCCCACTCTAAAATACCCTCATAATCATTAATGGTAATAATTTTCCCATCACTTAGATTCATTAAAGGATAAGCAGCCCGCTGGTGACCATAACCCATATCCGCCGCTACCAAATTTATTTTTTTACTTTTCATATACTTTATAAATGTTTTAACTACTATGTCTCTACATTTTAATAACAGGAGTAGCTAATAAAATAGCTTAAATGAACTGCAAATAATTATCTATAATTAATTATAACAAAAAAACTATTAATAAACTATTATTTTTTAGTTTTTAGTTGAAGATATTGATAAGCACTAAGAGCGGCTATAGTGGCGGATCCAGTAGCAATACTAATCTGTTTGAACGGAGAGTCAACCACATCACCAGCAGCAAATAAACCTGGGGTTTTGGTTTCCATCATGGGATTAACGATAATTTGATTACGTTCGCTACGTTGTACTAAATCAGCTACTAAATCTGTAGCAGCAATACGTCCCACTTCTATAAATACCGCATCTAAAGAAATTTCTTTAATTGCCTGATTTTTATTATTGAGAATTTTAATTTTTTTAACCTGTTTATCACCCATAATACCTTCCATTTCCGTATTAAATAACAATTCAATATTGTCTCTATTCTTTACTTCATCAACTAAAGTCTCAAAAGCTCTAAAAACCTCTTTACGATGAATTAAGTAAACTTGCTTAGCGATCTTGGATAACATTTCAGCAGCATCCAAAGCAGCATTACCTCCACCAATAACCGCCACTCTCTTTCCTCTATAAAAGGGACCATCACAATTAGCACAATAGGATACCCCTTTGCCACTAAGCTCTATTTCCCCAGGAATAGCTAAGCGACGAGGAGAAAGCCCCATAGCGATGATAACAGTTTTGGCTTTAAACTCATCTTTATTACTATAAAGAGTAAAAGTACCATCAGATAATTTAGTAATTTTTTGGACTTCACTGTCTTTAAATTCAACCCCCAGTTTAATTGTTTGCTGTTTTATCCTATTAATCAGATCAAAACTACTTATACTTTCAAAACCAGGATAATTTTCAATTTCACTAGCCCAAATCAATTGCCCCCCCAATTCTTTACCAATAATTAGAGCCTTCATTCCACGGCGCGAAGCATAAATCCCAGCAGTCATTCCCGCCACCCCCGAACCGATAATAATTAAATCATACATATATTTCTCTGTTAAATTCTAGATAATAAAAACAACTAATATTCTACAAATATTAATATCATTATTAATTATAATTTTTTTATTAATTTAAAGCAAATTTTAACAAAAAACCGAGAAAATTCTAGAATCTCTCATCTAATATGACCTCGGTTGAAATTTAACACCAAGTTCCGACATAGTATCTAATACTCTGTGTTCTACTGACGACTCCAAATTATTCTTTTGACAAAATTTTTTTATTCTATGCTAAATTTCTTTCATAAAAATTATTAGTATTAACGATTATAAACATCATAATGGAGAGTGGAGTGCAAACGTAGTGTCTCCAGAGCGTTTGGAATGACACCGTTTATTTAAAAGCAATAATTTGATAACCATATTTCTCAACTTTTTCTTTTGTCCAAAAATTCATATTTTTAGTTTTGCCAACATAAGTAACTTCTTTTTCAATCTCCCGGCCGGTATATTTTTTGGTCTCTGGATCCCATTCTTGTAAAACCAAAATATCTCCTTCGTTACATTCCCAATCAGCAAGACGCAACTCATATGTTTTTTTACCATCAATAATCTTTTGAAAATATTCTGACCAAACTTTTTTTGTCTGTCTCATAAAAATCTGTTTATTTATTAAATTTTATATAAACCTATATAAAGCATATCAGTTTGTATATATTTGCGCCAATAAATATATACCAACTTTTTTAGTAAACAATACGTTCTAAAAACTTAAAAAATTCTTTTTCTATCTAGTAATTCGCAAATTTTACTATTTTAACATTTTTAGTTTTTACTTGTCCCTCTAAAAATAACCGAAAACCAGATAAATTTGTTGCTAGCAAATCCGGAGAATTGATTGAAATAGATACTATAGTTAAATGGAGTCTAAATTTAGAGGCAGTAATCAATTATTTATTAATAAATCACCCCAGTCCAATATGTGCTGAACTAATACACAAATTTGAACTTTTAATAAATGACGCATATACTATAAATACCACCTAATGCCATAGTTAAGTAGCGTAAATAGAAACGTTCTATTAGACATAATTAAAATTTCACTAATTTAAGTCTTATTTTTCTTTTAAAAATAAACAAAAAGATAAAGTTAAATAAGTAGACTACAGAAAAGCTTGGGTTAAACTTTCTGTTAAAAAATAAAAAAATGGTAGAAAAATCTATTAACCTAAATGCCTTTAATGGATCTATGGATAAAGTAGGTCCGCGGCTTAAAGAGTTTATAATTACTTTAGTAAATTCTATAAAAGAATTAGAAACTGAAAAAATACAAACAGATCAGAATACTATTTTAAATTTGTGGCCAACTAAAACATTAGAAGAAATCTTGAGTGATCCTTTATTCTATGAAAAACCCATTACTCAACCCAGCTTGTTAACTCTAGATCAATATTTTAATTCTCTCCAAGATAAAAAAGTGTCACCTGAGATAATTAAAAGCCTCTCCTTAGTCAATGTTGACTATCGGGGTTTTGATAATAATATTTTTCATGGTCAAGTTGTTATTCGTAATGATTTGGTGTCTTCAATCCGTGAAGTGTTTAAGAGAATTCTGACAGAAACAGATTTTCCCCTGACTAGTGTTTTTCCAATTAGCATGTTTAATTGGAATTCATCTTCGAAATTGAATAATTCAAGTGTATTTGATTGGCGTCTTGTATCAAATATACTAAATAATTATGAAATTTCAGATCATTCTGTTGGTGCAGCGATTGATATCAATCCAGTATTGAATCCTTGGATGTGCAAAGGTTTAGAAAATTCTCCAAATTTTCCTTATAATCCTGATAAAAAAGGAACCCTCTATAAAGATTCGGATGTAGTAAAAATATTCAAAGAAGCCGGATGGAAATGGGGTGGTGACTGGGAGAATTCGAAAGATTGGATGCATTTTTATCGACCAGAAATTATGTTTAAATATTACGGTAAAGTAGAAGTTATGGAATAAATAGAAACTTAAGACTTTTCCTCGTCTTTTAAATATATCCATTATTTCAAACGTAACAAAAAAATACCGACCATAATAATAGCTATCCCGACTAGATTCCAGGACGAGACATGTTCTTTCCATATCAGATAACCAGCTAAGAATGCTAAACTATTCATCACGGCAGTCGTAATGAACCAGATGACGATAAACTTCGGCGCATTTGAATAGCTCCAAAGAAACAAAAACTGAAATATCAAGATAAGCGGAATAGCATAAATAAGACTTTTCAGGATGCCCTCTTTTAACAGAAAAATGATCCCTATTTGTATAAAAGCTCTATGGTAATAGTAATAATGAAGATATATCTAAGAGGTAAAAAATATTTTAGCTAAGGTTTGAATATATGAAAAGTTTTTCTGGAACGAAGTGGGAGAAAAATTTGGGTGAAACCCGAGCCGAGGGCTGAACCGTATATCCCTTGTTATACGCCCCGACCGAAGCGAAGCGTAGGGAGAGCGCAATATGGTGCGAACGATAGCGAAGCAAGTTGAGTTTGAGTTTTCGTTTCATAAATATTAAGGGTAACTTTTTATTCCGCTGTGCATTTACTTCTTAATATCCATTCTTTAGGTCTTTTACCACCAATTGATTTTTCAATATAATTTACAAGTTTATTGATATTTTTATATTTCTTATCAATATCCCTTTCGATTAAAGCACTCATATATAATTTTTCAAAATTTTTGTCGATTGATTTTAGTTGTTCTTGCAATCTTTTGGATTTTTCTTTTGATATTCTATTTACTTTAAAAAATAAATCTAAACATTCTGACAAAAGGTTGTTGACAATAAAAGAAAAAGCAAAAATGTCTTTTTTGAGATAAACGTCTTCTAAATCCTTTTGAGTATCATCAATACTGTATCTTGCAAATTCTAAATCCATTTTTTTTATAGCAGGTATTTTCTTTTTCAAAATTGCTTTTGCTTCTTTTATCAGTTGATTGATAATTTTGTCTTTTTGATAAAGAATTTTAGAATTTGCAAACATGTGAGCTGTGTAAGGCGCTTTATTTCCAATTTCAGTTTTGAAATAATATCTAACCTGATTCACAGGATTGATGAAATACTCAATTTCAACACCATTTATCCATGTGTTTCCTCTTTCTCTCATTTTTGCTTTTTCTAATAACACATAGACATCTAAATCAGAATTTTTGTCAGGAGTTGAATGGATATATGATCCTGAAACGAAGATTGCAAGAATATTTGGATTTTTCTTATAATTATCGACAAAAATGTTAAGTGCTTTATCAAATTTTGTTTGTAAATTATTTGCCATAATATTGATTAAGAAGTAAATGTTATAAATTTTTCTATAAAAAGTTGCCCTTTCGAAAATTAAGAAAACTCAAACTCAATTTCATATAACGTGCGCGGATGATCCGAAGTTTCTTGTAACAAATCCCAAAGGGTTTGTGAAAAGAAATTTTGGATATCCGCTGTTATACGAAGTTCCGCAGAGCGGAACGGAGTATGACGGCGGAGGTATCCGCGCACGTTATTCAAAATGGAGCGGAGCGGAATTTTGAATAACGTTTAAGTATATGAGAAGTTTCACCGACTTCCTTTTTAATTTTATCATAAAAGGAGGCGAAATTTGGGTGAAAGAAAAAGTGCAACCTTTGAAAATTATTTACGCACTTTTTCTTGATCCTCATATACTTTGTTATGCGATGTATGCTTTTCTTTTTGTCTCACTTTAGCGAGACTACTTTTCTGTCGTAAATAAACTTTATCAATTTAAGACTTTTGTTGTTTCTCAGGATAATATACCGTTCTTGTTATATTGGTGTTAGCTAGCTCTTTTAATTTTTTTATATCGTTTTCTTGAGTTAGTTTATTACGAACACCCTCATATATAAATGCGCCTAAAGGAGCATCGTTAAATATATTTGTGCGATACTTAATAAACCAACCTTCACCTAAAAAATTATGAAATTCATTCACTGGTCCTGTTTCACCAAAGGGATTTGGTATGTGAAAATCTGTTATAATACCATTTTTTAATCCTTCCATATATTCAACATATTGCTTGTTTATGTTTTCAGCATCTTCACTAAAAAGAGAATCTATTAGTCCATAAGATTCCATAAGTTCTTTATGTCTGCTTTCAAAAAGTTTTGATATTTCTTCGAGTGTTTTTCCTTCTTGAATAATATTTTCAACCAAAGCTTCTCCACAAATAAAATGTGCGTACTTAATTCTACCAGAACTGTATGGTAGATTTTTACTATCTTGCACAACGGCGTTAGGTCGTGAATCTTTTATAGACTGATGAAATTTTTCAATTATTATTTTTGCTTCGTCAATAGTCATAATTTAAAATTAAAAATAAAATTTGTTTATGATAGCAAAATTAAAAAATAAAAGCATATTTCGTATAACGTGCGCGGATGATCCGAAGTTTCTTGTAACAAATCCCAAAGGGTTTGTGAAAAGAAATTTTGGATATCCGCTGTTATACGAAGTTCCGCAGAGCGGAACGGAGTATGACGGCGGAGGTATCCGCGCACGTTATTCAAAATGGAGCGGAGCGGAATTTTGAATAACGTTTAGTATATGCGATGTTTTGCGGAACGAAGTGGAGCAAAATATGGGAGAGCGAAGTGCAACGAGTGAACCGCATATACTGTGTTATGTGTCCCGAGCGTAACGCAGTGAAGCGAGAGCGCAGCGTGGTCGGAGCGAAGCGGAGAAGTTAAAGATTTGTCGTACATTATTTAATATTACTAAGAACATTCAACTTAAATAAAAGGATATATTTTATGTTTCTTAAAATAATTTATTGATTTTATGCTATTTTTTAAATTTCCAACTTCAAATATTATGTTTGGATTGATTTTATTTTTTTTGATAGCATTAGAAAAACCTTTCCAATTAATATCTCCTTGTCCAGGAGGTAATTCACTATCTTTGTCTCCTTTGTTGTCATTTACATGAATATATACTAAATGATTTTTTAAAATAGAAATCCATTTTGTTAAAGGAACTTTAGAAAATACATTTGCGTGACCTGTATCTAAACAAACTTTAAAAAATGGAGAATTAACTTTATCCATAATCTCTTTGAATAATTCTGGATCTGGTTCCCATAAATTTTCTAAGACAACTGTTATTTTGTATTTCTCAACTAAGGGTTTCCAAAATTCGGTTTGACATTTAGCCCAGTTAATCCTGGCTCTCTCATGACGAAGCATTGGATTAAAATTTCCATGAAAAACAATAAACTTAGCATTAAGTTTTTTAGCAATATTCATATTGTGAATAATTCTTTCTTCAGCAATTTTTCTAATTTTTTTATCGGCACTATTCAAAATTAGATCCATAAAAGCACCATGTATAGAAATTATTCCTGAAAATTTATTTAAATCTTTATTATATTTTGTGACTAATAATTTCCAATTTGTATCTAATGTATCTCCAAATGCAAATGATGCAATTTCCATATTATAATTGTGCTTATTTGCATATTCTAAAAATTCATCGAAATTATTTTCAAGAGGTTGGATAAAAATTTTATTGCTCATAGTATAATTTAAATTATAAGATAATATAAATCTATCGGAAGTTGAATGTTCTTTTTATTTTATTAGACAAATCTTTAATTGCGTATAACGTGCGCGGATGATCCGAAGTTTCTTGTAACAAATCCCAAAGGGTTTGTGAAAAGAAATTTTGGATATCCGCTGTTATACGAAGTTCCGCAGAGCGGAACGGAGTATGACGGCGGAGGTATCCGCGCACGTTATTCAAAATGGAGCGGAGCGGAATTTTGAATAACGTTTAGTATATGCGATGTTTTGCGGAATGCAATGGAGTAAAATATTGGAGAGCGAAGTGCAACGAGCGAACCGCATATACTGTGTTAGGCGAGGGTGAGCGAGGAACGAGCGAAAGTGCAACGTCCCCGAAGCGTATTTTTTGAGAAATTACCCCTCTTAAACTTTTATTTCTTTTTGTAACTTTCAATAATCTTTGGAAGTTCCAAGATATTGTCCTTGGAAATAAGATTAAAAACTTTTTTATCTCCTAAAGATTGCACTCTATAATCAATCAATACATCATCAAAATAGTTCGCGCAAATTGAATCTACCAAACCCTCTTTTTCAACGTGTGTTAATTCAAACTTTTTTACAATAGATTTCTCTATGCCGATATGTATGATTTCATGAATAATGGTGTGATATGGAATTCTGCCAAACTCTCCATTTTCTTTAGTTTTCATTATAATATTTCCGTGATTAAAATCATACGACCCGCCTGGACCATATGCAGTTAATCTTACCTCATATTCAGAAAAAAGTTTGAATTTCCAATTCTTCCACTTCCCCATTTTTTTAATAGACTTTTCAACTAGTTCAATATCCCTATTTATAGTTTTTAGTCCATTTTCAAAAAATTGTAGATTATATACCTCTTCTCTAAAAATATTCCTCGCTTTTTTCATATCTAAAGAATTTAATAAATCTAAATTATTTGAAATATTTAAAAAAAATGGATGATCTGGAATTGGAATCTTGTAACCATATTGATTATAAAAATCCATCTTACCAAGAACTTTTATTAGATATTCAAACTCTTCATCAGCTGTTTGAGCGCGAACTATAATTTTATGTGTTGATTGATTATTCATATTTAGAAAAAAGAAATAAAAGTTTTTAAATTTATTGGGTAATTTCTCAAAAAATATGTCGCCTAACGTTTAGTATATGCGATGTTTTGTGGAGCGTAGCGGAGCAAAATATGGGAGAGCGACGGCAGGAGCGAACCGTATATACTGTGTTATACGCCCCGACGACCAACGGGAGGAGAGCGCAGCGTGGCACGAAGAGTAGCGGAGTGAGTTCAAAAAATATTTTTCGTTCTCATTTATCAGATAGGCTTTCCTTATTTCTTATAAATTTGATTTTTCGTTTTGATAAAGAATTATTTTGTTCTTATAGCGGTTACTTCAATTTCTATATTGCATCCAGGTCTAGCTGTAGCTCCAATTTCCACTAGAGTGCTTACAGGTTTTGCTTTTTCAAAATACTTATTTCTTATTTTTGAAACTTTTGAGAAATCTTCTATGTTTGTTAAATAAATTACTGCTTTAACAACATCATCTAAAGAAGAATTAACTTCTTTTAAAAATTTCTCAATTGCTTGAAAAACATGTTCTGTTTGCACTTCTATATTATCTGGAGCTATAGCACCATTTTTATCTCTAGCGATTTGTCCTGCAACAAAAATTAATTCTTTATTTCCTAAATCTATTACTTTTATATCAGAATAAATTCCTCTTTTTAATTTTTTTTCTTCCATAATATGATTAAAAGTTAAAGATATATAAAATTACCCATTTTAGAAAAATCAAATTTATTTCCCTTTTAGAAAGCCTATCGTTTTTGACTCTCTAGAAAAATATTTTTTGAATTGCGTATAAC
>CAZPPL010000008.1:0-31205 GCA_964588465.1 uncultured Gammaproteobacteria bacterium
TTAATTAATCATAAATATATGAAACATATTTGGTCAATAATTTGTGAGAAGTCATCAATAGATTTTGAGACTAATCTTCTTAGCATGTTTAATTGTTTAGAGGAAATGAAATTGGTAGTTGATAAGACAAAAATGTCTGAGCAAAACAATTTAGTGATTCCCATAAATTTTCAAATAGTTAGCTTTTGGACTATTGAAGACTATAGCCAAGACAGTTCTTGGGAAATAAAAGGAGAATTGTTTGATCCTAAAGGAGCCATCTTAAACCAATTCCAGAATACTCTCAATATTAAAGCTGGAGTTAAAAGGTTTAGAAATAGAACCAATATTCAAGGGATGCCGATTACTGAGACTGGGAGATATTATTTTAAGATATCTCAAGAAGAAGAGGGCAATTTTAGACTGGTGGCTGAATTACCGCTAGACGTTGATCTGTCCTATAAACTATTAGAAAATAAATAAGTTTTATGAAACAGGAAGATTTCTTGGTCAGTTTCAATTTTTGGTGTTATTAAATAAATACTTGGTCAATTGTATTTTTTGCGGTCATTATATATAATTTTTTAACCAATAATTCTGGTATCAATTTTCTTAATCTAGTGGCTATGATTTATATTGGCATTTTAACTATTTATGTTAATGACAAGAAATTTGAATGTTGGTATCATAATCACAATCGTAAACATCCAGGAGAGATTTTTGTTATTATTTGGACTGTTTTAATTATATTTTTAGCTTTAGCTGCTTTTATTACTGGACGTCCTTATCATCTACCGGCCGCTGTAGTTTCTTCATATATTGCCGTACTTACCCTATTAGCTATTACTCGTAAATCTAAGCAGACTTATAAAATTCATCATCGTCAAAAAAATAAACAAAATTTCTTGAAAAGAAAGACTACTACAAATATGTTAGATTCCAAAAAGATAGTAGAAGCGGAAGCAACCTTTGTGTCAACTTACCATAACAAGAAAAGCTAAAATAACCCATTGTTTCTTAGTAATTTTTTCAGATTTAACTGTTATTTATAATTAGATAATTAATATTACTCAGAATGGAGGTAATATTTTAATTTAGAGATTTATTGCCTATTTAATTTCGTATTGTAAGGTAACATTAACACTGACATCTTGAGAACCGGGTTGAATAGTCGGGGCCAATGAGTTAGTTTCATTTTGGCCATTCGCTGTTCTCAGCATTAGTGGTCTATAAATTGGATAAGGAGAATTTTCTTGAATATTTAATAGTCGCCCCACTGTGAATCCTCCTGCTTTAGCTATGGATTTAGCCTTTATTTCCGCTTTAGCAATAGCTTTAGTACGAGCTTCATCTTGTAATTTACTAAGATCATTAATAGTGAAGGATAGTGAACCTACTTTATTAGCTCCATTTTTAATCAATCCGCTCATAATGTTCCCTATTTTACTAAAATCATGTATTTTCACATTAATTGATTGAGTAATGGTATAGCCCACGATTGAAGGAGGGGGGCAAGTTTGTTGGCTAGAATTAATTAAAATATTGGTTTTATCTGAATTTAAAGGTTTGACGCTTATTTTGCAATTAGAAGTTTGATAACGAGGGCTAACATTATAGGAATTAGTTTTAATATCTTGTTTGGCTACTCCTTGAGTAGTTAAAAAATTAATGAGTTTATTACTAATATTAGTATTATCCTTCTGTATGCTAGCTAAATCTTTATTACCTTCATTAATCACTTGAAAATTGAATTCTGCTACATCCGGGATGGCTGATACTTTAGCTTTTGCAGTTACAGAAAAATTTCTAAACGATGATGGTTTTATAGCCTTTCCGTAATAATTTACATAATTTACAGCAGCATAGCCAATAGCTAATACCGAGATCACTAAGGCTATTCCTAATAGATTCTTAATTATTTTGGTCATAGATTTATTTATTTAATAGTATAAATAGTATAACATATCAACGATTCAATGTTAATTATGCTATTGAAGGGTTTCTAGTTAATGTTCAAGCTCCTGAACATAATTGACATTCATTAATTATTTCTATATAATATTAATATAATCAATTAAATATCACCTATAATATAGTCTGTGGATTTATATAGTTGTTTATAGTTTCTATACACAACTGGAGGTGGCCACAGAACTTGATATTAAAATCAGGTTAAGGAAGTTTTTTTTATTAAGATTATCAATTAATTTTAATCAAATAGAACCGCCTCAAACATATGGAAGAAAAAAATAATGAAGAGACTAATAAATTTGAAAAATTATTAGAAAAAGATGATATTCAAATTCCTCATTTAGGTGATATTATTAAGGGAATTGTAGTTACCGCCTCTAAAGCTGAAGTAAAGCTAGATGTTAATGGTATTTTAATGGGAATTATTCGAGGACCAGAACTCTACAATGAAGTTGAAGAATTTTCTAATTTAAAGCCAGGAGATGAAGTTGAAGCTGCAGTTATTGATACTGATAATGAAGAAGGAGAATTAGAACTATCTTTTCGTTTAGTAGGACAAGAAAAAGCTTGGGATGAATTGCATCAGGCCCTTAAGGATAAGAGTACCATAAAGGTTAAAATTACGGATGCCAACAAAGGTGGTTTGCTTAGTCGTTATTGTCAGATTGATGGATTTCTGCCAGTTTCTCAATTAGCACCAGAAAATTATCCCCGAATTTCTGGAGGAGATAAGAGTAAAATTCTGGAAAAATTAAAATCTTTTGTTGGTCAAGAATTTGAAGTTGCTGTCATCACTTTAAACGAGGAAGATAATAAAATTATTTTTAGTGAAAAAGATGTTTGGAATAAAAAACAGAAACCCGCTCTAGATAAATATAAAACTGGCATGGAAGTTGAAGGACATATTACCGCTATTACTAATTTTGGAGTATTCGTATCATTTGGAGAGAATATTGAAGGTCTAATTCATATTTCTGAGTTGGCTTGGCAAAGAATAGATTCTCCTAGTGAGATGTATAAAGTAGGTGACCCTATTAAAGCCGTTATCATTACCATTGACGGAGCTAAAGTTTTCTTAAGTGCTAAGAAATTGTTAAAAGATCCTTGGATGGAAGCTAGTGCTAAATATAGTGTCGGTCAAATTATTGATGGAGAGGTGTTAAAAATTAATCCATTTGGTTTGTTTATTAAGCTAGATAATGAAATTCATGGCTTAGCTCATATCAGTCAATTAAATTTGGGCCTTAAAGACAAAATTATTGATTTGTTCAAAGTAGGTGAAGTTAAAAGGTTTGAAATTGTTAGTATTTCGCCTAGTGAACATCGTTTAGGTTTAAAATTAGTAGTTGCGAAGTCAAAAACGCTTAAAACTACAAAAGTAGGTGCAGAAAGTAAAATTAGTAAAACTAGTAAAACATTAGATCTAGATAAAACCAAAAAAACTATTAAAGCTAGTGTTGATGATAAAAAAATCAAGGATCCGGTGGCTTCTACCTCCAAAGATAAATTGGTTGATTTAAAAACCAGCGCAATTACTTCTAAGGATACAAAATCTAAAATAGCTAAAAAAACTGTAAAAACTAAAAAGCTTAAAGCTACTAAATAAAACAAATAAGCCTCCAATATTGGTTTAATAATATATTTTAGAACTTGGTGGCTAAATTATTGGATTATTAATCAATCCTTAGTAATTGCCAAGACCCTTGTTCTGGTTTATAATAGAGGTGCTTATTTAAGTTAAATTACATGAAAAAATTAATTAAAAATTTTTTATTATTTTTTATCCTTTTTTTATTGATTGCGGCAATTTTTAGTTCTTTTTCCACTACCAATAAACCCAGTAAAACCGTAGGAATTGAAGCTCTTATCAATCAGATTAATAGTGGTAAAGTTAGCCAATTAGTGGTAGTTAATAATAAAATTCATGTTACCCTAAAAGATGGCAATAAAGAATTAGTCCAGAAGGAAGCTAGCGATTCTTTGTCAACATTATTAAATAATTTTAAAGTTGCTCCAGCTAAAATGGTGGGAATTAAGATTTCCGTAAAAGCTAATAGTGGTTGGAATTATTGGCTTAACAATATTATTCCTTTTGTTCTACCTTTCTTATTAGTAGGGGTATTTTTATTCTTTATGATGCGTGGTTTACAAGGAGCTAATTCTAAAGCTATGAGTTTTGGGCAATCAACTGCTAAAGATTTTACTCCAGATAAACAAAATCGTACTACTTTTAAAGATGTAGCGGGAGCTAAAGAAGCCAAGGAAGAATTACAAGAGATTGTAGAGTTTTTAAAATTTCCTAAAAAGTTTCATGATTTAGGGGCTAAAATTCCTCGTGGAGTTTTACTATTAGGTGCCCCAGGAACGGGGAAAACTCTATTGGCCCGTTCAGTTGCCGGTGAAGCTCAAGTACCATTTTTTCATATATCTGGTTCGGAATTTGTAGAAATGTTTGTTGGGGTTGGAGCTAGCAGGGTTCGTTCTTTATTTCAAAAAGCTAAGAAGAATGCGCCTTGTATTTTATTTATTGATGAAATTGATGCAGTAGGACGAAAGCGTGGTTCTGGCTTAGGCGGATCGCACGATGAACGAGAACAGACTTTGAATCAAATTTTAGTAGAAATGGACGGCTTTGAAGCTACTCAAAATATTATTGTTATTGCTGCGACTAATCGTCCCGACGTTTTAGATCCCGCCTTACTCCGTCCTGGTCGTTTTGATCGGCGGGTTATGATTGATTTACCTGATTTGAGAGATAGAGAGGCTATTCTCCAAGTGCACGCTCGTAAAAAACCATTAGCTAAAACAGTTAGTCTAAGAACTATTGCTGAACGAACGGCTGGTTTTTCTGGTGCTGACTTGGCTAATATTTTAAATGAAGCAGCGATTTTAGCAGCTCGTAATGGTCGTAAAGAAATTATTGAGGATGATCTGTTTGAGTCCATTGAAAAAGTTATGATTGGCCCAGAACGTAAAAGCCGGGTAATTACTGATAAAGAGAAGAAAATTACTGCCTATCACGAAGCTGGACACGCTTTAGTCGCTCATTTTTCACCCGGAATAGATCCAGTTCATAAAATTTCTATTATTTCTAGAGGATCAGCCGGTGGTTATACTTTAAAAGTTCCTTCTGAAGATCGTCATATGCACGCCAAGTCAGAATTTATTTCCGAAATTGCCGTATTATTAGGAGGCCATTTGGTGGAAAAAGCTATTTTTGGGGAAGTTACCACTGGGGCGACTTCTGATTTAAGGCGAGCTACTGCTCTAGCTCGTAGTTTGGTTACCGATTATGGTATGAGCGATCATTTAGGGCCACGTACTTATGGAGAAAAAGAAGAAATGATTTTCTTAGGTAGAGAAATTCATGAGCAACGAAATTATAGTGAAAAAATAGCTGAAAAAATTGATGAAGAAATCTTTGGATTTATTCAACAGGCAGAGAAGAAAGCTAACTCTATTATTACTAAACATAGAGATTCTCTAGAAAAGATTGTAGCGGTTTTGCTAAAACAAGAGACTATTGAGAAGACCGAATTTGAAAGTATTGTGGGGCCTAAGCCTCTAGTTTAAAATTTGCTTAAAATAAATTTTAAGCTATAATAAAATTGTATTAAGTATAAATAATATTAATAAAACGTTGATAACATTATAGTCATATGGCTAATCCTAAGAAACAAAAGACGCATAGTTCAACTCATCAAGGCCGTTCGCATCTTGCCTTAAAGAAAACGGTGTTAAATAAATGTCCAAAGTGCGGTCAAGCAATAAAACCTCATACTGTTTGTTTAGCTTGTGGCTATTATCAAGATAGAGAGGTTATAAAAATTAAACTTAAAGCTGGTGCTAAAAAAGCAAACGCTAAAAAGAAATAAGTAAAATAAATTATGTCCAATCGTCATTTAGCTCGGACCATTGCTCTGCAAACTTTGTTTGCTTGGGATTTTAATGGTAAAAAAGATGATGATCTCGGAGCTTTGATTATTAATAATTTTGCTAATTTTGCTCCTAATTTTAATGATGGCGGTTTTGTGAAAGACTTAGTTATAGGAGTTAAAGATAATTTATCTAGCATTGATCAATACATTATTAAGTATGCTACCGAATGGCCTTTAGACCAAATTACCACTATTGATCGCAATATTCTTCGTTTAGGGATTTATGAATTATTATATACCGCTATCCCCCCTCGGGTAGCGATAAATGAAGCCATTGAAGTTGCTAAGGCTTTTGGCAGTGATGCTTCAGGTAAGTTCGTTAATGGAGTTTTAGGGGCTTTATATAATGATGAGCCTAATATAAAAGTTAGAGATAATAAGCTAGAGGCTGTGAAAGAAGAAGCTGTAAGGGTTAGTGGGAAAGAAGAGATTATTCATTCTGGTTTAGATTCACCTAAAATTAATAAATAATATAGATACTTATTTTTAAGTATTTTACTTTTGATATGGCTACTAAAGATCTAAGTGCTTTACAAAATAGATTGGGAATAAAATTTAAAGATGAACAACTTTTAAAACACGCTTTAGTCCATCGTTCTTATTTAAATGAACACCCCGATTTTACTATTGGGCATAATGAACGTTTGGAATTCTTGGGTGATGCAGTTTTGGAAATCATTGTTACGGAGTTTTTGTATTTGAGTTTTATGAATACTCCCGAAGGAGATATGACTAATTGGCGAGCTTCTTTGGTAAATGCTAAAATGTTATATGAAGTTGCTAGAGAATTAAAGATTGAAGAATGCCTTTATTTGTCTAAAGGAGAATCTAGGGATAAGAATAAAAAATCTCGACAATTTATTTTAGCTGATGCTGTAGAAGCAATTATTGGGGCTATATATTTAGATCAAGGGACAGAAGGGGCAAAAAAGTTTATTTTAAAAAATGTAGTTTCCAAACTTGATGATATTTTACAAAATCAATCCTATCTAGATCCTAAGTCTCATTTTCAAGAGAAAGCTCAAGAAGTTAGAAGCATAACTCCACATTATCAAGTTTTAGATGAAAGAGGTCCAGACCATGCCAAAATTTTTACCGTTGGACTTTATTTAAATGAAGAGTTAATCACCACTGGTGAAGGTTCTTCTAAGCAAGAAGCACAGGTGAATGCCGCTAGTCGAGGAATTAAAAAAATGAATTGGTAAATTTGATATTAATAAATTATTTTAATCATAAATTATATGGATATTGATCATCTTTTAAAATTAGCCGCCAAGAACAATGCTTCAGATATTCATCTATTATATAATCAAACTCCTATTCTGCGTATTGATGGAAAGTTGATTGATCTCAATGAAGTTGTAAATGATGAGAAATTTTCTGTTCTTACCCCTACTAATTTAGAAATTTTCACGGAGCGAATGTTAAATAAAGAACAAAAAGTACGTTTTTTAGCTGAACGTGATTTGGATTTGGGTTATCAAATAGATAGCTATCGTTATCGGGTTAATTTTGCTTATGAAAAAAATAATATTACCATCGTAGCTAGAGTGATTTCTGAGAGGAAGCAAACTCTAGAAGAAATAGGTATGCCTCCTATTGTAAGTGAATTATTGAATTTGCCTCAAGGTTTTATTTTAGTGACTGGACCAACGGGTTGTGGTAAATCTACAACTTTAGCTGCTATGATTAATCACATTAATAGTAATTATCGTTGTAATATTATAACTTTGGAGGACCCGATAGAATATATTTTTACTTCTGATAAAAGTATTATTTCTCAACGTCAATTAGGCACTGATATGTTGACTTTTAAGAGTGGTTTAAAACATGTTTTACGTCAAGATCCTAATGTTATTATGCTGGGAGAAATGCGTGATTTGGAAACCATTTCCACTGCAGTTACTTTAGCTGAAACTGGACATTTGGTTTTGGCAACTTTACATACCTATAGTGCCGCTCAAACTATTGATAGAATTATTGATAGTTTTCCACCTTATCAACAGAGTCAAATTAAGTCACAATTATCTAATGTGTTGAGCGCAGTTATTTCTCAACGATTATTACCTAGTCAGAAAGGTGGACGAATCGCTGCTAGAGAAATTTTAATTAATAACGAAGCGGTCTCTAATCTAATTAGGGAAGGAAAAATAGCTCAAATTAAAAGTACCATTGAGACTAGTGCTTCTCTGGGAATGATTACTTTAGATAAACACATCAAAGAATTATATGAGAGTGGAGAAATTAGTCGAGAAGTGGCGGAAAGAAACATGGATGATCTTCAAGCTTTGGACCGTTAATAAGTTAAATAGAATAAAAATAACTCTAAAATAGTCTAATATTGGCTATTTTTTTGTATGTTTATATGGCTACTAGTAGCTTAATAATCTGCTGATAAGATTAACTTGACATTATTTTTAAAAAGGTTATACTTATGAACAGTTTTAACAGGGCTTAAAACCCAAGAATAATATGAAAAAAATCATAGGTTTCTGTTTAATAAGCGATTCTAATTAATTAGCTATTTTGCGATTACTTAGAACCGCCTAACAGCGGTTTTTTTGTGCCCTGTGTTCCTTAACAATTCATATATTAGAGTAAAGACATCAAAAATATAAGTATAATTGGCGTCTTATTCTTTAGCCTTGATTTTTCGTCCAAGACTAAAGAGCTGTAAATAAGATGTCCAAACCCCGCTTTTGTAGCTTTAAAAATAAAAGCGTGGGAAAATCACGTTAAGAGTGTATGGTGGATGCCTTGACATAAGAAGACGATGAAGGACGTAGCAGCCTGCGATAAGCTGCGGTGAGGTGGCAAGCAACCTTTGACCCGCAGATGTCCGAATGGGGAAACCCCCTCTATTGAAGATAGAGGAAGCCTAGCCTTTTGGGCGGGCTGGAATACCCGGCGAACTGAAACATCTTAGTAGCTGGAGGAAAATAGAATAATAATCATTCCCTAAGTAGTGGCGAGCGAAAGGGGAGAAGTCTAAACCAAAATAACTGCGAAACGAGCTTAGTTTACTAAGTTTATTTCAGAAGGCTCTGGAGCCATATGTTTTATTGGGGTTGCAAGACCTAAGGCCTGTTGCCAGATCAACAGGGCGAAGTCAAAAAAGACATTTTTTAGTTGAATGAGCTGGAAAGCTCAGCCAGAGACGGTGATAGCCCGGTAAGCGAAAAGAAATGACTCTTCGTTTTAGTGTTCTTAAGTAGGGCGGAACTCGTGAAATTCCGTTTGAAGCCAGGTCGACTATGACCTAAGACTAAATACTTCTTATGATCGATAGTGAACAAGTACCGTGAGGGAAAGGTGAAAAGCATCCCGTTGAGGGAGGTGAAATAGTACCTGAAACCATATACTTACAAAGAGTCGGAGCCCGCTTTAGTGGGTGACGGCGTGCCTATTGAAGAATGAGCCAACGAGTTTGTTCTATGTGGCTGGCATAATCTCCTACGGAGAGCATGCACAGTGAAAGCGAGGGTTAATAGCCCGTATCGTACTTCACTTTAACTCATTAATTTATTAGTGCGTTAAAGTGAAGTACATGTCGCATGGACAAGACCCGAAGCCGAGTGATCTAACCATGAGCAGGTTGAAGTTCGTCGAAAGACGAATGGAGGACCGAACCCGTTAGCCGTGCAACACTA
Source organism: uncultured Gammaproteobacteria bacterium (assembly GCA_964588465.1). GTDB lineage: Bacteria > Patescibacteriota > Patescibacteriia > Patescibacteriales > UBA12465 > UBA12465. The sequence goes on from CAZPPL010000008.1 coordinate 9,539, forward strand.
TGGGATGACTTGTGGTTAGCGCAGAAATTGCAATCGAACTCGGCAATAGCTGGTTCTCCTCGAAATAGCTTTAGGGCTAGCGTCGGATGTTGACCTCAGGGGGTAGAGCACTGGATGAGGGCGGGTCGCAAGATACCGTTTTCAATCAAACTCCGAATACTTGAGGGTATAGTCCGGCAGTCAGACTATGGGCGCTAAGGTTCATCAGTCAAAAGGGAAACAGCCCAGATCACAATCTAAGGTCCCTAAATTTATGCTAAGTGTAAAAGGTGGTGTTGTGACTACGACAGTTAGGAGGTTGGCTTAGAAGCAGCCATCCTTTAAAGATAGCGTAATAGCTCACTAATCAAGTTGTTTCGCGCCGAAAATTTATCGGGGCTAAGCATAGTACCGAAGATGTGAACTTTCTGATTTACTTCAGGGAGTGGTAGAGGAGCATTCTCTTCAGCGTTGAAGTCGTGTCGTGAGGTGCGGTGGAGCGGAGAGAAGGGAGAATGTTGGCATGAGTAGCAAAACGGCGGGTTAAAACCCCGCCCATCGAAAACCTAAGGTTTCCTGGGCAACGAAAATCGACCCAGGGTTAGTCGATCCTAAGGCGCAGCCCGTGTAGTGCGGGTGCCAGCCGATGGCTAAGACGGTTAATATTCCGTCACTACTGTTGTTTTCCAATGGGGGGACGCAGCTCTAAAGTTTAAGCGCGCTATGGTATGTGCGTTTGCGGTTTTAAGAAACGGCCTAGGCAAATCCGGGCCAACAGTTTCAAGAAATTGCGAAAAGAAGAAGCCGCAAGGTGGAACCAATTTAAGTGGATGAGCTGACTAGAAAAACCTCTAGGGCTAAGGCAATAGTAATCGTACCGCAAACCAACACAGGTAGGTAAGGCGAGAAGCCTCAGATGTACGAGAGAAACTTCGTTAAGGAACTCGGCAAAACAGCGGCCGTAATTTAGAGATAAGGCCTGCCCGCGCAAGCGGGCCGCAGCTAAAGAGCCCAAGGGACTGTTTACCAAAAACATAGCTCTCTGCTAACTCGTAAGAGGATGTATAGAGGGTGATGCCTGGCCAGTGTCCGAACGTTAAGAGGAGGGGTTAGTCGTAAGACGAAGCTTTGAATCCAAGCGCGGATGAACGCCGGCGATAACTATAATCGTCCTAAGGTAGCGAAATTCCTTGTCGGGTAAAATGGTCGGACCCTTTTTAGAAAGGGAAATCAACTTGCCCGAAAACGCAGTGATGCGTTAAAGTAAACTGACTCATAACGGTGAAACCCCTAGATATTAGCCATATAGATAGGGCAATACCGCGGGAACCTCATTTAGATGAGGGCCTGTAACGACTGAACCGAAAGGTGAGACTTCTTAATTGGAGTAACACGTCAGCTCTTGCTAAAAAAAATTATCCAAGGAGTCTTAATTATAAATTTATGGATATTAAATCTTATATTACTGGTTTTGTTGACGGAGAAGGTTGTTTCTTAATTTCTTTTTCATTGAGAAAAAAGATGAATTTAGGAATTGAGGTCCAAGCAAGCTTTTCAGTTAGTCAGCATAAACGTAGTAAAGAAATTATCTTATTTCTGCACTCATTTTTTAAATGTGGTGGAGTGAGATTTTCTAAAAAAGATCAAAACTATAAATTTGAAGTAAGAAGTATCAGAGATTTAATGAAAATTATTATTCCTCACTTTAGAAAGTATCCATTGCGGACTTCTAAAAAAGAAGAATTTAAGAAATTTGCAGAAATTTGTGAATTGATTAATTCTAATCAGCATCTTTCTAAAAAAGGTTTGGAAAAAATAATTGAGTTAAGCAAAAATTTGAATATTTCTGGTCGTAAAAAATACGATCGGACTGATCTCCTAAAGATGATAGCAAGATGAATGTATAGTCTAACCATTATAGTAATATAATGTTAATAGTGAAGTTCCGACCTGCACGAATGGCTTAACCACTTGGGCACTGTCTCAACGAAGTACTCGGTGAAATTGCAATACGAGTAAAGATGCTCGTTAACCACAGTTGGACGAAAAGACCCCGTGAAGCTTTACTACAACTTGATATTGAATTAGAGGTACACATGTTCAGAATAGGTGGGAGCCTTCGGGCGCCAGTGAGATACCACCCTTGTCTATTTTTAATTCTCACCCCACAATAGTGGGGGACAGTGTCTGGCGGGTAGTTTGTCTGGGGCGGATGCCTCCCAAAAAGTAACGGAGGCGTTTACAAAGGTCAGCTATCTCGGAATGGAAACCCGAGAGATAGTGTAAAGGCACAAGCTGGCTTTACTGCGAGACCTACAAGTCAAGCAGTCGCGAAAGCGGAACTTAGTGATCCGACCATTCAATATAGGATGGTGGAAGCTCATCGGATAAAAGCTACTCCGGGGATAACAGGCTAGTCAGGTCCAAGAGTCCACATCGACGACCTGGTTCGGCACCTCGATGTCGGCTCGTCGCATCCTGGGGGTGAAGAAGCTCCCAAGGGTTGGGCTGTTCGCCCATTAAAGCGGCACGCGAGCTGGGTTCAGACCGTCGTAAGACAGGTCGGTCTCCTATCCACTGTGGTCGTGGAAACTTGAAGAGGCCCTTCCTCAGTACGAGAGGACCGGGAAGGACGAAGCTCTAGTGTACCTGCTGTTCTACCAAGGGCATCGCAGGGTAGCTACCTTCGGTTTAGATAAGCGCTGAAAGCATCTAAGTGCGAAGCTGTCTCTAAGATTAGGTTTCATAGACTGGTTAGAGAATATGACCTTGATAGGCCGTACGTGTAAGTCCAGCAATGGATTGAGCGGAGCGGTACTAATAAGTCGTTTGATTTTCCCACACTTTTATTTTTAATAAATTTCTGAATCTTTATCTAATAAAAAATAAAATGGATACCCATAAATAGCCTTGGCTAATCATGGGGTTCACATAAAAGACACCATTGTTCTGGTGGTTTTGAGCGGAGGGGTCACACCTGATCCCATTCCGAACTCAGAAGTTAAGCCCTCCAGCGCCGATGATACTTGGGCCTGAGCCCTGGGAAAGTAGGTCGCCGCCAGAACAATGGTGTTTTTTATTAGAAAAATTAGGCTATAAAATGTTATAATATAATCAGCGTTAAGATATTTAATCATTTTCAATTTATGCCTCTAATAAAATCAATTTCGGGGATTCGGGGAACAATTGGTGGTCCAGCTAAAAAAAATTTAAGCCCGCAAGATATCAGTAATTTTAGTTATGCTTACGGGATTTTTATCCAACAAAATTATTCTCATAAAAAACCAAAAATAATTATTGGACGTGATGCTCGTATTTCCGGAGAAATGGTTAAAGATTTAGTTATTGGAACTTTATTAAGTCAGGGTTTAAATGTTATAGATTTAGGTTTAGCTTCTACTCCTACCGTAGAAATGTCCGTAATTGATAAAAAGGCTCAAGGGGGAATAATTATTACTGCTTCTCATAATCCTGTTGGTTGGAATGCTTTAAAATTTTTAAATTCTCAAGGGGAATTTCTATCAGCCGAGGAAGGAAATATTATTTTAAAATTAGCCCAACATTCCAATTTAGAGTCTGTTACAGAAGATGAGCTGGGAACATATACCTATTGTCCTCAAGCCTTTTCTCAACATTTACAAGCTATCTTACAATTGCCTTTAGTTAAAAAAGATTTAATTGCTAAGCAGAATTTTAAAATTGTGGTTGATGGTATTAATTCAGTAGGGGGAATAATTGTTCCCAAATTATTATTCGCTCTTGGTTTACATAATGTTATCAAATTGAATTGTTCACCTAATGGAAAATTTGTTCATTTACCCGAACCTTTAGATCAAAATTTAAAGGGTATTAAAGAATTAGTTATAAGCGAAAAAGCAAATTTAGGTATTGTAGTAGATCCAGATGTAGATCGTTTAGCTTTTATTGATGAGCAAGGGAAAATGTTTGGCGAAGAATACACTTTGGTTGCAGTGGCTAAGTATATCTTACAGCATTATAATTCTTCAATTTATAAAAAAATAACCGTTTCTAATTTATCTTCTTCTCGAGCTTTGCGGGATATAAGTAAAGATTCAGGTGGGGAGTATTTTGCCTCTGCGGTCGGGGAGTTTAATGTAGTCCAAAAGATGAAAGAAGTTGGAGCAATAATCGGTGGAGAAGGAAATGGTGGAGTTATTTACCCCGAGCTTCATTATGGACGAGATGCTTTAGTGGGTATCGCTTTATTTCTAAGTTTTTTGTCTGATACTGGAAAAACTATGTCCAAATTTAAAAAACAATTTCCTGAATATTTTATGGTTAAAGATCGGGTGGATTTAACCCCAGATTTTAATTTAGATAAACTATTAAAGAGGATAAAGTTAGACTATCTTTCTCAACAGATTACAGAAACTGATGGTTTAAAAATAGATTGGCCCGATTCTTGGTTACACTTGCGGGCTTCTAACACTGAGCCAATTATTAGGATTTATGCTGAAGCCACTAACTTAGAATTAGCTCAAACTAAAGTGGAAGATATTAAACAGAAGATTTTATCTTATATTAAATAATATTTTTTTGATAATTTAGTTGCTTCTTGGTCAAAAAAATGTTAAAATATATGGGAAGTTGTTAAAAACTTCCTTTATTTATTAACAAAAACCCCTTCTTTGAGTTTTTAAATATAAACTAGAGTAGGATAGTTTTATTTAACTTATGACTCGTATCATTGTTTTGGCGGCTGGGCGGGGTATGCGAATGAACTCGGAATTAACTAAGGTATTAGTGCCTCTGAAAAATAAACCCATGATCCAACATTTAATAGATTCTATTGTAGAATCAGGGCTTGATTCACGTCCAATAGTGGTAGTTTCTCCTGACAATAAAAAAGCTATTCGTCAGGCCTTAAAAGATTATAAAATTGATTATGTGGTTCAAAAAGAACAATTGGGCACTGGTCATGCGGTTAGTTGTACTAGTAAATTATTAACCAAAGATTTTGATAATATTTTAGTTCTATATGGAGATCAACCTTTTTTACAAAGTAGCTCCTTACAAAAAGTAGCTCAGCTTTCTCCTAAGCCCTTAGTAATGTTAACCACTAAATTACCAGATTTTAATAGTTGGCATCGCAATTTTTATTATTTGGGACGAATTATTCGTGATAAGAATAGTAATATTGAAAAGATTGTGGAATTCAAAGATGCTAGTGAAGAAGAAAAATTAGTGACTGAAATCAATCCAGCAGTAATGTGTTTTGGCCGAGAATGGTTATTAAAAAGTTTAGCTCAGCTTAGTAATAAAAATAATCAGCAAGAGTATTATTTAACTGATTTAGTGCAAATTGCTTTTGATGAAGGATCCATTATTGATTCCCTGACGATTAAACCCTCCGAAGCTGTGGGAATAAATAGTTTAGAGGAGTTACAAATTGCCGAAGATTTATTATAGATTCTTAGTGATAAGAATTTTTTAAAAATATGCAGCAAATTTTAGATCTCCATATCCATTCTCGCTATTCTCGAGCTTGTTCACCGCGCTTAACTTTAGAAAATATTGCTCAAGCTGGGCGTATTAAAGGTGTAGATATTATCAGTACCGGTGATTTTACCTATCCAGCTTGGTTTGAATCTATTCAACAAGAGTTAGTTGAAACTGATACTGGTTCTGGTTTGTATAAATTAAAAAATTCGCCTGACGATAAAGTAAAATTTATTTTAGGTACAGAATTAGCTTTGATATATAAAGATGGCGCTAAAGCTCGACGTATTCATTTAATAATTCACGCTCCCAATATTCTTGCCGTAGTTAGACTAAATCAGCAATTAGATCAGAAATTTAATATCCGTTCTGATGGTCGGCCGATTTTAGGAATTAGTGCTCCTGAGTTAGTTAAATTAATTTTAAAAATTGATCCTCACTTTCTAATATATCCCGCACATATTTGGACTCCTTGGTTTGCAGTTTTTGGTTCTAAATCTGGTTTTGATTCTTTGAAAGAATGTTTCCATGATCAGGTAAAGAATATCTATGCTATAGAAACTGGGCTATCCAGTGACCCAGAGATGAATTGGCGTTTATCAGCTTTAGATCAATTAACGATTCTATCCAGTTCTGATGCTCATAGTTTGCAAAATATTGGGCGAGAAGCAAATATTATGGAATTTGCTGGCGAGCCTAATTATGAGCAGATTTATCAGATTATTAAAGAGCATAGACGTATTTTAGTAGGAGATGATAGTCGTCAAAAGATTGGTTTAAAATCAACTTTAGAATTTTATCCCGAAGAAGGGCGCTACCATTTAGATGGACACCGGACTTGTAATTTTAGTTGTTTGCCTGCAGTTAGTAAAAAATTAAAAAATATTTGTCCAATTTGTCATAAGCCTCTAGTTATTGGAGTATTAAACAGAGTAGAAGAATTGGCGGATCGTCCTCTAGCATATCGCCCTAAGAATGCTGTCGGTTTTAAAAAAATTGTAGAATTAGATAAGATTATAGCAGAAGCTTTAAACATTAAAAGTAGAAATTCCCAGGCAGTACAAAAACAATATCACGACCTAATTGAGCTCTTTGGTAGTGAATTGTATATTCTATTAGAATTGGATTTAAAAGAATTAGTTGCTAAAGTTGACCCGCTTATTATTGAAGGTATTAAACGAGCTAGAGCGGGAAAGTTAATAGTCAAACCTGGATTTGATGGTGAATATGGTCAAGTTAAAATATTCTCAGCTGGTAGTCGCCCTCAGGAACAAGTCAATTTATTTTAATAAATTTTCCTAAATTTATGTCTAAATCTCATAATTCACTTACTAGTATAGTAATGGTATTAACTCTTTTGGGCTTGACGGTTGTTGCTACTCTTTTGTATGGTGGTAATACTCAACAACAGGCTAAAGTTAATAATAATTTATTTTTAAAAAAAACTCGAGCAGTTTTTGATACAGTCTTAGGTTTAACGCTAGATAGTAGCAAAAAGGGGGTAGATAAAAATAATAATTTACCCTTACTTGATTCTGGCAAATTGGTTAATCATAATGTAGTAACCCCAATTTCTCCTGGTTTTGTCTCCGACATTATAACTAGAGTGAAAAAAGCTTGGGAGGCGAGCAGCCAGAGCAATCCCGCTGATGCTAATTTAGGAGCAATTTTGGAATGGCGGCCATTAACTAACGGAGCGGAAATACTTTTTAGACCAAAAAGTGGGGAAGAATATAAACTGCTTCTGCCTTTTAAATGGCTTAGTCGCTCAACAGGTAATTAAGTCCATTGCTAGACTAGGGCTACTGATTATTAAGACCAGGATATAAATTGAATTTGTTTTTACTTCATGTAGAGTTTATAAATTTTTAAACTTAGCTTAATCAGGTTTATGCTATAATAGATATATAATAAAAATTAAGATATAAATTTATGAAACAGGTAAAAGAGAAGAAAATAGTTGTAGATAAAAAAGAAGATAAAATTAAGCGGGAAGAAGCCGCACTTAATGCCATTGAGCAGATTAGAACTCGTTTTGGTGAAGGAGCAATTATGAAGTTTGGTGATGCTCCTAAAAGTGATGTAGATGTGATCTCTACTGGTTGTTTGTCTTTAGATATTGCTACTGGGGTTGGAGGAATACCACGAGGTAGGGTTATTGAAATTTTTGGGCCAGAGTCTTCTGGAAAAACTACTTTAGCTCAACATATTGTGGCTGAAGTTCAAAAAACTGGAGGAATTGCTGCTTTTGTAGATGCCGAACATGCTTTAGATCCAGAATATGCCGTTAAAATTGGTGTGAATATTAAAGAAATGTTGTTGTCACAACCAGATAGTGGGGAACAAGCCTTAGAAATAGTAGAAACTTTAGTTCGTTCTAATGCAGTAGATGTTATTGTGGTAGACAGTGTAGCCGCTTTAGTACCTCAACGGGAAATTGAAGGAGAAATGGGTGATCAACATATGGGTCTACAAGCCCGTTTAATGAGTCAAGCTTTACGTAAGTTAACTGCTATTATCGCTAAAACTAAAACAGTGGTTATTTTCATCAATCAGATTCGTAATAAAATTGGAGTTTTCTTTGGTAGTCCTGAGACTACCACTGGGGGTAATGCTCTGAAATTCTATTGTTCTATGCGAATAGAGGTGCGTCGAGCCGCTAAAATAAAGCAAGGGGAAAAAATTATTGGTAATCGGGTTAAAGCTAAGATTGTAAAAAACAAAGTGGCTGCTCCCTTTAGAATTTGTGAATTTGATATTATGTATAATGAAGGGATTTCAGTCTCTGGAGATTTACTAGATTTAGGGGTGGAAAATGAGGTTATCCGAAAAAGTGGCAACACCTATTCTTTTGGGGAGGTAAAATTAGGGACAGGACGAGAAACTGCTAAACAAATTATTAAGAGTGATAAAAAATTATTATTAGAAATACGAAAAGCCATTATAGCAAAATTAAAAAAGGAGGCTGAGGTGGATAAGGTCTCTAGTACCCAGGAGATTAAAAATAAATAAATTAAAAATTACTCTTCAGTTTTGAAGAGTAGTTTTTTAAACTTCGTTAATAATATAATTTATGTCTAAGCTTTTAGTACTATCGGTTGGCGGGTCCTTGATTGTAACTAAGCAAGGAATCAATTTACAGTTTTTACGAGAATTTCGTAAGTTTATTCTAAGACAAGTTAAACTTGGTGATAGGTTTATTCTGGTGGTTGGCGGGGGAATGACCGCGCGTAGTTATATTAAAGCGGCTAATAAGATCAAAAGAATAGGTGCAGTTAACAGCGATTATTTGGGTATTGCTGCCACTAAACTAAATGCTCAGCTTTTACAGGTTATATTTGATCCGGTAGCTAATAAAAAAATTATTACCGATTCTAACGAAAAGATAAAAAGTGATAAGAAAATAATTATTGCTGCTGGTGATAAACCTGGCTGTTCATCTGATTATGATGCCGTTCTTATCGCTAAGAATCATCAAATTAACACGGTCATAAATCTATCTAATATTGATTATGTCTATGATCGGGATCCTAACAAATTTTCTAAGGCTAAAAAACTAACTGATCTTAATTGGTCAGACTTCCGTAAAATCGTTGGTAATAAATGGCAACCCGGCTTAAATATGCCCTTTGACCCTATAGCCTCACGTTTAGCTTCTGAGAAAAGACTGAAACTCATAATTCTTAACGGTGCTAAGTTGAAAAATTTAGAAAAGTGTTTATTGGGTGATAAATTTAAGGGTACTATTATAACTTAGGCTAATATTTATCAGTGGACTCTAAATAGATATTTATTGTTTTTTTTATTTGTTGAAATACTTTAACAATGCTTGGTCGATCATCAATAGTTATTATTTTTTTTTGTGCTCGATAGTAATTTAATACTGGGGTGGTTTTGGCATGATAGACTTTAAAGCGATTTTCTATAGTTTGTATATTATCATCAGCCCGTCCCGAAGTTCCCGCTCTAAGCATTATTCTTCTAACTGCCTCTTTCTCGCTTAAGCGAATATTTAATACTAGGTCTATCTGAGTTTTTTGGTGCCTAAAAAATTTATCTAAAGCTCTGGCTTGAGATAAATTCCGTGGGTAACCATCTAAAATTATGCCCGCTCCTTTCATTCCTTGTTGGATGGCATCTTCTACTATTTTAATAACTAAATAATCTGGCACTAGTTTACCAGCTATTTGATATTTTTTAATTTTAGATTTGGTTTTTTGATCTTCTTGATTATCTCGTAAGAGTTTTCCACTAGATAAATGATTTAGTTTAAATTGTTTGGCAATTAAGGCGGCTTGAGTCCCTTTGCCGGCCCCTGGGGGACCAAAAATAACAAGGTTTAGCATGGTAAATAAAAATTATCTGCGTTATAAATAAATTAAATTCTAAAGTCCAGAATTTGTTCTTCACGATTGAATGATTTTTTACAATGGGAACACTTCAGCTTATCTAAACTTATTTCTAGGTGATGATGACAATAAGGGCAAACGACTAGTTCCATAAAATTTTTGGTTTTAGTTATTTTTCCCATCATAGTTCGTGATTTAGTAAGTTTTAATAAAATACTAGGGGTGGTATTCCAAGACCAGCAATTTTGTAGAATGGATTCTAAGACTTGTAAGATTCTGAGTGGAATATATTTTTTAAACCAAGGATGACGGAAAAAAGACAATCTTATTATTCGGGTCACTCTAAAAGAAGTATTCTTTTTGATAAATTTTTTAAGATAATCAAAACTAAAGTTAAAAAAAGAATTATTGACTTGCTCGGGTTTTTCACTAAAAATGTTTATTTCTCTATTACCAGTAAAATAGCGAAGGATGCGAAATAGGTTCCTTTTGTTGGCAAATTCTAGATATACCGTAGAATTAACTACTCGTTCTAATTCTTTAAATACTTGTAGTAGATTTTTTTCATCAATACAATGCAGGACTCTGAAGACTAGAGTAGCATCAATAGTCTTATTGCCAAAAGGTAGATTAGTTGCTTCCGCACAAACTAAATGTATTTGGGAAAGATTTTTATACTCTTCTCTCGCTTCTCGCAATAGTTCAATGGAGCCGTCCATTAGAATAATATTTTTCATTTTTTCTTGATAGACTGGAATAAGTCGCCCAAAACCGCCCCCTAAATCTAAGAACCAAGAAGCTGGAGAAATAATTTTTCGGATAGCACTCTTATCGGCAGCATCTTCATAATCTCTTTGATGTTTCCCCCAGAAGATTTTTCTATAGTTAAAACCGTTATAGTCCGAATAATTTTTCATATTTATTGTTTTGAATACAAGTTAAGTCTTAATTTAATATTTTAGTCGTTAAATTATGACGTTATGATTGATAAAAATATAAAATTTTTTGTTCTTATAATACCATCCGTAATAATACTATAGCTTGTAGCTTTAGTAAAGAATCAACCCAGTTGTATAATCTTGTTAAAATAAAATTAGTCGGTATTTTTCCGACCAATTCACTAGTGCGCCCAGCAGGATTTGAACCTGCGACCGTTTGCTTAAGAGGCAACTGCTCTACCAACTGAGCTATAGGCGCATATTTCTAAGTGGCGGGGGCGGGGATCGAACCCGCGACCTTAGCGTTATGAGTGCTACGCTCTAACCAACTGAGCTACCCAGCCTTGTAGTGCGCCCGGCAGGATTTGAACCTGCAACCCCTTGGTCCGAAGCCAAGTACTCTATCCAGTTGAGCTACGAGCGCGAACAATAAAATCCCTACTCTTAGTGAGGATTTATTTATTATAATATTTCAATTTATCGTTTACCTTTTAAAGCCTGCTTAAGATGATAGCCAGTTTTGAATTTAGCTACTTTCACCGCTGGAATAGTAATTCGTTCACTAGGCTTCTGTGGATTCACTCCCCCTCGGGCGTAACGAATACGGGACAGGAAAGTACCAAAACCAGCGATGGTAACTTCTCGGTCTGCCTTTAACTCTTCAATTATTGTGTTAGTTAAAGTTTCCAGCATTTTTTCTGCTTGTTTTTTGGTCAAGCCGTCGACATTATGATAAATTTTGTCGATCATTTGTGCTTTGTTCATACGCTTATAACTTAAGTTTTAATTATTTAACGGGCATATTCAGTTACTCGCATTTCTCTAATAACATTGATTTTAATCTCTCCTGGGTATTTTAACTCATTTTCTATCTTTTTTGCAATATCTCTAGCCAAATTATGAGTTTGAAAATCATTTATTTCTTCAGGTTGAACAAATACTCGTATTTCTCTACCAGCTTGGATAGCATAGGCTTTTTGAATTCCTTCAAAACTTAAAGCAATTTTTTCCAATTCTTCTAAGCGATGTACATAATTTTCATAATTATCACTGCGAGCTCCAGGGCGAGCAGAAGAAATAGCATCAGCGACTTTAACAATAACCGAGATTAGACTGGCGGGTTGATCATCATGGTGAGTTTCAATCGGAGCGATAAGTTCAGGAGATAAACCAAATTTTTTAGCAATATCACGACCAATCTCGGTATGGTTTCCTTGGATTTCGTGATCTACCGCTTTGCCAATATCATGTAATAGACCACCCTTTTTAGCCAGAGTAACATCAGCACCTAATTCTTCTGCTAGCATACCAGCTAAATGAGCTACTTCCACGGAATGACGTAAAGCATTTTGGCCATAGCTAGTCCTATACTTCAATCGTCCTAGTATTTGTATTAGTTTAGGATCAAAACCAGCTACTCCTACTTCATATAGTGCTTCTTCGCCAGCCTTTTTAATATCTATAGAAATATCTTTCTTAGCGTTTTCTACTGCTTCTTCAATCTTAGTGGGATGAATACGTCCATCTTTTATCAAATAATCTAACACTTTTTTAGCTATATGGCGACGAATTAAAGAAAAACCTGAAACTGTGATTGCGTTAGGAGTATCATCTACAATAATTTCCACCCCAGTCATTTTTTCTATGGCTTTAATATTTCGCCCTTCTCGGCCAATAATTCTCCCTTTCATTTCGTCATTTGGTAAATCTATAGTGGTAGTGGTTAGTTCCACAGTATAGGCTGAGACCATTCTTTGCATGGCCAAAGCTAATAAATCTCGAGCTTTTTCGTTGATAGTATCTTCGGAATCGTTTTCTAATTTATTAACTCGTACCATTAAATCTTCAGAGTTTTTTTCTTCAATATCCTGCAAAATAATATTTTTAGCTTCTTCTTCACTAAGGTTAGCTAATTTTTCTAACTTAATTTCTTGTTCTTGTTTAATATCTTTAATTTTTTCTTTAATTTCTTGGACTTCAGTTACTTTATCATATAATTTTTGTTGTTTTTCTTGCAAATCTAACAACTTCTGAGAAAAAGAATTTTCTCGCTGTTCTAATCTCTTTTGTAGGCTATTAATTTCTAAACGACGACTAGATTCTTCCTTCTTAGCCTCTTCAATAATTTTCAAAGCTTTATCTTGGCTTTGGAGCAATAGCTCTTTTTCTTTGCTACGAGCGTTGTTTAATAGTTTATCAGCTTTGTCTGTGGCATTATTAATTTTAGATCCAGCTAATTTTCGATAGAAAACATAACCAATCAAAAAACCACCCGCCACTAAAACCAGATACAACACGTAATTGAAATATTCCATACGAGGAGAAATTGTTTTTAGAGATTAAGAGTGATAGAGGAGACTAGAATTTTGACTAGCAAAAAATAGGTGTCAAAGGCAACATTTATTTCAAAAACCAAGAAGGGTTATTAATTTTTTTAACTAATCTTAAAGTAAAAATTAGAGATAACATAGAATAATTAACCGAAATAAAATAAATTATTTTTGCTTATACTAAGAGGGTTTCATTTCCTGAATAATTTCTAAAAACAGATTTTAATTAATAAATAAATTTACTTTTATACTATAGCATTCACTCTATGTTTTGTAAAGACTAAGGTTAGAATTTTTTGGTTGACTAAAGACTAAAAATAACGTAACATTAAAAAATAGTTAAAATATTCTTCTTATTTTAGCCTTTTTATTCTCCTAATTTAGTTTATTTATGAATTTGACCGAACTAGCTCGTATTTTAAGAATTCCTCCGCAAGAGTTGCGTGATTTATTACCGGAACTAGGTTTTTCTATTGGTCAAAAAGCTATAAAAGTAGATAATAACACGGCTAAAAAAATTATTAGAGATTGGCCTCACCTACGGCGTCAATGGCAACAAAAGAAAATAGCCGAAGAGATCAAAAAACAAGATGAGGTCTTGCCTAAAGAAAAAAAGACTATTATGATCCCAGCCATTATTACCGTACGAGAATATGCCGAATTGGCGGATATCCCTATAAACCGAATTTTAATTGAATTAATGAAAAATGGGGTATTTACTTCAATTAATGAAAAAATTGATTTTGACACCGCTATGATTATTGGAGAAAACCTTAATTTAGATGTGCAAGCTGCTAAACAAGAGTCAATTAATGAGGAAGAGATTAAAGATGATACCTTAATTAATATTTTAGCTCAAGAAGATAAAAAGAATTTACAAGATCGTCCACCCGTGATTGTGGTTATGGGTCATGTTGATCATGGTAAGACTAAATTATTAGATTCTATTCGTAAAACTAATATTATAGCTGGTGAGGCAGGAGGAATTACTCAACATATTGGAGCCTATCAAATAGTCCATGATGGTCATACTTTAACTTTTATTGATACTCCAGGACATGAAGCCTTTACCGCTATGCGTAGTCGGGGGGTAAAAATAGCGGATATTGCCATATTAGTAGTAGCAGTTGATGATGGGGTCAAGCCTCAGACTGTAGAAGCTTACCGAATTATTGAAAGTGCTAAACTTCCTTATTTAGTAGCTTTAAATAAAATAGATAAACCTTCGGCCGATATTAATAGAACTAAGCAAGAATTATCTACCCAATTAAATATTACTCCTGAAGATTGGGGCGGGAAAACCATCTGTTCTCCAATTTCTGCCAAAGAGGGAACGGGCATTGCAGAGATGCTTAATATGATTTTATTACTAGCCGAAGCTGAGGCCAAAAATCTACAAGCAAATTTTAATGCTCCAGCACTAGGTACGGTTATAGAATCAAACGTTGATAAAACCTCTGGGCCTTTAGCTACTCTGCTCATTCAGAACGGTACTTTGCGACTTGGTGATCAATTATGTTTGAATCATATAGTCTATGGTAAGGTTAAAACTCTTAAAAATTACAAAGGAGAAAATTTAAGCGAAGCTGGTCCTTCTACCCCAGTGAATGTTTTAGGTTTGAAGATTTCACCAGCGGTAGGAGATGTTTTAAATGTTGGTGAGGGTAAAAAGGTAAAAACTAAAAAAATTAAAGTTAAGCCTATTAGTAAAGATAATAGTTCTTTTGTTAGTGAAAATAAACCAGGAAAAGATAAAGTTCCCGAAGTTAAAGTAATAATTAAAACCGATTTTTTAGGTTCAGCAGAGGCTATTGAAGAGTCTCTCCTTAAATTAAATAATGAAAAAGTTAGAGTGAATATTATAAGCAAAGGTTTAGGCTATATTACCGAAGGTGATGTTAAACGGGCAGAAGACGATGGGGCCAAAATTTTAGGTTTTAATGTACGAATTTCTCCAGTAATTGAAACTTTAATTAGGGAAAGACAGATAGTTGCTCATACTTATTCAATTATTTATAATTTGATAGAATTTGTTAAAAATGAGATGCAATTATTGGTAAGGCCAGAGATTAATCGTATAGATTTAGGTCGATTAAAAGTTTTAGCTATTTTCAGAACCGAAAATAATAGTCAAATTATTGGGGGTAAGGTTTTAGATGGTACTATTTCTAATAATAGTTTGATAGATATAAAGCGGGAAGATAATTTTATTGGTTCGGGAAAACTAATTCGCTTACAAGCTGGTAAACAAGACGTAGAACAAGTGGATGTAGATGAGGAGGCGGGTATAAAATACGAAGGGCAAATCGTAATTGAACTAGGAGATATTTTAGAAATTTATAAACAAGAAAGGGTTGTTGACAAAATTTAGTTGGGGTTTATTTTTAATAGATTTTGTATATGTCTAAAATTCCTCGTTATAATGAATTAATTTTGGAAGAGTTGGCTCTAGCAGTTAATCGTGAGGTATTTTTAGATCAGGCTCTGATTACTATTAGCTATGTAGATTGTAGTCCAGACCTAAAACAGGCTAAGGTGGGTTTCTCGGTTCTACCTGATAATTTAGCTGGAACCGCTTTGCGAAAATTAAATTCCGCTACTAAACAATTATTGCCGCGTTTAAAAGCTCGTTTAAAATTACGTAAACTACCTCGTTTAATTTGGGAGTTTGATTCTAGTGAAAGGGAAGCTCATAAAATTGAACGTTTATTAGCTCATCCCGACTTATAAATTAAATTGGTATTAGATTAATCTATAGTTTTAGTCAAAAAAGATAGTTCAGTCAGACTGGACTTTTTTTAAACTTTATCGTAGAATAAAAAGTTATGAATTTATCAGAAAAATTACAATTAGCTTATTTAAAATTACAACAAGCTCAGAGACTTTTAATTATTGGACATACTTCTCCTGACGCTGATGCTTTAGCGTCTATGGGAGCAATTTTAGAGATTGCTAATAATTTAGGCTTGGAGTCTTATGCTTATGCTGATAAAAATATAGCTGGAGCTTATACTTTTATCCCTCATGAGAATTTAATTAGTAATAAACAGCCCAAAGATCTGGCTAACTTTGATCTGATATTAATTTTAGATTGTGGCTCTATTTTCCGCACTGGGCTGGAAAGACAAATTAGAGCCTTGCTTAGGAATTCTAGTACTGAGCAATTTGACCGCCGACCTTATTTAATAGAATTTGATCATCATCAAGCCCAAGAGACTTATACTGATCTAGAAATTCGTTTACCCCAGCAGGCCTCTACTACGCAGATTATTTATCATTTTCTACGAGCTAATAATTTAATTATAACTAGTTCTTTAGCTAATTGTATTTTAATTGGTTTAATAACTGATACGGGAAATTTTTTATACGCTAATTCTTCAAGCCAAGCTATCGCTGTAGCTTCTGAAATGCTACTGAGAGGAGCATCATTACCCAAGATAATCAGTCATACTGTTAATAATAAAAGTTTTTCAGCTTTGAAGGTTTGGGGGAGGGCTCTGGAAAATATTCAATTTAATCCTGATACTGGCTTGATTGTTTCGGCTTTAAGTGCTGAGGAAGTTATTGAGCTACTACCCCCAGAAGAAGCTAAACTAAATGTTGATTTATTTGGAGATATTGCCTCTTTCCTTAGCTCTTTAGGAGGAGTTAGGGTTTCTCTGTTTTTACGCGAAGAAGAAGGACAGGTTAAAGGTAGTTTACGCACTAATACTGAGGGAATCGATTTATCTAAAATAGCTAAGAATTGGGGCGGAGGGGGACACCAGAAAGCTGCGGGATTTTCTTTACTTGGCCGTTTAGTTAAAGTTGCTGATGGTTATAAAGTGGTAAAATCTGTGTAAATAAAATTAGATTATTATTTTTTAATTTTGATAATTTTTTGTTGTTTATCTCTCCAGATTTTAATTTTTTGGTGATTGCCTGACAACAATATTTTGGGTACGCAATATTTTTTTTTGTCAGCAATAAAAATTTCTGGGCGAGTATATTGAGGGTATTCTAATACCCCTTTTGTAGTGTGTGATTCTTCAATAATACTACTTTTATTACCTAGTACTTGGGGCAATAGACGAGTTAGGGAATCAATAATAATTAAAGCGGGTAATTCTCCCCCAGTTAAAACATAATCACCGATTGATATTTCCGCATCTATAAAGTTTTTAATTCTAGCGTCTACCCCTTCGTAATGTCCACAGATTAAAATAATCTCATCTAATTTGGATAATTTTTTAGCTAAAGATTGAGTCCACTTTTTACCAGAAGCGGATAATAGAATTATTTTTCTTTTGTTTGGCTTGATTTTCTTATTTGGTTTTTTTATAGCTTTTAGAGCCTTATATAAAGGTTCTATTTTCATAAGCATGCCCGCTCCTCCTCCGTAGGGGCGGTCATCAACACTGTGGTGTTTATCTTTAGTCCAATTCCGTAAATTATGAATTTTGAATTCAATTATTTTCTTTTCTTGAGCTCGTTTTAAAATACTCTCATTAAGATAGGAATCAAAGATTTTTGGGAAAATAGTTAATAGTTGAAATTTCATATTATTTATTAATTTAACTTTAGTTGGTTAATAGCTAGCGTTAAAACATTTTAATTATAGTAAACTATTAAATATTATATCAAAAAAGCCCAGTTTTTACACGGGGCTTTTTCAATTTATGATAAGCTGTTGAGATTTATATTTTTAAATCATCAATAGCTGAGGTATCAATATTGTCGCGATTTTCTTCAGTTTTTTCTTCGCTCTTTTTTTCGTAATTTTCGTTATGACTTTCGCTTCTAACGTGGTTGCCACCCTCAGGATCAAAGATTTTAAGATTAACGCGAGAGTTATTTTTAGCACCAATAATTTTCAATAAGGTGCGAATTGATTGGGCAGTTTGTCCTTTACGGCCAATAACATAACCCATATCCGCTGGATTGGTTTTAAGGGTTAATAGAACACCCCTTTCATCAATCGTACGGTCAACCACTACATCGTTAGGATTTCCTACGATGCTTTTCACGACCATTTCTAGAAACTCTTTGTCTTGTTCTACCATAATTTTTATTTGTCTTTCAAATTTTGAGTAACTTTATTGTCAACCAAAATAGAAAGAAATTTTATTAAATAACTGCCAGACTAGCAGCCTTATGTTAGTTATTGTAATACTTAACTAAGATTTTTGTCAACCTTTATTAAGCAGCTTGTTCGGTAGGATTTTCTGCTTTTTTTTCTGTTTCTACTGGCTTTTTATCAACTGATTCCGGTTTATCTTTAGTATCGTCTTTTTTTGTATTATCTGGAGCTTTAGTTCTAGTAGTTTTCTTTTTTTCTTTTTTCTTTTTTTTACCAGGTTTAGAGGCTACGGCCTTTTTACCTTCAATTATTTTCTTTTCTATTAATAGATTATTTACCGTAGCAGTCATTTGAGCTCCTTTAGATAACCAATATTTAATTCTTTCTGTTTTAGCGCTTAATTCTTTAGAGTGAGGGTTATAAGAACCAAGAATCTCTAGAACTCTGCCATAAGGATCACGACTCTTTTCAGAAATGATTACGCGAAACATTTTTTTATTAGTTTTTCCAGTCTGGGCCAATTTAATTGCTAACATAATTTTAATTTATCAGTATTATTTATATGAAAAAATAATAGCTTAGTCTTGAATAAAAGTCAATTAATTTATCTTTTCACATTTGTTTAGAAAATTATTTAATTTAATCCATTGATTATTATTCCAAACAGTTAATCTCTCTAGTTTAATTTTTTTATTTAAGCCTATATTTTTTAGAGTATTCACTGCTATTTTGTATTTATAAATATTATTTGTGATATAGAAAATACTTTCCATAAAAAATTATTTTTTTTACTTATTAACAATTCCTTATTTTTTATGGAAACGACTGGGACGACTTGGCCCAGAATTATGGCCATTATAGCCAGAGTTTGATCGTCCATTACTGCTAAAAGAATTTCCAGTTGATTTGCCTTTTTCGTCTTTCCAAAGAGATTGATTTTCTTCCAAGCCCTTCATGGTCAAATTAATTCGGCCTTGATCATCTATTTCTTTGATTTTAACCGTTATCATATCGCCTATAGACAAGAAGTCACTAGGTTTTTCAATACGATAGGGAGCTAGTTCACTTACATGTACCATACCGTCTTCATTATCATTTAAGGCAATAAAAGCTCCAAAATCTAATAAACGAACTACCTTACCTATAATTATTTCTCCAGCACTAAATACATGTACTATTTCTTTAACTTCACTAACCGCTTTATCCACCATAGCAGCGTCTGTACCACAAATCATTACTAGACCACTATCTTCAATATCAATACTAGCTCCAGTTTCGGCAATAATTCTATTAATGGTTTTTCCACCAGGACCGATAATAGCTCCAATTTTTTCTGGATCAACCTCAAAACTAACAAGTCGTGGAGCATACTTGGATAATTCGGTCCGAGGAGCAGGAATGGCTTTTTTAAGTACTTCTAAAATTTCATTAAGAGCAACTCGACCTTGACTTAGAGTTTTAGAAATTATTTCTTCACTAAGTCCGGTAGTTTTGGTATCTAATTGTATAGCGGTGAGACCTTTGTCAGTACCAGTTATCTTAAAATCCATACCTCCATCGCCATCTTCCATATCTTGTAAATCAGTTAGAACTTCCCAACGGCTCATATCAGGATTAGAAGCTAAGCCCATAGCAATACCAGCTACTGGTTTTTTAATTGGTATTCCTGCGTCCATTAAAGCCAGACTAGAAGCACAGGTGGAGGCCATAGAAGAAGATCCGTTAGAACCTAAAGTTTCACTTACCACCCGGATAGTATAAGGGAAGTCTTCATGGGCTGGAATCATCGGAGCTAAAGCTTTTTCTGCTAGAGCACCATGGCCAATCTCTCGTCTGCCCGTGCCCCGAAGTGGTTTAGCTTCTCCTACACAATAGGGGGGGAAATTATAATGATGCATATAACGTTTTTTGCTTTGACCTTCTAGTCCTTCTAAGGATTGTTCCATCCCTGGAGCGCCCAGAGTAGCAATAGACATAACCTGAGTTTCTCCTCTGGAGAATAAGGCACTACCATGGTCGCGGGGTAAAATAGCAACTTCAGCTAGTAAAGGACGAATTTCATCTAAAGCTCTACCGTCAACTCGACGTTTTTCCTGTAAAATAGCTGAAGTTACTTCCTCATCAATCATCTTTTCAGCTAGACTCTTAATAATGAAATGACGTTTATCAGCACTTAAATCCTTTCCAACTAGATAGTCTTCCAGTTGCTTTTTAATAGCTTTTACTGCTGCTTTTCGTTCTCCTTTGGTGTAATATATTTTATCAAATAATATTTTTTTAATATTATCTTTAAGCCAAGATTCTCCGATTTTTAAGAGTTCTGGTTTTTCGTCAATAACCTGTTGTTCCTCGGTTGTTCTAAGGGGTGGAGTAATAGTAGAAGAATGTTTGGGAGTGATATTTCTTTGCAATTCTTTAATTAGTTCCATAGCTCCTTGCATTTTATCTTGCCCAGCCTTGATTGCTTGTTGTATGGTATCTTCAGGTATTTCATTGGCTCCAGCATCCAGCATGATAACTTTTTTATCGGTTCCAGCCACAATAAGGTCTAAAGAGCTTTCTGTTTGTTCTTTATAAGTAGGATTAAAGATAAATTTTTTATCAATCAGTCCTACCCGAATACCGCTAATTGGACCATTCCAAGCTAAACCAGAGATGGATAGTACTGCAGAGGCAGCTATTAGGGCTACAATATCATAATCATTTTCTTGATCTACGGATAGAGTAGTGATAATTATTTGTACATCACGATTGTCTCCGGGAGTAAATAAAGGACGAATTGCTCGATCAATCATACGTCCAGTCAAAACTGCTTGGTCAGTAGGACGACCTTCACGTTTTACCCAACGTGAACCTTTGATAATTCCCGCGGCATATAATTTTTCATCTAATTCTACCATGAGGGGGAAAAAATCTACTCCCTCTCGCTCGGTTTTAGATTGGACTAAAGTAGCTTGTACTAGGGTTTCTCCGTATTGTACCCAAACAGCCGCATCTGCTTGCAGAGCGACTTTTCCAGTTTTAATAATAAGAGTTCGGCCTAGCCACTCTTTCTTAAATATTTTTTCCATAATTTTTGTAGCTCTAGACCGTCAAATTACAGAACTGTATTAAGATACAGTGCTATCTATTTAACGGTCAGAACCTTGTTAATTTATTCTTCAACTAGTTTGTCTAGTTGAGGATTATTTATTACTATAAATTAGAAATTTTTTACTAGATCCTAAATCAGTGAAATCATCAGCTTCTTCAATCAAACGAGAAGAACAGGTTTTGCGAAAAGCCATTATTTCTACCAAACAGCCTTTATTGTTTTGTAAATAAGAAACTAAAGGCAGATAATCTCCGTCCCCAGAAACGATTACTAAGACATCTAATTTGTTTGCCAGTTTGATTGCATCAATAGCAATACCGACATCCCAATCAGCTTTTTTAGCTCCACCAGCAAAAATTTGTAGATCTTTCATTTTAACTTCAAACCCTTGTTGTTCCAAGGCTTCTATAAAGGGAGCTTCTTCTTTATTTTCAGTGCGAATAGCATAAGCGGTAGCC
>CAZPPL010000009.1:0-30176 GCA_964588465.1 uncultured Gammaproteobacteria bacterium
CATATTCATTAACTGGTAAACGAAGTCCACGACCAACTTCTTGCAGTTTTGATATCTCAGATCCGCTACTTCTCAATTTGCAAATTTGAAAAATGTTTGGATTATCCCAACCCTCTCTTAATGTCCATTTAGAAAATATAAATCTTCTTGGGTTTTCTAAACCAAGAATAGCTTGTTTATCGTGCAAGATTTCATTTACTTCTTTTTCAATAGCTTCGTCTTTATCGCTATTATCTTTAGAAAAATATCCTCCATGAGTAAGAGAAATATTTTTTAGTGTTTTTTCTAAATATGATTTATAAAATTTATTTTTTTCAGTTTTTAATAATTTTTCAGCTTCTACTTTTATATATTTTTCAACCGTTTTTCTCATATATCCGTCTTTATTTCTGTACTCATCAATATTATCAATAAAAAATAATGTTAAAGGCTTTATTTTAACCTCTCTTGTTAAATATTCTTTTTCTTTTTCAAAATGATGTTTAATTGCTTGTTTAATCATTTGCTCTTGCAAAGTTTCAGCATAAGAAAATGGATTTATTTTATCTCCTTTTTTTAGTTCTATACCATTTGACAATACAAGAGTATTTTTATTTAGATTTTCAATAAATAGATCTTCCATAGCACTATGAACTTTTTCTAAACTCTCTTTTTTTGCAAGTTTAAAATGTCTTCTTGTATTATTTATAATAAGATCAAAACTTGCTTCTTTACCATTAGAATTCACAAATTTTACAAGAGTATTTTCACCCTCTTCAAATTTTGTAATATGTCCAATAACTCCTTTTACAAGATTTCTGTTAAAAGAATCAACAGCAGTTAAGGTATAAACTAAATTTTCATATTCTTTAAAAGTTGCCCCGTATCTAATAATAAATTGAGGGTTCATCTTTTGAATATTTTGCCAAGAGGTATTTTCTTTAGCAAACTTATGAGGTTCATCGATAATCATAAATGCTTTTGTGCTGGCAATAGCGTTAAAAGGTACTGAATATTTATCAAATAAATTTGTATCAAATTTTTGTTGCATGGTTTTAGAATTGATCATTCCCGTATTGATAATCAAAACTTGAATTTTATTTTTTTCATAACTTCCTGCATTTACAAAACTGCTTACTGCCTGTGGTATATATGATTTTTTGTTTTTTCCACCTTTTTTACTTTCTATAATATGCAATTTTATGGTTTTTCCATATTGTTCTTTAAAATGTTCTCTAGCACTTTCAGATTTTAGAAAATCTATTGTTCCTGCCTTAATTGGTAATGTTGGCACAACTACAATAAATTTGAAAATTCCATATTGTTTATTGAGTTCAAAAATAGTTTTTGTGTAAGTATAAGTTTTTCCTGTTCCTGTTTCCATCATAATATCTATGATGTTGCTTTTACCTTTTACATTTCTTTCAATATTATTCTGCTCTTGCAAACTACCAATATTATTTACATATTTAAAACTGGCATCTTTATCAAAATGCGAATTGATAAACTCTTTGTTTACTCCTGTTGATTTTATTATTTCAACATCATCAAAAACACCGAGTATTGATTTTACTGCTTGTGTTTGATGCGATAAGTTTTTTTCAAAATTAAATCCTGCCATATTATTTTAAATTAGTAAATTTCATAAATGCTGGATCAGAATTTTGGTTATACTCCAGATTCTCTTTCATGTATTCTATTTCTTTAAATGGCGATTTAAAATTATCATACCACTTTGTTCCTTTGAATTTACAAACAATAATTGGTTTTATGTCTTCACTATCATACTCTCTTATATATTCTATCCACTCAAAAGGAACTAGACCAACTGGTATTTTTTCATCTGATGTTCTAAGGATGAGTTGCACGCCATACTCTGGAATAATTGTGTATAATTCAGCACCTTGTTTATAGTATGTTTTATTTATCGTATCTGTTCTAAATGGTCTATATTTTTTAACATCTGCTAAAATTACTGACTGATAAAATTTTAATTTGTTTAACTGAGTTGTTATTTTCACTTCATGATTATATTTATTTTGTGTTGATAATCGCTTAGATAAAAGATAAAGCCATACAGAAATGGAAGTACCAATAATAATTCCAAGTATTGAAATCAAATCTCCCCAAAAATAAAATGTATAATCTAAATGGTTCATATTAATACCTTGTTACAAAATCAATATCTATCTGTTTTTTATTCGCATAATTTTTGACATTCTCTGCAATTTCTCTCATCACTTTTGATTCAAAATTGTAGCCAAAAATAATTATTGTTACTGGATTAAAATCTTTATTACTATCAATCTCTTCTAAAAATTTTTTGAGATTTTTAGTTTTAAATCCTTTATCAATTAAATAAAGTTTATTATCAAAATAATGTCCCTTATATCCATCTAAATTTATTTCTGTTAAATCTTGAGTTAAAGCAATCCCATCATAAGTTTTCCAAGTCGTTAAAAGAATTTTTAAATCTTCATCAGACAGTTTATTTTCATCAAAAAGTTTAGTCTGTGAATCAAATCTTTCAGCTTCTAAATTATAATCTTCCCAAATAGGAGTAGTTTCAAAAATCTTAAAGCCAAAATCTACATTTGATAAATCTTTTTTATCTTTATCTTTTAGTTTTTCGTTATCTTCTTGCATCTTCTTTCCTGTTCTTATAAGTCTTTCTTTTGTAATTTCAAAAATAGTTGGTTTTTCTACCCCTAACTCATCTTTCACAAAATCATAAGCTGTTTTATTTTTCTTTTTATCAATTTTTTCTGGAAGTTGTACTAAAATATATTTTCTATTATCCCCGTCTTCAGCATTAAGTTGCATCACTG
The DNA here is from genome assembly GCA_964588465.1 of uncultured Gammaproteobacteria bacterium. GTDB lineage: Bacteria > Patescibacteriota > Patescibacteriia > Patescibacteriales > UBA12465 > UBA12465. The sequence goes on from CAZPPL010000009.1 coordinate 2,808, forward strand.
CATCACCTGTTGTTCCAGAACCTGCGAAGAAATCTAGGATTAAGTCATTTGTGTTTGTTGATAAATTTATTATTTTTTTTAATAAATATACTGGTTTTGCATAATCAAATAATTTATTACCCAAAATTTTTCTTTGTTCATCAGAAGATCTGTCATAATTTATTTCTTTTTCTATCCAACTACTTTTAATTTTTCTTGTTTTATTATCCTTCAGATAATCCTTTTCAAAAACATCATATTCAAATCTACCATTTCTTTTAACCTTTCTAACAAATAATAAATTACTATCTTTTACAATTTTTTCTTTTGACCATCTCCAGCGTCCCAAATCTCCATTCTCTAATTTTGGAATTATTTCAATAAAATTATTCTCTTTTTTTAAACTTATTAAATTTTTATTTTCGTCATAATAAATAGGGAAAAATAATGTTGGAGATTCTTCTTTTTTTGCACCACTACCTCTTTTCCTTAATCCAATTTCTCTGTAAACACCCATATTATCTTTTTTATTATACTCCTGCTTTTGTTTATCTGTTAAATGTTCGCCTTTAAGTAAGGTTTTTTCACTTTTTGAAAAAATTAAAACATATTCATGAGTTTCAGCTATATTTTTACTTGACTGCCTTCCTCTTGGGTTTGAATAAACATTTACAGTTGCAACAAAATTCTCCTCTCCAAAAATCTCATCCATCAAAAGCCTCAATTGTGCTACTTCATTATCATCAATAGATACAAAAATAACTCCATCATCTTTTAAAAGTTGTTTGGCAATGTAAAGTCTTGGATACATAAAAGTAAGCCAAGCAGAATGAGAATTACTTTTACTTTGAGTAAATTCTAAAATTCTTTTTGCTTTATCTTCATCAACTCCAGCAAGTTTTGAAAGTTCTTTAAAGTCAAATTTTCTATCATCTTGATAAACAAAACCATCACTACCAGTATTGTAGGGTGGATCAATATAAATCATCTTTATCTTTTCATAATAGGCATTGGAAAGGTGCTTTAAAACTTCTAAATTATCGCCTTTAATTAATAGGTTTTTAGAATTTTTATTTTCTGCTTTTTTGTTCCATTTTTCACACTCTTTTAAAAGTGTTGTCGCTTCATCACTTGCTAAAAGTCTGGCATAAGATTTCCCCAGCCAATCCATTCCATAAGATTCTTTGGAAAAATCTATTTCATTTTTAGATAATTCTTGTTTAAACTTTTCAAAATCAAAATTCCCATTTTTGTCAAAACAGTAAGAAAAATATTTTTTTAAAACTCCTGCATCTTTATTTGGTATTACAATATTATTAGTTATTTGTTGTTTATTCATATTTCACAATTATATTTACTTTTAGACTAGAATCTAAGTTATTACTTATGTAAATGTTACCACTTTACGGTATAAATAACAAAAATTAGCCTAAATTTTGTCAACTTATCGTCTCTTTAAATTTGAATTATAATAAGAATATATTATGAATATAAATTCTATATAAACTTATGAACTTTTAATCAATTTACATATAAAAGATAATATTCTCATTTTTTAAGGAGAATATTTTTATAGAAACTAGTATATGAAAGCCTATTACTCCACACTAAAAGAAAAAATGTTGGAATTAACAAGGCTTTTTTCTGTAGAAAACAGTATTTTCCAACGTTTTGTTATTATCTATAAATATATTAAGTTAATTAAAAATTAATGATGAGTTTAGGTTCGAACTGGACTTTAAAAGACAAAAAACTTGAAATATTAGCAAATAAATGGTTCTTACCAATTAAAAAATCCAGCTTATCCCTAAACCACAAAATAACCAGGTTCGAACTGGCTAAAACCCCCATAAACAAAAGACGAAATAAGCTTTTGCCCTCACTTCGTCCAGTTTTGCTGCGAGACCTGGATTCGAACCAGGATAAACGGCTTCAAAGGCCGCGGTCCTACCATTAGACGATCTCGCATCGTTGAATTAAAATATCCTCACCTGAGGATATTATTAAAAAATAGACAATATGTCAACTCAAACTTTAGCATATTTACGTACAGCAAATAAACTAGCCACCGCATTAATAAATAGAATCACTAAGAATTGTGAACCAAAAATTATCATGAAATTATTAACAAAATAAGCTAAAATATTAATATTATAAGAACCAAAGAAAGTCGCTAAATAGGGCTGAAGTAGAGTTAATAAGGGATAAAAAATAGAAATAATAATTAAAACACTTAACAAGGCATAAATAAATGCTGAGAATAAATAGGGCATATATATAAAAGAACTAGAAGCTCCTACCAAGCGCATAATTTCTATTTCTCGACGATGAGTATATATTGCCATCCGGATAGCATTATATACCACCAGTAAACTAATCAAAATGAAAATAGATATAATGAAGAACCCTATTTCATTAATCCGTTTAGTGATACTATTAATTTTAGCTAAAATGGCGGTATTATTAGAAAAATCACGTGATTCAATTATGGGATTATTAATAGTTTTGAGTTCGTTAATCACTAAATTGGATTTATCAAAATTTTTAGGAACAATTATTAAACTGGGCGACAAAGGATTACGACCTAATTCTCGCAAAGCCGATAAAACCGCAGGATTATTGGCATATTTAATACGAAAAGAATCAATCGCACTTTGCTTAGAAATATAATTTATTTTATTAACGTTAGATAATTTAGCAATTTGTGCTTTTAAGGCCATAATTTGACTATTACTAGCATCGGCTTTTAAATATAGGCTAATATCAATCTTGGTTTTAATGGCGGTAACCGCATTATTACTAATCAAATGGGCGGCAATAAGAGTATTGATGGAAAATAGAGCCAACAATAAAACCATAATTGTAGCAATGGTTAACCAAATATTACGGCTAATATCTTGTAAACTAAATTTTATAATGCGATAAAAAAATAACATAAAAAAATAAATAAACGTTTTTTAAAGTAAATACTTTCCGTGCTCCTGGTCGTTAATGATTCTACCATGATCCATAGTAATCACTCGCTTATCTAAGCGATTGACAATCTCTTTATTATGGGTTACTAAAATAACTGTAGTACCAAATTTATTGATACGTAGCAATAAATTAATAATATCATTAGCATTAATCGCATCCAAATTACCAGTTGGCTCATCAGCCAACAATATCTTAGGTTGGTGCACTAAGGCCCGAGCAATCGCCGTACGTTGTTGCTCACCGCCAGAAACTTCATCAGGATAACGATACTTTTCCGCGTCTAAACCAACAATTTTTAAAACACTAGGAACAATTTTTTTTATTTTAGCAGGACGACCACCAGAAACTTCTAAAGCAAAAGAAACATTTTCTTCCAAAGTTTTTTTGGGTAATAATTTAAAATCTTGAAAAATCACCCCTATTTGTCGTCGCAGATAAGGCACTTCGCGACGAGTAATTTTAGTAATATCCCAGTCACCAATCATAATACGACCCTCTGTAGCTCGCTCTTCACCAATGAGCAAACGTACAATTGTAGTCTTTCCAGCGCCAGATTGACCGACAATAGATACAAATTCTCCTGGTTTTATAGTAATAGTGGCGTTCTCCACTACGCTTATTTTATTCCGATAAACTTTGGAAACGTTTTCCAAATTAATCATAGTAATAGATATAAATATAATTTATCTTTTATTCAACTGCAAAGCATAACGAATCAATTTAACATTATCTGAAAAATCATCCGCATGACTTTTGGAACCTAAATTAACAATAATTAAATTACCTTGAGGACTAGCTATCCGAGTCATTAAACAATGTCTAGCCTCATCCAAAAATCCAGTTTTAGAACCAATAATTTTATAGGTGTTAGTACGCAATAAAGGATCAGTATTTAAAATGGTGTGCCATTTATGAGTATTAAGGGTCTCAAATCTATAAACTTTAGTAGTGGTTACTTGCTGTAATAAAGGGTTAGTAAAAATCTCTCTAGTTATTATAGCATAATCTAAAGGAGAACTCACATTATGCGGAGATAAACCCGTAGGTTCCACAAAAACAGTATTAGTTGCCCCCCAATTTTTAACTAGTTCATTCATTTTTTTAATGAATGTGGGACGACTCAAACCACTCACCCGGACTAAACTTTCTACGGCATTATTAGCCGAACCCACCAGAGCACTATAAAATAAATCTTTAACAGTAACCTGATCTCCAGGATATAAACTTACATGGGCAGATTCCCAAGGGGCGACATATCTATAATTATAATCCTCGTCTTGCTTTTTATAAGTTACTACTTCATTTAAACTAGGTCGAGTATCTAAAAATACCCGCATAGCTACTAATTTACTTAGACTTGCTAGGGGCGAAACTTTATTCTCGTTTTTACTCCATAAAACTTTACCAGTTTTCTCTGACATGATTATAGCTGACCACGCACTTATCTTAGGACTACTAAGAGCGGGAACTAAAGGTTTATTCAAAACTGGACCAATAATCTTTTTAGGCTCAACTTTAACTTTAACCAATCCAAGGGAAGTTGGAGCAATTTGTTTAAAAGCTACATAATCTAAATCTAGTACTCTATGAGGGAATAGAGCTCGCTCGGGACCATAATCATTAATAGTTACCAACACTGATTTATCATTATTTAAATTAATAACCTTTAAAACAGAACCTTTAGCAAAATCAGGAGAAGCAGCAAAAAGTCCATTCTTATATTTATACCAACTGGCAGTTCCAACCGTCATGAGATTGGTATTAGCCGCTACTAACAAGCGACCGCTCACTGAAGTAGTCAGCGCACTGACATAATTCTTAGTGGGAAAATCAGTAGTAGGAAGTGGTCGCCAAAGTTTAGCCCAGGAATCAAAAATAAAAATTTGTTTCAAATAATTATTAGCATGAGCATAATTAATTTTAATAACTAAAGGACGGCTGGGATCATAAAAGCCTGAGGTACTTAAAGAATAATCATAAGCGGGGGTTAAAGCTTGCCATTGCCAAGGTAATTTTATTACCATTGAACTGGTAGCAATGTGCAACTTAGCTGGAGCAGTAAAAGCTTGAGGCACATAAGATATATTAAGGCTAGTTGCAGTACTAGCTTGACTAGCCAAAGGCATTATTAAAAATATTAAACTGAATAACCAAAGATATTTATTAAATTTAGAAGGCATAGTGATTTATTGACTAAAATGATTTAATAATTCTATAATATATTTACTGCACTGATAATAGCTTATATTTATTATCATACAACTTAAGCGGGTGTCGTATAATGGTTATTATGTCAGCTTCCCAAGCTGAAGAAGGCGGTCCGATTCCGCTTACCCGCTCTGATTCATCGCTCATGCCGAGATAGCTCAGCTGGTAGAGCAACGCACTCGTAACGCGTAGGTCAGGGGTCCGATCCCCCTTCTCGGCTCCAATAAAATTTCTTTAATTAAAAAAATAACGCCACCACTTAACTAAATTACTAACTGGCTTGACAGCAGAATCAGCTTTTATTTCAATTACTTTGACTTTAGGATTCTCTACTATTATAACTCCTTCACCAGCTTTTTTCATATTAAGACTCAAACGCGCCTGAGTTTCCAAATATTGATCAGAATGTGAATAAGCTAAAAGCTTCTGTAATCGTTGGCTTTGAATCTTATAATTATTTACCTGCTTATTTACTCCCTGAATTTCTTTCCCCACTAGAATTTGTTGACCATAGGTTTGTACTAGAGGTATCACAATTATAACTAAAATAGCTAAGCCGACAATTGCTAAAAATCTCTGGTCAGAAACCAGACGATAAAAAAAATTATGAGAATTATAATTCGTTCCTCCATTAAAATTTTGAGGACGAATTTTATTTTTTATCATCTTCACTATTATAGCACAAAAAAATAAACCCTAAATCTTCTGCTGTTGATAAGCTAATATTTTAATTATTAACGTAATTTAGGAGTTACCGAAAAACCCATATATTTACCAAACATCATCCTAATTTGAGCCTCTAGGCAAGGAACAGCCCCAAAAATAATAATAGTAATTGGTACAAAGATCCACTCCAAGGCCATAGCAATATTTCGCCAAACAGAATATTTCTGTGGCCGCGGTGGCAATAAGAGAATGGAGAGGACCCCAGATAATACTAATCCAATCATAGCAATACTCATTAAATTCTGAGTTACAGCCGGTAAATTTCCCGATAAAACCATAGAATTAAAACGATTTCCTCCTAGAAATAAAGGTAACCAACCGATAACGGCAATAATTAAAGCATTAGTGGCCCAAGAATAAAAACCGTAGATTTGAATAAAAATATGACCAGCAACTCTTCCTCGATCAAAATTACTATTTTTCCAACGTTTGCCCGCATTAAATAATAAATAAGGAATATTTTCCCCTCCCCAAGCCCAACGTCGTTGTTGTTTATATAAACTTTTAGCAGTTTTTAAATAACCAGCATCATGAGTGACATCCATAGAAACCTTATAATGAATAGGTTCAACCCGATAATGTCCATTATAATACATTAAGCAATGCCAAAAAATACGAGAATCTTCTGAAACATTAGCTGTAGACCAAAAACCAATTTCTACCAAGGCTTGCCAAGTCATAGAATGGGAAGAATAAGTGACTAAGCTCTCTTGTCTAATTTGCATAATCATTTGCCAAAAAGTATTGGAAGCAGCAGCTACTCGAGAAAAAAATGGAGCATTCCAAATATTATTATGATATACGGGCACTGGCTGATAACTAGCATGATAGGGATCGTCAACACTTAAAAATTTATGAGTTAAAGCAAAAAAATAACCAGGTTGAACCACGGTATCAATATCAAAAACACTAACTAAAATCTTAGAATAATCTAAATGCTCTTGATCAATTATTTCTCGCTTAACTACTTGAGCCGCCCAAGCTTGATTAGCTCCCTTACCTTTCAGCTCACCCGCTATATTATCGGGATGCCAAGTTATAATAAAACGTCCAAATTTATGAGCGAATTCTTTTTCAATTAACCTAGCCCTATTTCTAGCTGCTTGACCAGCCCGTTCTTCCATAGCTAGAACAACAATCATACGATTAGTGGAATAACCATCTTTCACCAAAGAATCCAAAGAAGTACTAATTATTTCTAAGCTTTCATTATAATTAGGTAAAATAATCAACTGCCATAAATCATCCCAATGCACTCCTTTACGAGCTAAAGAGGCCTTAGCAACTTGAGAATCAAATTGATTATTTCTTAACTTCTCACATTTAGCTCGCCAATCAGTCTTTAACCCTTTTTTTAATTGATAATAAGAAGTAATCAAAAAAATGGCCATATAAATAACCAATAACAACCAATAAACATCAAAAGCAATGATAAAATAAGCTACCCAAACTGGCTGAAGATAAGACAGAATAATTAGAGCCAATAAAGAGAATATAGATAGGAATCCAGGAAATATCTCCAATATTCGATAGATTGTATGATCACGTCCTTTTAAATCTGTAGCCTTGCCAATTTTTAGATAATTAACAGTTGAGTTCATAATTTAATAATACCTCTTCTTTTTAACTCAAAAAAACATTTAGCACAAGCACTAACGTCAACTCCAGCATCATGAGCGTCGGGGAATCCAGTCTGGAACAAATTAGTGTAAAGTTCAGTCAAATTTGGCCACTTATAACCACCTCGGCTACTAGGTATCTGACAATAAGCTACACTACTCTTCATAGTACAAATCTTATTAGCTCCTATCAAGGGGTTATCTAATTTGTTTCGTAACAATTCCGAACCCACAATATTATCATCAAAATCAATATTATGAGCCACTAAATAACTAGCTTGATTAACGTCTCGTAAAAAATAATCCAAAGCTCGTCGCAATTCTATTCCTTCTTGCAATGCTCGCTCCTGAGAAATATGATGGATTTTAGCAGCTTCCTCAGGTATAATAAAACCTTCTGGCTTAATAATATAGCTATAACTCTCCCAAGGACCACCATCGGCATCATATAAACTCCAAGCCAACTGCACAATTCTAGGCCAATTTAAAAAATCATCAAGAGGGGCTTGATAGTTACGAGGCAAACCAGTAGTCTCAGTATCAAAAACTAAATACATAATTTAAAAATTATTACTACTAATAGTTATTTCTTCTCCTTCTTTTAATTCTTTCGCTATTATTTTATTAGTAATTGATGAAGATTTAGTTTTTATTTTTCGACCTCTAAAGTCTTGAGGAATCATAGTCTTTAAATCATGTAAAGATATACTGGAAACTGTTTTGTTAAAATTTTGTTTTTCTCGCCCTTTAGCTACACGACGAGTCATTAATTCTTGACGTTTTTCAGCCTTCTTTTTGCTCAAACACTCTCGGCAATATACTGGCCTAATACCATCGGGTTTAAAAATCGTATGGGTTTCCTGTCCGCAAAGCGCACAAGTAGCTGAATAAGTAATTGAAGCCTTTGACTTAGATGAGACAGCAAAAGATAAAGGAGTAGGATTAAATTTTGAACTAGAAATGGTGGTTGGATGATTAGTTGGGAGTGAGGCCGAAGTATTAATAATATTGGGATTATTTTTTGATGAGCTAGAATTAGTCTTAATCTCCTGAGAAGGATTAGGGGCGACAGAGGATCTTTTATTTGAATCTTTAAACTCATCTTTTCCATAATTGGCATGCCAAGTCATAATTTTCTCTTCCACTATTTCACGATTAGAGGCATATTTCTCTCGAGAATAATCAATCACTTGTTGAATATTACCCGTCCTTTGGTCTTCTCTGAGCGGAGGAAGACCTAGAGCGGAAAAAGGAGAAGAAGAAATACCATCAATCATTAGTTTTAGATACATTTCATATTTCGGTAAATTAACTAAATCCTCCTCGGTAAAAGTTGGAGTAAATTCTTTAACCAATTCCTCGGCATCAGTCGCCCCCACTCTAAAAACCACCATAGTACCAACATTACCAAAAACCGCTGGTTTAACTTTTTCACTTAACTGCTCAATGTATTGATGTGCCAAGATTAAATTCAAGCGATATTTACGAGCTTCTGATAGAATATTAGCAAAACTATCAGTAGAAAAATTTTGAAATTCATCAATATATAAATAAAAATCACGGCGATCTTCCTCAAGAACATCAACTCTACTCATAGCTGCTAATTGAATTTTAGTAATCATCATTGCTCCTAATAAAGCAGAATTATCTTCACCAATACGCCCTTTAGACAAATTCATAATTAAAATTTTACCATGATCCATAATATAGCGAATATCAATAGAGGAGCGCACTTGTCCAATTACATTACGCATTAAAGAACTAGAAAGAAATTGACCGACTTTATTCTGAATAGGTGAAACTGCTTCAGAAGCAAATCTATCGGCATAGCTGGAAAATTCTTTTTCCCAAAAAGCTTTAACCACTGGATCCTTGACATTAGAAACCACTCGCTTGCGATAATTTTTATCCGATAACATCCGTACCACCCCCAAGAGAGTGGACCCCGGAAAATCTAAAATTGCTAAAATAGCATTACGCAAAATATATTCCAAACGTGGTCCCCAAGAATCTGCCCATAATTTTTGAAAAACTCCAATTAAACCCGAGGCTACTAAATGGCGTAAGTGTGGTTCAACTTGTTCAACCACATTAAAAGCTATAGGATAATCAATATCTGAAGGATTAAAATAGACCACATCCTTAATTCGTTCATCAGGAATATATTCCATAATTCTTTCAGCCAAATCCCCGTGTGGATCAACAACGGCAACTCCACGTCCTGCCCAAATATCTTCAACCACCATATTCTCCAAAATAGTGGATTTCCCCATACCAGTTTTCCCAATCAAATACATATGCCGACGACGATCATCAGTTTTAATACCAAATTTTTTAGATTTGTTGCGATAAGTTGTTTTAGCAAAAACCGCAATTTCTCTATTCATACACTAATAAAATCTATTTTAATAAGCTTTTATAATTTTTAAGAAAATCTTTGATAAAAGGGGGCAGATAAATAAATCCTAAAATAATTGGTATTAAAATCAATAAAAACCGCAAAATACTCCAAATCTGTTGCCATTTAATATAACTTTTAGTGGCTTTAGAAATTAAAAGAATCTCTTCATTCTTTTGAAGATTTAATTCTAATAATTTCTTTAAATCTTTAAATTCAGAAGATTTGTCGGAATGGTTAGTATCCATAAAAATTCAAAATCAAATTATGAACGCACTTCACAAAGATCTACATATTTTTTACCTATCTTAGCTAGAGCGTTCATTTCCTTACTAGTATAAGCTGCTTGAGCTTTATATTTGTTATCAACTAATTCAGTATCGGACTTAAATGATTGCAAATACCATTTTGTTGCCCCTTTAATAGCTTCTCCTATTAAGAAAAAATCCTTTGAGACTAGAAGACTAGGTACTACGGTAGTACGAAATTCATAAGGTAAACTACTAGTCATTATGATTTTAACACTTTTTTTCAAATTATTATAGTTAACTGGAACGCCAACCACTTTTTCATATTTAGAAAACGGGGCTTTTAGATCCATGGCTATATAATCAATCAATTTATTTTTAAGTAATTTTTTCAACATGTCTGGATTAGTACCATTAGTATCTAGTTTAACTAGATATCCTATATCTTTAATCTTTTTAATAAAAGAAGGCAGATCGGGATGTAAAGTCGGTTCCCCGCCAGTAATAACTACCCCTTCTAAGCGGCCAAATCTTTCTTTCAAAAAAAGAAAAAGGTCAGTAACTGATGGTGGTGAAAAACCTTTTTCTTTTTTATCCGTTCCCTTGCGGGGCCAGACAAGCATAGGGTTATAACAAAAGTGACATCGGAAATTACAACCTTGAGTAAAGATAATCGCTGCTAAATGATCAGGGTAGTCTAAAAGAGTTAATCTCTCTAAACCACCAATTATCATAAAATTAAAAAATAATTAATTATTAGTTTTATAGGTTTGACGATCAACAAATTCGGAAGCTTTACCAGGATTCCAATTTTTTGTTGGTGTTAACCAGCCAACTACACGACTATAAATAATGCATTCTTGTCTCTGACTTTGAATTGGGCTCATATATTTATGATTAGTAAATTAATAAATTTAATTTTATCTTCTAACTTTTTTAGCTCTAACAATCTTTTTGATTTTAGGTTCTTCAACTTTAATCAGATTTTCTTTATAACCAATTTCTTCATCACACTTGGGACAATATTTATGTTCACCTGAAATATATCCATGTTTCGGACAGATAGAAAAAGTAGGAGTAATGGTAAAGTAAGGTAAACGATAATTCTCTACGATTTTCTTCACCAATTTTTTAGCAGTATCACCATTAGGCAATCTTTCACCAATAAAACCATGCAATACTGTGCCTCCAGTGTATTTAACCTGTAGATCATCTTGCAGATCTAAAGCGGAAAAAATATCATTGGTAAAACCAACCGCTAAATGTGAAGAATTAGTGTAATAAGGGGGCATTCCTTTCGTCTTAAAGTCTTCAGTATTAGCGCAAATAATACCTGGATATAGTTCTTGATCTTTTTTAGCAAAACGATAGGTCGTCCCTTCGGCCGGAGTAGCTTCTAAATTATATAAATTATTAGTTTCATTCTGAAAATCCATTAGCCTCTCACGCATATAATCTAAAACTTCCACAGCAAAGGCTCGTCCTTTAGAACTAGAGAGATCCTCATTCATTAAATTAAGTGTTGCTTCATTCATGCCATTAATACCTATAGTAGAAAAATGATTTTGCCAATAAGAACCAAATTTTTGTTTAATATCATGTAAATAGAAGATAGAGTAAGGGTAGAGTCTGTCTTCACTAAATTTCTCTAAAACTTTGCGTTTAATCTCTAAACTTTTTTTAGCTAATTCCATTAAATTTAAAACTCGTTTTTTAAATTCTTTTTTATTTTTAGATAAATAACCAATACGTGCTAAATTGAGAGTGACTACACCAATAGATCCAGTTAGAGGATTAGCTCCAAACAAACCACCACCACGTTTACGCAATTCTCTATTATCTAGACGCAGACGACAGCACATTGAACGAGCATCATCACGCTTCATATCAGAATTAACAAAATTAGAAAAATAAGGAATACCATATTTAGCAGTCATCTCCCAAACTGGTTTAAGACATTCTCTATCCCAGTCAAAATCTTTATCAATGCAATAAGTAGGAATAGGAAAACCAAATACTCGTCCAGTAGAATCTCCAGCTAACATAACCTCAGCAAAAGCCTTATTGAATAAATCCATTTCTACTTGAAAATCTTTATATTTTTCTGGCATGGCTTTCCCACCGATAATAGCATTTTCTTCACCAGTCATAGGGGAAGGAGTAACATCTAAGGTAATATTAGTAAAAGGAGTCTGAAAACCCACTCTAGTCGGAACATTAACATTAAACATAAATTCTTGTAGACTTTGTTTGACTTCTTTATAATTTAATTTATCATAGCGGATAAAAGGAGCTAAATAAGTATCAAAATTAGCAAAAGCTTGAGCACCTGCCGCTTCTCCTTGCATAGTATAGAAAAAATTAATTATTTGTCCTAAAACACTACTAAAATGTTTAGGTGGATTACTCTGTACTTTTTCATCTACTCCTCTGAACCCTAGAATCAACAAATCTTTTAAATCCCAACCACAACAGTAAGGGGCCAATAATCCTAAATCATGAATATGAAGATCACCATTAACATGAGCAAAACGAATATTCTCAGGATATAATTTATCTAACCAATAACGAGCAGAAATAGATGAGGAAATATAATTATTTAAACCTTGAACCGAAAAACTCATGTTACTATTCTCTTTTAAACGCCAATCCGCTCTACCTAAATAATCTTCCATTAATTTATTGTTAGCAGTGGCAATATTAATATCTCGCAATTGGCGATGTTGATCTCGATACAAAATATAAGATTTAGCAATTTTAATTAACTTACTCTCAATTAAAATTTCTTCTACTATATCTTGGACTTCTTCTACAGCAGGAATACTATTCTTATGAAATTTTTTATTAAGTCTGGAAACTACCTGAATAGCTAATTTCTCAGCTAAAGCCTGGTCATCAATTCCCTCAGCTTTAGCGGCCCGATAAATCGCTCCAATAATTTTATTCTGATCAAAATCGCATATTTTACCAGAACGCTTAATTAACTTACTAATAGTTTCGGACATATTATTTTTTTTCTTTAATTAATTTATTTAATTCTTTACGAAATTGATTAGCATCTTTAAATGATTCATAGACTGAGGCATAACGAATATAAGCAACCGGATCTAAATGTTTTAAATTTTTCATTACTGCTTGTCCGACTTGAAGAGAAGTTATTTCATTACTTTTTAATCTTTGCAAATCACGTTCAATAGAATGAATAGTTTTTTTAAAATGATCTTTAGTAATTGGTCTTTTTTCACAAGATTTCTTTAAACCACTAATCATCTTTTCACGATTATATGATTCTCTCCTCCCATCCCGTTTGACTATTACCAAATCTAACAATTCTATCTCTTCATAAGTAGAAAAACGGAAACCACACTTCAAACATTCACGACGACGACGAATAGAAAGACCATCTGGAGCTACTCGAGAATCAACAACCTTAGTATCGGTAAAATAACAAATTGGACATTTCATATAAATCTACATTTTGTGGACATAAACTATTATGACCACTAAATATTGTATTACATCTCTATTTTAACAAAATTATAAAGGGGAGTCAATTTAGCTAATCTTAAAATAAATATTATAAGATTATAAAGTTATGCACAGTTTTTTATAAAATGATTATTCTAAAATAATAAATTTTCTAAATAAAATAAAAAAACCATATTATCTAGAAGAATGAAGTAATAACTCCTCTTATATGTAACAAAAACAAGGTTATTATAACCTCGTTTTGTTATAAATCATTAATTTGCTAAATTATCCCATTTTCTTCCTAATAAAAGCTGGAACACTTAAATCTTCATCTTCTAACTCCTCTTTATTGCTAATCTTTTCTGCCTTTTTTTCTAGGGCGGGTTTAACTGGAATATTCTTAAAAACCGAGAATTTCCCTTTACTCTTATTAACACTACTACTAGGGACATTACCCTTTTTAGCTTCTTTTTCTGTAATAAATGAATTAGGGGTATAAGATTTGACTAGATCTTCCTTTTGGCCCTTACCATGGCCATCAAAACCAGTAGCTACCACGGTAATTTTAATCTGATCCTTCATTCTCTCATCAATAGCTGCTCCAAAAATAATTTTAGCGTCCTCATCAGCAGCAGAAGTAATAACTTTAGCAGCCTCACTAACTTCAGTCATGCTCAAGTCTGGACCACCAGTAACCGTGAAAACAATACCTCGGGCACCATCAATAGACATATCTAATAAATTAGAGTTAATAGCGTCCTTAGCGGCTTCTACAGCCTTATTTTCGCCATTAGCTTGTCCAATACCCATTAAGGCCGATCCCGCATTAGACATAACTGCTTTAACATCAGCAAAATCAGCATTAATTATTCCCGGAACAGTAATAATCTCCGCAATACCTTGTACTCCCTGACGTAGGACATCATCAGCAATTTTAAAAGCTTCTAGTAAAGTAGTCCGCTTGTCAACAACCTGAAGTAATTTATCATTAGAAATTGTGATAATAGTATCTACCTTATCAGCCAATTCAGAAAAAGCTCTATCGGCAATATTCTTGCGCTGACCACCTTCAAACATAAAAGGTTTAGTTACTACCGCGACAGTTAGAGCTCCTAAATCTTTAGCAATTTGAGCTATAATAGGCGAAGCTCCAGAGCCAGTACCTCCGCCTAGCCCACAAGTTACGAACACCATATCACAACCCTTTAAGACCTCTCTAATTTCATTTTGTGACTCTTCGGCTGCTCCTTTTCCTAAATCTGGATTCATACCCGCACCCAAACCCTTAGTAACAGTTTTACCAATATGTATCTTTTCAGTAGCTTTATTATAATGGAGAGCTTGAACATCAGTATTAATTGCCACAAAACCCACACCTTTAATACCATTGGCAATCATACGATTGATAGCACTACCACCACCACCACCAACTCCAACAACCTTTATTTTAGCAAATGTTTTAATCTCTGGTTTAACCTCAGCCATAAAATTTTTCTTAAATTAGTTATTTATTGAAAATAATTTATTTGGGCATTATTTTATTCCACCAATTTTTAGTCTTTTCTAATATTCCTCCTAAATTATTCATAATATTATTTCCACTAATATTGTTACCTTCAGTATGACTTCCCCAAATAACTAGGCCAAGAGCAGTTAAAAATTCCGGATTTTTAACTTTATCAATAATTACATTAATATTTCTAGCTATTCCTAAGGCTGCTGGTAAGCGCAACTTTATCTTAGCTTCTTCCACTAAACCATCCAGCTTACAACCACCACCAACAAATATAACCCCAGCAGGTAACATCCCAGAATGATCTATACGTTTAAATTCATTATCAATTTTTTCAAAAATTTCTTCTACTCGAGCATTAATGATTTCCGCTAAATATTTACGGGAAATTATATCAATGTCATCATTGATTTCCTCTTCTTTCACCAGTTGACTAACATCAACTTCATCTTTTTTATTAACCTCTTCCACTTGAGCCGTACCATATTCTTGTTTAATCCTCTCAGCTAGATTAATAGGACAACGTAAACCAATGGCTACATCAGAGGTAATATGTTCCGAGCCAATAGGTAGAACCGCAGTATGAATCAGATTACGCTCTTCATAAACTGCTAAGGAAACTGTAGCCGAACCTAAATTGACTAAAGCCACTCCTAGATCCTTCTGCTTATTACTCAAAACTGCTTCTGCCGCCGCTAAAGGAGCAATTACTAAATCTTCAATTTCTAAACCAGTACGATAGATAGCCTTAGTTAAATTCTTAATTTGAGTACTAAGTCCTTGAACAATTAAAGTTTCTACTTCTAAACGGATACCGTTCATACCGATAGGATCCTTAACATCCCCTTGATTGTCCACTCCAAATTTAATAGGAATAACGTGTAAAATTTCATAATTTACTGGAACGGCCAAAGCTCGAGCAGCTTCAACCGCTCGATCAACATCAGCTTCATTGATTTCTCCATCACTGCGACTAACCGCCACCACTCCTTTGGAATGTTCACACTTAATATAGGGGTCATTAATACTAACCCAAACTCGAGTAATTGGTACCCCTACCAAACGCTCAGCTTTTTCCAAAACCGCCGAAATAGAAGAAGTCGTTTCTTCAATACTATTTACAATACCACGACTAACCCCAGCCGTTGGGCCAGAAACAGCTCCAATAATTTGTAATTCATCACCAGTCGGCCCCATAACCTTCTGACCAACGACTAGACGAATAGAAGTGGAACCAATATCTAAACCAGCAATAATATTGTCTTTCATAAAAAAAATTTTAAATGATCACTAAACTTTTCTGATAACGAGTTAGTGATGATAAACAAAATAAATTTAAATAACTAGATTTAATAACTCCTGCTTTTATTATACAAAATTTCTAAGAATATAACAATTCCTAGAGTTCTAATAAAGTAAAGTTAAGTACCAAGCAATTAATTGTCCGCCCCAAATTAGGGTAATAATAGCCCCTATAGTCAAAAATGGTCCCAGAGCAATAGACGATTTCCAAGCTTTTTTATGAATAATCATTAGACCTAAACCCACTAATGAACCTAGACTATAGGCAATAAACATGATTAACAACAAACTACTAAAGGACGGAAAAGCTAACCCTAATAAAGTCCCCAACCAAATATCTCCCTCACCGATTCCTTTTTTGTTAGTAATTAAATATTGAATTAAGAAGAATCCCGTGCTAAGTGTAGCAAACAGTAATAAACTCAACCAAGGAACTCCTAAAACTAAATTCAAAATCAGAATTACACCACTACTAAGCCAAAGTACATTCATGGGTATTAATTGCCAACGATAATCATAGATAAATACTACCACTAAAGTAATAACTAATAAAGAATCACGTAAAAATAAATAAATGAAATTTACATTAAATAAAGCAATTTGGGATAAATCCAGGCGCCATACTAACAAAAATAAAACCGCAGTCACAAGTTCCACCAAGGGATATTGCCAAGAAATCTTCTGCTGGCAATGACGACAACGACCACGTAATAAAATAAAACTTAATACTGGAATATTATCATACCAAGCAATGGTTTTCCGACACCGAGGACAATATGATCGCCCTCCTAGGCTTTCATCTTTATATAAACGCCAGATTACACAATTTAAAAAGCTCCCGATGATAAGGCCAAAAATAAAGACTATTCCCTGATAATATATAAACATATATTCTAAATAATTAATTGTAAAATAATAATAATTATTATTGATTATTTATTAACTTATGTTGAAAATTTAATAATTTCTGATTTTGAGGAGCTAATTCTAAAGCCTGTTTTAGATAATTCTTAGCCAAACTATGCTTACCTAAATCATTGAATAAGATTGCTAAAGCCCAAGGCCAATGATAATCTTGTAAATTACGTTTCTGTCCGCGCTTTACATACAAAATGGCAAGTTTTAAATTACCACGCTCATAATAAGTATTCGCTATTTCTTTAAATAAAGTAAAATCTGCTGGATTATAAGTATAAGCTAATTTATAATATTTTTCCGCAGCAGTATAATTCTTTTCCTGTTCATAAACTTGGGCAATTTGTTTGGCAATAATATACTGATAATTCAAAACATCACGATGATGTTGAAAATTTAAACGAGAATCATTGGGATTAGGCAAATTTAGAGCAGCTAGATGATAATTGACTAAAGCAGCTTTAAAATTTCCCTGGACTGAGTCTAATTTTCCAGCTTCTAAATAGGCTAAAGGCCAATATGGTGTTTGAATGATTATTTTTGATAAATAAGTCTGAGCTAAAGTAAAATTATGTAAAATTAAATCTATCTTAGCTTTAACTAATAAATTCCGATAGCCCTCTGCGGGTAAAAATTCATTTATTTTCTGTAAATTTTGTTTTACCAACCTCTTAGTTCCTAGATTATCAATACTAGAATAAGAGTCACTTAATCTGTTTCCTAATAATACATAATAAGTCTGCAAATTAATTGGATTAGGCCCTTCGCTCAACATATATCGTTCTAGGACTAAAGCACTTAAATAGTTAGATTGAGCTATAGCAATATAGGAGGAATTAAAATAGTAATCAGCTAATAATGATTTTAAACTATAACGAATTTGTCCAAAAATAAAAATTGTTATAATTCCCATTAATATAATTTTTAAAAAAGGTTTTAGACCGGACTGGGGATATTTAGGAGGCCCCAATTTTTCTAGATTCCGAGGATACTTCGCCACTTGAGTGGTATAATTAATAACTATTAACAGAGCCAAAAAAAGCCAAAAATATATCTCGCTGGTAACCATAGAGAAATTAAATAGTAAAGAAAACAGATACCCACTTGCTCCTAGTCCTAAAGCAATATTTAGGGAAATATTTCCTTTATTTCTCAGATTATCTTGAAGCAAACTAAAAAAGAAATAATAGTAGAGACTATATAAAATTAAACCAAATATTCCCGTAGTTAGCAAAATATCTAAAATAAGGTTATGAGCTCTATCAGTATTTTGACCAACATTACCATAAACTCCCCAGTCAGGACGATAATATTTTATAAAAACACTTCCACTATTTTCCAAACCATAACCCTGAAGTGGTCTATGAATAATAGCAGTACTAGCAGCCTGATAAAAATTTAGACGGACCTCCGATGATCCTCCATTAAGATTAAGCAATTTATGTACTCGACCATTGGAATAATAGTTTAGCGACCATAGTGAAACTAAGCTAAACAAGATGAAGAGTGCAATCGCTAAATACTTTTTAAGTCTGGACCAAGAAGTTTTAATTAATAAATAAACTAGAAATAGCATTGCCATGAATACTAAAGATAGCAGACCGCCACGACTACCACTTAGAAATAAGGCTATCAACTGTATGCTAGCCGCCAATATATACATAAATTTTATTAAAAACTTATGGCTTTTGCTAAATAAATAGAGACTCAGAGGAATGAGTAATAACAGATAAGAAGCTAAAAAATTGGGCTGACCTAAAGTGGAAAAAATGCGATGAGTCAACCATGGAGCTTCTGACCAGACTAAAAAATCAATATTAAAAATTTGTAGAATTCCATAAACGCTTACCAAAGAAGCCGAAAATACCGAAATAATTATAACTCGTTGTAAATTTTTACCAATTATATTCCTAGACTCCTTACCATTTAAATGAGATTGGCTATTATTAATAGTTAAGATATTAAAACTGACTAAGATAAACCATAAAAAATAGAATAAATAATTTACCAGACCAGCTTGACGATCCATTAAACCATAAAAACTCAAGCTGGGATTAAGAGAATTCCATAAAGTTAGACTCAAACCAATAATAAAAATTAAGGGAACGAGCCAATATTTTCTAAAAAATTTTAGGGGTTTTAAATTCAAATTTACGCGATAAAAAATAATTTTTATCCCAGTAAAAAATAACAATAAAGAAATAAGCACCTTAAAGATCACTGATTTATTAAAAGCAAAAATATGATAAGTCGGCAACCAATAAGCCAGCCATAAAGGAATCAAAAAAATTATCATTAAATAAGTAAATTCAATCAATAAATCCAAAATATTTTTACCAGATATTCTTTTAAAATAATGTAAGGAGTAAAAACTAATTTTCATAATTTAATTATACCAAACAAAAAAGAGTCCGCCTAGCAGACTCTTTAACCCTCTCAAAAAATAATTTAGCTAAGTTTTTTCCTATGAGTCCAATTATCCCAAATTACTAAAACTGGGCTGGCAATAAAAATAGAGCTATAAGTCCCGACAGAAATACCAACAATTAAGGCCAAAGCAAAATCTTTAATAGTACTTCCACCAAATAATAAAACCGCCACCAAGGCTAAAATAGCAGAGAAAGAGGTATTGATTGAACGAGTAATAGTTTGATTAAGACTGCGATTAACAGTATTTTCAAAATCCTCTTGACTCTTGGGCAAATTCTCACGAATTCTATCAAACACAATAATAGTATCACTAACACTATAACCCAGTACAGTTAATATGGCCGCAATAAATGGAGTATTTATTTCTATTCCGTAAAAATGACCTAATACTGCAAAAACTCCTAAAGTGAAAATAACATCATGCACCAAGGCAATAATAGCGGCCATACCATATTTCCAAGAAGAAACTGGCTTAGAAACTTTACGGAAGGCAAAAGAAATAAACAAAATAATCATAATAAAAGCAATGGCAGTGGCATTAAATGATTTACTCTTTAATTCTTGACCAATAGAGGGTCCGACCGAATCAAATTGCAATTGTTTGAAAGTGGCTTTAGGGTGACCTTGGATTAAACCTTGTAGTTTAGTAACGACCTGCTCATGGACACTCTCAGTATTCTCTTGAAAACGTAAAATAATAGAATGACTACTGGTAGGCTGGATGACTAAACTATGTAGATTAACGGCTTTAAGGCTATTCTGAATAACAGTAATACTGGGCTGATAATTAGTGAATTGTACCTCTAACATACTGCCTCCAGTGAAATCAATGCCAAAATTTAAACCCCAAAAAATCAAGGCCAATATTGAAGCTACAATTGCTAAACTAGAGAGAGTAAGAAAGATCTTTCTAGCTTGAATTATCCGATAAATCATATAGTTAAATTAGCAAATTAAAAAAACAGATTAATCAACAACCTTTTCCTTATGTACCCCTAATAACCAAGTACGCTTTTCCAACCAATCTCCAAGAATTACCACAAATAAAGTATGAGTCACTACAATAGCACTAAATAATGAAACCGAAATACCAATGAATAAAGTAGTACCAAAACCTTGGACCGTAGAAGTCCCAAAGAACATCAAAATTAAACAAGTAATTAAAGTAGAAACATTACCATCGCGAATAGATGGCCAAGCTCGTTTAAATCCATCATCTACCGCTTGGCTTACTGATTTACCAATTTTTAATTCTTCCCGAGTACGAGAAAAAATCAAAATATTAGCATCTACTGCCATCCCGATAGAAAGAATGAATCCGGCAATACCCGACAGAGATAGAGTTACTGGTTTTAAGGCGTAGAAAAATAATAGAAAACCAATTAAAATAAATAAAGCAGCCAAAGCACCATTAAATATCTTGAGCTCATTAAAAGTATAAAAAATTAGACCAATCATAATGAATACCAAAATCAGAGCCAACCAAATAGGTAAAGACTTAAAAATAGCTAATACGGTCAAGCCATAAACCAGCAGAGACAAAACTGATAGGAATCCGGGAAGACGATAATATAAAATCATAAATAAAGATACTAACAATAAACCTATCAAACCAGCTTTTAAACTATTGTCAATAGACTTAGACCCTAGACTCGCCCCCACAGTCTTTTGAGAAATTAGAGTAACTGGTACTGGTAAAGCCCCAGAGTTTAACCTACTCACCAGTGCCTTAGCTTCTGTAATATTAAAATGTCCAGAAATTACTGCCTGACCACCAGTGATTCTAGCATTAACAATAGGAGCACTAATAACTTTACCATCTAAAAAAATAGCCACTGGTTTACCAATATTCCGAGCCGTAATGGCCTCAAATAACTTGGCTCCAGCCGAATTAAAATTTAGAGCTACTTCTGGAGAACCATCATTCTGATTGAATTGGACTGAAGAATGTTTTAAATATTTTCCAGTTAAAGCAGTATCTACCCATCTAGGAGTCGCAGGAGAATTAGTGGTGCTTGCTAAAGCTAATGAACTACTAGTAGGAGAAGATGAGGCGCTATTAACTGGTATAAATTTAATGGAGGCCCCTGTTGCTGGTTTGGCTGATGATTTAGGAACAAGTAACTTAACTGTCGCCGGGCTAGAACTAGCTTGTTCTTTGAATTGTAAAATAGGCATTTCGCCAATAATCTTAATAGCTTGACGAACGTCTTTGATACCAGCCAGTTCAGCAATTATTTGATAGTCTCCTCTGATTGTTCGGTTAACCGTCACCACTGGCTCACTAACGCCAAAAGCGTTTACTCTACGTTCAATAACATCTCGAGCCGAACTTAAAGCACTGGCTCGTTCTCCTTTGGGAATATTAGATACATTAGCTTGATAAACTAAATAGGAACCTCCTTGTAAATCTAAACCTAGACTAAAAGGGATGGCATGAACAAGAGGTAAAACTACAACGCTATTGGTTTTAAAGGCTAAATTTTTGACAAAATTATTATAAGAGTCGCCAGCGACCGTTAGACCAATCATAATAACAAAAACCACGATAAGGGATAAAATCCACCAAGACTTAGCTTTAGACGATAACTTTGAAAATTTTTGAATGAGTGACATAATATTAAGAATTTCGCTATTAGTTTAAAATTTACTCCTATCTTAAAATAAATAAAAATAAAAATCAAGAGCTCAAACTAGGACATTTCTAAATAGCCTTGATAACTTTTAATAATATTTTCTCTTAAAAGAGAAATTGTCCCTATTTATATGAAAGTTTGCTATTATTATTGCTACGATATAAATAAACATAATAGATAAAAATTACTTACAATTATTATAATTAAAATTTTCTATTAGCAAGAACAACTCTAGTTAGTTGTTCTAGTTAATTATTCTGTTGTTTTTTTTGCTATTATATAAAATTTGATATAGTTTAATTCTTTTCTTAATTTCGGTTTTCGTTTATAACTTTTCACAATAGAAAACTTATTTTTAATAAGTAGATTCTTAATCTCATTAAAAGAAAAAACATTCAAGAAAAGTTCTTCATTAATTCTAAAAGGTGCATCAATAAAAACTTCTTCCGATTTTCCTCCTTGCAATGCAATATAGATTGCACCATTCTTTTTTAAAATTTGATGAAATTTTTTTAGAAGCATAGGAATATCTTTTTTGGAAATATGAATCAGGGAAAAAGAGGCTAGAATTCCGTTAAATGAATTGGAAGAAAAATTTAATTTTTTAATATTTTGTTGTCTAAAATCAATTTGAGGAAATTTATGTTTTGCAATTTTTAACATCCCTTTAGACAAGTCAATTCCAATCACTTCAAAACCTTCTAAAACCATAAAATTTGTATTAACTCCAACTCCACAACCAATATCAAGAATTTTTGTATTTTGGGGAAGTAAAGCCAAGAATTCTTTAATATGTTCTGAGGGTTCTGAAAATTTCTTTGCATAAAATTCTGCAATTTTATCATATACAAGTTTTAATTGTTTTGATTCATCCATAATAATATAAAAAAAATAGCTAATATTTAAACCTATTTATAGGACAAAAAGAATGCTAAATATAATACCCATATTTATATAGAGTTTATAACAAAAAATAAATCTTTTGAAAGTAAATTTTTTATAATATTAAAAAAATACGAGGTTTTTTATAACGGAACAAAAAAATTTAAGTAAAAGAAATTTTTAAACTTTTATATCATCAGATAGATTACCATTTGATTTAAGATATTGACCTTTAATCTTAACGGATGATATTTTGGGGTAGAATGTCAATGAATGAAATTTATCAATATATGGTTCCAATAATGTTCCTTTTACAAAGTTTTGTATTTGTGTTCCATCCATACCAAGAGAATAAAAACCAAAATTTATTCCGGTATTTTTAGCATCTTCTGCAAAGCGAGCCATTTTTTTAAACTCAGAAGTAATATCTTTTGAATTCCTGATATGTTCTTGGTCAAAACTTATTCTTATAGATATTTTATTATCATTAATCTTTTTTAAGATATCTTGATAATCTTGTTTCTCAATAAAATAACCATTGCTTTCTATAATAATTTTTAAATTTTTATCTAAAGCTGGAACAACAAATTTCTCAAACCAATCTCTAATCATTGTAATTTCACCACCTCTTAATGTAATTAAACTGCCCTCTTTTAATTTTGATATACATTCTCTATATCGTTCTTGATCCAATTCCTCCTTTTTGTTTTTTAGACTTTCTGTAAGATAACATCCTGGACAATTTTTAGTACATTTATTAGTGGTTTGAACTATCAAACTCGCTTTATCATATATTTCGTTATGTGATTTAAGATCTTCTGGTTGTAAAAATGATTGTAAGGGCGGCAGTGAAGATGGTTGTGAAATTTTTTCTTTCATAAAAATTTATTATTATTTATAATATATTCAAATATATAAAGTTCACTATTTTATATTGATTGGTTATTATTTAGATTAACAAATTACTATTGTAGTTCATTTTAATTTAAATTACCTAAGTTCTTTTGAAACCTCCTTTAATAAACTATTCTAAATTTTTATTTCTCTTTTAATAATAAATTTATAAATTTTTATTGTCAATGCGGGAATCTTTACAAAAACTTATATTTTATTTATAATAGTAATTTAGAGTAGATTAAATAAACCATAATAATAAACAAATATGCCATTAATTCCTACAGTGATTGAAAAAAATGGACAAACAGAACGAGCCTATGATATCTACTCCCGTTTATTACGGGACCGTATTATTTTTTTAGGCGAAGCGATTGACGACCACGTAGCAAATATTATAATCGCTCAATTCCTCTTTCTGGACGCCGAGGATAAAAACCAAGATATTAAACTTTATATTAATTCGCCTGGCGGTTCAGTTAGTGCTGGCCTAGCAATTTATGATACCATGCAATTTATTAAATCTGATGTTTCTACTATTTGTATAGGTTCTGCTGCCTCTATGGCCTCAGTGCTATTAGCAGCTGGGAAAAAAGGTAAAAGATTTGCTCTACCCAATAGTGAAATTATGATTCATCAGATTATGGGTGGTGCTGAGGGTCAAGCTTCTGATGTAAAGATCCATGCCGAACATATTTTAAAGATAAAAGCTAAAATGAATAAAATTTTAGCGATTCATACCGGCCAGAATATTACCACTATTGAACGTGATAGCGATCGGGATAATTTTATGAGTGCTGAGAAAGCATTGAACTATGGAATTATTGATAGGATAATTGGTAAAAAATAATTTTTCATTCTGATAAATAGAATATATTCATTAATAAAAATTATTTGATAAGCAAAGAATTAATCATTAATTTAAAAATATTAGGATAAACTATGCGACCAGAAAGTGCCGGAATATAAGAAATAATAAAAATTTTACTATGTTGCTTACCCGTTAAATAGAAATTCAAATTATCTGGTCCGCTAATTCCCTCCCAATTTTTGTTAGTCTTAAATTTATCCTGAGCTGGATTAATTTTGGGAAATAAAGATTTGTACCAATCTAAAATACTAAGTTTCTTACTATTATCTTCTACTGAAATTTGAATTAGAGATTCGTCCGGGGCGGTAAAAATAATAGTTGCCTGTTGATTCACAGACTGCATAGGCCAAGCTTTAGGATATAATAATTGATAATTAAAAATTTTATTATAATAAGTTGCTAGATTAGTATCAGCTTTTAAACGCCCAGTACCAATAGGATTATAATTATTGTCTACCTCAACTAAATCCGGATAACCATTATGATTAGTATCAGAAGAAGTAGGAGAAGTTCCTAATACGGCCTCCTCAAAATTATTTAAACCATCATGATCGCTATCTAAAAGTGGCGTCAGGCTACTGGCAGTTGAACTGGAAGTTGCTAGTTTGACCTGAGTAGAAGTCACAACAGTAGTAGCGCTAGCAGTAGTCAGTTTAATGGGAGTAATTGAATTTACAGAATTAGGGGTAACAGTGGCTATCTGGGAATTGATGGTACTAGTAGCCAGAGGAACTGTCGCATTATTACTAATCGGCCTATTGCTCTTTTTATTTGATATATTAGTGCTAGTTAGAGGCTTCTTAGTATTTAATGTCGGTTTAATAATAAAGATATAACTTAAGTACACTAAGGCACCAATAAATATTATCCCGGCCAACATTATTATCAAACCCATTATTTTAAAATTCTTTTTAGGCTTATTTGAATTAATAGTATTTTGAACACCTACAAACATCGGGGCGGAAGATTTGTTAGAAAAAGTCCGACCGAATTTACTAATACTCGGCATGTTATGAACCACTAAATCGTGATCAACTTTAACGGTTAATTTAGGATTTTGATCAACTTTAGATTTTTTGTTAAACATAAAAAATCTTTAAAAAACCAATAAATCAAGAGATGTTTAATGCCAAAAAATAATAAGGGCAGTTAAAATCATTAAAGCAAAAATAAATAAAGCTAAAAATAGCCATTTTTTAAAATGACTATTGGCGGTCTGAGGCATAGTATGCAGGCTAAGGGATAAACGAGGAGAAAGCTTAGAATTTAATTTATGGGTACGAAGGGGGGTCTTATTATGAAAATTATTATTTATCATAAAGCTATAAACTATTTATTTACTTAAGCCAATCGTAGCAGTTTTACTAACATTAAGTTTACCAGCACCCAAGGGATTATATCCAGACTTAACTTCCATGCCATCAGAAAAACCATCACCATCGGTATCGGGATTTAAGGGGTCAGTATGATAAATCTTTATTTCTTCATAGTCACTCAAATTGTCTTTATCAGTATCAGCTACATACGGATTAGTACCATATAATTTTTCTTGAGCATTAGTCAGACCATCTGAATCTGAGTCAAGTAGAGCAGAATTAACTTTTGAACTACTAGCAAGCTTAGCTGAAGATGTAGGGCTAATAGTATTGACTCCTGGTATAAGAGGAATTACAGTTTGGCTAGATAATGTGGTTGTGGAAATTGCTTTAGTACTAGTGGGGACCAAGCTATTAGCCGTACTAGTAGCTACAACTTTAGACTTAACTTTCACTACTGGAGTAAACACTTTAGAGTTTTTTTGAGGATTAACTTTTTTAAATTTATTATATAATAAATAAGCACTTAAAATAACAATAACTCCAACAATAAAAATAAGAATAATCTTAAACCACTTATTGTTTGCTCCATCTCCAATAGATCCCTCATTCAAAGTGCTGTCAACAGCTAAACCAACCTTCTGAGCAGCAATTTCTCCGGGTTTATTCGTGCCGCTAGTACTAGGGCGGGAATTATTTAAATCAACTACTCTATTAATTGGAGATTTATTTTCATTATTCGGACTGAGTGGAGGAGAAGGAGAAGGAGAAGGAGTAGGAGCAGGAGATAAGGGCGGAATATTTCCATTATTTAATTTGGTTTCTGGAGCTTTATCGGTTTCAGCGAAAATATCATCAACAGCCACATGATTATTATTTTTTTGGTCTAAATCGTTAAACATATTTTTAATTGATTTACTAATGCTTAAATTATAACTTATAATTGAATTCTTGACTAGTAAAGGAAGCTATAACTTAACTTATC
>CAZPPL010000010.1:0-19737 GCA_964588465.1 uncultured Gammaproteobacteria bacterium
TATTGATAATACTATACTAAATATTTTATCACTCTTTTCTTTAAACATTATTTTAAAATTTTACCGCTTTCATTAGTTGCTAAATTCTTTCCGAGATAAGCTAACATCGCTACAATTGCTACGGTGAGTATAGCAGTGATATTCACTCCACTTAATCCATTAGTTTGTATCATTTGTTGTAAAGTCGCAATCACCGCTGATAGAATTGCGACAATTAGTCCTTTCCAGAAATCATTTAAATTAAGCGACCATTTTTTTGAGTTCATATTATTATGTTAATTAAGTCAGTTATACTAATTTTAGTAAATATTTTTTTCCACCATTATTGCCAGAACTATCTAAAAGAATTGTGCTACCCAACACCCTATAAATTAAAACAATAACTCCCCCTCCACCATTTCCTCCTCCACCAGAATTATAAGCCCCTCCAACCGCCGAACTCCCTGGCGTTCCCAGTCCGCCTTTAGCTTCTATCCTTCCCGTTCCAATGATAGACCCAGCCAAAATAACAACAATCCCGCCACCTCCTCCTCCTCCACCAGCTATATAACTTACATAATAGGTGCTTGCTCCTCCTCCTCCACCACCAGTTGAAGATGCTGTTGCGTTTGTTAATGAGTAAAAAGTTTTAACATTTCTATTTGTAGTTACTGAACTATCCAATATTACCCCTTGTGACGTAAAAACACATTCCGATTGCAATAATGTTAATACTCCAGCCATTGCTCCTGCCCCATTGTTTCCATTACCCCCATTTCCTCCTTGAACCCCTAATCCTGAAATCGCTCCAGAACTTTGAGCTGAAGTGCTAGTGCTAGGGTCTGCTCCGTTTCCACCATTACTCCCTCCTATTCCAGCAATCCCTCCAATTCTACCTGAAGCGTCTTGTCCGTTGTTTTCTATAATCCCATTGTTTGTAAGTGTTTGCCCAACATAAATTTTATATCCTTTAGTTGATAGCGTAATTCCACTATTTATTGTCAAGTTTCTATAATACATTTCTCGTGTTAAAGATGTGTCTACACTAATAACAACATCACCATCACTCTCGTCGCCTAAAACTCCTTTTAATGTTTCCACAAAATTCCCATTCAAATCAACTGCTTTTAATTTATCCCCTGCGTTCCAAATTTTCATAAAATTTATTTCTTATTTTTTTCAATACTTTTTTCTTGATACTTTTCTTTTAATTTTTGATACTGTTCTTTTTCCATTTTATCTTTATTCAACGGGTTTTGGAGTATTCCAATAACAGATAATAAATCTTGAGCTTCTTGAGTTCCTTTAAATTGAGTTTGGTCTAAAATTTTTATCAAATAATTCACCACTTCTTGTTTTAGTTTGTATTCAAACATATTTTTAAATTATATTTAGCACTCCGCTATTGTTCCAAACATCACCAGCTGATAATCCAGTCGCTGAAGTAGGTAGTGAAGTTAAATTAATTAAAGTTGCTTTTATTTTCCCTGCTACATCAAGTTTTTGAGAGGGGGCAGTCGTCCCGATGCCGACGTTGCCTACGTTTTTCTTTAAATATATATTTCCGTTTCCCACTAAAGATGTATCAATATCATAAGCAGAGGCATATATATCTAAACGCCCCGCTCCAGTTGAACCATTTTGGCTAAAACGTATCATATTTACACCATTTTTTGTAATAAAAAGCCCCTCATTTGCATTTGTAACAGCAACAGTAAGTTTATGGGCTGGACTCACCGTCCCAATCCCCACATTCCCAGTAACAGTATCAACATAAAGTTGATTAGTATTAACTATCAGATTATTAACTCCTAAATCTAAGGCAGAAGTTGCTCCTGTGTATGGGACAAGTCCAGTTAAAAGAGCATTTACTCGGTTATTTGTAAAATATAAATTTGTTCCCTCAGGAATATCAGTAGTTTTTAAACTTACTGTCCCAGTTTTCCCATTCACACTTAATACGCTACCAGTCGGAGTTTGTAATTCTGTAAAGTCAGTCATCGTTCCTGTTGTTCCTGTATTCTTGATATAAGACTTATTTAAATCAGTTCTAACAACAACATCTCCCTCCTGTGTCGTTAATGCTAATTGAGCTATTTCACTGGTTGCTGTATAAACTTGAGTAATAGCAATTGGAGGTAAAACGGAACTTGATAAAATTCCTGTCGTTATATTAGAAGCGTCAGAAAAATCTAAATTAGGAACATTCCCTAAACCTACATCTGCTTTTACTATTCCTGTTGGAGTGTTAATAGCTGGAGATGTTAAAGTTTTATTAGTAAGAGTTTCTATCCCGTTAATCGTAGCAAAAAGAGAGCTATCTAATCCACTGATAATTTTAGCCGTGATGAAGTTTTTAATTATTTTCGCTGATATTGTAGCCATATAATTATATAATATTTTTACTTACATCTTCCGAAACAACCAATGTTCCTTTTTGGGTGCTTTGTATTTCTCCTGTCGCATTTTTAAGTTGTAAATCCCAAGCATATTGTTCTATTGGTATAGCAGTTTCAATATTAGATAGATGTAATATTAAAATTCCTAGAGTAGCGTTAGGTATATTCGTAATAGTCTTTGATATAATAGAAGTAGTATCGTCGTCAATTATTAAATCTTTTACTCTTTTAACATTAAAAAATACTGTATATCCAGTTAAATCAATAACATTATTATTTTCATCGCTAAAAGTTATTGTTAAATTTGCGTCATCGCCTCTAATTAAATTTATGGTTTCCATATTATTAAGCGTTAGTTATTGTATATTGACAACTTACGAATAAACTTTGCGAAGCACTTTTATTAAGTATATTTATTATAGTATTAAGTTATCTTATTATATTGACATTTTTATCAATAGCCTCTTTACATTTTTATCAATAGGTCTTGACATTTATGTATATAGCCCTCACAGGTTATCAACAAGATAATAACATTATTTTAACCCTCTTTCTTTTAAAATATCTCTAAATTTCATCGTGGTTTTTTTGTTATCTTTTAAAAAATGAAATGGGGTATTTTCTTTATTAAACTTTTCTTCGTGATCGGCGAACTTGGCGCCCACGACTTTGTAACTTAGCGCCAAATCACTCACAACAGAGTATGCTTCTAACTTTCCATTCACTTCCACATCAACCGTGATTATTTGTTTTTTAATTGTTTTTTTCATAGTTAAAGTTGTATTAACAGATTAAGCACTAACAAATGTATATTTACAACTAACCACTAATGCGGTGGCATTATCTTTCACCCAATTTAAACCTTTCACGTGCGACCATAATTGCCCAGTGTCAGCAACTGTTGTTCCGTCTATACAATTACCGAATTCTGTAAATGTTCCAGCAACTTCTGTTTCTGTAAATAGAATAGTCAAAATGGCAATATTACCGCTGTCTGTGCCACTTGCGACATCATTTCGGTATGTTTCTACTTCTAATTGCGTATCGCTTGCTGACGCCCCTCCTGTGGTCCCTGTGCCTAACAGTGCTTTATTGATAAACCCCGTATATGTGGTATCGCCAGTTAATCTTTTAGTAATCACATTAAATCCTGCGTCGCAAATTACATTATTTTTTTCATCTGTTTTAATTAGTTTTCCAAATTGATATAATTTAGAAAAATCATAGCCTTTTAATAACTTAGTTTTTCTTAATTTAACTAACATTTTATTCACTGCTTTTTGCCATTGAGATAAAGTGCGTTGATCGTAAAACTTCGCAGTTATTCTTTCTTGTAATTTTACTTTTTCTTTAATATTCATATTTTTAACTTAATAAACCTCTGTCTAAAACAAACTCTCTTTTTATGTCGGTGTTTCCTGTCGGGGTGTAAGGTGTTAAAACAAACTCGGGCAGAACCCCGGACCCGAACGGGTCTTTTAAAATATCTTCCTTTACACTTATTGTAGCATTATCAGTCATCTGCGTCAAAATACCTATTTCCTCCACGACGGTTATATTTTGATAATCAACATAGTATTTTTCTAAAACATCATTTTCGTTCAGTTCTATATTTTTCGTATTTAATAATTTATCTCTAAGGAATTTAATAATTCCCATAGTTTGTGTAGTGGCAATTTCAACGGCATATTCTCCTTTTTTTCTGCTTAACATATTAAGTGATACACTTTGTATAATAAAAGTGTCACTAATATTAACATCGGTTAAATTGATAGATATAGTCTGTCCAGATGATAGACCACTTTTGTAGGTTCTAAATCCACCCTCACGGACTGCTTTGCCATAACTGTCTATTTCAGCCTGTGCATATAATCTAGCGTCATCGGCACTCTTTAGTGACTTATCAACTTTTGAAAATTCATAACGGCCATACTGGCTAACTGACGCTATATTTTCTACTTGAACGATAATCGGGATCAACGGGTTTCCAGTTATTTTAAGAGCCTGTCCTGCGGTTGGCGCGACATCAAACCGCACATACTTTTCGTTATAATTCCAATAACAATCATAGCCAGTTGTGTTTAGATTATCTACGCCAACGGACTGAGCGACACCACCAAGTAAAACCGTTGGTAGTGAGTCAAATTTATAGTCGGTGTTGAAAACGGTCATCACTCCGTCAGTTGTGTGGTCTTTATCACGGGTATTCGTTGCGACTTTATCCCCACCTCTAATTATTACAATATTTCGTAGTTGGCTTAAATCATTTGTCAAATCTAAACTATCATTTATCAAATTCTGACTATTATCTGCGATTGAAAAAGGGGCTATCTCGGTGTTTTTTGCGATGAAGTGTATATCTTTATCATAATCAATATACCAAACATAATTTGTCAGTTTTACCAAACTATTTAGGCACTCCGTTACACTTTTACGATTAAAAACTATTCTTTTAATAATAATCGGACAATCAACATTTGTCGTTGTAATTCCTGTAAGATAATTTGTATTTATATAATTGATAATTTGCGTTACGGTCTGATTGTCAAAACTATCAATAACTTGTATCCGGTCTAATTCCGAGGTGTAGTCTTTACACTCCACTTCATAATTTATTAACTTCCCAACGAAAGAATGTCTAATACTTAAAATGTTTCCTGCGAAAATCTTTAAAGAATTTTCATCAGTAATAATAACTTCTTCGCCAACAGCAGGTTTATAAGATTGCCCCGCATAAACATTAACCGTAAAATTACAAACATTAGGTTGCTCATTGACTTTGTCTTCAACGGAAAAACTCCCCCAATTTATTAAATCAGAACGGTCTGTTCCGTTAATTTTAACAGTTAAAATCATACATTCGTGACGAATTTTAATTTTTTGATAATTTGGTCGCCTATCTTTTCCCCTGCTCGTCTATCTAGTAAAGTATTTCCGCTAATATTTATTATAATATTGCCACCCAATTTATTATTAGGAGTGATATAACCGCTATTACTGCTTGAAAACAATTCGGGACCATTTTCACCGACGAGATAAGGTTTATTAGGCGATACCCGACCACCAACAGCTAAACCCGTGACGCTATGCCCAATATTCGTAACCCGACCAGTAAAACCAGATATACTTGAACCGATACTTTTAGCTAAATTTATTATGCGATTAAATTTATTCGTTAACCAATCAACAGCACTGCCGACCCAACTTTTTAAATCATCAATAACACTTTTAATTTTATCCGCAACATCACTTGTTATTTTGCTAAGCCCATTCCAAACTTTACTCCAAACAACTTTTAGAGTTCCAAGGGCGTTTGTAATTACTGGCGATATATAAGCGAATAAAGCGGTTATAATTCCCTGGACGGCGGACACGAAAGCAAAAACTACGCTGGACATCGCATTAAAAGCAGTGTCCCAAATAGATTTTAAAAAACCAACGAACTTGCCAAAAGCCGAAGTTATTCCACTCCAAATAGTGCCAACGAGATTTTCTATTGACTGCCAAATGTTTATAAAGTCTTGTTTCATTTTTAACAAAACTGCGGGCAAATTTATACCAAACAATTTAAACAGCAATACTAACGAACCAACAACGAAGTTTATAAAATTCTTGATCGCGTCCCAAATTCCACTTAGTGCCTTTTGAACTACCTCTTTTATTTTTTTCCAAACCAAAACAGCAAAAGCACTTATCTTCGCCCAATTTTTATAAATTAAATAACCGATTGTCACGAATGACATTAGCACTCCAGCGATTACTAATAATATTGTTTTAATTACTTTCCAATTAGACTTAAAAAAGCCAGTTATTTTGTTCCAAATACCAATAAGAAAATCAGCAGTCTTTTTCCAAATATTAGACAGAAAGGTGGTTATTGCCCCCCAATTCTTATAAATAAGATAACCAACAGCTATTAAGGCAATTATTCCCGCAATAATTCCAAGAACTGCGATTGAACTAATCCCAAAAGCAACCGCCAGAAAAGTAACCGCAGATATTACACCTCCGATAACCGATGATAACATTCCAAAAATTAAAAGTAACGGACCTAAAATTGCGATTATTCCCAGAACGATAGCAATTAGTTTTATCTGTTTAGATGTTAAACCGCTAAAAAATGAAGTTAATTTTTTAATTCCTTTGATTACATCTGGCAAAATAACATTAGCGAGTTTTCTCATCGCAATTCCTAACTGATTTTTCATTACATTGTATTGAAAAGACGCTTTTTTACTTTGTTTTCCAAAAGCAATACTTAAAGCGTCGGTATTGGTCGTCATTTCTTTAAAAATAGTTTTGGCTTTTTCCCCTGTTCCTCCCAATAACATCATCACACCATTTAAGCCCCGAACATTCCCAAACATTTGTGCTAATTTACTTCTGTTTCCTCCGACTGCTCCCGATAAACTTTTCAAAACATTAGTCAGTCCCTCTTTGCCGATAGTCTTTGATAAGTTATTAGAATTCAAGCCAATTTTTTTCATTGCGTCAGACATTTGAGCGGTAGGTTTTAGCATACTACTTAACAATGCTTTGACTTGGACATAAGCGTCTTCGGCTTTCATTCCCGAAGTAGTCATCGCTGACACGGACGATATTATATCTTTGAAGCTAACTCCTAATTTACTGGCTATTGGGGCAACACGACCAAAACCCTGCGCCAAGTCGGCAACAGTAGTTTTGCCACCCTTAACACCAAGAAAAAAAGTATTAGCAATTTTCCCAGAGTCTTTGGCTTTTTTTCCAAACGAATTCATTGCCGATGTAATAATATCGGCAGATTGAGCGGTTGTTCCTAAGCCAGCAACAGCAAGTTTTTGCGAATTGTTAAGAACCTTTAAAGCGTCACTAGCTTTGGCGACACCAGCCGATACAATCGCATAAGCAGAAGCTCCGAGATCGTCAGCATTTTTAGGCGAGCGTTTTAATATCTCTGTAATTCCTTTTTTCATCACATCAATACTCTTACCATTATCATCAAACAGGGTATTGATATCGCCCATTGCCTTATTGAACTTAAAAAGACTGGCAACTGCCTTTACGCCAAAAGCCACTATGGGAGCGGTAGCAAACATAGTGAACTTTTTTCCCATATTGCGAGCAGATTTGCCGATAGAAAGCATTTTGCCACTAAGAGTGCTGACCTGTTTGCTCGTTTTTTTTAGGTTTTTTCTGACATTACTCAACGCCTTAGCACTTTCATCTTTTCCTTTAATTACAATTGTTATTTTTTTATCTGCCATATTTATCTGTTAAATCTTTGTTTTTTACGGCGTTGCTCAAAAACCCATAAAATAGCATTTATAAAATCAGAAGTGTTGTCATTTCTTAGTTGTTTTTCAGTCCAACCAAGTTCAACGCATAGTATTGCCTCATTTCTTAGTTTTTTTTTAAGCCATCAGAGAAATCTTTGATTTCGGTCACTATTTCCGTGACGGTTTCTAACGAAAATAAATTTATTGTTTCAACGTTGATAGGCATAATATTGCCTTTGTCATCAGTAAAATTCCAACTCTTAATAAATTTAGAGAGAACTTTTACTAATTGCGAGATGTTTTTTTTGTCTTCTAACTCTACAAGGTTATCTCCGTCACGAGCCAATAGAGAATTATAAATCTCTATCTCGGAGTCGGGATATTCTTTTACTGATATATTTTTTGTTTGTCTAAAATCTTTAATTACCGGCATATTGTTTTTGCTTAATTAAATTAGTAGCTTGTTTGCGTATTTGTTAGCACTGCTTGAACACTTAAGGCGTCTGATAGAGAATAGAATGCCTTGAACTTAATATCAATTTTCGCTAAATCGTTATTCCCTCCGCCGATTGTCCCCTCACTAAATTTAACTTTAGCTAAGTCAATTACTAAGGACGGGTTAGAGCTTGTGCCGATCGTGACATCTGTGTTTTTGATTTCAATTCTAATCGCTTTCTGTGTGTTATTTAAAACATAATCACGCATTACTGTATCAGCAAAATTCATTTCTAAACTTCCCTCAATAGCAAGTTCTTTATTTAAGAAGTCCGATGGACCGTCTTGGCTCAAAACTTCTTTCGGTTCAATGTTTTTAGCAATTTCAAGTTCAATTTTTTTGACATCAATCGCAACAGCAGAACTTAAACCAGAATAGTTGTCGGCAATCTGGACGGCAATGCTTTTAGCCAGGAAGTAATTTTCTTCTGTATAAGCAGGTGTGTCGGTAGCAGGTGTTCCTTTCTTTCCTTTTAAGTCAACAGAAAATTCAACATACTTTTTTACTTCCGCATTTATTTTTAAATTATCTATTACGGTATTAGTAAAGGCAAGTTGTTCTATTGAACCTCTCTTAATTTCAAGAGTAAAGGTGGGGTGTAAAGCAGATTGGAGAACACTAAAAGTGTGATTATAAACGCCAGAGTCAGCACTGACAACAGAGTTTACTTGACCGAGAGCACCTAACAATAAATAACCAAAACTTTGGTCAAACATTTCGCCTTCAATTGTGCCCTCACTCATCTGACCGACAACGACCTGGTCGTCACTGTCCTCAATAACTCCCATAGCTCTCTCGGTGGCGACAACATCAACCTTATCATTATATTCCTCGCTAGTAGGCTTTAACCATACAGCAGGGACAACTGCCGTGCCTCTTACCGCTTCTTTGCCTATGCCAACATTAAATTTTCTTTTTAAGATTTCACTCATATTTTTATTTACTTAGCGAGCTTTTTTAATAAGCTCTTTATAATTAAATCAGCTTCTTTTTTGTTTTCCGCTTTGACTGTTTTGTTATACTGCGGATAGCAAAACTCTTTCATTTCTATTTTAGCACTTTTTTTTTCATCTGTCATCTTTTCATTGATGTCTAATTTTTTGTTTTCAAATTTGTTAATCATATTAGTATAATTTAGTGGGGAATATTTTAATTTAGGCAATTCCCCTTTAACCTTTTTTTAGCCTCCGATAAGTTGTATCAAATAGTTATTGTTCCAAAATTCATTATTAAGATATGCGACTATTTCATCTGGTGTTTTATTGGCAAACAACTGGTGATATAAATCGTGCTCTTTGTGCGGGATCTTGGCAATATTCTTGATACTACTATCGCCACCACGACTACGAGGTATAATGTGGTGTTTTGTGAGCTTGTTTTGATTTTTCATTTCAACCTCCTAATTTTGACATATTCCACAAAGTCCTTTAACAATTATAATCTTTACATCGCTATGTGCTGACTTATAAATCAGATAACGAAGAACAACACTAGGAACTAAATTACCATTAGGATAATACATTCTTCCACAAGACAGACAATAAAGTAATTTTACTTCTTGCTTTTTCATCACAACCTCCTTTTTAATGAACTACACTATTTGTTTTAATTTTTTACATTCAATAGTTAAATCAAGAACTCTCATCAATAGCTCTCTGTCCTCCCAGATGAAAACTGAACCGACATTAACATCATCTACGACCCCACCAAGAGTATCATCGTTATCAAATGCGGTATCTATTGTGTCAGCTAAATCAACCAGCAAATTCTCTCCTGCTGATTGTCCCCGGGCTTTTTCATTTACTTCTTGTAATATTTGGACTTTAAATTTATAAGTTTTGTTAATTGTCTTAACGCTCTCTCTTTCTTTTTGGCTTTCGGACCCGAGAATAACAGCGACGGGATAACTATCAAAATGCCCTTTATTATATTTAAAAACTTTCCCAACACCGAGTATTGTTTCTAGTTTGTTATAAATTGCTGTGATTATTTCTGACCTCATAAATCATTTAACATTTTATCAATAATCGTATTGACTACTGGCTCTGCTTTTCCCGCAGTCCGCTCTACAAATTTGTTTGCTTTTTGCCCTTTAACTTTCTTGGCAAACACCCAACGACCTTTTACTTTAAATGCTAATACTTTTGCCCGGACTGGTCTTATATAATCGTGTCTTGGACCAAACAATCCCGTTCCACTTTCAATATACTTAGCATATTTCGCATTCGGCCATATTGATACCGAGATTGGTTGGTATTTAAAAATAATACTTCTGCGTAAATATCCTGTTCCAACAGGTGCTTCTTTTTTTTCTATTCCTGTAATAATAGCCCCAATGTTTTTTATGCCTTTCTGTAATTCTTTGTCAACTTTTTCTGGTGCTTCTTCAAATTCTTTTAAAACTTTATCAAGATTTTCAATTTTAATCTCATACATATTAGTTATTAGCTTTGTAAATAAACGCCTCTAACCTGCTTAATGACTTAAAATTAAATACTCTAACGGTCTTAACAATATAAATATCTGTGCCGTCTGTAATTTTATCTGCCTCTTTCAAATCTGTGCCAATATCAGCAACCAGTTTTAATGCTTCTGACGGGTCGCCCTCAACGAGCATTACATCTTCCGCTTTTACTGGCAAAATAGCACAACGAATATCGCCGACGGGGGCATAAGTTTCCGTGGCAGAGCCAAGAACTAATCTAGACACACTAACTATTTTGTCATTTAAAAAATTCATAAACTCTTATAATGAACGAGCATTTTTTTAATTTCATCGGTTAAACTATTAGCGAAATCAACGCCATATCCCTCGGCACTTTCTGATTTCTGTCCCTCGCTTTTTCTTTTATTAAAATTAGCAGAGGCAATTTTTAGAACGGCAAGTTTTAGGTCTGTCGGTGCGGTTGTCGGAGAAAAACCAGCGTCATATTTTACTTGATATACTTTTTTACCAGATCGCATACTATTCAAATCAATTCTACCCTCTTTCTCATAAACAATATACTCCGAAGGGTCCACTGCCGTCCATACAGGATTGGCAGGAGTGCCACTGTTAAACGATAGCACCACATTCGCTATATTTACCCTATTAGATAATAAAAGGCTGTCAGTGGCTATTTCGTCGCTATCAAATATGTCAATTATGCCAGTTTGTAAATTTAAAATGTTCCGACAATAACTTTCAACAAAAGTTTCAACACCGCTAATAATTAAATTAAGAGCGTCATCATAGTCTGTAGTTGTAATATCTAAAAATGATTTTAATTCTATTATTGTTATCATAATTTTAAGAAAGGGGCAACAAAAAGTCGCCCCCTTAAAACTTATTTCTTATACTTCTCAACAATTTCTTGTTTACTAAGTTTTTCAAATAGGTCTTTGCTTATTCCAGCGACATCACCTTTAACATAGGGAGTAAAACTTTTAAGAAATTTAACAACAATTCCTTTGGTTTTTTTCTCTGTGTCTTTTTCCGTGTTTTTGTCCTCGGCAGGATTTTCATTTTTTGCCATAAACTAATAATTAGTTAATTAGATTATTGAGTCCGCCTTTTTTTAAAGACGAACTCTAAATCTAAACGACTGCGGTTAATTTACGGAATGCGTCTGTGTTAGTTAAAACACCGTCAACTGCTTCAGCAACTACTAATTCAATTTGTAGGTTTGCTAAAATCTTGTCGGTATCAACAAACATAGTTTCGCCGTCCTTAATCCAATAATACCATAGGTCACCAAAATAGATTTCAGTGGCATTGGTATTAGTGCCTAAGTTAGCGGGTATGTCTTCACTTTCTAACACAACCTTATTAAATACTTTTTGGTCGTTTACTCCAAAAATAGGTAAACCTTGAGTATCAACAATATTGCGTAATGCTTTTACTCCACTAGCCGATGTAATAAACACCGCGTTATTACGATACTGCTCGGCAAGAGAATAAAACAAACTAACAATATCACTATAAGCAAGAGTTGCTCCTGCTTGAGCGATAGACGTTAAGGACGCACTTCTTAATCCCGTTGGCTTTCCAGCACCGTCACCAGCAACAAACGCTGTTTCCTCTGTATTCCGAATAGCTCTGGCTGCTAATTCACCGATAAAATTAACGATGTTATAGGCAGATGTTTTAATCAGATTACGAGGAATAAGAACTCTAGCTGCTAAATAATAATCAGCCAAATCTTTCTTGGCGATCGTTGGACTACTAATAGTGATACTGGCATTTTCCGCCACCCAATAAGCAGTAACACCTGTCCCCTCTGTCGGCAACTGGAAGTTTCCTGTCATCTTAAAAGAAAAGGCATATTTACGCATTTTTGCGATTTTATCTCTTTTTTGTAAGATAAACGCTGCTAAACCAGTAGGAACGGTATAACCAAAAGAACCTGCTGACGAGTCAACTGCTTTCTCGGTTAAATTCCCTTGAACTAAGTCCTTGATAAACTTAGCACCTTTTTCAATTTTCTCATCTTCAGTTTCTGGTTGGTTGCCTTTGATTGCGACTGACAAATCAGTAGCGATGTCTTTCTTTAATTCTGGCAATGCTTCTTTTACGGTATCAGCGATGATACTTTGTAACTCTTTTAAAGTTACTTCTTTTATTTCATTCATAAAATATAATTATTTAATAATTCTTAGCAAATATTCATTTGCTTTAATGGACTTTTTTGCGATTTGTCTAATACGCAGTATTTTTAGGGTTGCTCTGCCCTCCGCGTTATTAGTTGCGACCTTTGTTTTGAGAGCCTGTTTATCTCTCTGATATTTTTTAAACTTATCACTCATCTTAAAAACTTTTACAACTGGCTTGCCATTTTCTTTATAAAACAATTTAATGGTTTCCTTTCCTGTTTTAACATAATCAACGGCGATTTCTTTTTCTTTATTTTTTTTGCTTTTAATATCAACCAATTCTGTTTTAGGGTTCGCGCCGACTAATACGGGCGACCACTCATAAAGTC
The DNA here is from genome assembly GCA_964588465.1 of uncultured Gammaproteobacteria bacterium. Classification (GTDB taxonomy): domain Bacteria; phylum Patescibacteriota; class Patescibacteriia; order Patescibacteriales; family UBA12465; genus UBA12465. The sequence continues at coordinate 13,094 of CAZPPL010000010.1, forward strand.
TTGCTTTTTTAATCACACGGACACCGTCCTCTTGATATTCATCGTCAAGAACCATAAACCCAATAGAGAATTCGTCTACCACACCGCCCTTAATCAGTTTATAGGCTTCTTCTGCTTGCTGAACTCCTGCTATAAATTCACCTTTAATCAATAAGCCTTTATCGTCCTCTGTCGCCGATATAGTTTTAGCGATTGGTTTGTCCCACTCGTGAGCCCAAACACCCTTTGGTAGTTTAGTCAACAGACTTTCAGCAAAAGCACCTTTCTGTATAATATCACCCGATAAATCAATATTGCCGAAAATACTAACATAGGCAGTTATTAACATTTTACCTCCTGCTGACTTTTCATCAACTATTTTAAATTTTACTGGGACATTTAAGATTATGTTTGCCTTTTTGTTTTCATTTTCTTTCCCCATACAATTAGATAATTTATTTATATTTTAATTATAGCAATTTTATTATATCTTAGCAACACTAACTAATTGTGGTCGGAGTAAAATCACACTTACAATCGGGGTGGACTGGTATTTGCCCCTCAATCGTTTTAGTTGTCCACGCTTGACCTGCTAGCCCAATACAGACATCACAAGCCCCAGGGGACAAGAGCCACTCTACATTTGTAAAACCATAATACTCATAAGTCTGTCGGTGGGCTTCTGTAATTCCTCTGGCGGTTTCGGTGCGGGCTATCATTTCCGCACGATTATCATTGGCATATTCAAATATCTTTTTGACCCTTTTTTTTAATTCGCCAAGTCCCTCACCTGCCTGTATGCCCTCGGCTAAACTTTTATCAAATTGTTTCAATGTTGTTTTTGTAATTTGCTCTCCAAGTTTTTGACTACTGTTCTTAACCCAGTTTTCTAAAAAAGCCATATCAGCGATTGACGGTTGGTCTATCAATCTGCCAGCTTGCTCCGCCCCGGTCATTACTGTTTCGTAAACTAATGGACTAACAACTTTAATTGTCATCTTTTCCTCATTAACTTTATCAATTCCTAATTCAGCAGAAAAACCTTTTTTAAGATTAGCTTTTTCTAATTGTGCCATAAACCTTTTTTTCTGGTCGTGAAAAAACTCCTGCGATTTTTCTTTCCATAGTTTTTCCAATACAGGTTCGGTCATCATTCTATTTTTATAAAATAATTCCTTTTGTTCGTCTGATAATTTCTTACTGACTATTTTTAGAATAACTTTTTTGTCTTTTAATTTTTCAATAATCTTTTCGCCAATATCTTTAGATATTTTATTCAAGCGGGAACTGCGGTTTAAAATTCTTTTCATAATATACTTCTGGGTGGCGATATCAACATAACTAATATCAACAGCGGTGTCAGCACCGAGTCTAATAATTTCTTGATCGTGGCTTTTCGTGCCGATAGTAGGCACGGCATTCACTGGCAGATAAATATAATTACCGCCTGCGATTGGTGGCTTGCCTTCCATTTCTCTGATTTCGTTGGTCGTGTTCCATTTGTTCCAACCCGCTTTTTTATTTTCTAAAATTGCTTGAGCGTCTTCCTTTGCAAAAGGTTCAAACCCTAACCATAAATCACTGCCAAACATTGGGACCAAGAATTCATTTATCTGTTCAATAATTTCCTGTGCCATAGGTTGTAAGGTCATACTATTAAACTGATACAATCCAGCCTCCGCATTAGCACGATTGACGCTATCAGAAGTCAAAAGAGATTTTGGCACTCCAAATATGGCGGCGATTTCATCACGGTTTAATTTCTTGCCCTCTATAAATTCTAAATCACGGGGGGCAATTAAGTCGCTTTTAAATTTAAGTCCACTCTCTAATACTTGTATTTTAAACGAGTTTTCATATCCAGAATATTTACTACGCAAATCTTTAAGTATTCTCTTTCTTTCGTCTTTGTCGTATGTTTCATCTGTTTCAAAATATCCGCCAGGGCGAGCACCATTTTTTAATAGGTTATTGTTAGTTTGATTGATATAATCATCATTCTCTGCTGTTTGCCGGACTGCCTCAATAACTCCTAATCCTTTATCGGGGTTTTTAGGATTATAGTTTTTAATAAAAATAACATCGCTCGGAGAAAATGTTTTTTTAAATATTCCTGTTTGGTAAGTATATCCTGTTATGCTCCCGTCATTTGCCCTTTGAACCGAAAAGAAGTCTGGTCGGGCAATATAAATTTGGTCGGGATATTTAGAATTAGGGTTTGTCTTTTCTAACAACCAAGGGCTAGCACCGAGCAAGTCTTTATAAATTGAAGTTAGTTTCAAAAAATTAAACTTAGTCATTTCGGGATTAACTCGCAATAACAAATCTAAAAGTGGGTGCTCAAATATCTCCACAATCTTTCTCCCTTTTCTTTGATATAATTTATAGTCTAATTGGGCTAATCCAGTTGCTCTTTTATCAACACAAGCATAAACCCAACTTTTATAGAAATCTAATGCGTCAGTCTTACTAATAATAGATGACATAATGCCAGAGCCGACAAAAAAACTTGAAGGAACTCCGCCCTTTTTTGTTCTTTTCAAAAAGTCAAATAACGCCATATTAAGTAATTTATTAAGTTATATGAAAATTATAGCACTTCTATATTGAACTGACAACTGCCCCCCTGGCAGGTTTTAGTTCAAAAAACATTCTCATCATAAACATATCAGAATAATCTGGCGATCTGCCTAGATTTCTTATGATGTCTTCCTTTTTAATTATGTAAACTTTTCCGTCTTTGTCTGCGTCTCTTTGTTTAATTTGGCTCATTTCCTCCACAAAACAATCTTTACTATCAACATCTGGAAATGCGTCATCTTTTATGGCGACTTTTCCTGCTCTCATCAATTCCTCTGATTTAAAATAGCACTGTGCTTTTAGATTTCCATAGTTATTGATAAACTCTCCCCGCTTTTTTAGTGTTCTGTCTCTTGACGATAGAATAGGCGAACCATTATTTAAAAAACCCTTAGCCCCTGCTATATTGTCTAATACTCCACCACCGATACCGTCCTCATCTAAAATTATTCTACTAAAACGCACCCGATATTTATGAGCGATATTTATAATGAACTCGGCTGACTTGTGGGTATTTTTCCTAATCTCTAACGGAATAACAAAAACTTTTATTAACTCCAAGCCCTGCCAAACACCAATAGGCATTTTATCACGACCTTTACGACTAACATCACCAGATATATACATTTCGCCTTTATTAACTTCGTTGGTAAACAAATCTTGTATATCGTCAAACTCAAATAGAATATTAGGGTCGTCATTATACTCCCAATTGCCCTCTAACAACCGCTCACGGGTATTCTTATCTCTTATTCGTTCTAACTGCTTACGATAGTGTTTAGAATTAAAAGGGTTCTCATTTTCAAGGGCTTGTATAAAAACTTTTTCGGGCGGTAGTTGGTGTTTCTTATCTGGCAGATAAAATTCTGATTTCGGCCATTTATTGGTGGGGTTGCCAGTAGCCAACGCTTTCGGTATTAAATTATTTTCATCTAACTTATAACGCAAACGAGAATTAAGAACCGACCAACATTTAAAAGTTATCTGCGGGGCTTCATCAACGCATAGAAAGGTTAACTCTAAACTTCCTAGATCGTCATACTCTGGGTCGCTTGGTTGAAAGGCTAAATCAGCGAGCAGTATTTCCGAGTTATTTCTGAAAGTGATTACACCACTCTGCTCATTATAATTATAATGGACATTTGGTTTTAGTCCCCAATCACGACACACGTCCCAAAATGTTTTAAGTGTCGTTGCTTTTAATCTCTTTAAGGTTTTCCTTCCTATCAAACCACGAATACCATTATATTGTAGCACCATACCGAGAGAGAACATCGCTATCAGTCTGGACTTGCCGCCCCCCGCACCGCCTCCAAAAAAAAGCTCGTTAGTTTTATTATCAAATAATAAATTCCAAGCTTCTGTTTGTTTCTCTGATAATTTTAAAACTCTACTCATCTTTTTTATTCTTAATTGTTTTTATCGTAAAATGAAAACTAAAATCATCATCAAGACTTATTTCATTTTTAGCGCGATATTGTTTCATTCTCCTGCTAGCATAAAATCTAATCATATTCCCGTCATCAGCAATTATTCCTTTTTTTATTTTGTCATCAACTATCATTGAAAAATCATCATCAATTTCCTCTGCCTTTTTTTTAAAAGAAGAGTCCGCCCTCCGCCATTGATAAAAAGTTTCCCGACTGATATTTGCTTTTTTTGAGGCAACACCAATAATTCCAAAACTTTCCTTTAATGCTTTAAGGAATTTTTTTTTATTTTTTGCTATACGTTGCTTAACTGTGTCAACTTTGTCAGTCTTTTTTTTTCCCATATTTTTTATATCTTTATTGTTATTTCTTTTGTCGTCGCGTTTTTTATATTCCTTTAATAGGAATATTGACAATCGGGTTAATACTAATATTACCACCCTGTGTATTTCTTTTAATCTTAATAATTCTGCTACCCCATTTTAATCTTAATAATTCTGCTTGCTGATTTTCTTTCATCATCGTGCGATAGGAGGCACAACCGCCCTTTTTTTTAATGTGTATAGATAAATAATGATATTTATTAAATCTTAAAATCTTTCGGTATTTTCTTAAAACTTGTATAGAATAATCATAATCCTCTTTTAACCCTAAGCGATTATCAAATCTAATTTCATCATCTTTTGCAATCCCCATACAAGGACCAAGAATTACCGAGCTTAGACTTAACGGACTATACTCACGATAGAATTTTTTATCACTCTGTAAATTTAAGCCCCATAATTTCGTTCCTGCCTCGGCGGTCATTCTAAAATTATTCTCAAATAAATCATAAACCTCTTTCTCGGTCATTACAAACATTTCTAAATTTTCGTAATATCCAAATTGTTTAATATCATCATCAAGCATAACAACATTATTTTCTGTGGTGTTATCAAGAATAAAATTTCTTATTTCTGCCATTCCTTTTCCTTGGAGTTTATCGGGAATTTCTACTATTTTGTTATTATTATATTTTTGATATTCTTTGACTTCAAATTTATGGCAAAAGATTACTGCTCGGCTAAAATTCTTGGCAGTGATACAGTCTTTCGCTCTCTTATAGCTTGGTATAGCGATTATCATAGTATAATAATTACAATAACAACTACTATTACCAATAATAAACAACCACACGATAGACTAAAGCCAGTTGTCATCATATTGTGTCCGACGATTGAAAATCTATTCTTTTTCATATCATTTTTAATAATTTTTTTCCATTTAAAACTCTACCTATTCCTTTTCGCTTATAATCGGCTTTACTATCTTTGGCATTAACACTCTTTAAACTAAAATAATCAGATATTGCGAGCCAATCAACAGCATTATCAAAAATAAAAACAAGATAATTATTTTCCTCTAATATTTCACTTGTGAATTCTTCTTCTGGTTCGGTGTCATCTTTAATCGCCCTGCTTAAATCTTTTTCAGAAAAGCCAATTTCTCTTAGCAGATCGTCATCAAATTTGTTTAGTATTTCTGTGTCCCATTCCCCTGTGTTTTTATTACTTCGTAATAAGTATTCCTTAAACTCTTTGTCGGTTAATTTCCGATTAGGGACACGGACATCTATTTTTCTGTTTCCCCAACCCAATAATTTCATTATTTTTAATCTTTGGTGTCCAGCGATTATTTTGTTATCGGTGTTAATTGCGGGGATCTCTACTAAATTAAACTTTTTGAAAGACTTAATCAGTTGGGTTTTGTCTTTCGGACTTAACCTGCGGGGGTTATCGCTAAAAGGTATCAGCTCATCAACTTTTCTTTTTTCTGTTTTCCATTCTAAACTCATAAAGTATCAATGTTAATTATTTTAATATCTTTTATTTCTTTCTTAATAAACTTTTTGTTTTCAGCGGTTTTCTGTATTGCCTCCGCAGTGCGTTTTGATATTTCCTTAGCCTCTTTTAGATAATCAACCTTGACTTTAAATTTATCAAATATGCCTTGCTGTGCCTCAATAATTTTATTAAAACGAACGCCGTGGAGTAATCTTAAATACTTGTCTTGTTTTACTTCTATCGCGGTTTTAAGGACTGACCGTTCAATTTTTCCATTCGGGAATTCTAATGCGATTGGCAAAACTCCAATAAAGAAAAATTTAACTATCTGCTTTATTTTTTCTCCTTTCTTTTTTGTGTATTTACTATCAAAATCAATTTGAAAGAATAAATTTTTTTCCACTAATTTTTTAACATTCATATTTTTTTAATACGATAATGTTTTCCGTTTATTTCTACATTATCGCCTAACTTATAAAAAGCACCTAATACTTTTAATCCTGTTTTGTTAAATATACTTAGAGCCGCTAATTGCCACAAAATCTTTGGCAGATATTTAGGTCGTTCTCTTAATAATAATATAAAACTATTTTTCGCACTTTTCCTTATTCTTTTTGCTATTTTAGAATTCATATAGAAAGATTATTTTTTAATTGGTTTCTCATCTCTTGTAGTTTCAAATTTATGTTCCTTTGCTCTTGCGGGGTTCTTTCTATCTTTTCAATAACCTGCTCTTTGATCGTCTTCTGTATACTTTCTTTGCGGATTGTTTTGTCATCTGGCACTTGCGGTTTTTCCCAACTTTTTTTATTTCGTATCCAAGTGTGCCAAC
>CAZPPL010000010.1:19837-21860 GCA_964588465.1 uncultured Gammaproteobacteria bacterium
TCTGGCACTTGCGGTTTTTCCCAACTTTTTTTATTTCGTATCCAAGTGTGCCAACGCTGACGAATGGCGAAAGTTTTTTGTTTTTGCCAGTGTTCTTTTTTACCTCCGTCATTTTTAGCAGTCCAATATTCTAAAAAGAACTTTTTTTCATTTTTAAATTCAGTATCGCCGATTATTTCATTAAACTTTTCAGCTAACGGTTTTTTATGGTTTTCTTGTATAACAACCTGCGGATAAATATTGCGGAGGTTGCCCTCTTTACTGCTAACATAGGTTTTCACTAAGCCAGCATTTTTCAAATCAGATATAAGGCGACTGACTTGTGTTTCTGTAATATTATACAACTCTGAAAAGTATTTATTGCTAGCCCAACAATAGCCCTCTTTATTACTTAATGCTGTTATTTCTGCGAATAACAATTTTGCGGTTGAGCCGATTGCTTTATTGTAGCGAACGGTTGCGGGCAACACTGCCCAAAAGTTAGGTTTTTCATTTTCATTTTTCATAATTTGATTATACACTATTTTGTTATCCTAATCAACTAAACTATTAACAACTTATCAACAATCAACAGTTTCAATAGTTATTTCAACACGGGGATTTTCTCTGTCTAAACCGCCAGAATAATAATGCTGTGCCTGTATGTATTCATCGTTATCGTCTTCAATACATTTATTATTAACAAGGCAATCACAAAAGAATTTGTCAGTAATAGATAAAATATTAGCTCGGTCTATTCTTCTATTAGAACTTTTAAATAATCTATAAGTAATTTCAATCGTCTTTTTAAATTTTATTCCTTTCAATTGTTCCCCGACTATTTCATCATAAATTTGCTTAGCTTGATTATTAACAATATAGTGAGTGTTTCTAAAAATGTTTAGATTGATATAATATTTTTTATCTGCCTTTGTTTTTCTCGGCAATAATACAAACAATGGACTAATTATTTTTATCATATTTATATAATCACCGAACCGCCAGGCAACGGCATATTACTGATTATCAATTCTCTACCACTCTTGACCTTTGTATTACAAGAGTATTTTTTTTTGAAAGACTTAAAATGAAATTTTTGTAATCTGTAATATATAATATCTTTTGTTTCTATGTTTTCTTTTTTAAATAGTATAGAGCCATTCTCTAATCCTCTGACTTGTTCTATGTCTAATTTAACCTTAAATTTTTTAGCAAGTCGCACTGCTTGCTCGGCTGTTATCATTTTAACTTTGTCCATATTCACTAATTAAATATTTTTTAATTTGTCGCCAATTCTTTTTTGGCATTCTTTGGCACAGATCGTCTATATCTGCTCTAATAATCGCTCGGTATTGATTGTATTCTTTATCTAATCCTGCTCCTCTATGGTGATAAGAGCAGACGGGCACAATCGCCCACACTTCGTTTATTTGCTGACGATATGTAAAAGCGTGTTCCCATTCCACCCGCCCCTCACACTCACCACCTCTGCCAATATCATTATAAATACATCGCTTCATAAATTTGTCAGCAGAGATTTGCTTTCTCAATTTTAAAGGTATTAACCTCATAGACCACGGGTGCCGATTATTTCTCTTTCAAATATTCGGACACCGTTTATCATTCGCACTCCACCACGGACTGCTTTGCGGATTGCTTTTTCATCTACAATTAAATAATGGCGAGGGACATCATTTTCATTTATAATTTCAGAAGTCCATTCCTTTTTAATTTGGATACTGCCATTATTAGAATGAACTGTTTTGCTTTGCTGAAAATCGCTATCATTAAAAACAAATTCATCTTGGTCTGCTTGCCTTTCTTTTTCCGCTTGCTCGTCGCTAATGCGTTTCAATTCTTTTTTCTCATCTTTTTTTGATAATTCTAGTTTTGCTAATCTCTGACGTTCTTTTTCAGCCTCTTTCTCTGCCCTTGCTTTTAGCTTTGCTTGTTCTCTTTCAAATTTTTTTAATTCCCTTTCCTCTTTAATTTTCCGTTCTTTTTCTATTTTTTTTAATTCCAATTCTCTAAACCTTAATATTTT
>CAZPPL010000010.1:21960-27662 GCA_964588465.1 uncultured Gammaproteobacteria bacterium
CTTTCATCGTCTCGCCGTCTGGCGAATGTATAAAATTCCTCTAATCTTTTTGACAATTTATCTAAGGACTTATAGTCAAAATATTCCTTAGTTAATTCTGCTCTTTCCTCGGCTTCTTTTCGGCTAGTTCCAAAATCATCTATGATTGTGGTAAGTTTTGCTTTATATAATTGGCGCTTAAAAATTAAGTCTTTTTCTAACACACCAGTCATAGATATAAACACCATAGCAGTGTCTCCCCAAAAATTTGCTGAAAATTGTTTTTTTTCTGATATGTTCTCTCTAATTTTGTCTAAGGTATTCTCAATATAAGTTATAGCCTTGTCAGCTTTTTCCCTCCACTCTTCATCGCTTGCCCCCGTCCTAAGTTCATCAACGCTCGGTGGTTTTTCGTTTTCTAATATTTTTCCACCAAACATTTTTTGTATTTTTTTTGAAAAACTTTTGTTTTCATTTTTAAGCGTTCCAAGATAAACTCCAAGATTTTCAATTTCGCTCTCGTCATATTTTCCACTCCCTTGTATTTCGTCAAGGAGTTGCGGAAGTTTCTTGTCAAAATATGCTTTGCGAATTATACCTTCTGTTTTTCCACAAATTATTTTCTCTTTTAGATTTTTCATATTAGAATGGTATATCCTCTATCCGAATATCCGACCCTTGCTTTTCAGCAACTGGATATTGCGGTTGAAAATTATTAGGAGTATTAGCGGTTTGCCGTCCTATCTCTGTATCAATAGTTTTCTCAACTGGCTTTTGGTCTAAAAATTCAACTTCATTAACTCTAATCTCCGTAACATATCTCTTAATATTATCTTTGCCAACATAGTCACGATTTTGTAGTTCACCGACCACTGCGACCTTTGACCCTTTGTGTAAATATTTAGCAAACACTTCCGCCTGCTTTCCCCAAATCACCAAATTATGAAAGTTTGTTATTTTTTGCCTCTCACCGTTCTGACCAACATAACTTTTATTAGTTGCCAACGATGTGGACACAACGCTTTTCCCTGTCGGCGTTGTTTTTAACTCAATATCTTTTGTGATATTGCCTATTAAAATTACTTTATTCATACGATTATGTTTTTATCCGACTTAGATTGTCGGTTTATTGCCTTTGTTTTGCTCATATCAGCCAGTTGCGGGGTTCTCGGTTAGATAACCCAAGTATGCTCGCCAAGTCTGTTCTAATATGCCTCTCTGCCGTCTGACCTCATAGCTAGTCGGTAAGAACTGGGGTTTTTGCGGGTTATTTTGTATTGTCGCTCTAATCCTCTTAATATTATCCTCTCTCGGGAGTTCAAACAAGTCGTGTATCTTAACGCATAATTCTCCTTGATCGTTGGCAAATAATCTATCACGATGAAAATTAACCCAAACCGCTTGCGTTAGACGGACATCGCTATTGCGTGATTGCTCATCTTTATTTAAACAATATAAGATTTTGTCTTTTAGTTTCATATTATTTAATTAGTGCCTCTACATCTTTTTGTATATTTTTAAGATACAAACAAGATAAAAAAGCTTTATTTAAATTAGGTTTCAAAATAAAACTCTTAGCGGTAAACTCTGCGGTGTCTTTCCCAAATTTAATTATCCAAGCCCTATCAAATTTCTTTCCTGTTTCCTCTTCGGAGGCGATACCATAACCGCTAACTTGATAAATCATTTCGCCATAAATTCCATTGCCACTTTTAAAATCAATCAAACAATATTCACCGTCAACTATGGCAATACAATCAAGAGTTCCAACGAAGTTATATTTTTTAGAATAAACTAATTGCTCGGTGCTAATAAATTTTACTTTATGTTCTCGTTCCCAATCACGAAAAGCAAGATAAGCATTTTTTATTTCGTCATCGTTGGGCAACACTGTCATTTTCTTAATTAAGCCAAGTTTAAACTCAATATAATTATGAGCGAGTTCGTGGATAATTGTTCCTTTTTCTGCGGACTTGTCCCGTTTCGTTCTCCAGGCATTTTTAGCTAATGCTATGTCTTTATTTGTGAGGTTGCCTTTCTCGCTAAAAGTATCAAGCAGGTTCTTTTCCATTTCTTTACAAGCCCAAGGAATAAGCAAGGGTTTGTCTATAATTCCAGTAGCCCCCGTAACTGACTTCAACCATTCGCCATTATCTCGTCTAATATAGACGTGGAGATAACGACCAAATCTTTCGTAAAAATCAATAGTGATTTTTCCTTTGTATAAATTAAAAGTTTTTGCTGGTTCGTAAGTTTTCATAAATTTAGGCAGTCATCAAAGGACTGTTAATAAAATTAAATAAATATTTTTTAGCTGTGGACTGTGATACTCGCAAACTCTTGATATTCATTCCTGTATAGCTATTGAAAGTATCAACCATAAAAGTCGTTTGCTCCCTAGTCAAATTCCCAACAATTTTAATTCTGCTTGCTTCCGCTAAAACTTTAATAAACTTGTTAAGATAATTGACCTCACTTTGACTTTCTATTTTTGGAGTTATTGCTCTCTGGACTGGTGCTTGTATTTCTTGGACTTTCCCGACAGCAACAAATTTTTTAATCATCTCCACGGCGACTTTTTCGGGGATCAACTTGCGTTTAGCATTTCGCTCTGCTTTACTGACTGCTTTTTCTAACGAAAAGGTATTCTCATAAAGACCGTTCCTGCCAGTTTTTTTATAAGGTTCAAATTTAGCGCCGATTGCCGTTTCACCGGTCAACATATTTTCGGCGATTAAAAAAACACTAACACCTTTTTTGTCTTCCATTTCGGCATTGTGTTCTATTTTGACGCTTTCAGGAACTATTCTGATTTTAATCCCACTGTTATTTTTGCGGGTGAGTTGTCTACTCATTTCATTAACTCCTGCGACTGTTAATCCCGTAACCATTTTCCCTTTTTGACTAAAACTATAAACATAATGTTCCATAGCCTTCCCAAGCAATTCATTTTCAATTGCTTGATCGTCAGCCAATTCACTAGCAACAATAAATTCTTGCGTAGGGTTAACTGGACTATGGACTATTACTAGCCCCTTTTTTGCGACTACTTTTTTCGCCACCTTTTTCGTGGTCTTTTTTGTTTTTGCCATACATTTTTAAGTTATTAAATTATGTTATAATTATACACCTTTTCGTAAACTATCGCAAGCCCCTACGAATAACGATATTGCGTTTTACCATTTTACCTTTTCCGCCTAAAAGACGAATACGATTTTTGCGACATAACGCACTGACAAATTTTTGAGCCCCACCGACCGATATATTAAAATGGTCGGCTATTTCTTTACGAGTAGGCGGAAAGTTATTATCTACTATATACCCTAGTATATAGGCAAAAAAATCTTCTTCTCTTTTTGTTAACGGTAATTTAATCATATTTTTGATAGTTGTCCGACTTAATATGTCGGTTTAATTATTGTTTTCTTCCCCAATACGCTAACAACTAATCTCTGAACTCCGAAGTTTCTTGCTCTCTGTAATTCTGATAATGGCATAGCAATGTCTACTCTATCGCTATATTTTTTATTTAGTCTGTCTACAACTTTACATTCTATATGCCAACCTGTCGGCGCTTGTATCAGCAGGTCTGTCCCGAACGGAACGAAGTTTGAAGCACATCTATTATAGCCAAGTTTGACTGCTAGACAGATATTCTCTCCATTGGCTGATATACACGGAGTGCTATCGGTTTGGTTTCTGTCTCCGACATTGTAAGCGGATACCAATCTGATTGTTCTTGATCGGACTGCTATTACCGTAATTGGAGTTGCTGTCTTCTGTCGCATTTCTTTGACTTGTGATATTGCGGACTGATTGATAAAAAAGAAGATTGTGATTAAGAACGACACAAAAGCAACTAATAAAAATAAAATAATAAGGTTCTTGCGTTGTTTTGCTTTTTTCATAATTGTAATATTAAATAATTTTTTGTAATTTTAAGTCTGCTTTAATCATTTCTAGCAATTCTTTTGTCCTTTGTTTTTTGTTTTCCATATGTTTATTGTTTGTGAGGAATTAACTTTCCTCTTTATATTATTTATTGTATACCTTTTTGTAAACCAAGTCAACCCCTACAAATAAACAACAATATGAGTTATCCACAGCCAAACATTTTTTAATACAAAAAGACCTCGCCACCCTAGGAAGCAACGAAGCCTTTTCGCGTATGAAAAACTTATCTTTATACTAACACAAATAAACTAAAAGTGCCAACCTAATCGGTGGCACTAATAGCTGTCGGCAAAAACATAACCAGATCGTGGCAATCACGCCACCGAACCAGTAAACAATTCTCAAAATAAGAATTGACAAAAATTAAAGTGGCTCACCACTAATCAATATCAAGAGGTTCATTTTTTAAATTTGTTTTATCAAACAATTCCCATTCTTGTAATTTTATAGATACAACATTACCACCTGTAAATTTTCCATATTTGGTATTTCGCGCCATAAAGGTTACGAGAAGTTTTGCGGGGTCATCAACTATAATTCTATCATCTAAAAAAAGACCGATATTTCCACCACCCTCAACTAAAAGGACTAACGAGTTATTTTTTATTTTAGGTTTAGTCATAGATTTTTCACTTAAAGTTATTTTAAAAGCTAATGGGTAAATTTCTTTCCAACTTTCTAACGGCTTAACAAAGGGATAATAAGAGTCAAAAATTTCTACTTTATTGTAGTCCCGTATAATTACAGCGTGATTATAAGTTCTTGTCGGGTTATAATATTTTCCATTTCTTTTACGCCAAGCATTAACAAACACTTGAAGCACTCCAAATTTAGAAGCCTGTTTCCAATTAGCACGAGCCACCCATTCACCGTGTATCGTCATTCTATCATTCCACTCTTTCGCCAATTTCTTGGCTAAGGGAGTGCGACCATAGGCATAATAGTTTTTAATATTATTTATGGCGGGATCTCTATCTCTTAAATTAAAATCATTAAAATCTTGGTTAACAAGACCTTTTTGGACCGCGGTGTTATAAACTTTTTCAGCACTATTCCCCCACTTAGGGTTTGTGCCAGACAACACGATTAAATCTCTATCCGAAAAATTTGGTTCGCCATTAACATAAATATTTTCAAGTATCCATTTTTTAGTTTCAGGAGAAAAAGTATTTAAAATTATCGGAATTGTCGCTTCTAACGCATTTTCAAAAGAATAGCTAACGCAACCGAGGGTGTCAAAAAAAATACCAGTTTGTATTTCGTGAGAAGGCAAAACAATTAGTCGGCTATCGGGGAAGATAACTTTTTTAGGCACATTAGTCATTCCGCCGAATTCCATAGACAACGGGCTGACCTTTTCAATTTTTAAACCGTAGTTTATTTTTCCCATTTTATTATTGCCATTAAAACAATTATTAGAGTATAGACAACAGTGCTAAGTCCTAACGAATACCAAAATTGATTTCCTGCTTTCATCAGCAGAACGAACGCAGTAATAAAACCAAGTAGTCCAATTATCATATTATTTTACATTTAATTTAAGCCAACTCAAATCTGTTTGTATTTGCGAGAGCTGTGTTTCAATATTAGTATATTGAACTGACATTATATCAATCCGAGAATTAACTGTTTTATTATTATTGGTTATTCTAGCAGACAGTGCCAAATTATTATTGAAAAGAAAACCAATCACAATAATTATCAAGCTGACAATTATTGATAATACTATACTAAATATTTTATCACTCTTTTCTTTAAACATTATTTTA
>CAZPPL010000011.1:0-25896 GCA_964588465.1 uncultured Gammaproteobacteria bacterium
AGAGAGTGGCGCCCAAGATCCCATTAGGAAGAGTTGTGCCTCCACCGCTAGAACTAGGAGTAGAAGAATATAGGTTACCACTAGCATCGGTCATAACTACACCAGCAGAATTAGTGAAACCAGAAATATTAGCGCTAGAAGCTCGGAATGAACCATTAACATCTAATTTATATCCTGGATTAGTCGTTCCAATGCCAACATTTCCGCCATAACTAAAAGTTACTAAATCACTACTACCATATTTTAATCTAAGATTACTACCGCCCGCCATCTGATATAGACTCCAAGCTTCTCGGTTCGGTTCTTGTATAATCAATTCAGGCTGGTTACCTGAATACGATCCTGTATTATATATCCTTAATTTACCACCAACAACATCCAACTTCTCCGTAGGAGTACTTGTCCCAATCCCCACATTCCCAGAATTAGCATTATAGATATTAGTGCCCGAAGTATGCCAAAGAGTGGTACTAGCAATGGTGGCGTTGACTGTAGAATTAACATAGCCAACATTAGCTAGAGCATAGTTGTCACCATTAACATAAGAAACTGAATAGTTATGGCCGGTGCCAGATGAACCTAAAGGAGCTGCCGAGTAAGCAGGGTATCCCGAACCAATAGAAAAAATATCGCGAGGAACAGCAGTTCCAATACCGACATTGCCATTATTTAAAACACTAACGATTGTCGTCCCCGAGTTATTTAAGAGATCTAAAATATTATTAGTAGAAGTCGCTCTAATCGTTAATTGAGCAGCTGTGGGAATATTATTAATTCCTAAAGGACCAAGCATTGTTGCTGGCAAAACAGTATTGACAAAACTCCCCTGAGCATAGGGGTAAGTATTATTGAAAACTTGATTGGTTGTTGTCGAGTAACCTAAAAGATTATTCCAATCTTGAGAACCAAGAGTACCGTTATAGGCTTTTTCATAAGCTCCGGGAATGTTGGCAGCAGCTTTGACAATTTGTGGTCCAAAGACTAATAAAAAACCACCGCTGATGAACAAAACGGTTAATAAAATTTTAAATTTCCACTTTGGAAATGAAGACATTGAAATTTATTGCAAACTACTATTTATTAAAAACTTTTTAATGGTTCGGGCTGTAACTTGATATCCAGACTGATAAATAAGCTCTTCGGAATAATCAATATCTTTAAAATAAGCCAACTGGGTACGAAAAATCTTTTCATTAAAATTTTCTGAAAAAATCTTTTGAGCTTGAGTAATAATCTCTGTTAAACTGTAAAAATACTTTAGAATAAAATATAAATCAACATAATCTTTCCATTTTGCTCGGCGACCCAAAGTATAAGCCTTGCTAGCAGCCAAACTCAAAATATCAGGCATGCTAATGATTTTTTCAACTGGAACAGAAAAATTTATGGTAAAAGGATAATAGAGAAAAGTAATTTTTACTCCTTTGACAATTATTGTTAGTTCCCCATCCTGATTAACTAGAGTCTTGGAAATTTTCTTATTTTTTAAAATTTTTTGTTGTAAACGCAAATTATTAAATTCGGTCGTGGAAAATAAATCAAAATCTATTGATTGACGATGACCAATTTGGAGGGCTAAAGCCGTTCCTCCCGCTAAACCAAAATTGGGATTAAAAGATTCTAGCCAAGGAAAAAGTTTATTCTGTTGATTATTTAAAACTTCAAGATGCATAACGACGAAAATATAATTTAAAATAATTGCTAACCAGTGGTGAATAATTAGATCTTTGCTGTTGCAACTGCCGTCGGAAAATAGTCGCTGCTCGTTTTATTCCCAAAATTTTAAATAATTTTTGAACATCAGAAAAATCTCCATAATTTAAGGTTTGTTCCAAGACAACAGCTGGAGAAATTTGCTGATAATTAACTGTTGACCAAAATAAATATTTTCTATCTTTAATAAACTTTTCTAACATACTTTCTGCTTTAATTATAGCACTTTTAGCTAATAGTACCAAGAAAAAACCTTTATTTAACAATCATTTCCCCACCTACTCCCTGACGACCCGGAATAGCATCATAGAACTTATAGGTTCCCGGTTCGGGAGCATTCCAAGATATTTCCCGAGTTTCATGACTAGCAACCCCCAAAATAGCTGCTGTTAAGGCAGGGTCCTTGAACATAAAAATATGGGTATAATTATCAGTGGAAGTGAGAACAAAGTTTACCAGTTGTCCCGCTCTAACGGTAAAAGTTTTTGGTGTAAAAGCTTGTGAATTAACTGCTAATTTAATGGTATTAGCAGTATCCTTCACTTCGTTCAACTTAATGGGAATTGATTGTCGTGGAGCATCAGCGGCCGCCGGCATGACATTTAATTTGACAGGAGCTCCTTGGGGAGTAACCACAATATTATTAGGAGTAATTAAGCTCGTGCCAGTGGCTGCTTCACGAGCTTGCTCTAAGACTGGAGCAGTAACTGTTTTAGTCGGTGTTACACTTTTAGAGGGAGCAAGTTCTCCAGGGCTAAGTGTAGAGCTGGGAGCACTACTAGAAATTATTGGAGCTAATATTTTGTTATTCCTGGCTCTAATTTTATTACGTTGGTTAAGAGCTACTAAAACTACCAGTACAATAATAATGATAGCTCCTATAAGAAGAATAATTTTATTTTTTGTAGTTAGGGATTCATTCATATATTTAAATTTAAGGACTATTTATATTTTAATTATACTATTATTAAAAAATTTTGTAAAAAATTTGTATTAGTCCACCACATATTGGACTGAGGGTAATTTATTAGTAAATAATTGATTGGGGCCTCTAGATTTAGACCCCAGTGAAACCTCTTAGTATTATACCATATTAACCAATCCATTAATTTACCATTAAACACTAGAGTATAGTGGTCCCCTACAGAATCCAATATGTAAGTGAGCTCATTCAGAACAAAAAAGTTATAAACCCTTCTCCAAATTTTTTATCTCTTCATTGATAAAAAACAAGACTTCGGATTTTAAAATTTTTCTTATCTTTTTAAATTTATCATAGGGTAAGAGCATGTTCAGATCTTGGTCTAAAATCGTATTTGTTACTTTGCTGATAATAAAATTCTTTAGCTTAATAAAAAAATCTCCTTGGTTCAAACCGCTTCTTTCTTTAATAACTTCCGAATTATATTTAAATCCATTTAAAAAGAAATGATGAATATCATAAATATCGCGACCAGCAAGAGAATTATTCTTTTTATAACGATCCAATACTGCTACTAATTTATTAGCAAACATAGTTTCTTTGGTCTGACAATAAACGAGGCGATCAATATCAATAAGTTTTTTAATTTCATATTTATTAGCCTTTGGCACCAAAAGATTAACGTCAACTTTTAAAGTATTTCTGTCGGTCCGAGCTGAAGCTGGATATTTTAGAAAAAATTGCGGCACCTTTTGACTCTCATCTTTTATTTCTAAACCTAATCTCTTAAATATTTTTTTTAAGGTCTGACGAACTTTAGGAATATCAGTTACAGGGCCCTGATAATCAAAATCCAAATCAATAGAGAAGCGATCTAAATAATTTAACATCGCAGCTGCTGTGCCACCTTTAAAATACAACTCTTGCAAATCAGGTTCATCAACTATAGCCGTCAAAACACGATATAACCAAATTCTATGAATAGTCTCTTCTTGAGATAGTGAAAGCATAGTAATCAATTTATTTATAAGCGATAATTATTTATAACCGAGAGCTTTTTGAATTTTTTTAACTTGTGACCAATTTATTCTTGCTTGATTGTCAAAATAAAAATTAGGGTTAAAATACAATAAATCAGCGATCGCTCTCTCACTAGAAGAAATTTTCAAGCCATGGTCATTTATAATTCCAGTATCATTAAATAAAAAAATATCTTTTAACTGCCGACAATAATAATCATGTCCACCAGCTCTAAAGCGACGTGACTTTAATCCAATCAGACTAATATAATTAATTCTCTGTTGAATAAATCCATTTTGTGCTAAAACCGTTTCCGCTCCAAGATAAGCATAATTACGAATAATTTTGAGACCCAAAGCGACTGGATTAAGCTCGGTTATAGGCACTAGAGAATAAATACCTCGAAAAACTCTACTGAGCAAACCAGCTTGATAATACCTTTTTAGAGTAGTGTTCAAAAGATTTTTATCTTTTATTTTCCAAATTCTTCCTAAGTCACCACTACTAAATAGTTGTTCTTGACTACGGGCTAATCTTGAAAATCTGTCTTGAGTTATGTTTTTGTTTAATGTACTCATATGTACATTATATAATAAGCTAATTTTGGAGTCAAGAGCCATATTGGTTCAACGCATATTGTACTAAGGGATAATTTATTAGTAAATAATTGATTGGGGCCTCTAGATTTAGACCCCAGTGAAACCTCTTAGTATTATACCATATTAACCAATCCATTAATTTACCATTAAACACTAGAGTATAGTGGTCCCCTACAGAGTCCAATATGTAAGTGAACTTATTCATTCAGAATCTTAATATTAAACAATATTCTTAATTCCCAATTCTGATTTGAACACTTCGTTTAGAGTTCTTAAAATCACCAATAGAATTAAAAATAAGAGGAGTTACCGAACTAGAGTCATAATATACTTTATAACTAGCTCCACTATTTAAAGTGCCACTAAGGACCAATAAGGGATGACCAATACCATAATTAAGGTTTCTGCTTCTGCGAAATCTATATAATAGTTTTTCTGCTCCAGCTTCAGCAGCATAGTAGGCTTTAGTAGATTGTGATTGTACTCCTGCGGCTTTAATTCCCAGTAGCATTACATAAGAACCACTCATAGCTACAATTAACATCCCAGCCATAATAAACATAGTCAAAATTAGAGCATCTCCTCTATAATTTAATTTTAAATCAGGTAATTTCATAATTTATTACTTATAATATCGGGAAGTAATGCTAGTTTGTATAGTCATAGATGATTTAAATTTTGCTTCATTTAAAGCATGGGCTTTGACATTAATGGTAATCATAGCTTGAGTGGAGGAAGAACTGGGTTTTAGGGTAAAATATAGATGATCAATAGTAATCTGGGCGGGAGAAATAAAACCTACTATCCCACCACTACGAACAATTTGAAAACGTTTAATGCTCGGGTCTTTAACATCAGGGGCTATATCATAGGTTACACACTGATCATAATAATTCTTAAAAACTAAAATATCATTACCATCAGCGTCTTGAGATACCATAAAAATTCTATTAGCAGGAACTGCACTACAAGTATGTTGGGGATCTTTTTGGGCCATACGCATTTCCTTCCCAATAACTTCTAAAAAATATTTCATACTCTCTTGAACATTCTGGGTAGCAATAGCACTACGTTGACTATTAATTACTAATAAAAAAATATTAGTGGTTATCAAAATAATCACTGAAAATAAAGCAATAGAAACAATAAGTTCAATTAAAGTAAAACCAGATTTTTTTTTATTTCCAATCATAGAGTAAGGTTTCTAGTTTATAAGAATAATTACGACCATGATCTCGCCAACTAACTTTAGAATCTACTTGTAGAGCAAAAAGACTTAATTTTTTAATAGTTATCAGACGGGAAAATATACTACTTACCCCTACAGCAGTACTATCTAAATAATAGCCTTTACTACCTTGTTTTAAAATTAACTCAGCAGGATTATTAGTATATTTATGGGGTACAGCATCTTGATAGTCCATATAATACTGATAGCTACCCATACCCGAAGCTAGATTAGCATCAAAGGAGCGACCAGCCAACCAATTAGAGTCCCGAACTTCTCTAATAAGTTCAATACCTTCTTGCGCTAATTGGCCAGCAATTAGAGTATTCTTATCATAACTTTGACTTTGAATATTTTGTATAATCAACGACATCACTCCGAATAAACCCATAGATACAATAAATAAAACCACCACAATTTCAATCATGGTAAAACCAGAAGATTTTTTGTTTAGTTTTTTGTTTAACATTAAATTATTTTTAAAAAA
This sequence comes from uncultured Gammaproteobacteria bacterium, assembly GCA_964588465.1. Lineage (GTDB taxonomy): Bacteria > Patescibacteriota > Patescibacteriia > Patescibacteriales > UBA12465 > UBA12465. The sequence continues at coordinate 5,970 of CAZPPL010000011.1, forward strand.
CCTAATCAATCACCTCAGCCAAACCTAAAAAATTAATCTTAATAGTTTTAGTAACATTACTAGACGTTTCTTTCAATTGAATAGTTAACTGGGTAGAGGTGGCTCCACTGACTGGATTATAAATATTAGTTTGCGGATCAGGTGGCAGAAAACTCACATTGACTTGAGAAACTGAAAAATTTTGATTAGCTCTAGAAGTTTGTAGATTAGAAATAACAATTCCTAGTGGTAATTTTATAAACCGAGCCCCAAAATCAATATCTCCTTCAATACTTGAATTATAGACCATATAACCTGAGTGACCTGGAGCCTGTAAATCAGCAAATAAAACATAAGTGCTACTAGCCTTATTAAAATGCAAACCCCAACCCCCAGCGGGAACGACGCCAGCATATTTAACTAGGCCTAAAGAATTATTCTGGGCCAAGTGTAAATTAGCTACTAGATTTTGCGAGGCCATAATTAAATCAGTTCGTTTATTACTAGAATGATAATTGGCAACAAACATAATGGTAAGCATCATTATAATAGAAATACTAACCACCAATTCAATCATAGTAAAAGCTCTAGCTGGTAAATTATTTACCGCCTTAGAGTAATAGGTAAGATAATGAGAGAAAAATTGTCTTATTCTTAACATATTATTGAGCTTTAATCTCTCGCCACACTGGTAAACTATATTGAACATTTAAACTAGTGGAAGTGCTACAAGTATAAGGGACAATATCGCTCACTGCTAAATTAAGAAGAGTGTTAGTGGCATGTTTAAAGATAACTTCGGTAGAGGTAGCCGTAGAAGTTGTAGAGGTGGCTCCAGTTGCAGAATCGTAGAATAGAGCGTCAGGATCACCAACTACCGTCCAAAGATACTTACAATTATTAGCGTAACAACTTTGCCCATTATTCCCCACACTAACTACCGTGGTGGTAGCACCCACTAAAACTGGACTAGGAGACCAAGTGAAATAAGGGGTAGGAAATTCATGCTGATAGGTGGTAAAAGTTTTAGCGTCTGGACTAGTATAAGTAGTACCCATATTATCGGTGATGGTATCAGCAATTCCATTATGCTCAGTAGTAGCCCCAAACTGATACCAAGGAGTCCAATTTAATTTTTCATTCTGTAGTCTTATCCACCAATAATAATTGGTATTATAATTTAAAGCAGGAAAATCAGTGGTATTAACTACATATTGCGTAGCCGAGCCCAAGATAGCTTTATCAAATAAAGGACTACTAGTAGTATTGCTAGTATTAATAATTATTTCAAAAGCTTTTTGATAATCAATAGCAGGCCAAGCACTGTTAAAGGCACTGCCCCCACTTTTCAAATCCCAACTCAAATTAGCCTCTAAGGCACTAGCACTACAAGCATCAGCCGCACCCCAATTCGGAGCAGATAAATGACCAACTTGCAGATTACTGATATAAACCTTGTAATTACGGCTAGCACAACTATTACCTCCATTAGTACTTTTACAATTAAAACTTAAATTACCCGTGCTAGTGGTAGCATAACCTACAAAATCTCCAGGGTTAATATTATAATAAGGGTTGGTAGAAGAAGCTAGATTCCAAGATTTAATTTGTACTGGAGAAGTAGTAGCAGGATTTAAATTAATCCAAGTATTATCCTTTTCTACCCGGGCCCAACCATAGACCTGCTGAGTATTTTCATTATAACAAGCCGTACAATCATTAGCGGAAGTACAAGTTAAAGTGGGATAACTAGGACAATTACTATTAAAACTATAATTGTCAGGAGTGGTAATCCCATTAAAAGTCACTAAACCTTTAATAGCATTCCAAGCTGAACCAGATAAATTACCATCAGGGGCCACCGAAACATGATGGATTAAACTGCTACAAGGCGAAGACGAAAAATGAAAAATATAAGAACCAGTTCCACAAGTAAAAGGGTTGGGTGGAAAAAATACTCCACCACATAAATTATAAATAACATCTAAACGATCCCCAATAATATCATCAGCACAATCAAAATAGAGATAACTAGACTGTTGAGCCCACCAAGCAGAACCCCGAACAATAGAATAGCCGGAAGCTTGCACGGGTTTTATTAATAAAAAAACCCCAGCAAAAAAAACTATTATTCCAATAAACTTAAATTTTGCTATAATTTCTAGCATTATTTTATTATAACATTATTATAATATTTTCTCTAAAAAATCTCGTCCTAATTTCAACATTTTTAAACGACTATTAGGAGTATTGTCATTATAAGTAATTAAATGTAATAGACCATGAACCAATAAAAAATAAAATATATAATTGCTACTATTGGTCTTACGCCTCTCAGTTACTTCAATTTCAGCAAACATTTCCTGATATTTACTAAATTTTTTAATTTCTGAGCTATTAATAATGACTTCCCCTAAAAATACTTCCCCTAGTATTTTAGGCAAATAAGCTAGGGAGTCTTTAGAGTACAGATCTGCCCCAGAAAAAGATAGCACATCAGTACTCTGATCTTGTTTCCGGTATTGACGATTTAAACGACGAATACTACTAGCCCCTACCAGGGCTAGGGATACTCCTTGGCCTGAGCGATGATAGACTAGCAGGAATTCTTCTATAATCTTTCGGGTTTGTTTTAAATTAATTTTTTGTTTAGTAGTATTATTGATTTCTATCATAGTCCGCGTCGTAATTTCCTAAAAAAATTATAAATTTTATATGTGAACGGTTTAAAAATTAAATCATAAGTCCCGGCATATTTTACCCTTCGTCCGGTAAAACCCAACTTAAAACGAGTTACCCCCGGCCATTTTTCTTCATCAATTCCATAAAAATCATAATATTTATAAGCCTGTTGTAAAGCCATTTTAATTAAGGACCACTGTAATAAATATGGAGCCATTAAATTGCGAAATTGACTATCAGAAGCCCCATGAAGATAAGTCACTTTATTCCCATAAAAAGCAAATAAACCCGCAGCAATATTTTGCCCCTTATAAACTACAAAAAATAATTTAATAAACTTATAATCAGTTGAGCTGTTATCAGCCATTAAATTCCTATAATGCCCTAAACTATGTAAACGGAAAACATCTCGTTTCCCAGTTAAGCTAAGTAAACGCCAGAACTCTGCTAAATCCTGTAAATTACCTTCTTTAATATCTAATCCTTTTTTAGTAGCTAAACGAATATTGTAGCGAGTCTTGGAATGCATAGCTTTCAGCAATTCTTCTGAACTAGTCTGCAGGTCTAGCAATAAGGTTTGAGCTGGTTGCTGGTCTATAGTCTTTCTTAATTTAATTCTATTGCTCCAAAAATTATGATCTGAAAAAATATCCACTTCTGACGGCTCAAGACGTAAAAATATAATCCGCGGATAGTGCTTCCTAATCTCTTGAAGCAAAAAATTTAGAATTAATCGCTTAGTACTGAGCGATTTTCCATATATAACTGGTCCACGTGGTCCGTAGTAATAATTATATAGCCCAAAAAAAGTTTTCCGAACCAAAGTTAAAGCCATTAAAATCCTACCATCTCGCTCTCGGACCCCAATTCTTAGAACTTTTGCTCCTTCATTTTCTAAAATTGTACCCCAAGCCCAAGACTGTAAAAATTCCGTGCCATAGGCCTGATCATTAGTTTCATCAGCCACACTTTTGATAAAATTATCCAATTGTTCTGCTTGTTTGAAATAAAATATTTCCATTTTTAAATTATACCATAAAAAATCAAAAAGAGTCTGCTCCTTAGCAGACTCTTATAATTTACAATATAAAAATCAATTACGGATTCATAATTCCTCCAGGAGTAGCAGTATGAGGACCTGCGGCCGCCCCACCAGTTTTAGCACCTAAACAATATTTAATAGAATAACTGGCATTACCAGCAGTAATTGCATAGGTATAATTACCAACCCAAGTCGTCCCGCATAAACTACCATCAACTGGCTTAGGAGGGGTAGGAATAATTGCCATAATAGTAGAACTACTAGCTGGACTAATTAAAGCAGACCCAGCAACCAGAGTACTAGGATAAGCATTATTATCATTAAAATACATTTCTAGAGCAGTCTGCATTTGCTTAACATCGGAAATACGTTTAGCATCTCGAGCTCGAGCTCGAGCAGTATTTAAAGCTAAAATTGAGAGAGTAGATAATAAACCAATAATGGCAATTACTACCAATAACTCAATTAAAGTAAAACCAGATTTATTTTTTTGCATACTTGAAACACTTAATTAATTAACTAAATATACTTGAAAATAGATGATGCTATTATCATAACACAAGCTAATTCTGAAGACAATAGACAATATTTATAAATTATATACTTTTAAAAGTATAACACAAGCCAATTTTTAAAACAATACTTAAGAGGGTTTTACATACTTCCAGCTAAATTATACATTGGTAGTAGAACTGCCGCTACCATAATCCCCACCCCTACTCCCATAATTACCATAATTAGGGGTTCCATAAGAGTGCTCAAGTTATTAAGCATTTCTTCACTTTCTCGACTATAAAAATTGGTAATACGATCTAAAATGGCATCAACCTTACCAGTTTTTTCTCCAATAGCAATCATCTGCGGAACCATTTTGGGAATATAACTACTAGTTTCAAAAACAGTAGCCAGTGGATTACCATCATTGATAGAATCTAAAGTATCTAAAATTAATTCTTCATACACTGTATTACCAATTACTTTAGCCACAATTTCTAGGCTATGAGTAATGGTTACTCCTCCTTTAAGCAGCGTGGAGAGAGAACGGGTAAACCGAATTAAATAAATATATTTAAACAATTTGCCAAAAATAGGCAAACGTAATTTAAGAGTATCTAATTGTCGCCTACCTTTATAGGTGCGTAGATAGAAATGCAAACTTACTACAATAGCTGTTATAGATAAAATTATCCAAATATAATAATTCTTTAAAAAATCCGAAGTCCCAATTACTATCCGAGTAGAAAGAGGTAAGGTGGCACCAGTTTCCGTTAAAATTGAAGTTATATTAGGAATGACATAAACCATTAGAACTATACCGACCCCAATTAAAGAAACTATGATAAAAGCGGGATAAATCATAGCTCCGCGAATTTTAGAACTCATACTATAATTCTTTTCAGTTTCATCAGCCAAATAATTTAAAACTTCATCTAATTTCCCTGAAGTTTCCCCAGAACGAATAATATTAACAAAAAAGTTAGAAAAGATTTTAGGCCTTTTGGCAAAAGCATCAGACAAAAAATCACCGCCATTTACTTCTTCGGCCATATCAGAAATAAGATTTTGTAGACTTACATTATCGGTCTGATTAACTAGAATTCTTAAAGCTTCCACTACAGGAATACTGGCCGAGATCATCACAGAAAATTGACGAGAAAAAATAACTAAATCCTTTCCAGTAATAGGGGCAATAAAACGTAAGAATTTACTAAATGGAGTATTGGTAATATCACTAATATTAAAACCTTCCAAGCCTTTGGAACGCAATTCGCTTAAAACCTCATTTTCAGATGAAGCTACCATTTTACCACTTTTAGTTTTACCTGAAGCCTCAGTAACCTGATATTTAAAAATTGCCATAATTATTTTAACTTAGTCTTCAATAACTCGTAGAATTTCTTCCATAGTAGTTGTCCCTAATAAGACTTTAATAATACCATCTTGCTTAATAGATAAAAAGTCCTCTACTTTTTTCACAATATTAATATTAATATTTTTGTTGGTGTCTTCAATAGCTGATTGTAATTCATCATTAATTTCCATAGCTTCAGAGATGGCTATTCTACCAAAATAACCAGTATTATCACAATGGGGACAACCGACCGCCTTATAAGTTTTATAGTGAGCCAAGCTGTCTTCTCCAGATTTTAACTGGGGTAATTCTTCTTGAATAATGTTTTCAGGAGCATTTTTTAATTCGGTATTTATTTCTTGTATTTCTTCATCAGTCAATTTAACTTCTTGTTTACAATTTTCACATAAACGACGAGCTAAACGTTGGGCGACTACAGTTTTTAAGGTAGAAGATAGTAAAAAGCGTTCAATTTTCATATCCAATAATCTAAATATTGCCCCTAAGGCATCAGTAGTATGTAGGGTGGACAGAACCAAATGCCCAGTTAGAGCGGCATTAATAGATAATTCCGCAGTTTCTTCATCTCTAATTTCTCCCACCATAATAATATTAGGATCTTGACGCAATAAAGAACGCAGACCATTAGCAAATGAAAAACCTATTTTAGGACGTACCTGAGATTGGTTTATTCCCTTGACTTGATATTCAATCGGATCTTCTAAGGTAGAAATATTTACCCCTTCTTTATTTAAAAGATTAAGCAGGGCATATAAAGTGGTAGTTTTTCCACTACCCGTTGGACCAGTTACCAAAAAGATACCACTAGTTTTTTTAATACCTGCTTGAATACGTCGCAAGGCTAATTTATTAAAACCTAAACTTACTAAATCTGGCGCTCCTTTAGATACATCTAAAATTCTCATTACTACTTTTTCATTATTAACCAAGGGTAGGGTAGAAACCCGAAAATCAATTTCTTGTTTATTAATAATTAAACGAATACGACCATCTTGAGGAACCCGGGTCTCATCTAATTTTAATTTAGCTAAAACCTTAATCCGAGCAATAATTGCTTTATGAATACTTTTAGGCAAAGTCAAAGAAGTATGCAGAATACCATCAATACGATAACGCACTCGGCTTTCTTGGTCATAGGGTTCAATATGAATGTCCGAAGCCCTAGCTTCTATGGCATGACGAATAATTACTGAAACAATACGTGAGACTGGAGCACTATTAATATCGTCAGAACTTAAATATTCATCTTCATCACTACCCACCGCAACTAATTCCTCCCCCTCTTCTTTAGCTTTAACCTCCAAAGCACTGGAAACCTCTTCTTCTATTTGTTGATATTGTTTAAAAACTTTTTTCCAACTGTCCTGAGATATTAAATAGTATTGCACTTGTAATTTTTCATCATTAGCTAAAAAATTGACCGCTTCCATGGCCTTAGGATTAGGAGTAATCAAACCAATCTTTAAAATTTTATCTTTCCGATTAAAACAAACTACTTGATAGGTTTTAGCAATTTCCTCTGGCAAAAAATTAAGAGTATCTTTAGGCACCTTCTCATCTAATAAATTATAATAGGGCAAATGGTACAACTCGGCATTGAGCTCAGCCAATTTTTCAGCAGTAACTATTTTTTTACTAATTAAAAGAATCCCCAAATCTTTTTTAGTTTTAATTAAAGTTTGAGTAATTTCGGTAAGCTGATCGGCCGTAATTATTTTACGATCCCGCAATAAATTCAATAATTGTTCGGTCCTGTCCATAAATTATTAACTTAAGCATTATTTTTTCTTAACAACTATAAAAGGCCAACCATTCCCCTGAATACAATTAACCGAGTTCCCAGATACTATATTCAAGCTAGTATTAGAACTACTAGTACTAACTAGTTCTACTTGCCGACTCAGCACTATATCAGGATGCCAGCAAATATTATCAAAATTAAAATTAATTACATTATTAACTAAACTAGCTAAACGGGGAGATTTTAAAATTTCTGGACTAATTGTATCACGAGCTGGTATATGGGTAGGTGGTGAAGGGATGACTATACTTAAACCCTTTTGGGTTTGTAGATTATTGATAATTCTATCGCTAAACACAAATAATAAAAGACCACCGATGATAATTGATCCTAAGAAGAGGTATAAAATTAAGCGAGAAATATTCTTCATATTTTTTTGCTTTAACTTAAAATTTTTTGTTTACTGGGCAGTTTTATAATAATAAGTGGTCAGATTCAAAACTACAGTATGAGCGGAAGGAGAAAATTTAAGACTATTTATATCTATTAACCGTAAATTATTTTCTAAAAGGTGTAATAGTCTTTTGAGCCCAGGATAATTAATAGCTGATACGGATAAAGTGAAATTAACTTTTTTTAAACCCGGACGATTAGCGGCAAGCCTAGCTCGAGCAATTTCTGATTTACTTTTTCCAGCAATTTGAATGACATTAGGGATAAAGGTAATATTACTAACAATCCAGCCACCACTCTGAACAATTTCTGCCAGTTCACCAAAAAGTCTTTCTGGCACATATTTAGGAGGTAGGACAGTATTAAACTTCTGTAAGTCACTGGTTTTAATGTTTTGATATACCTTTTGGATATCCATCAAGGTAGCTAATTTATTCTGACTGCTAGTATATAATCGCTCTTCCCCACTAATTTCCGCTTTAATGGTAGTTTTAGTACTAAAAAATTTTGGTCCTAAAACTAACCAATAGGACAAAAAGAAGAACAAAACTAAAACCAGAATAACAACAATGCTAAAATAATCATTCAACCAAGACTTTAGATTATTAGGTTTTTTGGAATGAGAAGTCATAATTTACTTAGTAAAAATACGAGGATTAACTTGTAATAATATAATAAATTTTATTTGATTAGGTTTAGTCTTGTCAGAATTCTTGATTGAAGAGGCTTTCAATACCGAGACTTTCTCCGTGTCAGAATTATTCAGAAAAGCTTTGACCTGCCAAGAAACGTCCGCATAGCTGGAAGCTATGGCACTCAATTTATATTTGCCGTTTATACCTCCATTGAATTCAGTATATTTAACTGTACTTAAAGTATTTTTTTCCAGCCAGTTAAAAAAATTACTAAAATATATATGTTTATTAAGCAAACTAGAAAAAGCAGCCGACTTAGCTTTATAATCAAGAGCAGCACTGTTTTTACTCCTTAAATTGATAATCTGTTCATTAATTTTAGTAATCTGAGTATTAACTAATTTAGTATGGACTTGCTCTTTATTTTGCCACCAAGATAAACCAAAATAAATTTCCAAAACTAGAGCCAAACCGATAAATAAGACCACTATTAATATAAAAAGTCCCTTATGCCAATCAAAGAAAGTTTCAGCTTCATTCCTTACTAAATTAACTTCTAAAATTTTAGGATTCTGTAAGATCCTGTCCTTAATATTCTCTTTTTTATCAAGTTTTGCTTTAGAACTAGGCATAAACTAATCTGTTAGTTGACGCATTAATCAATTTCACGCATGGCTAAACCAATGGCTACGGCTAAAGCCGGACCCACTTCGCTTATAACTGGTTTTAAATCCGCAGGAAAATTAATCCTATTCCAAGGATCCCCGATAATTACTTGAATATTTAAACGCTTACTCAGATAATCTGCTAAATTAAGCAACAGTGCTCCACCACCAGACAAAATAATTTTCTCTACCTTCCCTTTATTTTGCGAACGAAAAAAATCTAGCATATATTTAATCTCGGTTACAATGGGTTCTAAAGTTTTGACTAAAAGTTTTGGCAAAACTTCAGTTGAATCCATTTTCAGACTAACACTTAAATCTAGTTTAAACTGTTCAGCCTGAGCATAAGACAGGCCTAATTTTTCTGCTAAGGCTTTAGTTACGGTAGAGGCACAAACCGCCAAACTACGATTTAAGACTGGAATACTATTTTTAATAATAGATAAATCCGTGCTATTAGCCCCAATTTCTACAATCATTATAGTGGATTTATCATTTCCTATTAAAGAACGCACTAAAGAAAAAGTTTCAGTCTCTAAACTGGTTAAATTTAATTTAGCGGCTTTAAAAATATTAATATATTTACGCACCAACTTCTTAGGTGACCCAGTTAAAAATACTTGAAAATTACCTTTAGTAGAAACTTTACCTTTTTTATTAGATATGAGTTTCCAATCTAAAGTCATATCTTCCAGAGGCAAAGGAATAACTTTTTCTGCTTCCTGATTAACCTCCTCAGCTATTTTTTTTTTATCGGTGCTATTAATATTAATAATAGAAGAAAAAACTGCAAAAGTAGGCAAAGAGGCAGTTACATTTTGCCCTAAAATTCCCGCTTCAGTTTTTACTTTATTAATTGCCCGAGCTAAATAATTAACATCATCTACTTTCATAAAATTAACTTCGGACACATTTTCACTAAAGGCATAATTGACTAGATGAATCTGCCTATTCTTTTTTTTAAGTTCTACTATTTTTAAGGAAGAATCTCCAATATCAACCCCTAAGAAAAGATTACTCCCACCTAAAGAAAACAAACCCATAAACGTATGATAAACTTTATAAAAATACTAAGATAATTTATCTTGAATTATCCCTTGATTTAGTATATGATAATTATATAATATTTGAAAACAATAAACAAGCATAACTAATCATCAGTATGAATTTTTGGGAACATTATAAAAAATTCTTTCTCGTTCTGGGTTTTTTAATCTTAGTTTTCATCCTTGGCTACTTAATTTGGCGCTTTTTTTTCAATCCAGCAACTAGCACTTTGACCCCAATAGCCCAACCAACAGGAACAATTAAAGGTTTGCCAAAAGTAGGGCCTAATCAGGGGAATAAAACTCCTATAGCCGGCTTACAAACCCTTCCTAATCAGAAAGGAATAAATAAAAGCTCCTCTACAAATAAGCCTAGTTCTATCGCTTTAGGAGGAATAACTAAAACTGGAATTCTGACTAAAGGACCCACTTTAGCCCCAACTTTAACAAATCATGGTGGAATTCAATATTATAGTACTGATAATGGTCATTTCTATAAAATAAATAATGATGGTAAAATTTCTCTATTAAGTAATAAAACTTTTTATAATGTACAAAAAATTGTTTGGTCCCCTAATAAAGAAAAAGCAATCTTAGCCTATCCAGATGGCAGTAAAGTTATGTATAATTTCCAAACTCAAAAACAAATCACTCTACCAGCCTATTGGCATGATTTTTCTTTCTCTCCTACTAGCAATCGTTTAGTTTCTAAAAGCATAGGTTTGGATCCAGAAAATAATTGGTTAATAGTTTCCAGTGCCGATGGCTCTCAAGCTAAAACTATAGAGAATATCGGTACTAACGGTAAGACGGTCTATCCGTCCTGGTCTCCTAACAACCAAATTATTGCTATGTACACTAGAGGAGTAGACTTTAATCGCCAAGAGGTTTTCTTTGTTGGTTTACATGGTGAAAATTTTAAATCTACTTTGATTGAGGGGCGAGGGTTTGAGCCACAATGGTCTAAAACTGGAAATCGTCTACTATATAGTGTTTATAGCACCGCTAGTAATCTTAATCCTCAGCTTTGGATAGTAGATGCAGAAGGAAATAATATTAGCAAAGACCGACGAGAATTGGGCTTAGCTACTTGGGCCAACAAATGTACTTTTGCTTCCAACACGGAAGTATATTGTGCCGTACCAGAAAATCTTCCCCGAGGAGCAGGACTATTTCCTCAATTAGCCGATCAAACTAAAGACGATTTATATAAAATCAATTTAACTACTGGAGTTAAACAACTCATTGCTGTCCCTAGCGGAGCTTTTAATATCTCCCAAGTTATGGTACCAGCTAGTGGCAAAAAACTTTATTTTACCGACAAAACTACTAAACAAATTTATCAAATAAATCTACCTTAAACTTTTAGTAAACAAATTATCTAAATTAGAATTGTCATGTCTTTAAAATCCTTCTGGCTAAATTTGCTCTTCCCTGTGGAATGTATTGCTTGTCGCAGAGAAGGAATTTGGTTATGTTCTGTTTGCTTTAAAAAGCTCAAATTTAATACCAGAAATGGAAAACATAATCTAAATATAAAAAATGTAGACCAAGTATTTATAGCAGGCGATTACAATAACCCTCTACTAGCTAAAGCAATCAAAAGATTTAAATATAATTTTATTCCCGAATTCGGACCTATTTTGGCTCGTTTTTTAATAATGTTTTGGCAATATTTAAGCCTTCTAAACAAGCAAAACTCAGAACAAATTGAAATAAATCAATTACCAAACAATCTTAACTCCGCTACTTTCCTATTAATTCCCATTCCCCTATCCCCTCAACGAGAACGTTGGCGAGGCTTTAATCAATCTAAAATCTTGGCTCAAGAATTCGGATCTACTCTAAATTATCCAATAAATTATCAGCTAAAGCGACAAAAACATACCAAGCCTCAAGTAACTCTAAATAGAAAGAAACGTCTACAAAATATTCAAGGAGTCTTTAATTGGAGAGGAGATAATTTATCAAATCAAAATATTATTTTAATTGATGATGTTATAACTACTGGAGCGACTTTAAACGAAGCTGCTCTGATTCTACGTCAAGCGGGAGCGAATAAAATTTATGCTTTGGTTTTAGCTAAGGCTTAAATATTGAAAAAGTCTTTACAAAAAATAAATTCCAGACTATACTAAAACCACACTGATTGTTACGCCTACCAAGCGTTATCGGACTAAACCGAGAGACTACTAAATTTAATAACTAGTATCTCCTAAAGTGTGAAACAATTAATCAAGAGTTTTTATCTTCAATTTAAAAAGATAAAAGAAGCCAGGTGGAACCGCGAGATTAATAAGTCCCGTCCTGACCAAAACAGTTTTTATTGTTTTTGTGAGGAGGGGACTTTTTATTAAATCCATTTTACTAATTAAATAAAAATTATATGGAAAAGAAAATTAAAATTGAAGAAATAAATATTGGAACTAAACGTCATTCTTTATCGCATTTATTAGCTTCGGCGGTCTTAGAACTTTGGCCTCAAGCTAAATTATCTATCGGACCAGCAATTGATACTGGCTTTTACTACGACATAGATTTTGGTTCAACAAAAATAAGTGAAAATGACTTAAAAACTATTGAGAAAAAAATGGTCCATTTAGTTAAGCAAAATCTAGTTTTCAGACGTAATGAAAAAAAAATAGACGAAGCTATTCGCGCTGAAAAAAAAGCTGGAGAAATCTATAAAGCCGAACTCATTACCGACTTAAAAGCCAAAGGTGAAACTATAGTTAGTTATTATACGGTAGGTAAATTTACTGATCTCTGTCGTGGTCCACACGTTCTAAGTACTAAACAAATAAAACTGGGTAGTTTTAAGTTAGATAAATTAGCTGGAGCCTATTGGCGAGGCGATGAAAAGAATAAAATGTTAACCCGTATTTATGGACTGGCTTTTAATACTGCTGAAGAATTACAAGCTTATGAAAAAATGATGGCCGAAGCTGAGAAACGAGACCATCGCAAAATTGGTAAAGAACAGAATCTATTTATGATGCATAAATATGCCCAAGGAATTCCTTTTTTTCTACCTAAAGGTATGATTATTCTACAAGAGCTTTTAAAATTTACTCGTAAATATTCCTATGGTGAAGGCTATAAAGAAGTTAGAACTCCCCAATTATTAAATGCCGAACTCTGGAAGACTTCGGGACACTGGGATAACTACCAAGAAGACATGTTTATTCTTCATCACGCTGATGACAACTGTGATTTAGGAATTAAACCGATGAATTGTCCTGCCCATATGCTTATTTTTAAACGCGATACTCATTCCTATCGCGATCTACCTTTACGTTTAGCCGAAACCACTACTCTATACCGTAATGAAAAATCTGGCACTCTGCATGGCTTAACTCGGGTACGATCTTTATCTCAAGATGATACTCATATCTTTGTTCGCCCCGATCAAATTTTATCAGAAATTGCCATTCTATTACAAAAGGTAAAAGATATTTATCAAATTTTTAAATTAAAAATAGACGAAATCTATTTGTCAACTAGACCAGAGAAATTCATTGGTGAAAAAAAAGTCTGGGATAAAGCGGAAAACAATTTAAAACAAGCTTTACAAGAAGCTAAATTGGACTATAAATTAAATGAAGGAGATGGAGCTTTCTACGGTCCTAAGATAGACATTAATGTTAAAGATGCTATTGGACGACAATGGCAATTGGCTACTATTCAATTAGATTTTCAACTACCTGGACGATTTAAACTTCATTACACTGATAAGGCTGGTGAGCTACAAACCCCCGTAGTTATTCATCGGGCTCTTTTAGGTTCGCTAGAAAGATTTATGGGAGTTATAATTGAACATTATTCTGGCGCCTTCCCAGTATGGCTTTCACCAGTCCAAGTCAAAATTATATCAGTAGCTAAGGCTCATATCCCAGCAGCTAAAAAATTAAATCAAGAATTGATTGAGGCTGGTTTGCGGGTGGAACTAGATGATGCTAATGAAACAGTGGGTAATAAAATTAGAAAATCTACTCAAGAAAAGATTCCCTATACTTTAGTGATAGGCGATAAGGAGGCCTCTTCATCAACCTTAAATGTACGCGATCGTGGCTCACGGGAAACCAGATCCATATCTAAAGCTAAGTTTATTAAGGAGGTTTTAAGTAAGATTAAAAACTACTCATAACAGCAGAAAACTAAGCTAGAAATTAATATAAAATATTTAAAAATAGATGGACGCTCTACTTTTAAATGTGCTATGATAAACTCATAAAATTTACTATAAATTTATGAAAAACTCTAATAAGTTATTTATTGCCATAGGAATAATTGTGGTGGTAATCGCAGTAATTTTTATTGGGCTTAAAAATCGCCGAGTTAATACTCAACCAAAAATGATTTTATTCTATGGCAACACTTGTCCACATTGTAAAATTGTAGAGCAATATATTAGCGATAATAATGTTCGTGCTCACTTCAAATTCCAACAATTGGAAGTATTTGATAATCAACAGAATGCCCTGCTTCTGGGTCGCTATGCCCATAAGTGCGGTATAGATAGTGCACAAGGAGTAGGCGTTCCTTTCTTTTGGACTGGCAAAGAATGCCTTATTGGACAAACTGAGGTTATTAATTTTTTTAAAGATAAATAACAGTAATTAAAGCTATGAAATTAAAAGAATTATTATATGTAAGTTTGCCGGTTTTAGGCTTAAGTGCTACTCCCAGTTATGCAGTTTGTCCAGTATGTATCATAGCTATCGGTGCTGGTTTAGGACTAAGCGAATACTTAGGCATTGACGACACTATTGCTGGTTTATGGATTGGAGCTTTTCTATTAGCTATGACCATTTGGACTATAGAGTGGTTTAATAAAAAAAACTGGTTAATGGGAAAACAAAAACTGCGTGATACTTTAACCCTTATCCTATTCTATATTCTAACCATATGGCCTTTATGGGAAAAGCATTTTATTGGCCGACCGTTTAATCAGCTTTGGGGAATTGATAAGTTAATTTTGGGAATAACTATTGGAACTTTAGCTTTCTGGGGAGCAAATACCTACTATAGTAAGATTAAAAAAGAACATGGTGGACACGCTCAATTCCCTTTTCAAAAGATAGTGATCCCTATTAGCACCCTGTTAATTCTTAGCATAGTTTTCTATTTTATAACTAGCTTTTAAGCTTAAATAAAAGCGGTAAATACTAATAATTAAATTTAAATATATGTCCGAAGATTTATTAGATTTAGATGAGATGCTAGAAAAAGTAAAACGATTTAAGAAAGATAATTCTTTAGATTTGTCTTCTGACCAAGATCTAAGTATTGCTATAATGAACTTAATTAGTATTGAAGAGCATTTCTTTTTTAGCGGGGCTAAAACTGGTAATACCAAATATTATGACCTACTAGCACAAGTGCGAGAAATGCGTAAAACTTTACTAAAAAAAATCATAAAAAAGTATGAAGGCGAAGTCTGGTGTATTTCTAAACATTTACTAGCCGCTTCCTATCGTCTGATGGAGGTGGGCACTAAAGCCCAAGCTAAGAATCAAAAAAACGAAGCTATAGATATGTTTGAAAAATCCTATGAGCTCTATTCTCTATTCTGGGGTCTAAATATGAACCTAATAAATATAGGCGATGTACAGAAAATAGATAACCAGTCTCTAGATATTGAAGATCAGATTCATAAAGATAAAATTGAGGAAAAATCAAAAAATAATACTGAGAAACTTCCAGAGAGAAGCCTTGGTGCCAAATTAGGACAGGTAATCAAAAAAGTTTTAAACTGTTGTATTGAATAGAACCGAAAAACTCAGATTAATAATTTTAAACTTAAAAATAACCTCCTCAGCTAGGGGTTATTTTGATATCAATTCTCTATCGCTACCCGTTAAAAGTTCTTTCTTAATTTCTATATAATCTGGTATGGTCTGTTTAAGCAAAGCCCAAAACCGAGGAGAATGATTAAGCTCTTGTAAATGACAGAGTTCATGTACAATAATATAATCCACTTGCCTAACGGGAAGCAAAGCTAGTTTATAATTAAAATTAAGATTCCCTGCCTTAGAACAACTACCCCAACGGGTTTTTTGATTCCTAACACTTATCCGACCAAATTTAAAATTATAAAATTTATTAAAATGAGTAATTCGTTGTTGAATTAAGAGTCGGGCAGTCTCTTTATATTTTAGATATTTCTGCTTTTGCTCCACAGCTGATAGAACTGGGGCCTTAGTTTTAAAAGGAGCTAATTTTTTAATAATCCAAGAAGATTTCTGAGTAATAAAACGCTTAATAAATTTGGAGCTTAAATAGCGAGGGGCGCTCACTACAAAACTACCATCACCATAGATAATTAAATGTAGATGACGAGTTCGTGAACTAATTTTCAGAGTATATTCTATTTTCTGATTCTGCAATTTGATCCATCTCTTCATAGCTTTATAGGATTTAGACCCCTAATCAATAATCAAGTCTATAACTTAGAAACCAAAATGTTTTAAAACTGGCTTAATATTAGGAGCCAAGTTCTCTTGGTCTAAATCATTTATAGCTATCCAACGCCAATTTCTTATATCTTGACTCGGAGAAATCTCATTAGTTCTTTTAGCTAAGAAGTGCACTAGAATAACACTAATCTTATTTCCCTCACTTTCTTTCTCGGTATAAAAGAAATAGGGCTCTGGACTCAATATCTCTATATCCAAGCCCATCTCCTCTTTTACTTCTCGGCGGGCTGCCTCTCTAACATTGAATTCAGAATCTTCAACTGTCCCACCACAAAATTTCCAGAAATTATCTTCTCCATGTTTATTCAGCAGCACTTTATTATTTTCTACGATAACTGGACCAGAAGCAATAATAATTTTTGACATAAATATATTTTAATTATTTATAAGAATAATAATACCTAATTATAATAGAAATTACGAGGCTTAAGATTCTAACATTAATAGCCTTTTTGATCTTTCTGGTCATAAAACATTATTGAGCCTTCCCTGTTCTTATTATATTTGACTTCAGCTAAAAAGACAAAGTTTTATTTAAATTCAACAATGATTTATTTATCATTTTCCCAAAGGTGGCCAAAACTTCACTGGTACATCCAACTCTCAAATGCAACACCTGTCATATTATATAATAAAAAACCGCCTAATGACGATTCATTTGCGGTACCTTTTGGACAAAATCCGAACTTTTTTTGAACAGAACCCCGACTAATCACGCGCCGAGCGCGTGGTGGCTCTGAACTTAATCTTACGCTCGTAGAACGTGGTAATTCTGTCGGTGCGTTTCCACTCGCCTCCGCTCCGCTACGGCGAACCAAAACAGAAATTTTTTCAATACATTTTTTTAATTTTTTTCTGCCCCCATTTTTTTCTTTTAATAGGAATTGAAAAATTTTCTGTTTTGGTTTCCTCTTAATCAGAGGAAAGCGGAAACGCTCTAAATTTAATCGCAAAAGGGCAAAAATTCCTTCCCCCAGACCCCCTTCCTTTTTACCCTTTTGCTTTTCGGGCTTCGCCCGATTTTTTTCGGCGGGGCTATAACAAAATTAACAATAAGACAAAAAATGAAAATACAATAAAGCTTTTTATACTATTCTGTACATTTTTCATTTTTTGATCGGCAATTATAGAATTAGTATAGATTTGCTCAATGACTTGCTTCTTAGCTTCATCTTCAGTCAATTTTTCAATTTCTTTTGAATAATCAACAAATTTCATACTAGCAATATGACCGAAATAAAACAAAGATTTATCTGTAAATGAATTTTTTAATCTTGGAAATATAGATTTGAAAAGAAAAAATATTCCAATAAAAAAAGAGAGGATTGTCCCAATAAGTATTACAACATAAAAACCGAATGTCCATTTTTGGTAATTTGTTAGATTATTCAATATTGAATCTTTTTGAGAAATCACTAATCCAAAAATTACAGAATAATAAGTGGTTAAAAATGCAGTTTTTTTATCCGCAAATTTTATCCATTCGCTAACACGATTTAATTCTGATTGTAGAAATTGTAAGTTAAATTTTTCCATATTACCTAAACATTAAAATACCATGTTGTATGGTAAACTTTTTGATAACCATTATTTAAAGTTTTGTGTTCATAAAACCAAATCCATTCTCCTTCGTGTTTTAGGGTCTTTAAAGGATCCGTTTCTTTAATTACTGAATTGAAAACATTATCACTAACCCAAATATTTTTTGAGCTTTTTCCTAGTTCCGATAATTCTACCGCAACATATAAAGCTATCCCTATCCAAATCAAATCCTGTTTTGTTTGGTCATCACCACCTTTCCCGCTCTTTGCTACCATTACGGGTCCTTGAGCAACGCCTATACCAAAATCAATCTTGTTTTTATTCCTTGCAACCAAAATATCATTTATCTCATTAACATAACCCTTTATGTCCATAGCTGCCCTAACTGCTCTTGAAGCGGCGTTATCGTCGATGAAAAATGCTAAAATTCCATCTCCGTTAAAACTTCTCAAATGTCCATCTCTTTTTTCAATGCAGTGAATTACAGCCCGCAAAAATGCTTTATGAATTTTAACGCTCCAAAAATCTGAAGCATCAGTTAAAATTTTTCTTGACTTTCTCATATCAATATAAAATATTTTTGCGTGCTCTATTTTTTTTACAGTGTTTCCAAAAGTCAGATCGTTTTTCTTCGGAACCGAATAAGTCGTCGAACGGGTATACGATTCATTAAGATATTGTTTTATTTGGTCTAATGCCTCTTGATTTGTTGCCATAATTATTCTTGATCGTTTGTTTTGTCTAGTCCCAAAATGTTTTCACAACACTCTTTGCCATGAGTCTTACACCACCCCGAAGTATCTATTTTGTATGCCTTGCTAAAATCAAATTTTGGATCGCTTAAATCTATACGGTTCCAAAAGTTCTTTTTCTGTCCGTTTGGACATCCACAGCTTTTTAATACCAACTCCGATCCCTCGGATAAAAATACATCAAACACTCTTTCCGAAGCAATCAACTCGTTTTCATCTCCCAAGGAAGCTAATTTAGAGGCCATATTGACGGGCTTACCTGCCCATACTTCATTTTGCTTTGATGTTTTCCCCTCAACTTTTCTCAAACCCAGTCTTTTAACCAAAACTGTTTTCATGTCCATTCCTATATGACAAGAAACTTTTTTATTGTCTTCAAATTTAATCTCTGAACCCAAAACATTTACTGAAAATGTTTTGAAAGTCATTGCGGCACAAAAAGCATGATAAATTTTATTTTTCTCAAAAAGACCAAAAGCTCCGTCGCCCTTAACGTCAATATAAGACGCGTCAAAGTGGTTTAATATTTTTACTGCGGTATCTGTAAAATATTGATAAATACCTGCAGTAAATTTATCTTGTTTTTGCGCGCTTAGTTGAGTTGAATTTTTCATGTCTATAAACACACATACAACATCGTCAATTCTTAACCATCTATTCGTTTCAAGTGGAATATCATCACCCGAAGGGATTTGTTCTTTTGGCTCAATCTGCTCGCCTTGTTCATAGCGGATTTTAGCTTCATTGATTATATTTTGTATTTCTTCAGTAAACATAATTATTTTTTAATAAACTCTTTAATTCTATTTTCTGCAAGCTCAACATATTTTTTATCTCTCTCAATTCCAAACCATTTTCGCTCCAGCGCTTCGGCAACAATCGCAGTTGTGCCACTTCCCATAAATGGGTCAAAAACAATGTCGCCCTTGTTGCTCGCAGAAAGTAAAACTTGCTGAATAAGTTTGAGTGGTTTTTGTGTCGGATGTGCTTTTATTCCGTTTTCATCTTTCAATCTTTCTTTGCCTTTGCAAAGTCCAA
>CAZPPL010000012.1:0-12054 GCA_964588465.1 uncultured Gammaproteobacteria bacterium
GATATTAATATTCCCAGAAGGTAATTGGTATAAAGATTTTAATATCAATCATGAAATAAAATCGGGTGCAGCTCATATTGCTAAAAAGTATCATTTAAAAATTATGCCAGTATATATTAGGGGTGCTAATAGTTGGAAATCTGGCCAACAGGTATCTGTTTCTTTTGGTCCGTATTTTCTTCCTGATGAACTAGATAAAACACAAATATCACAAAAGATAGCAGTAGAGATTGATAAATTGCAGCAGCAAGTAAATAATTCTGAGCTTACTAAATAATAGTTCTTGAATATTTATTTTTTGTAGACCTTAAATTACTTCAGTTTTTTTTATTTCAGTTCGTATAACGTCCCTCTCTCCGCGAGTGAATTTTAGGATGGATTCTTTCCGTATTAAAATTTAGCTTCTGAAAGAAGCTGGTATTCGAACTGGTTGGAAGCGAGTCTTGAGCGACGGCGGAAGACGGAGCGAAAAGGAGAGCATCGGACGGATATGCCAGTCGGCATATCGGACGCCAACCCTGGACCAGCGAACGAGCCGCATTAAGGCGGCGAGTGAGGGCGGAAATCCCCCCTCTCTCCAGTTGAGAAAATAAGGTTTAAAGTCTTATTTTTTAGTGGTTTTGGTTCCAAAGTTACTGAGGGAATAAGTAAAAATGATAAAGAATATTATAATATTTTATGTAATATTTAAACAGAAATTCATTGTTTTATGGTTTATTGTAAATATATTTATTGATATGAGCACTAATTACCAATATAATACTAATATGTTTGTGGAGCGTCAGCTCTATTCGGCTAGATTCATAAGCTGAAGGCAGGCATAACAAAAAAGACTTCGTATAATGAAGTCTTTTTTGTATTCCTTTGTTAGTCTTTTTTTGGAGACCCTTTCATAGTTGTGAAAAATTTTATATCTCTGTATTTGTTAGTTGTCCATGGGTGAAATCTCCAATCGTTTCTTCAAATTCTTGATATGTGTGGATATTTTAATTAGTTTCTTTGCTAGAGGCAATAGTTTGAATCGTAAAATTTGCGCTAGAAACTTGGATCCAGCAATAATTAAAATGAAAAATACAATATTAGGTGAGAAAGATGCTAAAACTATAGAAAAAATAATACTTAAGTTTAGGAGAATTGTTTCTATAAACGATTCAATAAAAATTTTTCCACTCAAAAATTATATAAAATAATTGGTTTTGTAAAAATAGATGATCTAGCCTGGGAAAGGGGAATTACTTATGAATTGAAGTTTGAGTCGTATAAAAAATAAATTTCATGGGCATATTGCATATTTAAAGAATACTTTGACCTAATTTTTTCGTAAATTTTTTTTCTATTCATGATATAATAAATAAGAGGAATAAAACTTTAAAATTCTTAAGTTATGAAGCCCAGCTATCATCAATTTAATTGCCGAGAAACTAAGGAACTAGATTTACGTCAAGCTGATGCGGTTTTAAAATACCAGCCTGATATAATAATTATGGAGTATCCTAATAATATCCTAACTCCTAATTTGGAAGTTAACAATTATCCGGCACTTAAAAAACCTATACGATTAGTCAAAAAATTGACTAAAGAATTTTCTCAAAAGGTATTGAAAATTCACCCCTGGGCTAGAGCGGATACAGTAATGTGGAAAAATATTGCTAGTCTTTGGAAAAAAGGTCATCAAGTATTGGTATATTCAGTAGATGCTCCTAGTGAATTAACTGGAGAATGGCTGGAGGTATGGCAACACATGTATCCTAGTGCTCTAAATAATTGGATTTGGTGGGTAAAGATATATTTACGTGAAAAGATTATGTTGCAAAATATTCAATGGGTACTTAGTAATTATCAGAAGAAGAAAGATCCTAAAATTTTAATTTTTTTACAGAGTTTCCATTGGCAGCATGTGAGATTCTTAATGAGTTATCCTAGTAATAATGAAATTTGGCATTATTATTTTGGAAATTTTTCTGAAATAGATACAGGGAATATCGGCCCTAAGCTAAAAAAAATAAATAAGGTATTCTATAAGTACTGGAAGCAAATATCAGATTTTTAAATTTTTATTAGCTTAGATAACTAGAAAGAATTTTCTATATTTTCAAGTTGGTGTAATGTTTAGTCTAAAAGATACTGTTCCTGCGAAAGAGTGTTTTAAGTAATAATTTTTAATTAATAATTATGGCTGATGAATTAATAGAAATCTATAACGAGCATAATAAGTTTTTGGGTTTTAAGAAAACACGAAAGGAGGTACATCAACAAGGATTGTGGCACCGTGCCTCGCATATTTGGATCTATAACCCTACTGGAGAAATTATTCTTCAATTAAGAGTTAAAGATAAGCAGTTCTATCCTGATATGTGGGATATCTCCGTAGCCGGACACGTTCGGGCTGGTGAGGAGCCTATAGTTGCGGCGCTCAGAGAGATCGCCGAAGAAATTGGATTATCAGTCAAACCCCAGGATTTGCAATTTTTCAAAATTGGAGAACATAGCACAAGCTATCAGGGAATAAAAAATAAGGAATTCTATTATATCTATTTGTTGAAATTTCTTGGTGATATTAGCGATTTGAATTTACAAAAAAAGGAAGTAGTAAAAATTAAGTTTTTTTCTCTTGATGGCCTTGAAAGGGAATTAAAAATACATCCCGACAAATATGTGCCTCATGGAGATTATTGGTTTGAAATGATAAAGGAAATTAGAGGTCAAACTACTTAAGATTTAAATAAAGTGCTGTTTTTATGAGTTTTTTATATGAATAAATCAATATTGATAACTGGTATTGCTGGTACTGGTAAGTCTAGTATTTGTAATAAATTAATTGAACTTGGCTATAGAGCCTTTAGTATTGAGGACCGAGATGAGTTATATACTAGAATTGATCGTAGAACTGGACAAATTTTTAAAGATTATAATGCCAACGACTTGTCATTAGTAAAACAAGCTAATTGGATTTGTGATAGGAAAAAACTACGTGAATTAATCCGTAAAAATAATCAGGGGATTGTTTTCTATTGTGGGGTAGCTTCTAATTTGGATTATATACGGCCTTTATTTGATAAAGTTTTCATGTTAAAAGCTAGTATTGATGTACTTCATAAACGGCTTAGTCGGCGAAGCAGTAATGACTTTGCCCGAAGTAGTGAGGTTCAGAATTGGCTATTTAAGTATAAATTAGCTTGGGAAAATCATATGAGCAAGGGAGCTATAGTAATCAACGCTAGTAATCCACTTAATGAAGTGGTGAGTGAGGTTATCAAGAAGAGTAAAATCATATAATAATCATTTACTATAAAATATAAACCGGGAGCCAAGTGGCTTCCGGTTTTAGTTCCTGAAAAATTATTAACTACTATTAAGCTCTACCTAAAGTCTTTTCTCCTTCGTGCCATTCCATTGGGCAGAGGTCTCCACTTTGGATAGCTTTCAGTACCCGAAGAGTCTCGGTAACCGAACGTCCCACTGATCCAGTAGAAACAATAATATATTTTATTTTTCCTTCTGGGGAGATAATAAATAAACCTCGCTCCGCCGAACCGTCTTCTTTGTTTAAGACATTATAATCTTCAGCTAAAGTATGGGTGGTGTCGGCTAGTATGGGATATTTTACTTCTGGCAAATCTTTTTCTAGCCAATTTTTATGCGACCATTCAGAGTCGGTTGAAGCAGCTAGAATCTGGCAATCAAGCTTATTGAATTCATTTTCGTGCTTAGCAAAACCTCGCAATTCAGTAGGGCAAACAAAAGTAAAATCCCGAGGATAAAAGAAGAATATTAGCCAGTGACCTTGATAATCACTTAAGCTTATTTCGGTAAAATTACCTTTATGATAGGCTTGAACTCCAGTAAAATCTGGAGCAGTTTGATTAATATTTAACATATATTTGTGATTATTTAATTAGTAAAATTATATAAATTATTTTGTGTAGTTTTTAAATAAAGTAAGTTAAATGAACGCTTTTGATCGGCCGACCCATAATTGTTTGTTTAGGCTGAATTTTTAGGGGAATATTGGAATCATAGATACGTCCTAGGGAAGTATTAACAATATGACCATGAATATCTATGCGGGCGTCATAATGAGTAGCCCCATTTGGCAAGGGGATCTCTATTATTAGCCCTAATTTACTGAATTTTTTTAAATTTTTATATATAGTAGCCAAAGAAATAGTAGGGAATTTGTCTTTAAGTACTGTATAGATTCCTTTTACATCTGGATGATCAGTAGCAGAAGCCAGAATTTTAAATATTTCGGTTTTTTGTGGAGTTAGAGCTAATTTATGGGCTTTAATCTCTCGGCGAAAATTAGCCATTCTTTTGTTTAGTTCTGCTCTGCTAACCATCATACAATCATTAATATTATTTATCAATAGATAACTATTATCCATAATATATTAAGACTAAATAAAAGTCAAGAGTATTTTAACTCTAGGAGAATAAGCAAGTTTGATTTATTATTTTGCTAAAATACCTTATAATAATAAGATAGTAAGAGGAGGGTAAATAAGATTGGTTAGCCTACTAGTCTACAAGCCGTTATATCAAGTAGTATTTAGTATATAAGATTATTAATTTTTTTACTTAAAATTTATGTGCGGAATTATTGGTTATTTAGGAGAGAAGCAGGCTCTTCCGCTACTCCTTTCCGGTCTACAACGTTTAGAGTATCGGGGCTATGATAGCGCTGGAGTTTGTTTACGGGAAAATGATCAGTTAAGGGTTATTAAGAAGCAAGGCCCTTTGGAAGCTCTAAAAAAAGAATTAGCCCCCTTAAGTTTTAAGAGCCAAATTGGTATTGCTCAGACTCGTTGGGCAACTCATGGTCGCCCTAATAAACTTAATGCTCATCCGCATTATGATTGCAAAAAAGAGATCGCTATTGTCCACAATGGTATTATTGAAAATTTTCAAGCTCTAAAAAAACTTTTACTTAGTGAAGGCCACCAGATTATTTCCGAGACTGATTCTGAAATTATTGCCCATTTAATTGAGAAGTTCTATCAAGGTAATTTAGAACAAGCTACTCGGCAAGCTTTAAAGCTTATAGAAGGTACTTTTGGCCTAGCGGTAATGTCGGCTGAAGAAAATAAAATAGTAGTAGCTAGACGAGGCTCACCTTTAATTTTAGGAGTTGCTAAAGAAGGAATTTTCGTAGCTTCTGATGCTTCAGCGGTTATTGAATATACGAAAAAAGTTATTTATCTTGAGGATAATGAAATTGCTATTCTCACTCCTCAAGGATATAAGTTGCAAAGTATTGATGGGGAAGCTTTAACTGGTAAGATTGAAGAAATAAAATGGACGGTAGCTGAAATTGAGAAGGCTGGTTTTAAGCATTTTATGCTTAAGGAAATATTTGAACAACCCCAGAGTATTGCTAATATATTGCGGGGTCGTTTGCACCATGATCAAATTAAACTTTCTCTTAATTTTGATGCTAAAAAAATAGAAAAAGTTATTATTACCGCTTGTGGTACTAGTTGGCATTCGGCTTTAATTGGTAAATATTTACTAGAAAAGATTGCCAAGATTCCTGTAGAAGTTGATTATGCTTCTGAATTTCGTTATCGAGAACATTTAATTAATCCCCATGATTTGTTTGTAGTTATCTCTCAGTCTGGAGAAACTGCCGACACTTTAGGAGCACTACGAGAGATTAAAACTTGTGAAACTCTAGGAATTGTTAATATTGTTGGCTCTACTATTTCTCGGGAAGTGAAATCAGGAATCTATCTTCATGCTGGCCCAGAAATTGGGGTGGCCAGTACTAAGGCCTTTACCTCGCAAGTAGCTGCTCTAGTCCTATTGGCTCTTTATCTACAGAAAGAGCGAAATGGCCAATTAAATCAAGTGCTCACTATTGAATTATTAAATATCTCTAGAAAAATTCAGATTATTCTGGATCAGGCGAAAAAGATAAAAGAATTAGCTAAAAATTTAGTTCAAGCCAAGAATATCCTCTATTTAGGACGAGGTTTAAATTTTCCTGTGGCCTTAGAAGGAGCTTTAAAATTAAAAGAAGTATCCTATATCCATGCTGAAGGTTATCCTGCTGCCGAAATGAAACATGGGCCTATCGCTCTGATTGATAAAAATATGTTTGTGGTCTTCATTGTCAATCATGGTTTAATTTTTGAAAAAATAATTAGTAATATGCAAGAAGTCAAAGCCCGAGGAGGAAAAATTATAGTTATTTGTGATTTAGAGGATGATTTACTTAAAAAATTAGCCGACTATATTATTAAAGTTCCTAGTACTGCTGAAGAATTATCGCCTTTAATTAATGTTATTCCTCTGCAACTCTTAGCCTATTACGTAGCTGATTTAAACGGTATTAATGTAGATAAACCCCGTAATTTGGCTAAATCAGTAACGGTTGAATAGAAAGAATAAAGCTATTTTATATGTCTAATTTTTGGGAAAAACTAAGTCAACCGATTCTAGCTTTAGCTCCAATGGCCGGTATTACCGACCGTCCTTTTCGTTTGATTTGTCGTCAGCAAGGAGCTGATGTAGTCTATTCAGAAATGATTATGGTTCAAGCTTTAGTGAGAGATAATAAAAAGACTTTGGAGATGATTAGAATTGATCCAGCTGAACAGCCAGTAGTTATTCAATTAAGTGGCAATGATCCTGAGGCCTTCTATCATTCCGCTAAAATCTTAAAAGAATTAGGACCAGCTGGTATAGATATTAATTTTGGTTGTCCAGCCCGTAAAGTGGTCGGGCAGGGCAGTGGGATAGCGCTATTGCGAGATTTAGAGCGTTCCTATCAAATTATACAAGCTACTATTTCTGGGGCTGGAGGTTTGCCTATTTCTATTAAAACTCGGACCCAAATTAAGACTGCAAATCATCAGCATACTATTACCAGTTTAGATCTTTTAGAGAAGATTAAAGATTTAGAAGTGGCGGCAGTAATGATTCATGGACGTTCTTTTGAGGCTCCATGGATAGAAGAAGTGGATTATCAATTTATCAAAAAGCTTACAACTAATTTCTCTGGAGTAGTTTTAGCTAATGGCGGTATTTATGAACCAGAAATAGCTCAAGAAGTTTTAGAAAATACTAAAGTAGCTGGGTTAGGGATTGCTCATGGAGCCTATGGTCGTCCAGAGATTTTTAAACAAATTAAAGATTATTTAAAAACTGGTAATTATCATCGTCTGACTTGGCCAGAAAAAAGAAAAATAGCTCTAAAACATGCGGATTTAGTGGTTAAAATAAAGGGTCCAGCGGGTTTAATAGAATTCCGTAAGCAATTGCTTTGGTATATTAAGGGCCTTAAAAATGCTAAAACCTATCGTCAAAATTTGATTAATTTACAGAGTTTAGCGGAGATTAGATCGGCACTTTTGGCTATTGAGGACAGGGATTAAGTAAAAAATAAAGTCTAAAGTATGCTATAATGTCTATAGCTAAAATCAATTGAATTTTTAACTAGTTTAATAATAAATTATATGGAAGCTGCGGCCATAGTATTAGCTCTGGGCTATGTAGTCTATCGGATAGCTAGAAGAAATAAAACTTTAGACTATAAACCACCTATAAATAGAAAAAATAAATTACCTGAGGAAATGTCTCGTAGTGATTATTTACAAAAAGTAATGGATGAGAATAATGAAAAAGAGCGGGTTAGCAAACTTCGGGCTGAGAATAAAGAACGAATTAAAAAAGATTTTCTATAGAATTAGAGCTAAGATATACAGAAATATTAGAATTACAACTATTAATAGAAAACTAAAAACTTTTTCCTCTTTTCTAGGAGTTTCCGTAAATTCAGAAATAATAGGATAACGCTTATCTAAAAAAGTATACCAGTGACCAGCCAATATTTTTTTCATAAGAATATGGCTTTGTTTTTTTAGATTAAACCATAGACCTCGGCCGTGCCTTTTAACTAGCCAATATACTAGTCCGATAAGCACTAGACCTACTATAATTAGACCGAATTTTTGTGACCATTTGTGTACCACCATTGCAATGATGTTTCCGGAAAAATAGCCAATTCCTACATTAAAAAAAGCCCAAATTATTGCTCCTAAAATATTCCAGAGCAGGAAGGAACGGTGTTTCATATGAGAAGCTCCAGCTGAGAAAGGAACGATTGCTCTAGTAGCTCCGACAAAACGTCCCCATAGAAGTCCCATATTACCATATTTATGGAAGAACTTTTCGCTTTTTTCCATCAACTCTGGCTTAATTATATTTTTTTCTTTTAGCCAAGGACGCCCCCAACGTCCCAGGGAATAGCCTAAATAATCACCTAGTACTGCTCCAACGCTAGAGAAAATGATGATATCCCAAACATTAAAATAGCCTTGAGCAGCAAAAAAACCGCCGATAGAAACTAAAGTTCCTCCGGGGAAAACTGCGCCGAGAAAAGGGATACATTCAATGAAAGATAAAAATAAAAATAGCCAGTTGCCTAGCCAACTAAAGTCTTTTAAAATGTGAAGAAAAAAGTTTATTCCTGAGGGCATGATTTATATTATAGCAAATTTTAATCAGTTAAAAAAGCAGTTTATCTAATATATTATTAAGATCTATTTAATATGAACAGTAGTTTATTTTAATTCATTTAGGAAAAGATTTGAGGTGAATTTTCTAGAAATTATTTTGCATGATGACACAATAAAACCTGCATGTTTAAAGGTTTTTTTAATATTTTTTATTAAAAATGGCACAATGAAGATGTTTCAAATTATGAATGGGATGGAAGCTAAGGGAATATAGGTTTTATAGCAGATTTTAAGCATAAAAGCTTTATCTTTTCTTTATTTTTTCTCTATTTTTAATTTATCTTTTCTTAATAACTCTGTTATTTTGGATTAAAAATTCCGTTAAACGATAGCAACAACTAAAACAATAATACTGGATTATGTGATTAAATATTTGAAATTAATTTAGTCGTTTAATTTTAGCGCTCTATTTATTGACAAAGATATGGTAATATGCTATATTCTTTTGATGCTGTACTTTAACAAGTAAGTTTAATATTAAGTTAATTATTAAGTGAGTCTAATAATCAGGCTAATTTAATAATTAACTTAATATTAACTAAAAAACAATAGAATGGAAATTTTTTGGATTTTTTTTAAAGTAATTATGGCCATAAACATTATGTTTGTGGTTATAATGTTTGCTTACGCGTATTACCGACGCGTGATGCAGGAATCAAGAAAAAATTTCCGCTATATTGGCGGAAATGCTGTTGAGATATATGAGATGAATAGTTCAGTATTCTCAGATTTCTTTAACAGTTTTTCTCTTTCGGTTGAACAGCTGAGTTTGACCAGAGAAGAAATAGAGAGAGAAGGAGTCTTCCTGTTGTATGCCACAGAAGGCTTATTTTTCTTCTATCTCTCACAGAGAGGTAAAAGAGAACTAAAACTCTCCTGTGCCAGCCGAGGTGAAGGAGAAAGTCTAGTAATATCGTCAGTAGAGTGGGACGAGTTGCAAGACTATGACGAGTCTATCAAGGTCGTCATAAGACCACCAGAAATGGTGGGCCTAGGGTTTAGCTTAAACTAGCCCTTCTTAAAAAGATATTATAGCCCTTTAGCTTGTCTAAGGGGCTTTTAATTATTGATTTTAATTCATAGCTTTAGATTTGGGCGATAATAAAGAAAATGATACTTAGTCCTAGCCAAATAAAATAATTACTCGGTAAGTAGCTTTTTCGTCCAATTTTAAGCCAGTTTTTATGCCAAGAAATAGAGCCCTGGGGTCCTTTCAGAAGTTGACGGAAAGAATCAAAGTGCCAGTTGAAAGAAAACCAGAAGAGATCAGCAAAAAAGTTTACCCCAAAAAAGGCCGATAATATAAGCCAGATATTTCTTGGTCCATAAACATATTCTAAAACAAATACACTTAAGAATAATAGCATGATGAGTAGATGATAGTTCAATGGTGATTCAAATCTAGTTACTTTAGTTAATAATTTATCTATCTTAGTTCCCTTAAGAGAGGATTTTCCGTACCATTTATCTCTAGGGAATCCTCCACCCCAACCTTGATCTTTTTCCAGGTTAATTTCAAATAAAGCTAGGGGCAGGGAGAATAATAGAATGTTTAAAGCGTAAAAAAGATAGTTATTCATAAGCTTAATTTTTTATTTATATCCTTAAGTATAGCACATTAAATTATTCTTAAGATAGTAAATATTTCATTAAAAATTCTTTTGGAATTGATTTTATAATAATTTTGTGTTAATCTAGGTAAATTAGTTCTTTTATAATTATTTGCCTTAGCAGAGAAAGGTTTATTTTTCTAATTAGACCTCTCTCTGCTGTGACAAAATCAACTACGATTAGTCCAACAGCAAAAAACTAGCAGATAGATCAGGTTTTATTTGCATAAAATTCTTGCCATGGGAAAAGAAATAAATAGGCTCACTGGTCTAGAAGTAGTCCAGTTGGAGCTAGCCCGTCGCAGAGAGGGCTGGACTAGGAAACAGGTCCAAGAGTTGGACCGAGGGAACTGGTTATTAGAGCTACTTGAGAATATTAGAGCAGCTGAAATCCACCATCCCTTTATTAATTTGTCTAAAAGAAGACGAATTAATAATCTAAGATTAGAGTCTCAGGTTGAAGGGAGTAGTATCTGGAGGTGGAATCCAGATATTACTCTATACCAGCATCCTGAGCAAGAAGCTGGGTGTATAGGCGTACAAGATTTGGTACGCTACTGTTTAAGTATTGGTCTTCCAATCTTAAACGCTAATGCTCTAGACTATCTTTTAGAGCATTATTGGTTAATTCCTGAATACTGGAAACAGTTTCATGGAATCTTTTTTATTGGGACTGTCTACCAGTCTTATAAAAAAGGCAATTGGCCTTTTGTGGCTCAGAAGGGAGAATTTTTGATCAGAGGTCTATGCTGGTCAAATGATAGTTATCATTGGGAGGAAGTTCGTGCCCGCTTTGATAAATGTCTATTTTCGGATGAGGTGGTAGCCTTGTCTGAAAAACTTTCAGGCCAAGAGGTCTGAAAAAAGCAAAAAAATATAGAGCCTTAGCTCCTCAGCTAAGGTTTTTTTATTATCTATTTCTCTGATTGACCAAGTGAGTGCCATCACCTACACTATATGATGTAGATAATTACATCAATAATAATATGTTTAGTCTGAGGTCAAGTTTAGTTATAAAAATATTAGTTTATTATTCCTCCAATCCTCGAGCCCGGCATTATGTCCGAGAGCTAGGTAAAATACTTAGAGTAGATCTTGGTAATCTATCTAGAAAGATGTTGGAATTGAAGCAAGAAGGGCTTTTTTTATTGGAGAGTGAAGGGAGAAATCACTATTTTATTTTAAATAAACATTTTTACCTTTTAAAAGAATATAAGAATATCTATGAATTTAAATTTAATTAAATATATTGAAGCTTATCTATTCTTAGATAAATTATTATAATTTAATGCTTAATAAAATATTTGCTAAAATAGAAAGATTTGTACCAGAAAAATATTATTAACAGTTGATTAATCTATTGTAGTATAGTACAATAGTTATTGTAAATATTTACAATAAAAAATATGTTGAATTTTCAATCAAAAATTACCATTAAACTCCTTCGTTATTATTTTGTTAATCCAAATCGTAAGCATTATATTAATGAATTAGCCAAAATAATTGCTGTTGATCCTGGTAATCTTTTTCGTAAATTAAAAGAATTAGAAGGAGATGGTTTGTTTTTATCACAAGCAGTTGGTAGCCAAAGGTTTTTTTATTTAAATAAGAGATGGCCATTATTAGGAGAGTATAAAAAAATTTTTGAATTAAAATTTGGTTTGCCAGAAATATTGAAAAAAGAATTTAAGAAAGTAAAAGGTTTGCAAGAGGCTTATATTTTTGGTTCTTATATTAAAGGAAATCTTCAGGAAGCTAGCGATATAGATGTTTTATTAATTGGCAGTCATGATCCTGGAGATATTTTTAAAATTATCAATCCATTAGAGAAAAGCTTAGGTCGGGAAATAAATATTATTGATTATTCTCAAGCGGAATTTACTAAAAAGATAAAAGATAAAGATTTTTTCTTAAAAAATGTTTTT
>CAZPPL010000012.1:12154-20349 GCA_964588465.1 uncultured Gammaproteobacteria bacterium
AGCGGAATTTACTAAAAAGATAAAAGATAAAGATTTTTTCTTAAAAAATGTTTTTACTGAAAAGACCATTAAAATTATTTAATTTATGTTTGATAAATTACAATTCAGTCCAGAGCAGGTAGATAAATATTATCAGACGGCGGTTAGAGATTTACATCTAGCAACTTCCATAAAGATACCAGAATTAGTTTTTGATC
The DNA here is from genome assembly GCA_964588465.1 of uncultured Gammaproteobacteria bacterium. Taxonomy (GTDB): domain Bacteria; phylum Patescibacteriota; class Patescibacteriia; order Patescibacteriales; family UBA12465; genus UBA12465. Next base: position 12,352 of record CAZPPL010000012.1, read on the forward strand.
TTTGTTATAAAATTATAATAAAGATTGCAATAGCGGTTTGTGCTTATAATAATCTACGGGTTAAATCGCGCGTTGGCCATCATATTGAATTAATTAATAAATTAGCTGAATATTTAAAAAATCCTGACATTGAAATTATTGCTGAGAGAATGAGGACTAAACGCAATAAAGATTTATATGATGGTGGCAGACCAACTTCTGAGAAAGAAGCAAATTTTTATTTAATTTTTTGTCAGAAACTCATTAAACAAGCTGATACATATTTATTTCATAATAAATTACAATTTAGTCCAGAACAAGTAGATGAATTATTATAAGTTATATTATCGTAAACTATAAATGCTTACCAAAATATTTGCTAAAATAGAAAAATTTGTTCCTCAAAAATATCGTTGGATTTTAAGCCATGAAGGTTTTAAACGCTATTTTGCTAATACTGGTTGGATGTTTAGTGGTCAAGCGGTTTCTTTAATATCTTCTTTTTTTATTGGGGTCTGGATTGCTCGCTATTTAGGTCCCGAGAATTATGGGATAATAAACTACGCTGCCGCTTTTGTGGGCGTTTTTGGTTTTATTGCTGGTTTAGGTATTGATGGGATTGTTAATCGTGATTTAGTAAAAAATCCCGAACAAGAATCAGCACTGATGGGCACTGGTTTCAGCTTGAAAGCCTTAGGAGGAGGCTTAGCTTTTCTATCAGTGTTAGTTGCTAACTATTTTGTGTCGGCGACACCCCTGATGCATCTCTTGATTATTCTCTATGGTTTGTCTTTTCTGATTAGTCCAGTTAATATTATTTCTACTTATTTTCAATCTCAAGTCCAGGCCAAGAATAATGTCAAGGTTAATATCTTTACTATCATTGTTTCTTCAATCTTGAAAGTCGCTTTCATCTTTTCGGGTCTCGGAATTGTTTGGTTGGTTGTTATCTATGCTTTAAATAGTGTCTGGCAAGCCGGGGGCTTTATTTATACTTATCGTCGTCAAGGTCATAAATTTATCACTTGGGTCTTTAATTCTAAATTAGCCAAAAGACTTTGGCGAGATGGCTGGCCTTTAATGTTGTCGGGTGCCGCCATTTATGTTTATCTCAAAATTGATCAGGTGATGATTGGCTGGATGATGGGGAACAAGGAAGTTGGTTTATATTCAGCAGCGGTGAAGTTAGCGGAAGTCTGGTATTTTATTCCGGGGATGATTTGTGCTTCTCTTTTTCCAGCAATTATTAATGCCAAAAAAACCAATGAGAAAGTTTATCGTCATCGTTTACATAATCTCTATTGGTTAATGGTGGTTATCTCGGTGGCTATGGCTCTACCGATTTCGGTCTTTGCTAAGCCAATTGTTTTGTTTTTATTTGGTTCTTCTTATTTATTATCTGCTCCTATTTTACAAATTTATATTTGGTCGGGTCTTAGTTTGTCTTTAGGAATAGCTATTAATCAATATTTAATGGCGGAGAACAGGACTCGTTTAATATTCTATCTTAACTTAGTAGCGATGATTACTAATGTTGCTTTGAATTTTTGGTTAATACCTAAAATTGGTCTTTATGGTGCCGCCGTCGCTACTTTAATTTCTTATTCTATCGTGCCCATTATTATATTTAGTGGGGGAGACAGATTAGGGAAGAGGAGAGTGCAAAATAAATAAGACTTTAACTATTGATACATGCCAGTAGTATATAAAGTATTATAATATTGTATATTTATGATGGATAGAGTTAGACTAATAATCACTTCTAAAATTAGACCAATAAGGGATAGATAAATTTTTATGGGTAGTATACCTTCAGTTATTTTAGAGAAAATACGACAGCAAATAAATATTCCAGAAGGGACGGTTTCTTTTAGGTATAGATCAACAGAGCTATTGAATAGATTTTTGACAGGGGGCATCATTTTTGAAGAGATATCAGGTAAGCGTATTTTTCGTTTAGAACGGACTAATGACTTTTTTTTAAAATTTTATTATTCATCACCTGGGGTTGAGACTCGGGTAGCTTTTATTGATTTGAGAAAATTTAAATTTTGTGATGTATTTTTAATTACTTTCACATGGTCGCCCAAAGAGATTAATCTGTTTTTAGGTATGATGATTTCTGGAGGAGAATCTTTATCTAGCAAAGGAGAGATTTGTGATTTTGAATTAAGGACAGATCACAATAGTACATATCAGATTGGAGACAAAAATATTAATATTATTGGGGTTAGTGTTTTTCAAGACGGGAAACAAGTGCTATCACCGACTGCTATCAATTCTTGGCATGATACCAAGAAGGCTCTAGAAATTTTAAAAACTGGTAAATCAGATGAAGGTTATATATATGAGTCGCTATTGGCAAATATGATTATACTAATTCTTGTAACTGGTTTTGAGTCATATACTAAAAAAAGAATTCTTGAGTTAGAAGAAGGAGGAATTGTTATTAGAACAGATAATTTTTTTTCTGATTATCAAAAAAAATCTGAAAAGTTTAAAATTTATCAAGAAGAATCTCAAAAAGATAATATTACGCTACTGAAATATATGATTGATAAAAGAATCATAAATTTTCAGAATTTTAAAGAATGTCATCATCTATTTGATAAGCTTATTAATATAAGCTTTTATCATCTTGGTATTGATCGGGATAGCCTGGAGAAATTAAAAGAATTTATTATTTTTCGGCATCACCTTATACACTCTTCAATACTTAATAATATAGTTAACGAATCAAAACTTTCTACAGAGGCACCAATTATATCTGATCAAAAATTAGCAACTAAGGCTATAGATATTTTTGATTTATTTATTAATAAATTACACAATAAAACTCTTGAAATTAGATAAAATATTTTATTTATTATAACTTTAACAGAGAGTAAATAGAGAAAAAGAAAGGGATAGGGGAGTGGAGGGTATTTAAAGTAATGGTCTGAGTTATCAGTATTAATATATTAGGTTGATAAATATAGGGATTTTGATTTAATTAGCAGATATAGTATTTGTTTTGTTTTGCTAAGATATTGTTATATAACCGTGGTATACTACTAGTAGCATTATGTGAAATATATTATAATTCTTATGTAATAAAAAATATATTATTTATATAAAATGTGGAATTATTTGCTAATATAAGGCGATTTCCAATGTAATGGCCATGTAATAGATATGAAAAATTTGGAAAAAAAAGCTATAGAATTACTTGGAAAAAGCTTAAAACCATTTCCTCAAGAGTTAAATCAACTTGACTGGAAATTAAAATTGTCAGAAAATACAAAAAGATTAGCACAGCACTTATCCGCTTTTTCTAATTATGAAAATGGTGGGTTTTTGGTTTTTGGTATTGATAATGGGGCGGTTATTGGGATTAACATTTCGGAATGTGAAAAAATTATAAATACACTCGGTAATATAGCAAGACAAAATTTAACTCCCCCAATAATAATAGAGCATGTTCTTTTTAAATATCAAAATAAAGATATTTTATTTATCAAAATTAATGAGTCAAAAGAGAAGCCGATTCATTTGCATAATGGGTCTATCTATGACTCATATATTAGATCTGCGGGACAGACGAGAAGAATGGATAAGCAAGAAGTAGCAACTTTAGTTTCTAAATCTCAAGGACTAAGATTTGAAGATGGTATTTCTGTTGCTGGATTATTAGCTAAGGATGTGTTGAAAAAGATTGATTTTTCTTCATATTTTGATTTTATAGAGCAAGCGATTCCGGATGGTAATGAGGCGATATTAGATGTTTTAGCATCAGAAAAAATGATTAGAAAGAATGGGGACTATTTTGATATAACAAATTTGGGAGCAATCTTATTTGCGAAGAATATTGAAGAATTTGAAAATATTGCCAGAAAGGCAGTAAGAGTTATAGTTTATGAAGATGCTAGTAGACTCAAGACAATAAAAGAGCTTGGAAGTAAAAAGGGGTATGCATCTGGATTTGAGTTGTTAGTTCAATCTGTTACTAGCCTATTACCTGCAAATGAGGTAATAAAAACTGCCTTACGTACCGATTTAAAAATGTATCCCGAAATTGCTATTAGAGAGTTAATAGCTAATGCTCTGATACATCAAGATTTTTATATTACTGGCACGGGACCTATAATTGAAATTTTTATTGATCGCATTGAGATTACAAATCCTGGTCAACCATTAATTGACACTCTTAGACTATTAGATTCTCCTCCTCAATCTAGAAATGAAAAATTGGCAAGTGCCATGCGGCGGTTTAAAATATGTGAAGAGAGAGGAAGCGGTATTGATAAAATTGTATTTCAAACAGAACTATTCCAATTGCCAGCTCCTGATTTTTCAAAAAGTGAAAACCATTTTAAGGCGACACTATTTTCTCATAAGAATTTATCAAAGATGAATAAAGGAGATAAAATTAGAGCTTGTTATTTACATTCTTGTTTAAAATATGTATCTGGTGTAAGAATGAATAATACTTCACTTCGAGAAAGATTTAAAATTGTAGAAAAAAATTATCCTATAGCATCAAATATTATTCGTGACACAATAGAAGCGGGATTAATAAAATCTTATGACCCAAACAATAAATCTAAACGCTATATTACATATATTCCATTTTGGGCTTAGAGTGCGTGGATTAATCTTGAAAATTAAAGAAGTAATTAATTAATCTGGCCTCCTCAACTTTAACCATCGCACATTAATGAAGGAGTATTGACAATTTATATTAATTTATATATAATGTTTTTAGATATACATCGTATATGATTAATAAATAGAAATGAAAAATACAATATTAAGTCAAAAGGACGCTAAAATTATAGAAAAAATTATATTGAGATTTGGGCGTATTGTTTCAATAGCTAGTTTGATGACGGTTTTTAAAAAAGATTATAGTGAAGCCTCGGCGCATAATAGGATCCAGTCCTTGTATAAGTCTGGATGGTTTTTGCGCATAAAAAGAGGTTTATATTTAATAATTGAGAATTTGACATCCAGATCAACTAACGACATGTCTTTGTTGTTAATTACTCAAGCCTTAAACAAAAATTCTTATATATCGCTTCACTCCGCTTTGAACTATTATCAAATGTTTGATCAATATGCCACTTCGGTAGTAGCAGTTAATTATAAAATTAGTAAAAAATATAAATTTGAAAATAATGAAATAAATTTTGTTAAAATTTTAAAAAAATATTATTTTGGATTTGAACAAGCTAGAATAAACGGTAAATTATTACAGATTGCCACCAAAGAAAAGGCTTTAATCGATTATTTATATTTAGATAAAAGTTTTTATTCTGCAAGTTTAGTATTTGAAAAAATTAAAGATTATCAGAACGAAATTGATTTTGTTAAATTAGAAGATCTTGCCTTAAACTATGGTGTTTTTATGCAAAGAAAAGTTGGTTTTCTCTTAGATCAAATTAATATTAAAACAGATAAACTTCTAGAAAGTGTGAAAGAACAAAAAGGCTCATCAAAATTTACTAAAGAATCAAACATATTTAATGCCAAATGGCGAATATATTACGATGATAGAATTATTGAATAAACAAGAGTTAGTTTTATTTAACAAAACATTAAAATATCCTTTAGCCGTAGCAGAGAAGGATTATTTTTTAGCAGTAGTTTCAAGGATAATCTTTGATTCAGAGATTATGAATAAACTGATTTTTAAAGGGGGAACCGCTCTTTATCATGTTTATTTACCACAATTAAGATTTTCGGAAGATTTAGACTTTTCAAGCAATACCGCTAAAATTAGTTTGAATGAAGTGAGAAGTATTTTTACTGATTTTGATTTTTTGGAAATAAAAAAAGATTATCTTTCTGAGGCAACGATAAAAATAGAGAAACTCCAATATTCCGGTCTTCTTGAGCAGGCTAGTTCTTTAAAAATAGAGATTGATTTTTTACAAAATGTAATTTTACCCCCGATTGAATTAGATTATAAAAATACTTATGGGCTTAAAACAAAAGTACGAGTAATGGATATTAGAGAAATTGCTGCGGAAAAAATTAGGGCGATGAGTGAACGCATCCGCTATAGGGATTTTTATGATTTTGCCATGATTACTAAAAAAATATTAATTGATTTTGCTGAAATTATTACTTTGCTTAGAAAAAAAGAAATCCGTTCTACTATATCTAAAAAGAAAATTTTAAGTAATTGGAATTTGGCAAGGCAAGAAAAACAAAAAGATATATCTAGGATTTATTATACGGAGGAAATAAAGGACGATGAAATAAAAAAAGTATTAAATAAATTAGATTTTGATCTTATAAAAAACAATCAGATACAAAACAGAAAACAAGACGAGAAGGTCTAAAATAAGGATAAAGTAGAGGTGAAAGAATTTACTGTTTTTGATGCTATCCGTGATAATAAGGGGAAGGGCATAAAAGCTAAGGATCTAGTCAAAATTTTAAAAAAATAGTTTGATTATTATGAATAAGATAGAAAAACTATTATTTAAGATTTCTAAAAAAGATAGAGCAGGCCTTTTAAATATTTTAATAGCTATTATTAACTAGGATAGTAGTTTAAAAATAATAAAAATAAAAAATACTGATTTTTTTAGAGTAAGATTTAAACAATTTAGACCAATAATTATACCCATCAGTATTAATATTTTAGCTGATATTAGATAATAATTTGATATAAATTATCTGTTTTGTAATAATTTTTAGAAATGTGAATCAAAATCTATCTAGTCTGTTTCTAGGTAATTTAGTTGACAGTTGACAGTTCACTGTCAACCTGATATAATCTTATGGTATGAATAAAACTGCTAAAAAAATAATAGAGTATATAGCGAGAAAGGGTCAGGTTAGAGCCCATGAACTGGTTGATTATTTAGAAATAAGTCGTCAGGCTATTTTTAAACATTATTTGACTAAGATGGTTGATGAACAAATTTTAGTTAAGACTGGTCGTCCTCCTCAAGTCTATTATTCTTTAGCTCCTCAGGAGAAACTTAAAATTAAGGACAATTTTAATATTAATGCTCAGACAGGAAAAGTAGTAAATAATACTTTCTTATTCATCGCCCCCACCGGTGAAAGAAAAGAAGGCCTAGAGGGTTTTAAATATTGGTGTGCAAGAAATGATTTACCTGTAGAGAAAACTATTAATGAATATTGTAAAACTATCATAAAATATGATAGTTATAAGAGAGATGGTCTTATCAGCGGTTCTAAAAAACTGGATGCTACTTTTTCAAAGGTTTTTTTGGACGAATTGTTTTATTTAGATTTTTATAGTATTGAAAGATTTGGCAAGACAAAATCTGGGCAGTTATTACTTTATGCCAAACAGAGTCAAAACAGAATATTAATGAAAGAGATTATTATTAAGATCAAGCCGAATGTTGATCAAGTTATTAAAAGATTTAAAATAGACGGAATCGGTTTTATACCGCCGACGGTTAAAAGAGAAATTCAATTAATGAAAGTTATAGAGAAAAAGCTTAATGAACAGATTAGGAGAATAAAGATTGTTAAACTTAAGACCGAGGTCGTTATTCCCCAAAAAACCTTGAATAAATTGAAGGATAGAATTGAAAACGCCCGAAATACAATTGTTATTGAGGATGATCATGTTTACAATAATATTTTATTAATTGATGATGCGGTTGGTTCGGGAGCAACATTGAATGAAACTGCTAAGAAAATTAGAGAGAGGAAAATGTGTCGAGGAAAAATTATTGGGTTGACCATTACTGGGAGTTTTAAAGAATTTGATGTTATCAGTGAGCTTTAAATATTGTGATTATTTTGCATTAACAGAAGATTTAATTAAAAAAGGCAAAAAGCTTATTTTAGTTTTTGCTGAAGGGCATAAGGGAAAAGAATATGGCACTATAGCTAGTAAATTATTTTATGAATGTTCTGTAAGTAATATTAAAAATTCTGTAAAAAAAATAAATCCAAAGATATAATCCTTGGACTTATGTGTATCTCAATAGGATAAACCCACTGAGCGTGATTAATTCTATTATAGCACAAATATATAACTTGTAA
>CAZPPL010000013.1:0-20088 GCA_964588465.1 uncultured Gammaproteobacteria bacterium
AGTTTCTTCTCGCTCGATTCTGGGCCTTAATTGCCCGAGAGGTATATTTATTACCGCTACCCGCACCGACCTCACGACTGATTGTGCTGACGTTTCTGCCTAGAGTTCTAGCAATATCCCGAAATGAATATTTTTGTGAGAGCATCCGGCTGATATTCTCTCGCTCTAAACCACTTAATCTTGTATAATTTATATATCAATCTAATTTAACATTATTGACACTCCGCACCAAATGTGTTGCGTTAAATTCTAGTCTAAAAGTTATATTATAGACTATTTTAATAAATAATAGTAATTTTATATTAATCTGCTTTATATTGAACAGCTAGATACTATTTATTAAATAATCTATAGTGCCTCCAAATTAAGGCTTTAGCAAAATTTCTTAGTATCATTTCAATAATCAATGTATTAATATAATTAAATACCTTGATATCTCTTAGTAATATTTCACTTTGATTAGTGAATTTCTCTTGTTATCTTATTTTGAACTTATTCTATTTTAAATAATACTAAATTTGAGTATATTATATCATAAATTATAATTTTTGTCAAAAGATATGGCGCTGAAGTTCAATAATCTAGCGCAAAGGCTCTATCTGGTATATAACTATGAATATGATTAATAATTATCACCGCTTGTCCTTCGTTGAGCGGTAACAAATCAGCCAAGGAATATTTGCCAAAGAAAGTTTTTCAATTATAGCTATCATACTCAATCGCCAGGTTTCTTCTATCAGTAATGAAGTCCACAAACAAATAATAGTGAAACGTTGGTGCTATAGTGCCATCAAGGATCAAGAAATAGCTAATGAAAATAAAAGAAAACAAGGTTGAAATAAGAAGTTAGTTAAAAATGAACAGCTATTAAAATATGTCCAATCTAAATTAAGAGAAGAATGGTCACTAGAAGAAATTGCTGAAAGATTAAAACTAGATTATGCTAATGATATGACTATGCGTATCTCACCTGAAAGTATCTATCAATATCTATATTGTTTACCCCGAGGGGAACTCAAAAAAGAACTGATGAGAGGGCTCAGACAAGAGAGAAAATTGAGATTGGATAGAAAGGTGATTCATTCCAGAAGACTGGGGATGAAGGATATTATTAGTATTTCTGAGCGTCCTCAGGAAGCGGAGGGTAGAATTGTTCCTGGGTATTGGGAAGGCGATTTAATTGTTGGAAAAATGCATCAGAGTGCTCTCGGGACCTTAGTAGAGAGAACCATGAGATTAACATTACTAGCACCTCTCCAAAGAAAAGATGCTCTTTCGGTTTCTGCGGCTTTTGCTTTAGCCTTTAAAGGTATTCCCAAACAATCTGTTAAAACACTAAGCTATGACCGAGGGATAGAAATGGCTCAACACAAATTATTTACTAAAGAAACTAAAATTAAAGTATATTTTGCTGATCCCCATTCCCCCTGGCAAAGAGGAACCAACGAAAATACTAATGGATTAATCAGACAATATTTCCCTAAAGGAACTGATTTTAGAACTGTATCCTTATCGGCTATCCGCAAAGCAGAAAAAAGGCTTAACTCTCGGCCGAGGAAGACTCTTAATTTTCTTACTCCATTAGAATGTTTTTATGAATTAACTATCGGTCAAAATTTGCGCTAAAACTTGAATCCAGCAAGACTGATGAATAAAACAAAAAAAAATTATTTAAATCTTTTCCAAATATAAAAATATTGTTTTAAGTTAGATGGCTCAAAAACTAAAGAGAATATAAACATTGAAAAGACATATAAAATGATAAAAAAACGATTAAATAGATTCTGAGTCTTCCAATATTTAATAAAAATAAAATGCTGATTACTAAAAGACCAAATTTTAAGATCTTGATTTTTCTTTTTTCGTTCCTTTATTCTTTTAAACAAGCTCAAACCTAGAGTGGATGCAGTACGATCATGATAAATAATAGCATCAGGAATTAACTGCGTTTTAAGCCCAGCTAAAAACAAACGATAAGCTAAATCACAATCTTCTTTATACATGAAAAAACGTTCATCAAAGAAATATTTAGGACACCCAAAATTATCTGGTTCTCTTATTTGTAATAAATCTGTTAAACGAAATAGGGCTGCGGCCCCAGAGGGACCAATAATTTTAGCTTGATATAAATCACTGCTATCTTCTCTTCCTTGTCCTAAATCTGAAAATTGTAAGCCTAATTTTAAAGTTAAACCCAAAGAGTCAATAATCTTCGTTTTTTTATCATTAATAAAATCCCAATGTAAAATCTTGGGAATAGCTACACTTAATTCTGAGTGCTGTTCTAAAGTATTAAATAATTTTTGAATAGATTGAGAATCTAATAAAGTATCAGGATTAATCATAAAAAAGTATTTCGCTCCGACTTTAATCGCTTTATTAATTAAAATATTATAAGCTCGACTAAAACCAAAATTAGTCTGGCGAGTAAAATATTCAACTACTAAATGGGTTGAACTAGAATTATTAGCTTTTTGGTTCCAACTCTCTATAATCAAACGATTACGACTATGGTCAATAGGGCTATTGTCAAAAGCATAGACTTGATAATTATCTGGAGTCAAAAATCCTAAAGCTGATTCCAGGCTGGGTAAAAATTTAGCTAAATATTTAGCACTATATTCTTTATAGCTTAAAAAACCAATAACTAATTTCATATAATCATTTTAGCGGCTAATTTTTCTTTAGCTAAATTCTGAGCTCTTAATAAACTATCAAAAGTTCCAGCATCTAACCACTCACCATTAACTAAGGCCACAGCCAATTCATGATGGTCCAGATACCAATTATTTATTTCCGTAATTTCTAATTCTCCGCGAGCACTAGGTTTTATATTCTTGGCAATATCAACTACTCTAGAGTCATAGAGATATAAACCAGTTACTGCATAGTCACTTAAATATTTACTAGGTTTTTCTACAATTTTTTCTGCTTGGTTCTGCTTATTAAATTTTACCACTCCGAATCTAGAAGGATTAGTAACTCGTTTAGCAAAGATTTTGGCTCCAGCTGTAAATTCTTTAATAACTGTAGCAAAATTATCTTCAAAGATATTATCTCCTAAAATTAGGGCAACATTTTCCTGATCAATAAAATTCTGTCCAATAATAAAAGCCTGGGCTATACCTTCGGGACGATCTTGAATTTCATAAGTAAATTTTACTCCAAACTGTTTCCCTGATCCCAATAAATTAAGATAATCACCAGCTCGCTCTGGAGAGACAATAATTAAAATTTCTTTAATTCCCGCTTGTACTAAAGTATTAAGGGGATAATAAATCATCGGCCGATTATAAATCGGTAATAATTGTTTACTACTTATTTTAGTGAGGGGTCGTAAACGGGTGCCAGAACCACCAGATAAAATTATTCCTCGCATATTTATTTTATTAAGAATTAAAAAGTAAAAAAGTATTAACTAGAAATATCAATTATTTAGATATTCTTTTAAGGCTTCACGCCAATTACGTAATTTCTTAACCTTAGTATTTTCTAAAATTGAAAATTTAGGACGACGGGCAACTCGTAATAAATCCTCACTTCTAATCGCCCTAATATTAATAAGCAGTTTTTTTAAACGAAATAATTCTTTAGCCGCCTCATACCAAGTAGCCGGAATTTCATTGATTAGGTGATAAATACCCCAAGAGACTTTTACTTCCCATAAACGTCTAGTAGCTTTAGCTAAATCAAGAGTATAAGTAAAACAACTCAATTCTTCATTCACTATACTTAATTCAGTCCTTTTCTGGGCTAAGTCCAACATAATATCAAAAAAACTAGGCTTGGCTTTAGTGCTGAGTCCAGCAGGCCCAAAAAGCTTTGAAGTGCGAATTAAGTAGTATTTTAATCCTCTGTCAGCTCGACGTAAAATCTCCCACTCTCCTTGAGCCTTACTCTCACCATACTTATTAACTGGATTTGGAGTTTCTTGCTCGGTGAAAGAAGTCTTTAATTTTGTTCCATTAAAAACATAGTCTGAAGAATAATGTATAAGAACTATTCCCTGCTCTAAACAAAAATCAGCTAACTGAGCTGGAAGCTCACTATTAAGCTTCAAAGCTAATACATATTTAGTCTTATCTTCACAACCATCTACATCATTAAAAGCTACCGCATTGATAATAACTTCGGGATTTAATTCTTTTATTTTAGTCCGTAATAAGACAAAATCTAAAACATCTAAATCTTCTTGATCTAAAGAGACTGTCTCATAATCAGGCAAAAATATGTTAGTTAGTTGGGTACCTAAATTACCGCGACCACCTAGAATAAGAATAAGCATATAAAATCAGTATAAAACAAAAATCTCTGAATTAACAGAGACTTTAATTATTTAACCATTCTTTCCCTTGCCGAGTCAGCAACTCTTTAGCTCTATCTGGTTCAACCATAAGAGCCTTAACTATCTTTTCCATTCTCATTTTCTGTGAACCCTTAATTAGGAGCACATCACCCGCTTTAAGTTTATTATGTAAAAAAGGGGCGACTTCTTCGGCCTTATTGAAATGAAAAATATAATCATCAGCTAAACCAGCTTCTTTTGCTCCGCTAATAATATGTTGCGATTTTTCTCCAATCACAATTAGGTGTTCAATACCAGCCGATACAACCTTTGTCCCAACTAAACGATGTCCAGTTTCTGTATAATTACCAATTTCCAACATATCACCGAGAATAGCATATTTATTAGCCTCCTCATCTATTTTAATCCGACCTAAAATATCAAGAGCAGATAAAGTAGAAACGGGTGAAGAATTATAGGTATCATCAATTAAAAAAGTTTGGTGAATACCAGGAATAATATTCATTCTGCCTGGTGGCATACTAAAATTACTTAAAGATTTAGCTATCTCTACTAAATTAAAATTAAAATGAATACCAACTGCTATAGCGGCTAAAGCAGCATAAACCGCACTTTCGGTCATTACTTTGGACATAAATACGGGTATCACTGATCCTTGAAAATTTAATTTAAAATTAAGTCCTAATAACTCATAATCTCCTTTACTAAAATTAAAAACTAGATCTTGTGCTTGTAAATCAGCCCCATCCTGCAGTCCATAAGTCAGAACTTTAACCTTACTAGCTATATTCCTAGTTAACTGATTATCATAATTTAAAACTGCTAAACTACGATGATTACTACTGTTAATATTCTCAATTAAGACTTGCTTTTCTTTCTGAATATTAGCTAAACTAGAAAAATATTCCAAATGGGCACGACTAATATCGGTTACTATGCCAATCATTGGAGGAGCAATACTAGTTAAATAGGCTATGTCTCCACGACGATCAGCTCCCATTTCTAAAATTAATACTTGCGGATATTTTTTATCTCTAATTAGAATTAATTTAATTGCTCCCATTATCACTTTTACCCAAGGCCCTAAACTACGACCCGCAGAATCAGCTCCAATAATAGTCAAGGGCAGACCTAACTCATTGTTATAGTTTTTAGGACTCAAACGAACTATAAAATGATTGCGTAAAACTGTATAAACTGCCTCCTTGGTGCTAGTTTTACCGACCGAGCCAGTGATACCAATGACAATCGGCTTATATCTTTTTAAAATTATTGAAGCTAATAATTTTAATTTAAATTGTAATATTCTACGTAACATAATATTTTATATATTTTAGTTTCTATTGAGCTCTAGTTTTAGGTACCTGATAATAATTTAACATAAATTTAGCAATATTTCTCCAAAGCGGTAAAGCTGATTCTTCCGCCCAGGCAGTATGCGGACTATTTAATTTGACTATCATCACAAAAACTGGATTAGAAATAGGAGCAATACCTACAAAAGTATGAAAATATTTAGTAATACTATAACCTCCTTTATCAGCTACTTGAGCAGTACCAGTTTTACCACCAATATAATAACCAGGAATAAATCCTTTCTTGCCCCGACCAAAATCTAATACATTAACTAGCATTCCAGAAATGGTATCCGCAGTTTTAGGGGTAATCACCCGCCTAACTTCTTGTGGCATGGTGTTTTCTCTCTTCCCATTATGAACAATAGCCTCTACCACATAAGGTTTCATTAGCACACCACCATTGGCAATAGCTTGATAGGACATAACCATTTGCAAGGGGGTGACAGCTATACCTTGACCAAAAGAGGCGGTAGCCGCATCTATCTGAGGAACTTTTTTTTGTAATAAACTACTAATATCACCAGGACTTTCTGCCCCTAATTCAATGCCAGTCTTTTGACCAAAGCCATATTTCTCTACATATTTAGTAAAAACTTTTTGACCAATCTGACGCATAACGAAAATGGCACCAGTATTTAAGGAATAATCTAATACCGTAGTCATAGTGGTTGTTCCGTGTCCGCCATGAGTAAAATAATCAGAATTTCTAATCGGAGTTGGCCAACCAGGAATCAAAATTTCTCCCGCATCATGATAAACAGTATTAGGAGTTATTTTGCCTTCATTAATAGCCGCAGATAGAGTCATAGCTTTAAACACTGAACCCGGCTCATACTGATAAAGTAGAGCGGGATTATTATAAACACTAATATTGCTAACATCCCGATAATCATTAGGATTAAAGGTGGGAAAAGAACACATCGCTATAATAGCTCCAGTATGTGGACTAACCGCAATAACTGAACCTCCAGTGGCTTGATATTTTTTTATTCCTTGTTTTAATTTAGCACAAACCATTGACTCTACATTACGATTGATTGTTAATATCAAATCATCACCATTAATGGGTTTAACATATTTACGTTCATCGGCGATAATAACTCCATCTTTTGCTCCTCGATCAGAGCGAATTGAACCATATTTACCAGATAACTCAGAATTAAAAAATCCTTCCAGTCCATAGTGACCTTGGCCAATTCCATTAACATAACTAGTAAAACCTAAAACATGAGCGCCAATACTATTCTCGGGATAATAACGTCGTTGTTCTAAATGAAAACCTATACCCGGAATATTTAAAACTACAGAAGCACTACTACTAGACCGCTTATAAACGATAAAATTATCTTTTAATTTTAAACTATGAACGGAAATTGGCGTAGAAGTAGAGCTGGCTAGAAAAGCATACAATTTTAAGATACCTTCATCATCTAACTCTTTATTACTTAAAGAATCATAAACTGCTTCAGGTCTATTAAAATGTTTTAAGTATCCAGCAATTAACTTCTGCCTAGTAGAAGTAGCAATACTAGTTATCGCTGGAGTACTAGTGGCTGGAGTAGAACTAGCGATACTAGCCATTAGAGCTGCTTTAAGTTTGGGTTCATCAAAAAATTCATAGAACTTTTTTGCCAACACTTGTGGATTTTTTATATCTTTAGGAACGGCATATAAAACTGCAAATTCTCGATTAGTTGCTGCTGGATAAAGGATTTCTTTGCCATTAACATTAGCGGTAAAATAGATATTTCCACGTTTTGGGGCTAATCTACTAAAGAATCGTTGCTGATTAGTTGCCATAACAGTATAAATATGGTTCCTAGTAATTTGCAGAGTGAATAACCTATAGATTAAAACTCCAGCAAATAAAAAAACAATCGCTACGATTAAACGCCAGCGATTAATACTGATCTGAGTTTTAATGGCCTGTGATTGATTATTAGAATTACGCCACATAAAAAATTATCGTTTAGCAACTATAGATCCATGAACGGCTAAGTATTGTACATCATTGGCGGCAACTAAATGTAATTTCGGTAAACGAGCATTTACAGCTGGGAAAGATTGAGCGGCATTGAGCTGTTCTTGGATATTCATATTAGTATTAGATAAGTTAGTTACTTGAGTAGTTAGTTTTTGTAGAACAAAGCCTTGCACAGTTAAATTATTAATGAGGACTAAATAAAAGACTCCTAAACCAAGCAAAGTGGTGAATAATAGAGCATTAAAATATCTCAGATTGAAAGACCTGTGCTTAGGCGGGGTGTTAAAAGAACTAACTTTACCGTGGATAATTTTAGTCATAAGAATTAAAATTGAACTATATTAAAATTGAACTATATACTTAATTTAAAAATTATTAGCTTGAAATATGGCTGCGCGCAATTTTGCACTACGAGCTCTAGGGTTAAGGTTCACTTCGGAATCCTTTGGTCTTAGGGGTTTCTTGGTTAGAATCTGTAGACTAGCATTATTTTTAAAAAATCTTTTAACTAAACGATCTTCACCACTATGAAATGATATAATTACTAAACGTCCTTGGGGCTCTAATACTTCTAGTGCTGCTGGTAAAACTGAGGACAAAGCGCTTAATTCTTCATTAGTTTCTAAACGTAAAGCTTGAAAAACTTTAGTAGCTGGATGAATTCTATGATGATAACGAGGAGGAACAGCCTGCTCAACTATTTTTACCAACTCAGCAGTAGTTTTTATAGCCTTAACTTTTCTGCTAGCTACAATCGCTTGGGCAATACGATAGGCTGAACGTTCCTGTCCATATTCTTGAAAAATTCTGGTTAATTCTAGGAGTGAATACTGATTAACAATTTGTTCAGTCAACTTTTCATTATCAGCACCGAAAGACATATTCAGGGGACGCTCTCCTTTAAATGAGAAGCCTCTTGAATTATCGGCTAATTGAGCTGAAGATAGACCTAAATCTAGTACTAAACCAGCAAATTTAGTACCAACAGGAAAATTATCGTCAACCAGCTTTTTTATATTTTTAAAATTACCAGATACTAAAATTATATTAGTTAATTTTCGCTCTTTTATTTTAGCCTTGGCATGTTCAATGGCTAATGCATCCAGATCAATACTAAGAATTTTTCCTGATTTACCAACCGTTTCAGCTAGAGCTAAAGTATAAGCAGCACTCCCTAAAGTACCATCAATAAATTTCTGACCAACTTGCGGTTGTAAATATTCCAGGACTTCTTTCAACATAACCGGAACATGAAAATAATCCATAAAAAATAAATTATATTCCTAAATCTCCCAATTCTTCAGCAATAGCATTACTATTTTTATCTGCTGTAGTCTTATACTTATTCCAAGCTGTTTCCTCCCATATCTCTAAATGATTATATAAACCAGTGATAACTACTTTTCTTTTTAGCCCTGAAAAACGACGTAAATATTCTGGTAAAGTTATTCGCCCTTGATTATCAAATTCCACATCCATTGCCCCAGCTAACATATGTCTAGTAAAGGCTCGAGCTCTAGCTTGGCTTATTGGTAAAGCAGCAAATTTAGCAGCAATCTTTTCAAATTGTTGTAGCGGATACAAAAACAAGCAGTTGTCCAAACCTTTGGTTACTACTGCTCCTTTTTTCAAAGCGGTTCTAAACTTAGCCGGTATTGCTAAGCGACCTTTATCATCTAAATTATGATTGTATTCGCCGATGAACATAAGAATAAAATAATTTCGGGAAATAGTGATGATGACAAGCAAAGTTTCACCTCTATTCCCCACATTTCACCTGATACATATTATTATACACCACTACTCCCCTAGGGTCAACCCTATTATTTTCTCTTATATAAGCTAAAAAATAAATAGAAAAACTACTTATCAACAAGTAGTCTTTCTTAAAAGAATAATTTAAAAAAATTATTAGATAGTTTTAAACAAGTAATACACAAGCCTATAATCCGAACTTTTTAGCAGTTCCGATGATAGGTTCACTACTATAAATCGGTTCCACAATATTAAAATCAGTAAATTTTTTAATTTTAGATCTAGTTCTGGGCTCAGCTATCACTGGTATTCTTAAGGCATAAGCCAAGGCATTAGCAGTAATCACTCCAATACGTAGAGCGGTAAAACTCCCCCCTTGGTTAGCTACTATAATATTTTCTAAATCACTAAGTTCTACCTTTCTAGCTTTCAAGAGAGAATCTATTGCTGGAACTAATTTTTCTGCTTGATGACGAGGAGCTATTATTTTTTTTTGAGTTATAATTTTACTACCAGAACGCAAAGCAATAATAATTTCACTGTGGGAGCTAGTATTTATATAAAGAGTCATAAAATATAAAAATTTATTTAATTTTACTGATCCGATATGAACCTTTTTGATCTTCAATCAAATAGCCAGCCATTTCAATCTTAGCTCGCAGATTATCAGCCTCCATCCAATCCTTATGAGCTCTAGCCTGCTCACGAGCCATAATCAACTTCTGTACAGATAAAGGTAATTTATCAATAGTTAAATCAATCTTAACTAATTTTTTAGCCGAATCTAATCTTAGACCTAAAACTTTATCAAAATCTAAGATAGTAGCCAATTTATCTGAAGCAATTAATTTTGATTTTAATAATTTTGCTGTTACCGCTAAAGCTTGGGGCATATTTAAATCATCATTTATAGCTAATAAAAACTTATATCTATACTCTTTATTAATTCTCCCTAGTTTATCACCCAGAGCTGCCACCTGTCTTAGTAAACTATTCAAACCTTTTTCAGCCTGCTTAATTCCCCTAACACTATATTCCATTGGTTTACGATAATGTACTTGTAAAGCAGTAAAACGGTAAGCTAAAGGATTGATTCCTCTAACCTCTAGAGCATGGACTAGGGTTAAAAAATTACCCGCACTTTTAGCCATTTTTTTACCACCATTAATATTTAAAAAAGCACCATGTAACCAATAATTAAAAAATTTATGACCAGTAGCAGCTTCAGATTGAGCAATCTCATTAGTATGATGAATATTAATATGATCAATGCCTCCACAATGAATGTCTAATTCTCCTTTTAAATATTTTAAACTAATAGCAGAACATTCAATATGCCAACCTGGAAAACCTATTCCCCAAGGAGAATCCCATTCCATTTGACGCTTAAGCTTAGCAGGGGAAAATTTCCATAAAGCAAAATCTGTTGGATTCTTCTTTTCTTCGTTCTTCTCCACCCTAGCTCCTTCTTTCAATTTAGCTAAAGGCAAATGACTAAGTTTATTATAATCTTTAAGTTTAGCAGTATTAAAATATATCCCATCGCTGGTCTGATAGGTATATCCTTTATCTTCCAAAGTTTTAACTAGAGCAATCTGTTCAGGAATATTGTCCGTTACCCGACACCATTGACTAGGTTCTTTAATATTTAAGAGCCTTAAGTCATTTCTAAAAGCTTTGGTATAAAACTTGGCAATATCCCAAGCACTTTTCCCTTCCCGCCGAGAACTATTTTCCATTTTATCCTCTCCCATATCCATATCACCAGTTAAATGACCCACATCAGTAATATTGGTAATATGTTTAACTTTATAATTATTATATTCTAAAATCCGAACTAAAAAATCTTCAAACAAATAGGTACGCAAATTACCCAGATGAGCATAATTATAAACGGTTGGACCACAAGTATACAGACCAACTTGTCTGGGCTTAATAGGTTTAAATATTTCTTTCTTTCTACTTAAAGTATTATATAGAAATATTGAGGGCATAGAAATAAAATTTGAATCAAAAAATAATAAAAATAATGTTAATCACGCAAAAGATAGTTACTTAGCCAAGAACCAAGCCATAAAAATAAAGATAAAATAATAGCCGATCCTAAACCGCTGACATAGAATCCTTTCACAAAACTAGCTACAAATAAAACTAATAAACCATTAATTACCAGAGTGAACAGGCCTAAAGTTATGATATTTATAGGTAAGGTTAAAATAATAAAAAGGGGACGAATAATGGCATTAACAATTCCCAAAAATAAGGCCGTTATTAAAGCCGACCAAAAGTTGGCAATAGCAATACCACTAAGAATAAAAGGAGCAATTAATAAAAATAGAGAATTAACAATTAAGCGAATAAAGAATTTCATATTTTGATGAATAATTTCCTAATAATAAACTACAATTTAATATTAACACACTCAAAATAATTTAAAAAGTGTAACTATTAAGCTAAGGTATTGGGGTAAAAACAAATATTTATAATTTTGGTGGTCGTTAGTGGATTTGAACCACTGACCTCCGCGATGTGAACGCGGCGCTCTAACCAACTGAGCCAAACGACCAATTCTAAATTTCTTAGGACTAATATACACTATTGGTTAATATAAAATTTATTATTCTTACCGTTCGTTCACCAAACCTCCAATATATCTAGCTTGATAGATTTCTTTTCCATTTTTTGAAATGATTTCTTTTCCAAAAAAATTATCAACTTCGCTGGTAAAGCTGTTTCTATACGATAAACTTCCACGATTATAATTCCTAGGGCCACGATACGGCCAATCTTCCGATATCAGCTGTAAAGCCTCCATTAAAAATATATACACCGGATGAATATCAACGATAGAGTCATCAACTTGACCATAATAAGCCATAATATAGATAGGATTGTCTTTAAAAAATACAACTTCTCTACCACCATAAGGCTCACCTCCGAAATAATTATCATGATATCTCCAATCACCACTCTCAAAAGTTAAAGTCGTAGATTTATCATCATTAACAATTTTTTTAGCTAAGTCCCCAGCCGCATAAGTAAACTTTTTTGCTTTTACTAGAAATTTACATAACTCTTTTTTGTCAAACATCTTATTAGATTATAAATTAAAAATAAATTTTAGTTGGATTGTCTGTAATCTGAATAGGCTATGATGCTTGAAATAAACATTTGAGGAGATAGTTAAACAAGTTGAGAGAAATTATATTTAAAGAAAGGCTTCTTAACATAAATACCCCAAAAACAAACTCAAGCTAAATCAGAAGAAATAATTATTTTTCTACAAGCACAATAATTCCCCAGCTGACATAAAGCAATTTTTGAAGCTGTAAAATCAAGAGAAAATTTGAATTTATCTGTTTTAGCTACTCCAACGGTTATATGAGCAGATATCTCTCCAGGATTAACAATTATACAATCATTAATTTTATACAAGTTTTTTTTATGATCATGCCCGTAAAACACAGCATCAAATTCTCCTGATTTCGCCATTGGTTTTGCTAGAAGCGGATAATGGGTAATAAAAATCTTTCTCTTATCAATCTCTAAAAAATCATAGGTGGTAGACCCAATACTCATCTTACTCTGTTTAGATAGTGAAGTTTTGGTTATAGCAACTTTATCTCCATCATTATTTCCCCAAATTGCAATAACTGGAATATCTGAACTGGCCAATATTTTAGCAATAGCATTATTCATAAAATCGCCTAAGAATATGATTTTCTTTACATTATACTGCTTAACTTGTTCCAGGAATAAAATAAGATTGTGAAAATTTTCATGTATATCTGAAATTATGGCTATCTTCATAATGTTGATAAAAAAAGATCATATATTTATTAAAATTTTAGGTTAGGGCCTAAGAGTAAATTAAATATTATCTTCCAGAATGTGTAATGTTAATAGTAATATAATAGCACTGTAACCCACCACTGGTAAATATGGGAGAGATTTGGCCTTAAGCTAAGTATTAGAGGAATTAAGAAGCTTAACAAGAATAGGGGGAACGCGACGCACTAATAAGTCAACACTACTGGACATTTAATTGTTTATCTAAAGGAGGGTTTGAAAAATAGACTAATACATCAAAATTAGAGTCCATGAGTTCAATCATATAAAAACCTACCTTCTGTATTTTTTTAAATTCTAACTGAGGTAAATATCTTTTCTCAAAATCAGAAAAATTAGAAACAGTGAAATCGGCATCACCAAGTTCAGTTCGGGCGGAATCAGGAATACGAATTTTTAACAATTTTAAAATTCCAGAGATAGTTTTGAGTGGTTTAATGTTAAACAACAAACCGGTTGGCGTATTTTTAATAACTTTTCCAATCTTTCGTACCACTCTAAGCAATTCTTCATATTCCCCATTATCTTGAGAAAAAATACAAGCATAATTTACCAGTATATCTTTATCATCAATATGCTTATTCTTAAGAGCAGTGGCTTTCTCAACAATACTTTTCACTTTTATTTTTAAATCTTTCGTATTCATAGTGCTAATAAATTATCATTGATTTAAATAGATTTCTAATTAACAATATATTTTGAATAAGGTGAATTATTTTTTAGGAGTAAAATAGTTACATAACCTTTATTTATAATCTGATTCTCCTTGATATTTAATTTCCGCATGATCTTCTTTAATCTATTTTTATCAATGTCTTCATCTTGTAGAGATTCTATTTCAATAAAATTACCTAAATCATTAATAGTATCTAAGCAAATTATTAGGCCATCTAATTTGTATTCTCTTCTATACTTACTAAGTTTTATAATTTTTTCCAAACCCATCGCCTCAAGCATTCCTACTGATTTTTTAGAATTATCTATTTCCAGTTCGTATTCTTCCCAAACTCCATCTTTCCCAGACTTAGCACTTTTATAAGTCATAAATTTTTTATCTCCTTCATCACGTACACGCATCAAAAAAGAATAGCCTATTTTTTTATATAGACTAATTTCTCCAAAATATTCATCAATCTGTTTTACCTTTTTCAATAGTTTAGCTCCAAGCTGGATAATATTTTGTTCAATATTTTCTATATTATCTATTTTAGCTCTTATTTCAATTTCCATATTTTTATTTCCAAACGTTGCTCAAGCAAATCGCTATACACATATTACAACTACTATAAAGTTATAATTAATTATAAAAATTTTAATAAAAAAGAATTAATCAAATAAATATTTAAAACTTTAAATTCCCTATTAAATTATATCGAAATCTTCATCCGCTATTATCTTATAAAGTTTTAATAATTTATTTACTGATTTTGGTATATCTTCAATTTTTGGTTCAAAATCATCTAAATTTTCTATTGTAACCCATTTATATTCTGAGTATTCTTCGTTTAATTTAATATCTCCTTCTAAATATTTAGCGAAATAATGAGGCAAAATTATATGATCACCACTCTTCTTTACAAAAAGTAAGTTATTTGAAAATTCATGATAGAGTTTAATTTTAAAATTTTTTCCAACTTCCTCGTTTTTCTCTCTTTGCATCGCAGCGACAATATTTTTATCAAATATTTCCATTTTTCCTCCAATAAAAGAATATATTCCATTATAGTCGTCTTCCCCTTTTCTTTTACATAGCAAAACCTTTTTCAAGTCTTTTGAAAAAACAACTATTTTTTGACAATATTGAAAATCATATTTTTCTTTGTTTTTCATATGATAATTTATTATATTTATTAGATATTATTTTCAATTAAGTATGAATCTCACCCACCCTAAATCATATATACTTTATGAAGTAATCTGAACAAAACGCAGTGAAATAATAATATAGCACCACCTTAGACTGAAAATCAATTAGTTAAGATTTATAGAACAATTTTATACATGCATCTAAGTCTTGAATCAAAGGCATTTTCAAAGCATCTTTTGGGAGAATCCATTTAAAATCTTTATGTTCTGTACGATTAATAGTGACTTTTTGTCTTTGATCTAATTCTGTATTAAATATATGATAAATAAAATCATAATCAGGATACCTCACATATACCTTTTCAAAATAAGAAAGCTGCGAAGAAGACAATACAAATCCAATTTCTTCTTGAATTTCTCTAATCATTGCTTCCGAAATAGTTTCTCCATCATCAACTTTTCCAGCAGGAACGCCCCAAGTATTGCCTTCTGGTTTATAATCTTGTCTATGGAGTAACAGAATTTCTCCATTATATTGCACAAAACAACTAACTACATCAAATTTTGAGTTAAAATTTTGTGGCTTTTTTTTGTAAATCATATTTCTTGAAAACGCTTTAAATTATAAAAAATTATTATATAACTGACTTTCAATATATCAGTACATGTAATGTTTTGCAAATCTGGAGGGCCGAAATTTAGTGCAACGTTCCGAAAGAAAATTTTAGAGTATTATTTTTGCCCCGTTCATTTAACAAATTCATTCAAATTTAAGAATTCAATTTCTTCTCTTGTTTCTTTCAAATCTTTAATTGTGAATTCATGTGTTTCTTTATCAAAAGCCCGACAGCAATCTTTGATAATTGTGATTTTGAAATCCCTATCATAAGCATCTTGAGCCAAACTTCTCACACATAAATTTGTTAAAATTCCGCAAATAACTATTTCATCAATTTTTTCAAGATGCTTATCTAAATCTGTTTGATAGAATGGACTGATTTTATTTTTCTTGATAAGCACATCAGAATCTTGTTTATTGATTTCATCAATAATTTTAACATTTTCTGAATTTTCAGCAAAAATGCCATCTGAGTCTTTTTCGATATGCGTAGTGAATATTATTTTGTAATTATTTTTTCTGCAAAAATCAATAAGTTTGTTAGTTCTTTCAATTAAATCAGAAATATCGCCAACAAAATAATCTGAACTTTTATCAGTCCATTCTTTTTCAAAATCTATAAGTATAAGGGCTTTTGATGCCATATAATATAAGTTAAATTTGAATGGTTATAAATTTATCGTTAAGGAGCAAAAATAATATTGAATATAACGTTAGGGATATACGAAATTTTTCTATAGCGTAGCGGAAAAAAAATTTAGGTGAAACTCGAGCCGAGGGCTGAACCGTATATCCCTTGTTATACGAGGGGGGAACGAAACGAAGTGGCGTGAAAGTGCAGCGTGACGCGGAGTGTAGCGTAGTGAATTCAAAAAATATTTTTCGTTCTTATTCATTCAGATAGGCTTTCGTTTATTTTTTATAAATTTTATTTTTTCGGTTTTTAAAAATGAAAAAGGGGTTAGGGGTGAATTTCATTTTTCAAAAAATCTTGTTACTTTTTTCTTGCTAAAATAGCAAACCAACCAGGGCAATATGATAAAGAATGTTCCCAACTTCCTGATTTTAATTTCTTATCTTGATAAAAATCTGCAGGCATTTCCTCTACTTTTTCAATTATAAAACCATATTCAATTAATCCGTTAAAAATTTCATCTAAATAATGCCGATATTCAAGGACATTTTCATTTTCTGATCTCTGTTTTTCTCTTACAGCGTATGGTACAGAAATACGATATCCTCTGCCATCCCAAGATAATTCATCGATGAATTGAGATTGTGGGTTCTGAGCGTCGGCACAATATAATCCACCACTCCTTAAAACACGAGCAACTTCAGAATAAACTTTTTTTACATCTGGTATATATGCCATTGATGGAGCTTGATAGACAAAATCAAAAGAATTATCTCTAAACATTGAGAGATCACTCATATCTCCTTGAATTATTTTAACTTCATATTCATAGTGAGCAGCGGCTTTTTTATCGCCTTCAAGTTGTCCTTCTGCGATATCAATAACTGTTACTCTCGCTCCGAGCAAACCAAAAACTGCTGATTGTTGTCCACCTCCAGATGCAAGACATAAAACATCTTTGTCTTTGACATTAGAAAGTACACTAATAGGAAACATCTTATTTAGTAGCTCAGGTGGATTTTTTAATTCTCCCTTGGCAAGTTTTTGGAGAACTTTTAAGTCTAAATCTAGCCACGGTTTTGTAAAACCACATTCGTCTTTGACCATTTTTTCCCACCATTCTTTGTTGGTAGAAACATAATTGTTTTTACTCATAATAATATTGTATCAAGATTAGTTTATAAATAAATCGTTTTAGTAGGTGAAAGAAAAAGTGCAACCTTTAAAAGTTAATAACGCATTTTTTTGAACCTCATATACTTTGCTATCGGATGTAAATTTTTAGACCCCTTTTTTAACACACAAAACTTAATGCCAGTATTGGAAATTAATCGTTCATTTTTAGCACTCTAATCGATGTTCCAGATTTTTCGTCATGGTGTTTTAAAGCTCCCCCTATGTTTTTAAATGCTTCAGTGTTTTTCTTGGCGATATTATCATATTCATCCTTACTTACTGTTTGCCATTCTCCCTCAGCGCCATTTTCCGAGCGAAGTTGCCGACTTTTCAATAGCTCGCCTTTTTTAGGATTAAGATAAACCACCATGTCCGCGTCCTTAATAAGATTTTGTCGTAAGAGATCAGCATGATTAATTATGTATGGAGGTTTTTCTTTTTGCAGAATATATTTTAATAACTCTGACAAGTCGGCAGCTTCGCGTTTCTGTTCTTGACGAAAAATCTGAAACCATCGATCTACGTCAATATTTTTAAAGCCTGTTTCACGCGATACTTCTCTTGCAAATGTTGTTTTACCTGAACCTACATTACCAATGACATATATTTTTTTAGAACCACTTTCTTTGATAGCTGAAACAACCGTCTCTACATCTGTCTTTGTATACATGTCGCGCCCTTCTTGCTTGTAGGCATCTATCTTTCCTTTTTGAGTAATTTCCAATACTGGCATGGCAATTTCAAATACTTTAGCCACAAAATCATCTTCGTCTTTGTAGGTAATATTTCGCAGTTGTTCAATTGTTTTGTTTGCTATGTCTTCACCTGCCACACTCTTGAACTCATCTGTTTGCATTTCAGCGATGATGACCTCAAGAGGCGAATCAGAACTACGAAAAAGATCGCGCATGTCTGCTTCTTTTTGTGCTAAAATTCTTTTATCAACCTGAGATTTTATTACATCAGGATGATTTTGTGGCGGTCTTTCAAAATTCATAACTTTGATTTTAGTAAGGTCTAAAAATTTATTTTTGATGACGTTAGGGATATGAGAAGTTGCGACCAACGGGAGTAATTTGGATGGAGAAGTCTGCAAGACTTCATAACCTCATAATCCTTGTTATATTCCCCGAAGGGCTGAAAAGAGAAGAGCACAGCGGGATCGGAGCGAAGCGGAATGAGTTCAAAAAATATTTTTCGTTCTTATTCATCTAACGGGCTTTCCTTATTAATTATAAATTTGATTTTTCCATTTGGTACTATTAATTCTATTCTTTTACCATAATCAATATTATTAATAAATTTAGATAATATTTCTACCATTGTTTTAGGATTTTTTGTTCTTTTTGGATTATAAAGATAAGCATTATGAATTTTATTTTCGAATTTAATTTTAACTTTAACTAAATTAAAATCTTCTTTGAAATCTTTTTTCCATTCTATATTTTTAAAAATAAAATCTGGATTTATAACTTCAAATTCAAGTGGAGAAATAGCTATATTTATAGTTCCATTTATTAAGAACTCTTCAGGTATTCCTTTATTTATAAAGAAATTTGCTTGTTGTTTTACTGTCATTCTTGCAATTTTACAACCAGTTGTTATTTTACCAATTAGATGTTCCATAATTTATTTTTTAAATAAATGACTATAAAAATGTTTGTTTTTAAAATCAAATTTATTCCCCTTTTTAGAAAGCCTATCATCATCTTACCTATTAGAAAAATATTTTTTGAATTGCGTATAACGTTCGCGTATATCTGAAGTTCTCATCCCGATTTTATCGGAATTACTTTGAATATCAGACAACGCTTGGTATTTCAAACTCCACCCAAATCCTCATCAAACTAAGGGATGAAAATTTGGGCGGAGGAAAATTGGCACTCCTTAAGGATTTAATTAACGCCAATTTTCCGTAGCCAGATATACGCTGTTATGTGATGTAATCAAAAATCTCTCTACCTTATTATTCTTTTTGGCAAATTATTTTTCATCACTTTCAGTTTCCATCTTTTGAATATCTTGCTGTAACCTTTCTTTCCACTTTAACCTCTCGTCCCGTCTTCGATTAAGAGGATGGTCCGTTGAAGCACCTTGCACATACGATTCTGTCATTAGCTTATTTTCAACGTCACCCAGGGTTTGTTTTAGCGTATCAACATTACTTTCAGTTTGAAGAAGCTCTGTTACCTTGGTGCAAAACCCATCACGACTTGTCGCTGCGTTCAACGGCCATTCTCTACTTTGGATTTTTGCAATAACATTTTTTAGCATGTCCGGCGTAAACACTTCTTGCGATCCTTGGATTGATATGTTATTTGTTTCTATGATTTTGGCAAGATCTTCAAAAGATGTCGCTTGATTAATTAAAGATTCATTGCCCTCTTTTTCATTTGATGCTTTTTCTTGCGGGGGCATCATGCCCATACGTTCAATACTCATAATTTTTATTATTTACATTTTAATTCACAAGTTATGTTCGACCTGAAATAATTTGCCAAAGATCTTTTCTAATAAAATATAAGAGAGATTTTTGATTATTTTACATAACGTGCGCGGATGATCCGAAGTTTCTTGTAACAAATCCCAAAGGGTTTGTGA
>CAZPPL010000014.1:0-14919 GCA_964588465.1 uncultured Gammaproteobacteria bacterium
CATGCTTTTTCGTTACTTCTTTTGGCATTATCAGATTATTTTTTTTTATTATTTTTTGTATTTTATTCATCTTAAAAATTCCTCCTACATAAATTTCTTGTAATTCTTCCACCTGTATCTTTTTTCTTTATTTTCTTTATTTTCGTAATAATTACTTCCAAACTTCCCTCATCAATTCCTATTTCTTCTGGCATCTTTCCGTCTTTTCCTGCTTTCGGCATTACATTCCACTGAATACAACCATTAATAAATTCTGTTTTAGCCACTACTATACCTACAAAACCACTTACTTTATCTCTTACTTTATCCCCAAATTTAATTTTTTCTATTTTCATTTTGTTTAATTTGTGGTTTATATAAATCCTCAATTCTGTATGATTCAAATTTTAGAGAATCAAGTATAGCAACAAGGCATTTCCTACAAATATAATGAATATTTTTTGAATATATCCAATCTTTGCTTTTGTTTATGTGAATTTCTAAAAATCTTGATGCCCAAAATTCTGTGATAATTGTATTATTATAATGACCTTTCAATCCACATATTTTACATTTTACATTATTCATAGTAGCTTTTTTAATTCCTCATATTTCTTTTTCCATTTGTCTCTGGATTCTCTGATTTCTTCTGATTGGGATAATAATTTTTCAGCATCTCTAATTAATTCTTCTGCATTTTCTGTTGTCATTAAATTCTTTTTTATTCTTCTTTCCATAGCAAGTATTGTTTCGTATAATCTTCTTTGTGTTTCTGTGTTCATTTTATTTTATATTTCAAAATATAGATTAACATTCCAATCAGAGCGACCAATAAAAAGGCGGAGAACCAACGAGGAATTGGAATAGTCAGAAAAGTCTCTATCATCTTTTAATTTCCTTATTATTCATCTTTCTGTTTCTCCTGTTTTCTCTCTTTTTGAAATTAATCCAAATCTTTTTTGGATTTGTTTTAATTTTGGAAAAAAAATGAGAGATTCAAAGAATATTAAAATATCTCCTATCAAAAAGATAAAGAACATCACAAAAGAGAGGTGTAATAATCTTTTGAATAATATTTGAATTGTAGATATATCTTTCGGAAATAAAATAGACGTAAAAATCAATAAAATTAGGATACTAAAAGATATTTTCGCAATGAAAAGGGATAATAATGGAAGAGTTGATTCTATCTCCTCTTTTTTCAAGTCATATTCTATTCTTTCAGTGGATGAAAGTTTCCAATATTTATTTTCAAAACTTTTTCTTAATTTCTTTTTTGTTTCAATATAATCTCCAATCTTTTGAAAAATATTCATTGTTATAGAACCCCCTCTAATTTCTTTTCTGGAATATTTATCACCTTTCTTTTTCTCTCTTTTTGAAATCTAAGGAGAGAACTTTCTATATCTATTTCTGAATCATAAATTTGAAAATCTTTTGCATCGGAAGACGTGAGAATTATTACCCAAGAGTTTCCCCATTTTCTTATTCTTCTATATCTCATCTGTGGTTTTCCTCTTCATTTATTTGAAAATCAAAAAATGATAAAATATATTGAGGTGTTGGAATATATCTTTTTTCTATTGTTTTTTTCATATTATTTTATTGATTATATAGTTTATAAATGTTTCTATTTGACTTAATATCTTTTGACTATTAGAAAATTAATAGAAATATTTATAAATATAAAAATATTATATTATTTGAAATCGGTGAAAAAATCTTAGTTTTTCACCTTTCTTTGATTTATCCTCTTCACCGATTTCAAAAAAACAAAATGATAAATAAAACAGAACAAAAATGGAATTCAAAATAGGGTGTAAATATATTCTCAGAATAGATGTTCTTGGAAAAATTCTAACTTACACTTGTACAATTATCTCTGTGGATGAAGACTCCATCGCTTTCAAAGATAGATTTTCAGAAAAGATGCAGTATAAAAAAGAATTGATAATTTCTGCTGACGAGGTGAAAGATGAATAATTCTTGTTTTATCTCAAAAAAAGATATGGAAAGGATATTCTCTCAAGGGAAAAAAGAAGATATGGAAAGATTATTTGAATTTCAAGTTCTTGAATTTCAAAAAAAGAAAAAAAGAAATGGAATAATCAAAGTTCTTAATGAATACGTAAAAATTGAGAATGAAGATATTCCTGAAGAAGAAAATTTTGAAGAGGGAGATAAAAGGAATAAAGATAAAGTATTAGTTACAAAAGTCGTTGATTATTTATTAACAAAATTTGTTTTTAAAACTATATATGGGAAAAGGGATGAAACAATTTTCTTATTTGAAGATGGAATCTATACTCTGAGAGGAAGGGAATTAATCAAAACAAAAACCGAGGAAATTTTGGGCGAAAATTGTTCTAATTACATCTCAAAAGAGATAATCGAGAAAATTAAAAGAAAAACTGCCATAGATATTGATGATTTTAATAATATACCAATAAATTTAATTTGCTTAAAAAATGGGTTGTTTGATTTGAAAGAAAATAAACTTAAAATATTTGATTCAAAATATTATTTCAAAAATAGAATCCCAATCAATTACAACCCTGAAGAAAAAATCGAAAAAATATTAAAATTCTTTGAAGAGGTGTGTTACCCTGAAGACTTACCAGTTATTCAAGAATGGTTCGGTTTCTGTTTATATAGAAGATATTTTATAAAAAAAGCAATAATTCTTTTCGGAGAGAAAAACACAGGAAAAACGGTTTTATTGAATATTTTAATTAAATTTTTAGGTGAGAAAAATATTTCAGGAATTTCTCTACATCGAATAGCATCCAAAGATAAATTTGCATTATCTTCCCTAAAAGATAAATTTTCTAATGTCTATGATGACCTATCTTCTGATGATTTAAAAGATTTGGGAGGTTTTAAAATTGCAACAGGAGGGGGATATATAACAGCCGAACATAAATTTGGGGATTCTTTCCAATTTGTGACTTATGCTAAAAATATCTTTGCAACTAATATGATTCCCAATGTAAAGGATATTAACGATGATGCTTATTATGAACGGTGGATACCTCTCTGTTTCGACAATCAGATACAAGAAGATAAACAAAATAATTTTCTTTTTGAATCTATAACAAGTGAAAAGGAAATGAGTGGATTATTGAATTGGTCTTTGATTGGATTGAAAAGATTATTAAAAAAAGGAAAATTTTCATATCAAAAAGATTCTAAAGAGATAAAAAAACTTATGAATAGACAAAATAATCCTCTCATTTCATTTGTTGAAGAAGTTTTGATTCAAGAAGATGGAAATAAAATAACAAAGGAAATGATGTTTTTGGTCTACTCAAAATGGTGTCAAAATAAGAAAGTTCCAAGATTAAGCAAAGAGCAATTAGGCAGAAATCTTGCCAAAAATACGAACTATTTAATCGCAAAAGGTGGAAAAGAAAGAATTTGGGAAAATGTAAGAATTATTTCAGAATATTTCTAAAAAAAAAAAGAAGTGTCAAAAGTGTCACACCTCTTATCGAGGGTAAAGACACTTATTACACTTCTTTTAAAAACCATATAGGAGAATATAAATATACCTATTATATACTATTCTATATGATATCTAAAGAAGTGTCAAAAGTGTAATCTAATTTCTTTCGCTTTTTAGTATTTCAATATTTTGTAAAAAATGACAAAATAGAAACATTTATAAACTATATAATCATAGATATATTATGAAAGAAAATAATTGGAAAAATATGAAAATGGGAGAAATCGAACAAACAGAAGCAAATGCAGAAGTTTTGAAAAAACTAATAACTCCAAAGAGACAAGAATTTGACTTACAAAAAATAATCGACGAATCGCAAATAAAAATCAAAAGACCGAAATTTGAAAATATGAAAGGAGGTAAAAACTAAAAATGGAAACACAAGAAGAACTTGAAAAAGAAATTGGGAGTATTGAACAAGAAAAAACTCTATTAAAACCAAAAAAAGTAAAGATTGTGAAAGTGGAAATTGTAGAAGTTGGAAAAGAAAATCACAAGAATAAGAAAGTGAATTGTATTGTGAAACACGAAGATAAAGAAGAAACTATCGTCATTTCTTCAGTTGCACAGTTGAAAGAGAAAAATGTGATAACTTCTGGATTGTGGTATAATTTGGATTCTGAAGAAAAGATTCAGAAAGGTTCAGCACTTGCAAATTTTCTTGAAAGAACTGATTCGAGTAATTTGAAAGCCCTTGAAGGAAAAGAGATTGAAACGGTTCTTGATGGAAATTATCTAATTTTCAAAAGTTATTGAGATTAGAAAACTTTATATAATTTATTTTTTTTTTAATTACATTAAGGGGAGAATTTTCCCCCCGATATAATAGTTATGAAATATCAAAATCAAGAAACGAAATCCTCTCTTGAGTATGGAAAAGAGGTTTGGTTAATTCAAGATGAGAATGGAAAAATAATAGAAAAGTTTTCGTGTAAAAGGAATGCTCTTGATTTTATGAAAAATAAAGATAATTTGAAGTTATTTAGATTAAATTTTTTTGGAGGGGAAATTGAAAAAGAGATTTGAAGATATAATTAAAATAGAGAAATTTAAATGTAAATTTTCCGGATGTTCAGAAAAGGGTGCTGGGATAATTAATCAAAAAACATTTTGTAAAATACATTTCAACCTAATGAAAAAACTAATACGAAACGAAAGAGTTAATGTTGAACCAATTAAATTGAAATTCGATAGAAGAATTCTTTTACAGGAAAGAAAAAGACTCATTTCCTTTTAATTTTTCTTTTCGTATTCTATGCCATTATACGAAAGAAAGGGTCTCATAGGGTCTATTTTCTTTCGTATAACTTGTTTACTTAACCAAAATTTGTCGAAAGATGAGTAAAACAATACCCCCCTAATTTTTTCATACATACCTTACAAGGATTATTGTCAAGAAGTTTAACACTTTGAATATTCACTACTATATACACTACAAGAAAAAGAACAATAATTAAAACTATAATTCTAAACCAAAATTGAATCTTATTTTGATATTCATTAGAATAGAATTGACCTTTTTCCATTTTAGTTAGTTATCCCACATTTGATTTATTAAATCTTGGGGTGTGACGTGTGTGTAAATCTCCGTTGTAGCGATTCTTGAGTGCCCTAAGAGTTGTTGAACCTGTCTGGTGCTCCAATGCTTCACATTTAGATAATATGTTGCTCCTGAGTGTCTTAGGATGTGAAAATGGGTATCTTTCTTCAAGAATTTTTTAGATTTTCCTTTCCAAGCTATTTCTAATGCCCTTATCCCACATTTAATCGGTATTTGTCTTATTCCTCTGACTGCTTGGGGCGGAATTGGGATATTTCTATCTTTAGAACCTTTTCCCTGTTTTATTCTTATTATCTTTGTTTCTCGATTGATATCTTCTATTTTTAAGCCAACAATCTCAGAGATTCTCATTGCTCCGTAGAATCCTAAGACAAAAGCCATCCTATGGTGAGGTTTACTCCTCTTTAAAACTTTCATAAGTTCTTCTTCCGTTATTATTTCTGGTATTTTGAATATCATTTTAAGATTTTTTTTCTAAAAAATTTTTTTCTTCTTCTAATGTTTTGTTTGGTTTAATTACGTTTTTTCCTCCCCCAAAAAGAACGTTTCCGAACGTTTTCTTTTTTTTAACAATCTCTTTCTTTTCCATTTCATATCCTTTATTTCTTAGATATCTAACATTCCTCCCTATCTGTGTTGGATGTCTTATACCGATTATTTTTGAGATTTCTGTTAATCTCGTTTCCCCTCCTTCCCAAATTTCTAAAATCCGTTTTTGTAATTCTGTTAATGGTTTCTTCTCATTCTTGGGTTTATCTTTTTCTTCCAATCTTTCTATTATGTCCGAATATAAAGAAGAAGTGTATTTTTTCTTTTTTATCTCATAAGCTTTTAATAATTTTTTAGAGGGGAGTCCTAAAACTAAATGTCTTACGACTTTCCATTTTCCATCTTCATATACTCGCAGAAATTTTTTATAAGTTTTTGCAGTCATAACATTTGTTTGATTGAATTTTGTTATCATCTTAGAAGAATTATTTGAAAAATTAATCCCTCCCATTTCTCCCATTGCGTGAGCAAGTTGACGTGTAGATATATCTACAAATGTTATTAAAGGAACGGTCATAAGAACTATTAAATTTAAATGTCTTGATGTTTGAAAAAAATAATTTATAACTCTATTTGAAAGGCTCATAAACTCTCTTGAATTTTGTTCCACTCCCAATTCATCCCAAAGAATTACTTTTCCTCTATAATTTTCTTTATCATTTGATTTTGTTAAGGTTTTAACAAGATTAATAAATTCCAGAGTTTTAAAACAAACCCTATCAATATTAAAAGTCGAGTCTAAAGCTTCACCTAATTTCATACAAGCATAACTCTTTCCTGAACCAGTCGCACCTACAACAACCATAATAAAATTTTTATTTCTTTTAAGAACTCTATTTTGAACATAAGAAACAAAGGCAGACTTCTTCTTTACTTCTTTTTTAACTTTAATTAAGTCCATTTTTTTAATTATGCCTCAATTACTTCTTCAGTTTCTTCTTCAGCTCCGAAATTATCCATTTTTTGATGTTTTAAAAGAACTTCTAAGAGTTTAATAGATTCCTTTATCTTTTCTTTATTTCCTTCTTCAAAATTATTTAAACTTTTCTCAATCTTAGAAACTTCTTCCTTTATTTCTTCTTTGAAATGAGACCTAAGAAGAATTTTTAACATTAAAACAGAATTACAAAAAACTTCTGTCGTAGAAGGAACGTAATATCTATCAACTACACCATCCGCAGACCGAGATTCTTTCCAATATCCCCCAGACCATTCGACCGAACCTTTCTGAATACATCTTTGAATTTGGTTCATTATGATTTCATCTTCAGTCAAGGCTTCATTATATTTAGACCGAGTTCTTCCACCTTCAGGATTAGAATATCTCATTTTATTCCCCCAAATAATATTTTATGATTATGTAAGACACTTTTTAAATAAGTATCAAGTTTTTCAATAAATTTGAAATAATCTGTTTTATCTTTTGGTTCTCTACTTTCTTTGTTTCTTATTTCATTTATACTTTTAAATATTTCTTTAACTTCTTTCTTTTCGTCAGAAGAATAAAAAAAACTTATTTCACGATTTAAAGTTCTCAAAGTTATTAACCAATTTTCCATCATTCTAAAATTGATATCTAAACTAAATTCTACGCACAAATCTAAAAGTTTATTAATTGTATCGAGTCTTTTTTCATCGATAATATACCTTGAAGATTCTATTGGTTCAATCATTTATTTTATCCTGAGAGTTTATCCAAAATTCTAAAAGTTTTTCAATCACTTTAGAATAAGTTATTCCGGGTTCTTTTAATTTAATTAATTGTGAAGCTAATTCTCTTGATATTAAAATAGTTGTCATAGGTCTTTTATTAAGTCTATTTAAAATATTCATTTATATAATGTCTTCAATTAAGTTTATATACTTTTCTATTTGTATAAAAATATGGCAGAGGTAATTAATTAATGAGTTGGTGGAATCCTGTAAGTTGGTTTGGCGGTGGAGGAAGCGATTCAGGAGGTTCAAAGAATAAAGAAAGTTCAGGTTCATCTTCTGGAGGAAGTCCTCCTCAATCAAAGGTTTCAAATTATCCAAAGTCCTCATTTAATCCGGGTGGATATTCTAAACCTCCTAAATCAAAGGTCTCAAATTATCCAAAGTCCTCATTTAATCCCGGAGGATATTCAGGAGGTTCATCTTCTTCATCTGGTTCTTCAAATAGAAATTATGGAGGTGGAGGTTCATCAAGTTATTCAAATCCAATTATTCATCACCCCCTTAAATCAAGTCCAATTAAATTAACTCCAATTATTCATCACCCCCTTAAATCAACTCCAATTATTCATAATCCCATAAAAATATCCCCTTTAAGATTTGGAGAAAATTTAATTTCCTCAGGAGAAAGATTTATTAAAAAAGAATATAATTCTGGTTATCTAAATCCATTACAACCCAAAAAATTTTTAAATGTTTTTGCTACCCCCAATTCTAAAAAAGTTATTGGAAGATATCAACCAGCACATATAGGATTAAATAATAATCCTTCTTTCAATTATCCTGTTAGGACACCAGCTCCATCAATTAGAAGAGGGATTATTAATGCCTTCAAAAATGAACAAACATTTTCCATTCCTTCAGGATATCAAACTCAAGCACAACATTCTTTTTCAGGTAATCCTTTAAAAGAGGTCGGTTCATTTTTAACTAATATTTTTTCATCGACTAAAAATCTTGTTCCAAGAAAAGGAGATTATACTTATATAAATAAGAAAGGAGAATTAACTAATAAAACCGTTGCACAGAATTATCAAATTCAAATAAAAAATAATCCAATTTTACAAACTACTGAAGGAAAGTTAATTGGATTACAAGTTCAGAAAACATCAAAAAGAATTGCAAATGATTTAAAAAATACCCTTCTTCCAATTTATCAGAAAAGAGCACAAGAAGATTTTTCTAAGACCCAAAGTTTAATCAACAATGCGAATAATGTTAGTGTAGAAAATAGTTTAATTAAAAAATATCAAATAAGAATGAAAAAAAGAAATCAAGAATATTCATCTAATTTTCAGAGACAATATAAAAATAAATTTAAGAATAAAATAAAGGGAGATTTATCTTCTAATAAGAATATTCAAATTAATCAAGAATTTTGGAAGAAATATAATTCTTCTTTGAAACCAGTTGTTAATCTACCAAAAATTCTTTCTTCATTAACTGAGGCTGGAGGGGCAATTGTTTCTTCTCCTATTGCAGTAGGACTTGGAGGATTAGGTGCTTTTTCAGGAGGGCATAAAACAATTCAAGGAATACAGACAGGAAATATTAAAAAAATAGGTTCTGGTTTATTAGAAACTGCCTTAAGTAGTTTGATGATTAAAGGGGGTCTTTCTTCAATTCGTTCTTCAGCAATTTCTAAAAATATAGATTCTCTTTTAAATCCTAATGTTAAATATAGTAATGTTCATTTATTTAGCACAGATAAACCAGATATTTATTTATTAGTAAAAGAAACTCCAATAAGGGCTTCAAATGGAAATTCTTTTGAAAAGACTTTGTTATATGTAGAGAAAAAAGGAAATTCAGATTTTTCTGTTGTAGGAGGAATGTCTAAATTAGAAGGAAATGTTGGAGTTGGTTCAAAGATTATTCATTTTGGAAATCAAAATTTGATAAGGGGGATTTCAACTAAGGGAGAAATAAATGCAGGATTTCCCCTAAAGAATTTAGAAGGACTTAAAGTTTCAAAAGGAAATATAAAGATTTCTTTTTCAAAAGGAGAATCAACTCCAATTTCAAAACAATTAATCGAGAGAAACTTTAGAGGAAAAAGAGGAAAATTCTCTATGGAAGAATATAATAAAGGAATTAGAGGTTCTTTAAAAGGAAAATTTAAAGTAAAGAAAAACTCGTTATTTATAAGAGGAAAACCTAAGTTAAGAAAGACTGAAAACTTTTTTAAAGAACAACCTCTTTCTTTTTCTCTTAATTCTCCAAAAGTTTCTATTTCTGGATATATGAGTGGAAGAGGAGGATATAGGGGAATTTCAAATCTATTTCCAAAAAATTCAAGACCTCTTTTATTTGAACCAAGACTTCCCAAGTTCAAATCTAATGAGATAAGTTTTTTAAAAAATCAAGAAGAAAATAATCCAAGTTATTATATTAAAGGAAGTTCTGAAAAGGGAATTCTTCCAAAATCTTCTTTCAATAATGAAGAGATAAAGAAAGAATTAAAAATATTCTCTCAGAAAAAATCTACAAGTAAAGTAACATCTAAAGATTTAAAATTTGTAAATAAAATTATTGGTAAAAATTATAAAATAGGTCAAGAGATGAATGGAGTTACTAAAGGAGAACTATTAAAAGAATTAAAAAGTTTTGGAGTTGGCGTTCCTACAAGTTTTAAAAGTCTTTTGAAATCTCCTTCAAATATCCCAAATGTCGGACTCTTCGCTCCAAGTAGAAATTATCCGCAAGTAAATAAACAGGTTATATTTGGAACTCCTAAGTTTCAATCCCCTTTCCAATTTCAATCTTCTTTTAATTTAAAAAACTTTAATCCCAAAACACAACCACTCATAGAGATTCCAAGAAACCTATTCGGAGGAGGTAATAGAGGAATAGAAAGACAAATCTTTAAACCAATTAGAAAAATTCAAATTCCAAAGAATATTCAAAAGAAAAAACAAATTACAATTCAAACTCCAAAATCATCTCAAAGAAACTCACAATTTTCTCTTTTAGGAAATCTTCAGTTTGAAAATCTATTTGGAAGAAGTTTATTACTTCAAAATAATAGAGTCGCACAAAGAACTAAAACACTTCAAAGAACAAGGACGATTCAGAGAAGTAAAATTTCTCCAAGACAAAGAGTTTCTGAAAGGTCATTTTCTCTTGTTCCGATACATTCTTCATTTAATTTCAAAGCTCCAAAAGTTAATCCTTCTTTTATTTTTGGTGGTAAATCTTTAGGAAGTTCTTTAAAAAGAAAAGTGTTTAAGAATAAAGGAAAAGTTATTCAAAAAACAGGATATCAGGCAAGTGTTGGGGCTGTTCTTTTAGGTTTGAAAACTACCAAAAGAAGAGCTAAAGAAATTATTAAACATTATGAGGGGGCAAGATTAAGACCAGAAATTTCTTCACAAGTTCCTTTGATTAATCGAAATGAGTTTAATAGAATGCACCCTGCCTTTGTTAAAGCAAGTCCAGTAATTATAGATAGATTAATTTCTGAAGGAAATAATTTAAATAAAATAATAAAATTATTTACAATTTATAATACAAAAATACTTCAAAATGAACAGAAGATTTTGTTAGAAAGAAAATATTTAACCGTTTCTCAAAAAGTTAAAAAGTTAAAAGATTTAAAAAATCAAGAGAAAAGATTTAATAATTTTTCTAAAGAAGTAATAAAAAGACATTTTATGAGAAGAAGAAATGAACGAAGAACAATTTCAAAGTCTTCAAGATTATCTAAAACAAATAAACCTTTTATGAGAAGAAGAAATGAACGAAGAACAATTTCAAAGTCTCCAAAATTATCTAAAACAAATGTTCATCCTTTCCGTCAATTTATTCCTTCTGTTTCAAGATTTTTAATTAATAATAGACAGAAAAGAATGAGAAAATTAAGATGAATAAAACAATAGAAGAATTAAAAAAAGAAATAGAAAGATTAAAGAAGAATAAGAAATATAAGAACGAACTTTCGGAAATTGAGAATGAAAGAAAAAGGCTCTCTTATGAATTGAATAATTTAAAAAGACCAAGAAGAATACAGCTTAGAAAGAACCTTATCATTGGAGGAAGTAATTTAGCTAAATTTATCAGAAGAGGTATTAAGGCTAATCAAGAAGCAAAGAGAGAACAGATTAATAGAAATAAAAAATCTAAAGTCAAATCTAATAGAAGAAATGTTCTAAAAGAGAATCAGCAAATAAGATATGACCCATTTAGTTATTTTAGGTAATAATACACGAAATTAGAAAAGTTTATAAAGGCGAAAGTTTATACTCTTTTAATGGCAGATTTGATTTTAAGAACTGAAATAATAAAAGAAAAAGGTTTCTTATATTTTTGTAAAGAAGTTGATGGAAGATTAGGAATTTTCAAAATTAAAGCTGGAAGAAAAAAAAAGGAGATAAAAGAAAATGAATTTTGAACGAAGTAATCAGAAACCTATTTGGTTTTTACTTATCTTTTCTTTAATAAATTTTACTTTCTTAGAGGCTCGTTATTTTGGGTATCTTTTATTATTTAATTTAATTATTGCAACGATTTCTACTTATTTTTTATTTGTAGAAGATTATACTCAGAGGAAAAAAACTCCTTTGAGA
The DNA here is from genome assembly GCA_964588465.1 of uncultured Gammaproteobacteria bacterium. GTDB lineage: Bacteria > Patescibacteriota > Patescibacteriia > Patescibacteriales > UBA12465 > UBA12465. Next base: position 11,873 of record CAZPPL010000014.1, read on the forward strand.
GAAGAGATAGAAATTAAAGAAGGAGGAAATAAAAAATGAATGAAGAAGATTATTCTCAAGAAGAATTTCAACCTTATTCTTTTGATTCAAAACAACATTCTGCCCCCAGTGAACAAGTAGGAATAATAAGAGAGTTAAATCCTTCAAGGTTCATTGAAGATGAAAGACATTTTATGAGGGGGGAATTATATAATGGAGAAAAAGGAAAATATGAAAAAATTAGTAATTTTACCCCTTTAATGAATGACTTAGGATTCTCGAAATATATCTCTATTCTTGTTACGCCAGTAACTTCTTTAGTAACTTTTGGAAATTACACCCAAAAAGAAGTAAATGATTTAACTCGTTATTTCTGTGCGAATATAATCCCCTTACTTTTTATTTACTATAAGGAGTTTGGAATATTAAAAGAGAATCTACCAATAATAACTTCTCATATTTTTATGTGGACATTTGCTTCTTTGAAAAAAGGATTTGGAGGAGGAGACAGGGGAGTAATAAGTAGAAGCATATCTGAAAATATAGTTAGACATTTTAATAGACCTGAAGATACGCCTAAGTCCGAAGAAAAAAAAGGATGGGGGTTTCTTAAAAAATAAATGTTTAGTCTTTCTGGGCTTGGAAGTGGAATAATGAGTTTTATTCCATATTTCTTTTATGCTCTTTTATTTATTGGAACTACTTTTGGGATTGTATTCGCAGTTAGAATGAGGAAATTCTGGACTAATAGTTTGACAATTTATAGAGAAAGGGAAGGTGGAGGAACTGATGAATTAGAAACTCGTTGTAAAATAGGAACAAAAGGAAGTGCTTTAGCATTCTTTATAAAGAGGGGAAGAAAGAAAGTTGCCAGTTATATCCTACCTAAATTAGAGGGGATGTCTTCAAAGGGAAGATTCTTTTATTATCAAATTAACCCCCTTACCTATATCCAACTTAAAAAGAAGATAGAAAGTGAACCAGATGAAGAAAAGAGAGATTATTTAATGAATAAATATATCGAGTTTAGGAATGAAACTGAGTTTATTCAAATAGTCTCAAAAATTGATAAAAAAACACAAATTCTTCAACCTATTGAAAGCGATATAAAATATGGGGCAGTTTTAGAATTAAAAAATATTGCTAATATGACTAAACCTGAAAAAACTACTTTAGAAAAACTATTAATGCCCGCAACATTTATAACCTTCTTTGTCTTAATGTTCTTGTTTGTGTATATTTTGATTAATAAGTTTAATCCTTCAATCTTATTGGAGGTTTCAAAAAACTTAAAAATAGCATCACAGGCACTTGCAGGTTTAAAACACTAATAATATGAAAGATGGAAAAGGAATATTTGGTAGAATTTTGTTTTTTATAGCAATCGCTTTGGCATTTGTTTTTTTTCTTTATACTTTATCCTCAATAAATCATAATCCCTCAGTCGATAATTCTTTTAATAATATTACAAATCAAACACTTCATACAACAAAAATAATCTCCCCTCTTATTTTTGTAGGTTTTTCTTTGGTTTTAATACTTTTATTTCTTTGGGTTCTTTCAATGCTTAGACCAATGAAAGGGGGAGGAATATGATTAATAAAAAAGTATTATTTTTAATTATGGGTATGTTCTTGTTTAGTTTGGTTTCCGTTTCAGCATTTAGTTTTAATTCAAATAGTTTTAATAGTTTAGGAACTTTTCAACAAGGAAAGAATGTGACTCTCTTTCAATCTTGCTCAAATTGTTCTTATATAAATTTAACTTCAATTAATTTCCCAAACGGAATAATAACTTCACCAAATGTTCAAATGCAGAAAGACCAATATTCTTATACCTATAATTTTTCGGATACGAATCAATCAGGAGATTACAAATATACTGTCTGTGGAGATAAAGGAGGTTCATTAACTTGTGAAACGATAGGATTTCAAATTACTCCTTCAGGACAATCAAATATATTTTCAAAGTTAATTTTTATAGGGTTTTTAGTTTTTTTATCTTCATTTTTCTTGATTTTATTCTTCAAAACTGAAGAGGAATTCCTAAGTTTAATATTTATGTTTTTACCATTTATCTTCATAATTTTAGCAATTTCCTCGATAAAAACGCTCTTCTTAGGCTCGTCAGTGAGCTTTTTAGTCAACTCCGTATATTTCATTGTCCTTACAACAATCATATTACTCTTTGTTTATTTATTAATTAAAAATATTTCTAAATTCAATAAAGATGCGAAAGAATTGAAAAGAAACAAAGAAGGTTTAGAACCAATTTTATAATTTCTTAATTTGGATTATTTTCTCCATAAAGTGACATTAATCCCATTAATAAGAATACTACTGAACCAAAGAAGACTAATCCATTAATCAAATTCAAACTCATAAATAAAAGTGCAACTAAGAATGTTACAAAAGAAGAAACCCCTAAAGCTTTCTGATATGAATAAGTCATTGTTGTTAAAAAAGTTATAAGTGATATAGCTATTAAAACACCGAAACCAAAATAACCTTTAGTTACTACATTTACATAATTCATAATGCTTACTATTCCAGTCATATTTGTTCCAGAGGGATAAGGATAAGGAAGAACTGTCATTCTTTAAACCTCCATAGGAAAGTAACGATTGCGAATATTAAAGAAACCCAAAATATTAGAACAAATAGATATACAATATACGAGGGAACTCCAAAGACGAGAGCAACTTGAGGTATTAAGAAACTTATTTTTGTTCCTGCAATAACTATATCAACAGCCAAAATCGGAACTAATGCTAACATATACGCTCCTCCGATTATCTTTGAACCAATACTTGACTGACTCGTCATACTATTAATTGCATTTTTTAAACTTTCTACATTACTATTTATAGAACTTGTAGAATTAGACATTTTATTATAAAATTGGATAGTTTGATTACTTTCATTATTTGTTGGATAATTATCTTGCAGATTATTGACTAAATTACCAATCATTCCTAAAAATAATGTAATCATTAATATTCCAATTAAAAAAACTTTTAATTTCATTTTAATTTTTGATTTTCGAAATCATCACACCTCCAATGATTA
>CAZPPL010000014.1:15019-17211 GCA_964588465.1 uncultured Gammaproteobacteria bacterium
CTTTTAATTTCATTTTAATTTTTGATTTTCGAAATCATCACACCTCCAATGATTAATAAGGAAATAACAGAAGTTATCGAGAGTGTTAAAAGACCAATCCAAACACTCATAACAAGTCCAAGAAGTGCCAATATAATCGAAACAGAAGGACTCCATAAACCAACAAAGGCAAGAGTTATTATTAATAAAAAGGAAAGTAATAAACCCTCTTTTCCGAATAATGTTAAAAGAGTATTTGAATTACTTGAAAGAGTTGCGAAAACTTGCTCTTTTGTTCCTCTATTAATATATGCCGTCGCATAGAAATTTCCATCGTAAGCCGAAACATCACAACTTATTTGTCCTACGGTAGAGAATAACTTCTTATTACAAGCAACAAAAGAAGTTTCATTATATTTTATTTGGTCTACCTCTAATCTAACATATTGAGCGAGTCCTTGTAAATCTTGATAAGTTAAATTAAAAGTCCTTGTTGTTTTATTAAATAACAAAGAATATGAAACTTGATTGGCATAAGTATTATTGAAGCCCTCCCAAATACTACCACTTGAACCTTGAAGTTGAAGAATTAACTCACAGGGGGCACTTGAACATTGAGCATTTTTCTCTATAACTCCATAGGACTTAATTCCATCAGTGAAACTATATCTGTATTTTTGGTCTAAATCTAAATATTCTATAAAGTCCCCTAAAGAGTCTGTCTTTCTCTTTCCGATAGTTATCCAACTATTACTACCTAATTCATATTTTTCGATAGTCACATATATATCTGCAAGTCCAGAATATCCATCGAGAACAGATAAAAAGAATTTAACCGCTCTCGATTGATTAAGTAAATATAAATTTACCTTTGTTGTTGAATTAGTTAAAGAGGCATTTAATAAATAATATCTTCTTGTCACAAACCCAGTAGCACCAAATTCTGAATTAAGATTTATTTGAAAAGTTAAATTTGGTTCTATACAAAAATTAAAGTTTGAAGTTGATTGACTAAATTTAGTCAAAGAATAAGTTTTATTAATCTCTCCTGAACCTAACCAATATTTAATATTTGTCTTAAAATTCGTTCCTATAACTATTGGAGGTTGAGTTCCTGTTTCTTGTTTCAAAGTAAAATCTAAACTTTGAACAGGATAAGTTGTATTACAAAGACCTAAAAATATCTTTTTGATTGTTTGATTTTCTTTCTGTGTAGTCTGAAAGAAATGACTTCCAAATGAATCTACATAAGTGAAAAACCATTGAAAAGTTAAATTTTCCGAAGAAGAATTAATTAGAGGAGAATCTAAATCTTGTGTGAATGAATAAAAGTCTCCATTTTTTATAGTGGTTGCTCCTGTATAATTAGTTCCATTATAATCTAAAATAGAATTATAAATCGTTGTCCCACTTGGAACAGTAATATTTAATTGAAATTCATTTAATTCAGTTTCATAAGAGGAATTTATATAAGAATTACTATTTATCGTTGCTAAATCCTCCTTAATTGAATAATTTGCTCCAGTATAAGTTGTATTAAATTCTATTGTTGGAGAATTGAGAGGAGTAAAATTATAACAATCTCCACAAACTAAATTATTTCTAAATATCTTAGGATTTCCGAAAGAAAGATAATCTAATTGTTTCAAAGTTATATTTGCAGATGTATTAATATTTTTATTTAAAAAATAAGAAGTATTTAAATAAAAAGTATTATTTCCTAAAACTATATTTTTATTAAGACCTATATTTTTATTAATCGTTAAGTTACCTATAAAAGAAAGATTTGTCCAAGAGACATAACTTAAGGGATTTTCATAAATTAAATAATTTGGGTTGGTTATTAAAGAATTATCGAATATATTATCTTTTGAATTATTATAAACTTTATTATTTTTAAGTGTATTAAAACTCTTTTTTAAATAAATTCCATAATCAAAATAAGAAATACTTAAATTATATATCTTATTTGAAATTCCATCTAAATAAATCCCATCTGTTCCAAGAGTCTTATTTCCAATTATATAATATCCATTTCCATTTAAAGAAATTCCATTAGCATTTATCACAAAACAACTTTTTCCATTTATTGAAATATTATTTTGTAGAGTGTAATTTTGGTTAGTTGTTCCCAAAGTTCCACAACGAGTTAATATTGGAATATCTATTGAGAGAGTTCTATTAGTCCCATAAGAACAACTTACGCCAACTCC
>CAZPPL010000015.1:0-13067 GCA_964588465.1 uncultured Gammaproteobacteria bacterium
AATAGACGCAATAAAAACGAATTCCAAAGTTAGATAAAAAATAATTAAAGATTTAAAGAAATTAATTTTATTAATAAGCTTACAGATATGGCAATGCTAATTGCTAAAATTATGAAGCCATTTACTAAAAACATTAAAGTTTCAGAACTATATGAAAAATGCTTAAAAGATGATCTGAAAGGAAATAAGAAAGTAAAAGAACATTTGTTAATAGTATTTGAATTAGTTAAGGAATTAAAAAGAACTGATAAGCAATATATTTTAATATTTGATATTGTTAATTCTTTTGTGAGAGTAACAAATTTTAGACCAAGCATAATCCATTGACATTCTATTTATTTGATAGAGCACTAAAATTAGGATATAAAACACATATCTTAAGTGTGATTAGTAAAGCAATAGTCGGCGTGAAAAGCATTATAAATCTATCTAGATGCAAGTGATATAAATAGGAAAAAAACCATCAACTTTGATATTTTGCAAGAATAAAATAGATAATTTAATCAATCTAATTTAAGATGTTTATTCAATATCTAATAAGATTGTAATAGTAGATTTAAGTAGTCCTAAAAATAAGCAATTATTATTACAATAGAAAAAATATTTAAATAAATCTTTCTACAATTTTAACTTTATCATAACTAAACAGATATTACAATTAGTAATTTGGAAAACAAAAATATTTTTTGGTCATGGTTATATGGAAAAATATATAAGCATATTTTCATATATAATAAATATACTTTAAAATGGGTGTATTTAATTGTATAAATTAAAAAGTTCAGTTCAATCTATATTGGTGAATTTATAACACATATATTAATTAATCTGAAAGCATTGCAAACTTGTTCTAGAAAAGATTTTGAAATTAAATATCGTGTTGCAATACACAGTATAGTATATAATTCATTCAATGTATCAAAGATGGGATCTCTAAATCAATTGCACGATACTGATTTACCATCAATTTTTACTTTCAGTTCTTTACAAGGCAATAGTTTCAAAAATGATAATAAAAGCATAAAGGAAGATGATATGTATTTTATAAGCATAAGTACATCCAATAGATTTGCAATTATTGCTATAATGTCTTATTTGGGAAAAATTAAACCTAAAAACCTAAATCTAGGACCTTGTACTTTTTCAATATTAAAAGTAAGTGTTTATTCCTCATGTTTAAAGTCAGATAGTAAAATCAAAACCCTTTTAGTATTGAAAGATAAACATTCAAAGTTTATATTACCTGGAGATTCTATTAATAAATTTAATATGTATTTCAATTTAGAAAAATATTCTAATAGCATTAAAACAAGTATGAAGAAGAAGTCAAAAAGATTAGAATTTGATATAAATGAAGAAATAATTGATAAATTGGAGATTACTCCTTTATATAAAACTAAAAACAATGATGAATTAGCAATTAATACCATTCCAATATTATTACATAATCAGAAATTGTTTTATGTGACTGGGACTAATATAGATATAAAAATACAGAAGGATTTAAAGGATCAAGATCTGATTCAACTTACAAAACTATTTGATAGTGGTATAGGTAATTTAACAGGTTATGGATTTGGATATGTTAAAGAGGCGCAGACTAATGCTTAAAGAGTTAATGGATTTTGGTAAAGTTGGTAAAGTTGGTAAAGGATTAAATATTGATGAGATATATTCACCTCCAGAAATACTTGTGGTATTGGGAATAGATGCTCTAGAAAGCATTAAAGATGTAAAGGATAATGAGAAGTGTATTGATAAAGATAAAATAAAATTTTTTTCTATTAACAAATTAAATGAATGGGATAAATATGATATGTATAAAGAGATTATTGACATTTATGGTTACTATTTGAAACCATTAGGACTAGATCTGAATAAAATGCCTGCATCTGTATATTGTAGGGTATTCAAATATTCGTTCGCACCATTTATTTTAAATAGACTTTTTAAAGAGGAAATAACTTCAGTACCTAATCGTGATGAAAGAGAAAGAGGAAAAACAAAAAAAGAAGGTTTAGAAAAAAGGATTAAGAAAGTTATTGAATTTTATTCTGAAATGTCTTTAGATGATAATAATAGTTTTACTATTTCTGATGACAGTAAAAAATTATTATTAACTTATTATTTGAATGTAGCTAAAGTAAGTAAAGAGATAAATGATGAAATAAAAGATAAAATAAACCCAAATAAAGATGTAAAAAAAATAGTCATATTATTTGATATTTTTAATAAAGATAAAATAGAAATATTTATAAAAATATTTGAAAATTTCGTAAATAAAAAAATGATGGATAAAAAACCAATAGAAGGAAAATGTTTAATATGTCAAGAAACAACACTTTTAAGTAATTTTCCAATTATGAATACTTTTGATTCTACTAAACTATTTATGAAACATTTAACAACAAATTATCAAATTAATTTATTTTGTTCTAAATGTATTAAATTATGTTTAAAATCCTTAGCATTTTTTTATCAAAAAAAGATTAATATAGTACCTTTATTTATAAATAAAAATGAAATTACTAAAGAAATTAATTTAATTGAAAAAAATAAAAAAATAACATTTAGAGAAATAATGGATGATTTAGAAGTTAATAACAAAAGGTTCGATTTTTATTTATATCTACATAATTGGGATAAAATAATATACTTTGATTATATTTATAATTATAAATGGTCTATTGGTTCATGGAAATATTTTTTTAATAATAGAGATATAAGTAAAGATAATACATCAAAAGATATAACAAGAATAGAATTAGAAATTATATTAAAAAATTTACTAGGTATAAAAAAAATAGATTATTTTTCAAAAATAGATAAAGAAGCAAAAGAAGATAAAAAAACAGATAAATCTGCAAAATTTTTAAGTGATATGATTTATACCTATAGAAAAAAAGTTTTTGATTATGTTTATAGAGGTAAAAATACATTGATTGAAAAAGATATTCTAGAGATATTTGAGAAAGTAATGAATCATTTAATAAAAGAAAATGATGATAAAAATATGAAAAAATTTATAAATCCACTTTTGAATTTATGGTTTAATCGTAAGATATTTCTTGAAGGTGATAATATGGTAAATATGGTAAGTGTGAATGAATTAAGAGAAATAGTGGAAAAAATAAAATTAAACCAAGATGGTGTAAAAGTAGAAAAGGATAATAATCTTGTTGAAGCATGGATGTATCTTGTTGGAGGAGTATATCATTATCTTGTAAGTAAAACTAAGTCTCAACAAGATAAAGATATGCCATCACTTTTAGACAAGATAATTTTTTGTAATGAAATATCTGAAATACCAAATTTAATATATAATATGATTGAAAAATATGCATTTGCTTTAAATCAAAAAGAAAATCAAATTATTTGTTATTCATTAACATATCCTGCTGTTCAAGATAAGATTAAATTAAAAAACTTAAAAATTAGAGATTATAAACCATATTTTTATGCAGGATATTTTGATGCAGGATATTTTGAATCAAAATATTTTAATTTTGAATAATAATTGGTGAAAAAATGGAGAATAATATAAATGTACAAAATGAAAAAAAACCCTATGAAAAATTTGCAGTTGGATTATTTATTTTAAGATCAGATAATGCAAATTTTAACGCAGACTTTTCTGGTTCACCCAGAACTTTACCTGATGGTACTATTTATGCTACAGATAAATCATTAAAATATTGTATTAGAAAATACATAAATGATTTGTTTTCCAGCGAATCAGATAAAAATATATTGATGTGGCGTCAATTTAAAAAAGGTAATCCAAGTACTTTAAAGGATATTTTGGTGAATAATAATATCTTAATAGGAAAAGACAGTAATTTAGATGTAATAAAACTTTTTAATAATTTCATAGATGTTAGACTTTTCGGTGCAACAATTGCAGTATCAAATAATAATAGATCATTTACTGGTCCAGTACAGATAACATATGGTATAGATAGATATAATGAAGGTATATCTTACAATTTACAAATTTTAGCACCTTTCTCTACAGGAAGCGGAAGCAAAAAAAACACGACTATAGGTTCAGAGACAAGAGCAACAGAGGTACATTATTCATTTGATATAACAATCAATCCAAACAATATAATAAAAAATCCATTTGTTCAAAGTTTAGATGAAACTAAATCAATATTTTTATATAAAAATGATATAAACATTTTTAAAGAAGCACTAACACAAGGAGTTAATTATGTTACTTCCTGTACAAAAGTTGGAAGTTTTGGAGAATTATTTATTTACATAGAGTTTAAAAAAGAAGATAAGGATCTTGTACCTTTAACACCTATATTAAGTAAGCTTATAAGAATAGAAAAAAAATTAGATTATGAGGGAATTAAGAGAATTATAAAATTAGAGAATTTAATAACTTATCTTAATAGTTATAAAGAACTTATAGAACATATAGAACTTTATTATGAACCCGAAATTATAGAATTAGACGAAGGAAAGCAAAAAATAAAAGACCTCATTGAAAATTTCCATATATATAATATATTAACACTCAAAGAAATTAATGATGTAGGAGGTAAATAAGGAGTTATTGGTTATATTATGTCTATATTTTTTTATTTTAAATTGTCTGGATTATTTGCATCATTTAGGAAAGTAGATATAAATGAAACATATATTACATATCAAAATCCGCCAATTCCTACATTGATAGGTATGCTTGGAGCAATAAATGGTTATAAAGGTTTAATGGAAGTTCAGAAAGGTAAACTTCCTGAATATTATGAAAAGTTTATTGGGCTATATATTGGTATTTTACCCTCTTTTTTGATAAATGAAAATAAATTTCCAAACAAAACGATTTTAACATATAATAATTCTACAGGTCTTGCTTCTTCAAAGGGAAATACTCTTCAGATAAAAGAACAGATTTTAATAAAACCAGAATGGTATATTTTTGTTTATGATCCTAATGACTTGGAAAGTACAAAATTACTTCGTGAAAATTTAAGAAGAAATACATGTGTTTATGTACCTTATTTAGGTAAAAATGAATTTAAAGCAGAAATATCAGAATTTAATAACTTAGAAGAGCACCTAAAAAAAGAAGTAAAAGATATAAAAGATATAAATAGTATAGAGGGTATTATAAGTATGTTATCTTATAAAATAATCACAAAAAGTAGAGATGAAATGCCTATTGATGAAGCAAAAAAAATAAAATTTATGTACTTACTTGAGAATCTTCCAATAAAATTATCAAATAATTCAGATAGGCAGTTTTCTGAAACTTTCGCTTTTCTAAAAGGCCAGGTGGTAAACATAAACATTAATAAATTAAATCAATATGATTCTTATAAATTATTTAATTATAGAGAGGCATTTAATAATGGTGAAAATATATGGATTTCCCTTTTAAGAGTTTCTTAAATTTATTGAATTATAAAGCTTTTAATAAAATTATTGGTATAGAGATAGCACATACAAAACCAGAAGAAACTCTTGATGAACATTCAAAAAGAACTTATAAAGCTTATATAATTCTTTTAAAAAAATTTGGTTTGGAAAGTATTATTTTAAATTTAGTTAAAGATATAACATCAAATAAAAAACTACAAGAAATTACTTATTTAATAATTAGTATGATTGTATTTTTTCATGATGTGGGAAAAATTAATCCAAAATTTCAAGAAATGATAAAAAATGATGGTAAAAAAAATGATTTAACCCATCACTCAAGTTATGGTTTTTTCATATTTTATTATAAAATCTTATGTCCTATATATAATAAAAAGGTATTACCATTTATCAATCCTTATAATATTAATGAAATTCTTGAATATTATCAATATTTAGCAACAATAATATGGCGACATCATACGCGTCTATTATCTTTAAAAATTTTAGAAAAGGGGACAACGATAATTGAAGAAGCAACAACAAGAGAAGAAAAACAATTTAATATATATAAAGATAATTGCAAAGATTTAGGAATTAATAAAGATTCATCTCTATATAATAAATTAATTTTAGAAGAGGGTTATAATTTACAAGAAGACTATGAAATAAAGTATTCTTATAATTTCTTTTACTTATACAAATTAATATATTCATTAACGATAACTGCAGATAGATTCGCATCATCACATAGAGAAAAAGTGGTGCAAATATTCAATGAAATAAGAACTTTTGACTATTCAAAAATAGATGATTATTTATACAATATAAAAAAGATAATTGAAAACAAAAAAAATATAAATAATAAATTTAATGATCATCGAAATTTATTTAAAAATCTTGCAGAAATTAAATTAGAAGAGAATATAGAAGATAAGAATAAAAGAGTATTTTATCTTTATTTACCTACAGGTGGTGGCAAAACATTATTATCATTATCTCTTGCATTGAAACTAATTAAAAAAAGAAAGTTGAGACGGCTTTATTATGTATTTCCATTTATAAACCTCATAGAACAGAATAGTGAAGTAATAAGAAAGGTATTTAGAAATAAAGAGGATGTGATAGAACTCCATTCATATTTAAATCCTGAAAACATCTTAAAAGATGATAAGAATGAAAATAATTTAAATGAAGATATAGATCTAAGTATTTTTTACTCTGGGGTAGTAGTTACAAGTAATGTTAACTTTTTTAATACTTTCATAAAAAATTCAAAACATAATAATTATAAAATTCTTGCCCTAGTAAATTCTGTTGTAGTAATTGATGAAATTCAAACATTAAATGATGAAGAATGGTTACTTTATGCATCCTTCATTCATGATTCATCAAAGTATTATAATATCAATTACATAATAATGAGTGCAACTGTACCCAGATTGTCTAAACTATATAATAATATATCTATAGAAGAAAGAGGTGACAAAAAAGAAAATAGTAACAAACAAAATTTTGTTAATTTGATAGATGAAAAAGATGAGAATATTAAAGATTCTTTTAAAGATTTTTATAATAGGGTTGAAATATCATATCGAGAAGATCTGGAAGTTGATAATTATGATGATATATGTAATCTCATAAAAGAAAATAAATCAAATAAATGTCTTATTGTAGTTAATACTGTGAATAGTAGTATAAAATTATATAATAAAATCAAGGAAAAATTAGCAGAGGAAGATTTCGGAGAAATTATACTCCTTAATAGTACTATATTGAACTTTCGAAGGAGAAAAATAATTAAAGAGATAAATAAGGTTAATAAAAAATGTATTTTAATATCTACCCAATCAATAGAAGCTGGATTGGATATAAGTTTCAATTTTGGTATACGAGAGTATTCACCTTTAGAATCTATATTACAAGTTGCGGGAAGAATAAACAGAAATGGAGAAGTAAAAAGTGCTAAGTTGATAATAATACATTCAGAAATAAAAACTTATAATGCTGTATATAATGATATACGAGGTAACTTCTCAAGACAGCAAAGTGAATGGTATGATGTTCTCAAAAAGGAATTTTCAATTGAAAATAAGAGCAAATTAGATCTTGGGGTTTTTTATCAGGACTATTTTGAGAAAGTCTCTGAAAAAATAATTAAAGAGATTAAAAAGCCTTATACAAAAGACCAATCGGATTCTCTAGATTATATAAAAAAGTTAAAATTTGAGGAATTAAATAAGAAAGATGTCATTAAGGATAAATACTCTTTATCATTTTTTGTACCTATCAATAATATAGAATTGTTAGAAGAAAAAGAAGCATTGGATTATGGATCTTATCTAAAAAAATTAGGCATTCCATATATCAAAAATAATTTATTAATAAAATACGATTGGTGTGATTTAATAAAAAAATATTTTGAAACTGAAAAGAAAGGAAATAATAGAATTTATCTAAACTATTTAATATCAAATCATTTATTCTCTCTAAACTTAAATAAAAATAAAAAAGATGAATTCCTTAAAATATTAGAGTTTAATTTGGATGAAAAAAATGAAATTTCGAGTAAATGTATAAATGAACTATCTTTGTATAAAAAAAAACTAGAAGAACTGCCTTTTTTTATATTAAAGCCTTATATAATTGATATAATAAAAAGAGATCAAGATAGTATTTTATATTGTGTTGAAACAGGTTTTAACAAACCAAAATTTACTGAAAAGTTTTTGCTATAATGTGTTACATTGACTACAAAATTTAACTTGACATATAATTACATAAATGATCTATTATTAGAGAGGCCTTACCTGATAGAAGAGTATTATTATTGTAAAAGGCAATTTTTTCTGCATCTTCTTGGGTTAAATATAGAGAATAATAATTTAGAAATTGGAAAATTTATGCATAGTAAAAAGAAATACCCAGAAAATTCATTTATAAAAGTTGATTTTATAAATTTAGAGAATAATTTTATAATAGAATATAAAAAAAATATTTTACATTTTGGATCAGAAATGCAAGCTTATATTTACATGCTCAAATTAAATAATAGTAAAGTAAAAATAAAATATGCAGAGATACGTTCATTAAAGGATAATCAGAAGATAATAGTTAAATATCCAAGCAAACATCATCAAGAGGAATTAAGAAATGCAATAAAATGGATATCAAATAAGGCAGAGTTACCAAAGAAGGATTCAAATTTTGAGCATTGTAAAAATTGTTCTCTTTTTGCATATTGTTGGTGCAGTAAATGAAAACATTATATTTATATAAATCAGGACAATTATATAGAAAATCTAATTCTATAATATTAAAAACAGATGAAAAGGAATTTGTTATACCTATCAAAGAGGTGAGACAAATAAATATATTTAGCGATATAAAAGTAAATTCAAGGTTTTTATCACTTATCGCAAAAAACGGAATAATACTCAATTTTTATGGATATTATGGCAATTATTTTGGTAGTTTTTATCCAATAAAATCAAATAATATTAGTGGTAATATACTCATTGCGCAAGTACTGAATTATCATATTAAAGAAAATAGAATAAATATTGCTAAAGAAATATGTTTAGCAGCTGCTTATAACTCTAAAAAAACATTAGAACAATACAAGATAGTTAACAAAAAGATTGAAAACTATATGGAAAAGTTAAAACTCCAATCAAATATAACTAATATAATGCTTTATGAAGCAAGGATAAAAAATGAATATTACTCAAACTTTAATAAAATAATGAATAATAAAAATTTCGAGTTTAAAACTAGAACCCGTAGACCACCAAAAGATAATTTAAATAGTTTAATAAGTTTTTCTAATACTTTATTGTACTCTGCTATTTTAACTGAGATATTTAAGACACCTCTTGATCCAAAAATAAGTTTCCTTCATGAACCATTTGAAAGAAGATTTTCACTATCACTTGATATAGCAGACATATTTAAACCAATCATATCAGATAGAGTTATTTTTAGTATGGTGAACAGAAACCAATTTAATGAAGAAGATTTCATTACCAAATCAAACGGTGTTTTTCTTACACCTATAGGCCAAAAGAAAATAATTAAAGAATTTGAAGAAAAATTAGGACAAACTATAATAAATAATAAGTTAAAAAGAAAGGTTTCATATCGTGGATTTATACGTTTAGAATTGTATAAATTAATAAAACATATTTTAGAGGGTGAAAAATACAAGGCATTTAGAGTTTCCTGGTGATCTTTTGTATATTATAATTGTATATGATGTTTTAGCTAAAAAAACAAGTAAAATTATGAATTTACTTCGTCAGTATTTATTTCACATACAAAATAGTGTTTTTGAAGGTGATTTAACTGAAGCACAAATTAAAGAGTTAAAATATAAATTGAAAAAGTTAATAGATAAAAATAAAGATTCTATTATAATCTTTCAATTCAAATCATTATCTAAAAAAATGTATTCAAAAGAGATTATAGGAATTGAAAAAATGTCTACTGGGAATATAATTTAAACTAGTTATAAAATTGTAAGAGTATAATAATATTACGATAAATGTTTAATTACATTTTATTTTATAACAAAAAATTAGATTAGATAGTTATTTAATTAAGCGATACAGTGGAATCTAAATATTAACTTTTATCACTTAAAATAATTCTTCTTAAAGAAAATAATAAACAATTCAAAATTGATATTGAACATAGAAGTGAAATTATAATAAAATTACTTAAGAAAAAAGTTGATAAGTTTTAATATAAAGCTACAAAAATATTACAATAACAACACATTTTTAGGCATTGTTCCTAATTATTTACAAGAGCTTGGTAAGAATGTTGAGAACATAACGGAAGAGGATAATAAAAATTAACCCTTAAAACAGAATATAAGAAATTCAAGCTTACATTCTGTAAGACATTGAAAATATTACAAAGTCTGTTTAGCATCAAATAATGAGTCTTTTAATAAAACATATAAAAATTATATATATAGAAGAATGGATAAAATTTTTAATATCTGAATTATTGAATTCAATAAAAATGATGAAATTTTATTTAGGTAGAAAAGATGCTGTATTACAATGTAATAATTTTATTAAATTCTTGTTGATATATTTATTAAGTATAATAATATACTTTAAAAATATGAAAGTAACAATATTTAAGTATATGAATTAATTAATATGTTCAATTAATATATGATTTGAGATAAAATTAGCCATTAATTATTATAATATATGCCTTTCATTTAGTGTATTTTTTTGGTGCAATTAATTTTGTAGAGTTATCCTCAGTTATAACTTTCTCGTAAATTACATATATATTTTCTTTTATTTTGAGATTGTTTTTATCTTACTTATATTGTTCTCATAACTAAATATCTATACATATCTTTATATACTTTTTGGTTGTATTTAATATAAGTGTGTATATATTGAGCGGAAAAATTATATAGGAAGAATTGAATTGAGGAAAATTATTTCTATTGTAAGATATAGTGATTTTTTTATTATTTAACTTCGCTATTTGAATGGTATTTATTTCAAATTATTGTATCAAACTAATTTACCTAATTCATTTTACTGCTATGATATGAATTATGATTAAGGTGTACCTACCTATTTTGATGTTATATAGGTAAAAACACTTATGTATATCATAAAAAATTCAATTCCCTTTATAAATGTTTCTATATTATTTAATAATATAAAAACTACCTTCCTCAGAAATTGGCGGGTCTCAAATTAACCAGTATGGTATTGAAATAGAAATTGAATTAATTAAAACAACAATTCCAGTAAGTCTCAAATTAACCAGTATGGTATTGAAATTAAAAATTGTTACGTGGACATCTTCATTTTCTTGGTCTCAAATTAACCAGTATGGTATTGAAATGAAACATCTACTACTCCTCTTTTATTCATAAAAATTGTCTCAAATTAACCAGTATGGTATTGAAATTGCATCAAATTTACAATAATAAGCATAAATATGTTTGTCTCAAATTAACCAGTATGGTATTGAAATATTTCAGATTTATTTGTAACACGTATTTTTGTGTGGTCTCAAATTAACCAGTATGGTATTGAAATACTATATAAATCTTTGATCAAACTACTTTTTTTGGTCTCAAATTAACCAGTATGGTATTGAAATCTTAGCACTATTTGGTAAACAATTATTTCATTTGAAGTCTCAAATTAACCAGTATGGTATTGAAATTTGTTAGGTAATATATCTACTCCGATTGCATTAGATGGTCTCAAATTAACCAGTATGGTATTGAAATTTACGACAAAATGAAGTAATATAACTTGCATATATGGTCTCAAATTAACCAGTATGGTATTGAAATTGATCTCAATCTCATTCTTCCACTAATCAACATTAAAAGTCTCAAATTAACCAGTATGGTATTGAAATTATTTACAAGTTGATCATACATATTTTTATTTAAAGTCTCAAATTAACCAGTATGGTATTGAAATTTTATAATATAAGATTATATTATAGATTTATATATGGTCTCAAATTAACCAGTATGGTATTGAAATACAATAATTCCAAGTTCAACAATAATAACAACAACTCCAGTCTCAAATTAACCAGTATGGTATTGAAATTAAAATAAGTAATCTTTTATTACTTGTTTATATTCAGTCTCAAATTAACCAGTATGGTATTGAAATTTTTCTTAATTTATCTCTTTTCTTAATTAATTTACGTCTCAAATTAACCAGTATGGTATTGAAATTTTTGATTTTCAAGTTGTTTAAAATATTCGCTTTTATAGTCTCAAATTAACCAGTATGGTATTGAAATAAACACCTATTTATTTATAAAAAGATTTTTAAGTTTAGTCTCAAATTAACCAGTATGGTATTGAAATAACGATATTTTAGATATTGCAACATTACTATTTAGTCTCAAATTAACCAGTATGGTATTGAAATACATCAAGACATCAGCGTATAGGCATAATATATAGTCTCAAATTAACCAGTATGGTATTGAAATGAAATACTGCAAGTGTATAATTATGTCAAAAAAAGTCTCAAATTAACCAGTATGGTATTGAAATTCAGCAGTGCCCGGTATTTGATTACAAGCAAACCAGTCTCAAATTAACCAGTATGGTATTGAAATCAACTCAAACAATAGGTCAATATATTAATATGCCTAGTCTCAAATTAACCAGTATGGTATTGAAATTTCTGTAATTGCTCTTGCTCCGGAAGAAAATCCTTTGTCTCAAATTAACCAGTATGGTATTGAAATATATCGCCTAATTCTTTACTAACTTTTAAGTTTAAGTCTCAAATTAACCAGTATGGTATTGAAATTGGTCTAATGTTAATCTTACTGCTTCATTAATTGCAGTCTCGTCTCAAATTAACCAGTATGGTATTGAAATAACTCAATTCTATCACGTGCATTTAAATATTCACTAAGTCTCAAATTAACCAGTATGGTATTGAAATTCTACAAATCCTTCGGAATTTGTTAAATTGGACCGGTCTCAAATTAACCAGTATGGTATTGAAATGAGACCTTGTAGTTGATATATTAAGCCGTCCGTTTCATAGTCTCAAATTAATCAGTATGGTATTGAAATATCATATCGATTAAAGCCAATTGACATATTTCAAATTATAAAAAAACAGAATAATAAAAAATAGTTTAGTATTAAGAATGAATCAATGATTAAT
>CAZPPL010000016.1:0-12861 GCA_964588465.1 uncultured Gammaproteobacteria bacterium
TTTCTGTTAGTTTTTTAAGGTATACTAATTCTCCTTGTTTTCTCCAGGGGTGATTAGCTGATGGAGTGTGTGCTTTTGACTTAGGAATGACCCATTTCATATAACCTTTATTAAATAATATCACTTCTGAATAAAAATAACAAAAATTATTCTATAATTTGTCAAGCTTGAAAAACACCTTTCAAACTGCTAAGGTGTTTTTATGACTACAGAAGCAATAAGAGAAAAACTATTAGATTTTAACCATCGATTCAAGTCTATGCAAGGAAACCTAAAAGGTCTTGAAATAGTTTTTGATTATGTAAACTTCCTTGAATCAGAACCATATATAAAGAACCTAATCAAACCACTATTTGAATATGTAAAAAGACAGATTAACTTCATAGAAGAATTAGAAACTAGCTCCCTTCAAAATATTACTCTAGACCTTAATAAACCTGAGTCCTTTCTTGAAAGTCCAGTCTTTAATAGGGAAACTAAATCATGGTATAAGCATCTAAAAAATAAAACAGAACCAAACGTCATGGAGGGGTTGGCAGTTAATCTCACAACACTCGTCTTGGCTTCTTCTTTTATCAATGAAATCAAAGAACGGCAACAATCAGGTGACATAAAAGGCGCTCAAGAAATAATAGAAACAATTAAAGACCAGCCGATGACTGTTTTTAATATAAATGAATATGTTAAAGGAGTTGATCCACTGAAAAGAACCTATGGTCAAACTCTAGATATTTCAATGGAATTAGTTAATAAATTCATTATTGACCAAATAGACGCAGAAAGCCTACTAAGCAATAAGAAACCAGAAATTCCTATTCATTTTGATAAAGATAAAAGTTTTTTATATATCAGGGGACAAAGAGTAAAAATAGCTCGTCGAGAAACTAAATCAATAGATCACTATATTCTAGAATGTATTTTTTCTCAAGAAGATATTTTTAATCCTGTAGATTTTTCAGAGATATCTAATAATTTTCTAAAAAAAGAATACGATACTAATAATGGTTGGAATACTTTTAGACATGCTTGCGATAAATTAAATAGAAAAATAGAAGAAGAAACTAATCTAAAAGATTTTATAAAATATTCTGCTTCTAAACTAGGATGGTGCAAGATTAACAAGAAATACCAATAAAAATAAGTAAAACAAGAATCTAGACTCTGCATGCAAGATAGTGCAGGGTCTTTTTTATATTCTTTAATCATGATTACATTCAGCCAACAATTGCTAAAGGAAGCTCAAAACCACTTCTCTACCCTCTACAATAGAGAGATAAGCAAAGAAGAGGCAGAAAATTTTTTGTCTTCTCTTTCTCAATTAATTGATATCTTTCTTGATTAAACAACTTATTACTTTTTTTTCTTTTTCGCTCACCCTTTAGGGTGCGAAAAGAAAAAAGTTATCCTTGTTAAAGTGAACACTTAATTAGAAAACAATACTTATATGAAATCAGAAGACAAATACTTTTCCAATAAAAAGCTAGTAAAATCAGGGTCATTACTCGAAATATATAAATTTGGTAGGGATATTAACTTAGCTAGAACTAGACGCCATATTAAAACAGAAGAAGAGAAAGAAGAGGCTAAGAAATTTTCTAAGAATAATAATAAAGCAAACCCCGAAGAAATTCTTAAATCTTCAGCAAGAAGATCCAAGAGAATGATTAAAAGACTTATTATGTCTAATAGCTTTCGATGGTTTAAGGATAATGGAAAATCTTTTTTACCAATTACTCTAACCTTAACTTTTGCCGAAAACATTAAAAACCTTAAAAAAGCTAACTATGAGTTTACTAAATTTATACTTAGGCTAAATTATGAGATTAATGGGACAGAAGGAAAGAATCTTAAACAAAACAAACTAAAATATCTAGCTGTCTTTGAGCTCCAAAAAAGAGGGGCTATCCATTATCATATGATTTTCTTTAATCTTCCCTATATGAAAGACATCTATAATCGCATGAGAGATATTTGGGGACAAGGGAGAATAATGGTTGGCGGTAAACACAAAAACTTTAAAAAAATTAAGGATCAGAAAAACCTTAAAAAAATCGTTGAATACTTCACTAAATATATCCAAAAATCTATCTTTGAAAATCATTTTTCTAGACAGAAAAAATATACAACCAGCAAAGACTTGCTGAAACCAAAAGAAAATTCTTTTGTTGAGGTTATTTCTCTTGTTGAATCAAAACTTCCGCCTACTTCTCTAGTATATAAATGGGATGGTGAAACAGAATATAATAATTCTACAGAACCTGCCTATGAATCAAAAAATTTTCTTCGTTGGTTTAATTATTATCAATATGACTTATCAGAATATCCTGATCTAGATCAAGAGATATCAATCATGCTGACTGATTATTCCATTGATGATATTGCTTTTTAGTTCTTTAAATAGTATATTGAAAGTATTGACCTAGCAAAAATCATACCCTGAGGTATTTTTTTAACAAGATACCACTTTGTCGTTCAAAATGGGTAGTTCTGCCAAACGATAAATTAGCCTTAGGGTCGGTTTATTGCTGGGTCAATCAGGACTGCCCTTTTTGATTTTTAAATAAAAAATAATATCATTAAATATTCTAATAAATAATTATATGGTTAACACAAAAACTACAACTAAATATATTATCTACTGCCGAAAATCTACCGAAGATAAGAAACGACAAGTATTATCTTTAGACTCTCAATTAAATGAAATGACTAAATTATCAAATAGTCTGGGATTAAAAATTGATAAAGTATATAAAGAAAGTAAATCTGCTAAAATGCCTGATAATCGTCCTGTATTTTCTGAGATGATCAAATATATCAAAAGTAATCCAAAAGAAAGCTTCGGAGTCCTCTGTTGGAAAATAGATAGATTATCAAGAAACCCTATAGACAGTGCTACTATTCAATGGCTATTACAACAAAACCGAATTAAAGTTATCCAAACTTCTGATAGACAATATCTACCCAGTGATAATGTTCTCCTGTTTAATGTTGAAAGTTCAATGGCTAACCAATATATTTTAGACTTATCTAAGAATGTTAAAAGAGGGCTAATAGCTAAATTAGAAAAAGGCTATTGGCCTAATCGGGCTCCAATTGGATACTTAAATAAAGACAGTAAAATCATAGTTGATACTGATCGGGCTAAATATATTATTAAAGCTTTTAAATTATACAGCTCTGGAAAATATAGTGTGGAACAGATAGCTGATACTCTATTCTCAGAGGGCTTTAGAGGCAGAGCTAGCAAAAAATATCATAAAAGTAAAATACATAGAATACTCTCCATGCCTTTCTATTGTGGAATTATGGAAAAATATGGAAAAAAATATCTTGGTAAATATGAATCACTTATTTCTAAAAAACTTTTTAATGATGTCCAAGAAGTATTAAAGAAAAAATCCCATGTTAAGAGACAAACTATTCCCTTTGCTTTTAGAGGAATCCTTAAATGTCAAAAATGTGGATGTCAATTAACAGCTACTAAAAAGAAGGGACATCTCATCTACTATTACTGTACTAACGGAAAACATGTCTGTGATGAACATAAGTCTTATATCAGAGAAGAAAATATGTCAAAAGAGTTAATCCATATTTTTGATAAAATAATTTTTGATGAAAAACTTATTAACTTAGTCTACAAAGCTAAATTAGAAGAAAGCAAATCTTCTTCATCTTATCTAGATCAATCTATTCTAAACTTAAAGAATAGACTAATGGCACTCCAAAATCAAAAAACAGTATTATTAGATAGCTATTTAGATAAAATCGTCTCTGAGGAGGATTATAAGGCTAAAAAGGTTGATATAGAGAACGAGATGGTTTCTATAAACCAGCATCTGAAAGAATTAGAAAAACAAAAAACTTCACAGGATAATTTTACTTTGGAACGGATAAAAAATGTATTTTTAACCCCAAAACAAATGAAAAAAGAGTTTTTATCTTCCAATTCTGAGAAACAGAAAAATATCTTAAATAACCTACTTTGGAACGTTGAAGTTAGTGATAAAAAAATCGCTAATATTAGTTTTAAACAGCCCTATGATATGCTGTCTAAAATAGTAAATAAAAGCGATTTTTCTCTAATGCGGAGAGAGAGGGATTCGAACCCTCGGTACCTTGCGGTACACACGCTTTCCAGGCGTGCGCACTAGACCACTATGCGACCTCTCCAATATTCTATAGGCTTTATCAAAATTAAATATAATAAATAAATCTTGACTTAATCCTAATTCAAAAGCTGTAATTGTTTAGCTACTAATTCTTTCAAGCCTTCAATCTTGTCTCCACGAGAATCAATATAATTATCATAAGGTCTAGCTCCTAAAATCATTTCCCGACCAATAAACATAGTGGGGACGCCTTGAAGACTTGATTGTATAGAATCTTTAGCATACTGCTGTATTGTCCCTAATTTTCTATTCTTAGTCAAGCAAAAATTAAAACTCTTAAGATTTAAAGCAAGTTGTCTGGCATCACTGCTAAAACTGATTTTAGACAACTGCCCCTTCCTAGTCTGGCTAAACAATAAATTACGCATTTGAGCCCACTTCCCTTGCCCGCCAGCACAATCAACAGCTGAAGCAGCAGAAAAAGCTAAGGCTGAATTTCTATAATAAGGACGCACTACAATTGCCACTTTAGCCTTAAAATTATTCTTAATCCTATTAAGAGTAGCAGCTAAATTTGCACTGAAGATATTAGTATAATCTTCATAAACAAAAACCTTTAAAGGAGCTTGAGGAGAACCTAAAATCTGATCATTAGCTTTAAACTGAGGCACTTGAGTTGCTAAATAAGTCTGCGCTTGAATTTTAAGCGAAGATAATGCCCCATTACTGGAATTAGTATGGCTGGAGATAAAAAATATATTATAAATATTATGTAGTTTAGGTATAAAAATAAAAGTCCCAACAACTAATAACAGTAGTAGTATTAAACCAATAATTAAAAATTCTTTATTCTTTTTCATAAGTAAGATATGCTTTTAGTCATCCAACTGTTAGAATTATGAACCATTATTCTAAAAATCTGGCAACTTGGAGTAATAGAGATTCTTGTAACTGGGGAGCAATGAGCTGAGCACCTAATGGCATTTTTGTTCCTTCCTTAGTAGGCACTAAACCGGCAGGCATTGAAATAGCGGGCAAACCGGCTAAACTAGCTCCAGTAACAAAAACATCCTCTAAATACATAGTTAAAGGATCATTAACATTTTCTCCAATTTTAAAAGCGGGATGCGGGGTGGTGGGAGTTAATAGTAAATCTACTTGTTTAAAAGCTTTTATAAAATCTTGAATAATTAAAGTTCTAACCGCCTGAGCTTGTTTGTAATAGGCATCATAATATCCAGCACTTAGAGCATAGGTGCCTAGCATAATACGCAACTTAACTTCTGGACCGAAACCTAAACCTCTATTAATTTCATAAAACTCTCGTAAATCTATAGCCTCCTTAGAGCTTGAACCCCAACCAATTCCATCAAAACGAGCTAAATTAGAACTAATCTCTGAGGGGGTAATAATATAATAGACGGGAATACCATATTTAGTATAAGGTAAACTAAGAGTTTTAATTTCTGCTCCCGCTTGTTCTAATTTATGAGCTTGAGCTTTAATTCGTTCCGCTACCGCTGGATCTAATTCAGCTAAAAAATATTCTTGTGGTAAACCTACGCGTAAACCTTTTAAATCTTTAATATCAGTGAGATCCGTGGCATAATCATTAACTGGTGCTTTTGAAGTAGTGGCATCTAGCCTATCACTACCAGCAATATTTTTTAAAACTAAGGCTGTATCATAGACAGTTTTAGCCAGAATCCCCACTACATCAGTAGAAGAAGTCATAGATAATAGTCCAAAGCGAGAAACTCGTCCATAACTAGGTTTAAGCCCAACTACTCCACAAAAACTAGCTGGTTGACGAATGGAACCGCCAGTATCAGAACCAATAGAAAATAGGCACATGTGGCTAGCAACCGCCGCAGCACTTCCCCCTGAAGATCCCCCAGGGACCCGATTTAGGTCCCAAGGATTATGAGTGGGACCATAAGCAGAATTCTCTGTAGAAGCTCCATGAGCGAATTCATCTAAATTAGTTTTACCCAGTAAAATAGCCCCAGCCCGTTTCAACTTTCTAACCACTTGAGCATCATAGGGAGCAACATAATTAGCTAGAATTTTAGAAGCAGCCGTAGTTTTTAATCCTTTAGTCATTAAAATATCCTTACATAAATAAGGTATTCCTAAAAGATCACCTCGCTCGTGAGCTTTTAATCTTTCATCAGCTTCAGAAGACGCAGCTAAAGCAACTTCTTCACTCACTAGCAGACAAGCATGTATCTTAGAATCTAATCTTTCAATTTGCGCTAAACAAGCTAAGGTAAGTTCACGGGAAGTGATTTCACCGCTATCTAATTTTAAACGAGCAGTCTTTATATCTAATTCATTAAGATTCATATAACTTATGTAAACAATCTTTAATTAAAAAATTTAAAAATTATAGCTATAAAACTCGTTTAACTTTAATTTGTCCTCCTTCTAACTTCCCTTGATTTAAAGCATTAGCCACTTCACTGGAATCCCAATCTTGAACTTTATCTTCCCGCCAAACATCAATGAGCTCATTAACCTGAGAGGTAGACTTAACATCTTTGACTTCCACTTCACTTAGTTGAGTTACATAATCTAAAATTGATCCCAACTGTTTACCAAATTTAAGTTCTTCCTGGCTAGTTAATTTTAAATGCGCTAATTCCGCAATGTGTTTAATTTCGGCTTTGTCTATAATCATATATTTATTTCAAAATATCTAAAAATTCTTGCTCCTTAATTATTTTAATTCCTAATTGGCGAGCTCGTGTGTATTTAGAGCCCGGATTAGTGCCAACTACTAAATAATTAGTAACTGAACTTACATTTTCTTGAATTTTCCCGCCTAATGTTCTAATTTTATCTTTCGCAGCGCTTCTTGTCAAACTACTTAAAGTGCCAGTGAGAACAAAACTCTGCCCCAATAATCTCTGGCTACCGACACTCTTAGGAACTGAATAGACTAGCTTCACTCCATTTTTAGAAAATTTATTGAGCAGAATTAAATTATCTCTATCCCGCCAATAACTATAAATACTTTGAGCAATAATGGGGCCATTGCCATTGATTTTTTCTAAATCGCTAAATGAAAAATCAGAGAAATATTTAACTAGATCAGCTATTTCCAAACTATTACTAAACCCCTTTAACCTATCGCCCCCTAGACTTAAGCTGGGGGAAGAATAGCTTTTTAATATATTATAGTCTAATAGTATGGCGGCAGTCTCTTGACCAATATGCCTAATTCCTAAACCATAAATAAAACGTTTTAAGTCTATATTACGCCGAGAATCTATCATGGCAATAACATTATCTGCTTTCTTCTCCCCATAACGTTCTAGACTTAACAGATCAGCTTTCTGTAAAGCATATAAATCTGCTGAATCTTTTATTAAACCAGTAGTGATAAATTGTTCCACCAACTTCGGTCCCAAACCTTCAAAATCAACCGCTTCTTTAGAGATAAAATGAACAATTTTCCGTAAATTAACCGCATAACAACGATTATTAAGACAACGATAAGCCACTTCTCCTAAACTACGAACTACCTTTCCTCCACATATTGGACAAAATTTAGGAGGATTAATTTTTTTCTCAGAACTAGAACGTAATTTTTTTAAAACTTTAACTACTTTAGGAATAACATCACCAGAACGTTCAATTATAACCGTGTCTCCCATTCGTAAACCTAAACGATTAATTTCATCAAAATTATGTAAAGTGGAACGACTAATAACTGCTCCCCCGACTTTAACTGGCTTTAAAATAGCGGTAGGGGTCAAAGCTCCTGTTCGTCCTACTTGCCAAGCGACTCGCAGAACTGTAGTGGTGGCTTGCTCAGCAGAAAATTTATAAGCCATCATATAACGTGGTGCTTTCCCCACTATCCCTAAAACCGGCCACATTTTTAAATCATTGAACTTGACCACCACTCCATCAATATCAAAAGCTAGACTAGACCGCCACTCTGCTACTTGATGATAGAAAGCAAATACTCCGTCTAGATTAGCAACCCGCCTATTTTGCTGTAAAGTTTTAAAACCTAAAAAATTAGCTAAATGATCAGCCTGATAGCGTTGCTCTAATAATTCTCCGCGGGGAAGTATATTACTAGAAGCAGAGCCTAATAGTAGGTCATAGGCATAGAATTCTAGCTTTCGTTCCGCAGTTATTTGAGGATTTAATTGACGAATAGATCCAGCCACAGCATTGCGGGGATTAGCTAAAGGAGCCTTATGTAAAACTTTATATTTTTTATTTATGCTACTTAACACTGATTTAGTCATTATGGCCTCTCCTCGCAATTCTAAAATACCAGAAGAAATTATATTTAAGATCTTAGACTGATCACTAGGACTTAAACCCAAGCCTTTTAATTCTTTTTTGGTAGGAATACGTAATTTCAAAGGTAAACTACTAATAGTTCTAACATTAGCGCTCACGTCTTCGCCAATAATACCATTACCACGTGTAGCTCCTTGAATTAGTAATCCTCGTTCATATTTCAAACTAATAGCTAAGCCATCTAATTTTAATTCACAATAATATCCCGCGACTGGAGCTTCATTTACCAATCTAGGCCAGTTAATACTTCGGAGATAATTCCAATTACGTTCTTGCCAAGCCAGCATATCTTCCTCGCTAAAAGCATCATAGAGAGAAATCATGGGTGCCGAATGGCTGACCTTCTTAAACTTAGCGAGAGCTTGACCACCGACTCTTTGGGTAGGGGAATCTGGAGTAATTAACTCTGGGAATTCATTTTCTAGTTGAAATAATTCATTTTTTAGACTATCTAAGGCCGCCGGAGAAATAGTTTCCTGATCTAAGACATGATAATGATAACGATGAAATTCAATTTCTTCTTTTAATTTTTTAATTCGTTGTCTAGCTTCAGAAATAGTCATATAGAACTTCTAGTTGAAATTAATAATTATAGTTTCTTCAAAATGAATTCTTTAATATAAACACCAAATTCCGCTAATCGCTCTCGTTCATTAAGTGGCACGAAGGGTCGGAGATCAAGAACAAAGTTTTTAATATTTAAATTCAGGAGTTTTTCCTTTAAATCCGCTTTCGCCGTTGACCATTTCAAATTATAATAATCCAATTTCTTTTGAATAAAATCATCCCGTAAAAGGTAGCCCTGACTCAGCAGAAACCACAAGTCATAGTAATCCCGCCCTTGATTACGAGTTAAAATCGTCCGAATTTTTTCCGCCAAAATTTCTTCCGGAGAATAACAATCAAGATAAGTATTAAATAAAATTGGATAAGCGGTATCAATAATTTTTTTCTGTGGGTCTAAACTTTTTTCTAGAAAAGAAAAATCAAATTTGACAAAGATTAGACCAGGAACCAAATTACTGTGAGCACTTAACAGAAACCTCTTGCCAGCCAAAGTTTTCTTCTCCTTAATTTGACAATTATTCTCTCTGCTTAGTTCCTTAAAAGGTAACTTGATAAAATCTAAAAATTTCTCCTCGGAAATATCAACCGTGAAATCAAGATCTTCAGAAAAACGAGGTGTGTTATATATTAGATGTAAACAAGTCCCCCCTTTAAAGACTATCTGCTCTGAAGCTGAAAAACTATAAATTTTTTGTAGAGCCAAAAGCTGAAAATACTCTCTGAGAATAACACTAGAATTAATTTTATATTTTTTAGCTAAAACTTTGAGCTCGGATTGACTGAGCATAAATTTAGAATATTATTAATTACTTTTTTCATCTTGCCATTCTTATCACCAACAGCGAATAAGGAATAATATTCCTTAAGACGCCCTTTTCTGATAGAAGAAAAATCATATTCTTCAAGATTAATTTTTTTCCAACCCTTTTGTGCTAAATAAATTTGATCCAAGAGAGCTTTCTCGGGATCAGCAATTAATATTCCTTGATGTTTAACAAAGCCAAAAAACAAATCAGGTTTTAAATGATTATAGCTATACTGCTGACCCCTAACTTTTTTTCCAATCGCTTTCTTCAGAGTCGCTGAACTTAATTCATGAGGAAATTGTGACAGAATACCATAAAAATTTAAAGCAGTTTCAAAAGAAATATAAGAAGGGCTATAGAGCAAGTTGGCTAGACGAAAAGAATCAACTTCTTTGTCCTTGATTAAATATTTATCTCTTTCTAGGCGTAATAAAATATTATTGTCCAACAAACGTTGAATCACCTTAAAAAAAGAAGTTTTATTCCTAATCTTAGAAATATCTTTTAAAGTTTTCCCATTAAAAACAATAAAACCAGATTCTAATATTTTCTTGGTTATACTAGACAAACTATAGAATTTCTTGATTTTATTATTAATTTTATTCATAAATTATAAGATTCTTTATAGTATCTATTATAGATACTTATGAGAATCTTGTAAAGGGAGATTGGGAACAATAAAACCCCACCAGAGGCAGGGCTTTATAAAAAACTTTATTGGTACTTCTATTTTTTAGATGTTGTTCCAGCACTAACTGGAGTATTTCCTTTGGTAGATTTGTTAATAAAATTAACAATATTACCCACAGTTTTAGTATTTCGCACGGTCGCTTGATCTAACTGGACCACTCCAGCAGAAATATTAGCTAAACGAGCATTAAACTGCCAAAAAATCATTACTAAAGCTCCTAAGATAACCCCCACAATTAAGGGAAAAACATATTCTCTGTTCATAGTTTTATTATTATATTTATTAAAGGTCCGACGAGAACTAATAACTCTGGTCGAATGTTTTGTATTATTTAGCATATGAGGCTTTGGTTTGAGTTTGAGTCTTAGAGTTAATAAAGTTAACGATTGAGGAGATTTTGTTAGAATCAGTAACCGTACTAGTTTGTATTGTTCTTAACTTGTTGTCCATCCTGTTAAGTGAAATATAAAAATAGACAAACATGGCACCTAGTAAAACCAGAACAATGATGGTTATTAATGGCCCAGTAAATTTTTTTTTCATAGATAGTTATAAAGCTTAAAAAAAGAAATCTAAAGATTAACTTTTATTTAAGTTAAATTAATATTTTATCATTATAACAATTTTAAATTAGGAGGTCAATTTTTAAATTAATTAGCAACCTTAGCTTCCAAAACCTTTACTCGAAGTTGAAGACTTTCAATTTCCTTCTGTTGGGTTTTAACCGCTTCAATTAGAGGAGCTACTAAACCAGTATAGTTTAAAGACATATGACCAGATTTTCCATTAACAAGTCGGGGGTATACTTTTTGAACGTCTTGGGCGATCAAACCAATGCCAGGTTCATTATTTTTCTTCCAATTAAATGATACCCCTTGTAGTTTTTCAATTTTTGCTAGAGAGTCTTTAAGGTCAACAATATTTTTCTTCAGAGTTCTATCGGAACTGGAATAAATGAAACCATTAGCAGTGATATTACCATTAACATAAAGTTTAGTGGTGGGAGTGGAAATACCAATACCAACATTAGAATTATTAACAACAAACACTGGAGTAGCATACTGTATTGATGCTCCATAACTATAACTTGATACTTTATTAATTGAGAATCCACTTTGAGTAACATTTGGAATCCCAGCAGTTAAAGCATAGGTCTCACCTATACTGTTACCAATAATTACTGAACTGTTACCAGAGTTTACGGAATAGCCGTTTAAGTAATTAGCAAAAGTAGTTATCAAGCCACCATTAACATCTAACTTCGCCCCTGGCG
The DNA here is from genome assembly GCA_964588465.1 of uncultured Gammaproteobacteria bacterium. Taxonomy (GTDB): domain Bacteria; phylum Patescibacteriota; class Patescibacteriia; order Patescibacteriales; family UBA12465; genus UBA12465. Next base: position 11,770 of record CAZPPL010000016.1, read on the forward strand.
CTGTCGTCCCGATGCCGACTTTGCCTGCAAAATTAGCAGCATTCAAATTAGAAGTACTAGCTGGATTTAAGTAGTAACCAGTATTATTGGAATCATAGAATATTGGAGCGCGCACGCTAGAATTAGATTGAATGACGCCAGTAGCGGTAATAGCTCCCGCCGTAGTAAGCACATTGATATGACTAGTACTGGCTGGATTTAAATAATAACCAGTGTTATTAGAATCATAGAAGATTGGAGCTCGCATGGAAGCGCCAGCATAAGCGATCTGGCTAGTATAGCTATCTCCAGAAACATATAGTTTCTTGGTAGGATTAGTTGTTCCAATGCCGACGTTGCCTGCAAAATTAGCAGCATTTAGATTAGAAGTACTGGCTGGATTTAAATAGTAACTGGTGTTATTAGAATCATAGAAGATTGGAGATCTAACTGATCCACTAGACCATATTATACCAGTTGATGCATCTAAAATTTCACGTATATCACCGTCAGCTGCTACATACAGACCCCATCCGCTAGTACCAGAGCTTGTACCGACACTCGTTGTTTTCCAAAAATTAGCATGAGAATAACCTATCCCATACATATTACCTAAAGCAGTATCGCTAGGTGCATAACTAGTACCAATTGTATATATTGGATCAGACTTAGTATCATTAGGTCCAATATTATTATAACTACCAGCAAGATATCCTTTACTAGCTGCACCTCTCAATAAATAACCATTTACTTGCATAATATTAATTTTCGAAGTACTAGCTGGATTTAAGTAGTAACCAGTATTATTGGAATCATAGAATATTGGAGCGCGCACGCTAGAATTAGATTGAATGACGCCAGTAGCGGTAATAGCTCCCGCCGTAGTAAGCACATTGATATGACTAGTACTGGCTGGATTTAAATAATAACCAGTGTTATTAGAATCATAGAAGATTGGAGCTCGCATGGAAGCGCCAGCATAAGCGATCTGGCTAGTATAGCTATCTCCAGAAACATATAGTTTCTTGGTCGGGTTTGTTATCCCAATCCCCACATTAGTACCATTATCATATATTTGAGATTTAGTTAAACCATGAGTACCTGACCATTTTG
>CAZPPL010000017.1:0-12222 GCA_964588465.1 uncultured Gammaproteobacteria bacterium
TCCTTATTGGGGGTTTTGTTCAAAAAATGTTCGAACTTCGTTCAAAAAACACCGCCAATTTTCACTTTTTGTGAAATCGTAAGGAATTGCCTCGGCGCAAAGCGCCTCGGCATGGTATTTTTCCGCTATAATCCAAGCTTTTTTGTAGTCGCATGCCAGCGTGCGGTCGGCAATGCGGAAGTTCACAGAGCAAAGCTCTGGCAAAATAAAATTTTGCAAACCAATCTTTTTTCTTTCGCCTTTGGCGAAAGGTTGAGCGTATTTTTGTTTGATTGCCCAAAAACTAATTTAAAAACAATATGGACAACATAAATTTACAAACCAAAAAGTTTTTTCTCTATGCTCGTAAATCCACGGACGAGCCGGAAAGGCAAGTCTTATCTATTGAAGCCCAGCTTTTTGAATTAAGGGAATATGCCAAAAAAGAAGGATTGAATATCGTCCGTGAATTTGTGGAAAACAAAACTGCTAAAGAGCCGGGCAGAGAAATTTTTAATGAAATGGTGGCAAGCATAGAGAAAAACGAAGCAGAGGGAATTTTAGCGTGGCACCCCGATAGATTGGCGAGAAACAGTATAGACGGCGGTAGAATAATTTACTTGGTAGATACTGGTAAAATTACCGCGCTAAAATTTCCAACTTTTTGGTTTGATCCGACACCTCAAGGAAAATTTATGCTGTCCATCGCTTTTGGGCAATCAAAATATTATGTTGATAATCTTTCGGAAAATATAAAGAGGGGTATTCGCCAGAAATTAAGAAATGGAATATGGCCCGCTTGGGCGCCATTGGGATATATAAACGATAAAAACAATCACTGTATTGTTGTTGATAGAGAAAAAGGGAAATATATCAAGCGGGCATTTGAAATGTACGCCACTGGCGAATACCCTCTCGCTCAAATCCGAAAGATTATCAATTCCTTGGGCTTGGTTGGCAAGAAAGGCAAAATGCTTTCCGTCTCAAATTATCAATATATGCTCAAGAATCCGATTTATTACGGAATAATTAAATACAATGGTGAAATGTATGACGGAAAGCATAAACCGATTATTACAAAGAAACTTTTTGATAAATGCCAAGAAGTGATGAAACAAAAATCAAAACCAAAAGGACGAAAATTAAAGCCGTATGTGTATAGAGGATTTTTCCGTTGCGGTGAGTGTGGTTGCTTTATCACCACTGAAACACAAAAAGGACACAACTATTTAAGATGTACCAAACGGAAAAATCCTTGCTCGCAAAGATATACACGGGAAGAAATCATCACTTCTCAAGCTAAAGAGAAAATCAAAAAAGTTTCTTTGTCTTCTGCTTGGGTAAATGCTTCAATAAATCAATTTGAAAAAGAGAAAATAGAAATTACCCAAGCAGAAAGCTCTTTCGCCCAAAAAATGCAAAATGAGCTAGTTGGAATAGAAACAAAACTTGACCGTTTGCTTGATTTGCAATTAGAGGGTAATTTATCGCAAACAGAATATGCCGTTAAAAAGAAAAAGCTCATTCTTGCGAAAAAGGATTTAGAAGAAAAAATCTCTGCTTTTGGGCGAAAGAGCAATAATCGGTTCGAACTTGCCATTACCTTTCTAAAAGACGCCAACCAAGCCGAAAAATACGCTCAACAAAAAAATCCCGAAAGGATTCGGGATTTTCTAAAAAAGATTGGTTCGAACTTCCGCATTGCCGACCGCACGCTGGCATGCGACTACAAAAAAGCTTGGATTATAGCGGAAAAATACCATGCCGAGGCGCTTTGCGCCGAGGCAATTCCTTACGATTTCACAAAAAGTGAAAATTGGCGGAGAGGGTGGGATTCGAACCCACGGTACCCGTGAAGGTACGACAGTTTTCAAGACTGTTCCATTCGACCACTCTGGCACCTCTCCTAAATAAATTGTATTTTATTAAACTTTAAAATATTCCTTCTTAAAATCTATATAAACTAAAATTACTCTATCATAAGCTAATAGGAAAAACAAGCTAAACTAAGTATGAGAATATAAAATAAAGCCACTTTTCCAAGTGGCTTTACAAGAAGAATTAATACAATTAATGAATAATATTAATTATCGCCACCATTATCAAGTACTGAACTAGTTATATTAGTACCACCATCTCCGATTATGAATTGTCCAGTACTAGGAGTAGCTGAACTAGGAGTGCTGATACTAGTAGTAGCGGAAGTGCTCACCTTTTGTCTACAAGTCTGCAAACTGCCACGAAAAGTGGTCCAAGCTTCTTTTTGGGCTTGTTGAGCAATCTTATTAATCTGTGCTCTAGTAGTCTGAAAATCTTTGACACAACTAGCTAAAGCAGCCTGTTGATTACTAGTGGACTGAATAGCAGCTAATTGACAAACTCCGCGACTAGTAATAGCCGTTTCTAAACTACTAGCAGCCGAACTTACCCTAGCTATTACCGCCTGATCTTTAATACTAATAGCGGAAGCAACACAAGCAGCCATATTAGCGGTAACGGGAATAAAATTAGCGTGCTCTTGGTTTGATTCATTTTTAACTCTAGAAGAATTATTTTCTTCTTCTCCAGATCGTCTATTCATATTTTTACTCTCTATTCCTTTTCTCATTCCCCAAAGAGAATGACCAATTCGACGGATTCTTTCATATAAATGGATAAGTCCAGGAGCAGCAATTTTCTCTAATTTATTAGAAGAAGTAGCAGAAATTTGTCCAGCAGAATTAGAGTTGGGTTGAGAATTATTTCTCATCTGTTGTTTTAATTGTCTTAAAACACTTAAACGAATACCATATAGAGTATGACCAATACGTTTCATAACCTTAAACTCTTTAAGCTGTTCAGGAGAATCTATTTTTTCTAATTCCTGAGAATAATTATTAGTTGTTTTAGAAGATAAAGCACTGCCTGAATTGTTCTCTCCTAAAGCATGACCTTCACGATTGATTTCTCTATTAATATGTAAACGAATACCATATAGAGTATGACCAATACGTCTCATTACTCTAAACTCTTTGAGCTGTTCAGGAGATTCTATTCTCTCTAGTTCTTGACCCCGAAAATTTATGGTTGAACCAGCTTTCACGGCGATTGGAGTAGCAATCTTAACGGGCACAATGGTAGTAGCTGAAGTAGTACTCACTGGCGCTATTGTAGTGGTTGCTTGAAGACTAGTCGTCGGTATTAAAGTAGCCGCTCTTGCCACCATGATAAGAGCGAAACTAGCTACAGATACCAGCAAAATTGCTAGCCAAGAAATTGTTTTTTTCATAGATCCTAGTAATTAATTATTAATTATTTATTGATACATAAACACCTATATATTATAGCATAATTCTATTGAACCTCTCAATGGTCTAATATGTATCTGAACTTGTTCATACTATTAATAAGAATAAAATCTAAAAAATTATTAAGAAAACTGAAAAAAACGATTTTTAATATGTGTTACGATATAAATCTACATTCCTAAAAGGAATTAAAGCTAAGATAAGAGCTTCCGTGTAATAAGTAGTTCTATCAATGGCATTACCAGTTAAGATTCCAGAGGCTCCATTTTGTTGTTTAGAATTATGACGATTAAAAACTATATCATCAGCGTCCCCTAATTCTTTTCCCGCTTTAATAAGTTCAATAATCTTAGGCGGTAGGAAAAAGGTCCCAGTGCGAGATTTGCCAATTTGATTACCAGATTTAATTATTACCCAAGCAAAATTTTCCATTTCTTCCTTCCCTTCTCTATTTATAATTTCAATACCTCCTTCAATCCCTACATAGAAATCAGCACTGGGTATCTGTCGGCTGGCATTCATAACTCTGTTATGGGCTCCTGCAAAAGTCTCTTGATTACTAAAGGGCTGTTGAGGAATATCAGATGAAACGGAAATACCAATGAATTCAAATTCTTTATCAGGCAACATTTTTTTAAAACTTCTACACACCGCCTCAATTTTCACTGGATTCTTAGAGGCTATTATTACCTTCTGCATATATTTTAAAATTAAATTAATTTAAAACTAGTTTTATTCAAAACTAACAAACTATTATTATAAAAATTTCATAATACTACAAGAAATGTCTACTATACTGGAGGTGTCAGTATGAAAGCTAAGGGCCTGAGGATTCTTTTCTTGATCAAATATTTCAAAAAGTTCAACGAATCTTTTTTGAGAAGTATTAGAAATTCTGCTATGGGGATCTGCTAAAGCACTGGCTACTCGCTTATTAAACCTTTGAAGCAAAATTTTAAAATCGGCAATTAAATTAATTTCTACTATTTCATAACCTTCTTGCCGAGCTCTAGCGATTAATTCTTCTCTAGAAACTTTATATAAAGCGGAATCGGTAATAATATCATATTTCATAGGAAATATAGCTTCACTAACTGCTAACATAACTTTTTCAACCGCTCTATAATGTCGTTTAGAAGTATAATGGGAAAAAGACCATTTTAGGGCATCATAAGATAGATAAAATAGCTGATCTTTTTGCTCCATTATATTTTTTATAATACTACTTTTTCCTGAACAAGAACTTCCGTTTATAATTATTAATTTCATATATTCTGTAGCTCAATTATTATTCATCAAATATATTATACCATATCAGCTCAAAACTATGAACCAAATAATTGTTTAAATGATAAAAAACTAAGAATATAAAAATCTTAATCTACAAAAACCCTATCCAATAGATTAGATATGGTTTCAGTCTTTATTGTTATTTAGATGACTGGGAACAATCTTTAATTTTTTGAAACTCTAGAGCAAATACTTTGCTTAAACTCTCTCCGTCAGTATCAGTAACAGCTATTTCTTCTGCTTTTATGAAATTGATTAAATATTGAATAAAATCGGGATTATTAATTAAAATATCGTAGATATAAACTTGATCAACTGGGACAACACGAGAAAAATAGTTTAATAAAACCTCTCGTTGGCTCAAATCCAAATCAAAATTATTAACTAAGTTAACTAATGAATAAATTATTTTTTGTTTGGTCATAATTAAAATTGATTATTTTGCTAAACTATCTGCAACTGGCTTTAAAACGCCAGGTATAACTTCTAGAGTAACAGAATAATATTTATCATCTGAGTTATAAGTCTCGGAAGTAACTCTATAACTATAGATATAAGTGGAAGATTTTTGGACTACATTGCTAAGCATTGATTTCTTTAATTGCTTGCTCCACCCCGTGCTATCAGCTTGTTCTACTTGACTAATTTTATTTACCAACTCTGATTTTACCAAAGTATTACTTTGCCGACTAGCCTCCTCTAGGGCCGAAGCAATCGCCTCACTTTTAGTTTTTCCCTCAAAACTTACTTGCAAAGTATCTCCCGTGGACTCTAGGCTATGACTAGTTTCACCAATAACTGTAGCATCCTTAGAATGCTTATAGAAATCAATATTTTTAGAATTAATGATCTCAGTGGCACTCCGTAAAGCGGATTGAATTGCTGATTCTTTATCCTTCCCTTGAGCCTCAACTTCCACAGGCTTTCCTTGAGCTTCAACCGTCTGCTTGAGATCCACAACTTTCATAGCCACTTCCTTGTGCTCAGCGATATTCTTTTCTGTATTAGTAGTATAAGATCTATACTCAGTAATTATAAACAAATTGCCACCATTATCAGCTAAGCCACCCTTACTATTGTTATTAAGCAAAAGAATTTTATCTTGCTTGTTGACTTGATTAAAAGAGCTAGAAAATATTTCAATTGTTTCAGGAGGCAATTGCAACTCTAGAGTCTTTTCCAAAGATTCACTAAGCATAGTATCTTGTGAATATTCTATCAGATTCTGATGAGTAGAATCCTTACGCATATTTTGAGCAGAACTATTTTCACTGGCAAGCACACTAGTGATTCCCATTAAAACAAAGGCTAATTCTCGAGCTCTCCTTCCTAATTTAGGATGTTCTTGCAAAAAGATGGTTAATAAATTCCCTTTTTTCTCTTGTTGGACTTTATTAAATTCAAGTTTTAAAGTCTCGGCTTCAAACTCCTTTTCTGGTCTATTGGCTTTTAAGCTGGCTTTAGCTATCTTAGATTCAAAATTCATAATTATATAGATTACTAATATATTAGAAGTGTTGCACTTACTTGTTGAACTGAAGTTAAGTGATATCCCTTTCACTTTCAATAAAACTCTTAAAATCATTCTCGTTGATATTGTGTAAAGCATTTTTTGCCAGAATCTTGTCCCGGGAAAATAAAAAATTTAAATATTTAGAGTATATTTTCTTAGCTAATTTTTCTCTCTCTATATTAGGTATACTATATATTTTTGTATATTTATCTCGAATATGAGATGCATCTACTCTCTCTATTCTATTATAAAATTCTATTATATTATTTTCTGATGTGTTGGTCGGTTGCAGTCTATTATTATTTAAAACAGGCTCATTATAAACAATTTTGCTATTTATTTTATCTATTAAGTCCTTCATATCTTGTTCAACACCTTCATCGTATAGTAATCTAAAATTACCTCTTTTAATTATTATGGCTAATTCATTGTTTTTTTTACCCCTATTATCTATAACATCGGCAAGGTTTGAAGTTATTTTTTCTAATTCTTTTGTTTTTGGAGCTTTAGTAAAACTAATGGGATATCTAGACAGATCCTTTGATGCGTTTTGGACTCTACTACTGGCAACATCAATAGGGGACGCCCACATAACATCCTCCGGCTCCGGATTTATCTCAAATCTGATTCCTGTCCTCTTCAATTTGAAAGGATTTCCCGAATAAGCACTAACTTCAAATGGCAAATTGTTTTTCTCAAGGTAATCTAGAGTGTTTAACAACTTCCCTAAATAATTCTTAAAATCTTTTATTTTATACCTACCTATTTCGCTATAAATTTTTTCATTTCTAGAAAAAATTTCCTCTGGATTATAACTAACTCCATTTTTATTTTTCCAGGAATTAATAGCTTCTATTGCCCTAATATTGCGCTTATCCTTTTTTACAAATCTCTCTAAGTCTCTTTTTTTATTCTCACTTAAAAAATTAAACTCTAAACAATTATAGATAGCATCCACGACATCTGGCCTTTTTTTAAAAACAAAATCAACCGCATCTTCAATATTGCCCTCTTTTCCGGGTGTTTTTATTCTTTCCTTGATTAAAAAATTTTCCATATTATAACATTGAAGAGTCCAAATTAGAAATGTGATCGGTATGATAATGAGAAAGACAAATTGTATAAATGGTCTTGTAATCTAATTGGACTTTAATTAACTGAGCTAATGCCCCTCACAATCAACTAAAATTTCAGTACTTTTTATTTTGATATAATTTGTAGGAAAATTTCTTTCTGCTGACGGGACACAAATCCCACTGCCTAATATTTTTAACATCATATAATTAAACCTATATATCCTATATATTTTATTATACCATTTCGTTCCAAAGTAATAAACTCCCTATCAAAAATTTGTCACAGCCAGATGATAATGTCCTAGTACCGCCATTTAAAAATGTCCTACCTGTTAACTTTTGTGTCATAATTTGTTTAGTTAAAATAAATAATTAATCTAAACAAAATTATGACTCAAAAACCATTATTATATATAATAATAACATCAAGATAAAAAAATCCTAACGGCCTTATGCCTAAGGAGTCTTTTTTTTATATACAATCTTATTTTTTATACTCTCGTTACTTAAATAATCAAAATATTCTGATCCTAATTTTTTATACAAAACTGATATTCAAATCTGATAAAAACTAAAATACTTTATCATAAACTAAACCGAGAAACAAGCGAGGATTACAATAAACTATTACTTACACTAACTTTAAAAAGATAGATTCTAAAATTAAAACTTAAACTAACAAAGTCAAAATTAACCTAATTATTTTATTTTTCTCTTTAGGATCACTTTCGGCTACTAAAATTGTTAAAACAGTTAAAGCCGGTGGAGTTAAACGCGCCATATCTAAAATTTTAGCTTGACGCAAAAACCAAATAAAGGCATAGGCACCATTACGTTTATTCCCATCAACGAAGGGGTGATTCTTGACCATAAAATACAGAAGATGGGCCGCCTTTTCCTCAACGGTTTTATATAAAGGCTGACCACCAAAAGTCTGCATAATATTACCAACAATACCGGCAACATTGCCACGACCACGCTCTCTCCCAAAAAGCTCCGTGATCTTGCCTTGACGACTAAGCATTATTTTTAATTTTTCTAAACTATCCATCAATTTCTTAGCCGTTAAAGCGACACTCTTTCGGGTCAAACCCTTGTCTCTGAGAGTATTTTTATCATAAGCATCTAGAGACAGCCAAGTATCAGCAAACATGCTGACAAGTTCTAAGACACTGGATGTATCAAGGTTCTTTCCAGCTGGCAGCAGGCGTTTAATCTCATTAACATCTGTTAAAAAATGCTGATAATTTTTAGTAACACGATTTTTGTTAATAACATAACCGTCAACGATATAATTACGTAAAGTTTTTGTCGCCCAACGACGGAATTCTATAGCGCAAGAAGAATTGGTTCGATAGCCAATTGCTAAAATTATATCGAGAGAATATAAATAAATCGGTTTATCAGAGTTTGCAATATGCATTTTTTGCATATTGCTTTTTTTATCAACTTCTCCGTCTTTAAAAATATTTCTAATATGGCGAGATACAACAGATTGATCAACATTAAAGAGTTTAACAACTTGAGCCTGTGTAGCCCAAATTGTCTTCTGCTGATAATCGCCCCGTAGTTTAATCGCTCCCGATTTAGTTTGATAAATAAGCAACTGCTTATTTTTTTGAAGTTTTTTCATAAAACTTACTAATAATATTACTATTATCAGTATAGCAAATCAACCATTATCTTTCTATCAAGTTTTTATAGACGAAGTGAATTTTTAAGCATTTTCCGTCCCGCTCTGCGTAGGGGGGATATAGTTGAAACAATTTTGTCTTAATAATACAATTTACTATGAGACCCAATAGCGATGAAATAGTAAACATCTTCTTCTTCGATTTCTTTAAAGATTGCTCTCCAATCGCCAGAGACATTAATATTTCTGTAATGCTTCAGTTTTCCAGATAAGGAATGGTTATTTAATATAGGGTGATATCTATTTACAACAAGAATATTCAATCTATCTTTAAAATTATTTAATTATCTGTGAAGAATTTTTAAGATCCTTGATAAATCTTTTAGAACACTCTATTCTCATAGATTATAGAGTATTAATAAAATTAATCGCATCGGCATTACTCTGAAATTTCTTCTGCTTTTTATTATTTCTTTCTTTCTCTGCTTCTGCCACAGAATTTATTAAATAATCACTTGGATTATTTTCATTTAAAGTAAAGGAAATGGTCTTGGTTCTTACTAATTGTTTTAAAAATCCATTAATAGCTCCACTCAGAGACAAGCCTAAATCAGAAACTATCTTTTGAGCCTCTTTTTTAAGCTTTGTATCTGTCTTAATGTTTATAACGACAGAATTCATATATTTATTATTATATACTAAGTGTATACTAAGTAGACACCATATTTTAAAGATTGCCAATATTAAAAACAGCCCATCTATAGGCTATTTTATATATGCGAAAAGGGTGGAATGTTTTGGAACTTATTTATGAAAATATTAATTTAATTTTTTAATCGTTTTATTTTCAATCAATGATTGCATTTGAATAATAGCAATTTTATTTAATTCTTTAATTCTTTCTGACTGTTTTAAGCCCTGTCTAATAAACTCCGCATTAATACTTTCTAAATTTGCTAAACAGACTAATTGATAAATATTAGAATAATCTCTAATATTTCCTTTCCTGTTTAAATTTTTCTCTCTCCATTGTTTGGCTGTCATTCCAAACAAAGCTACATTCAAAACATCTGCTTCGTGAGCATAAATTAAATTTGTTTGTTTTTTAGTTATTAAGTTAGGGATGATATGGATTTTTATAGCATCTGTATGAATTTTGTAATTTATTTTTGTTAATGTTCTTTTCAAATCCCAACCAAGAACTAAACGTTCACTTTCTTCTTCTTTTAATCTCTGAAACTCTTTTATAATATAGAGTTTAAATTCTGCTGAAATCCACGAAGCAAACTCAAAAGCAATATCTTTGTAGGCAAAAGTTCCACCCCCGCGACCTGATTTTGAAATAATGCCAATAGCACCTGTCTGTTCGATCTATTTATTCGGAGAAAGCACAAAAGAATTTGCTCCTGCATCTTTCCAAAACTGGTCGAATTCGACCAGTTTAAAATCAGAATTGTTTATTTTTTCCCAAAAACCAAGAAATTCAATAGTATTCTTTGATCTCATCCAATTTTTTACCACATCAGCTGGAGATTCAGAATTCTTATATTTTGCAATATCAGTCAGCGAAATAAAATCTTCTTCTTTTTTAGAAAAAAAATTGATGTTAATATTTTTTACAACAAGTTCTTTTTTCATGAAAATTTATTTAAACTAGATTCAGTATATCACATATTACTCCAAGGTTATAATTCCTTACAAAAAGAGGCTAATATTAGCCTCTTCTTTTCCATGCGGAGAGAGAGGGACGCTATTCGAACTGAAATAAATAAAACTTAATAATTTTTAACAATACTTAATGATAGAATAGAAGGGTCCGAACTGAATAAAACTCCTATAAACAAAAGACGAAGTGAGCTTTTAAGCATCCTTCGTCCCGCTCTGCGGAGAGTGTGGGACGATGTTGGAACTTTTTTTAGATAAAGTTAGTCTTTATTTCAATAAAATTAATAAAGTTAGCTATTGTATTATTTAACTATAATAGCTAATCCAATAATTATTTAATAATTCTTGCTCAGTTTTATAGCTATTCCCATGCTTTAATAGTCCTAAATATGAAGCTAAGCTTTCAGGCTTGGCGTTATTCTTAATATTCCTCATCATTCTCTTCTTAGTCTTAACTCGCAAAACTTTATGCTTCGGAAAATGAATCCACCCCAAAAAATCAATGCCATTAACTAAGGTTTTTATATGCACCTTATGGGGATGAAGCTGAAGCTTTAATCTCTCAGATAAAAATGTTTCAATTTTAGGCAATATAGATACTGATTTATCTCTATCATCTGTTAAAAATACAAAATCATCAGCATAACGAATATAATATTTTATTTTTAACTCATGCTTAACATGTTGATCAAAAACATTCATATAAATGTTAACAAGTAATTGCGAGGTTAAATTTCCTAACGGCAAACCTTTATTAGACCTAACTGCGAAACTATTAATAATATTTTTTAAAAGCCAAATAATTCTTTTGTCTATAATATAATTATCTAAAATCTCTAATAGAACTCGCTGGTCAATACTGTCAAAAAATTTTCTAATATCGCACTGCAAAACCCAACAAGTCTTTGTATTATTCTGGCTAACCTTATTAGCCATAGTTTCAAAATCTTTTAAAGCTCTATGTGTTCCTTTCCCTGTTTGACAAGAATATGAATGAGCAATAAAGTTCTTAGAGAAAAAGGGGTATAACTTTCTGTAAATAGCATGATGAATAAGTCTATCAGAAACGGAAGCTTTATGAATATGTCTCAACTTAGGGTCTACAACATAAAAACTATGATAAGAGCCATGTGAATATTTAAGATTGGCAAGTTGACTATTAAGATGTAAAATATTATCAGCGAGATTAAGTGAAAATTTAATTACATCTATTCTGTTTCTCTTGCCAACGATAAACTCCTGCCAAGCTAATAACAGATTATCTAACGATATGATATCTTCATAACTAATAATTAATTTTTTCTTCATAAAAATATGACTAATACTACCCCCCCCAGAGAGAAAATTTCTCTATTTTACAAAAACTAACTACAGCCTATTTGCTTTGGCACAATTTTTCAACTCAATTACCCAGACTTACTCGCTATAGCTTGGGAACTAAAATTGATAATCTTTTTACAATCACTTTAGAATTAATTTTAACAGCCAAATATGCCAACAAGGAGAATAAAATACAATATATAAATCAGGCGATAATAAAATTTGATTCTCTTAAATTCTTTTTACAAATTCTCTGGCAGAGCAAAGCTTTGGATAATAAAAAATACCTACAATTATCTAGCTTATTAACAGAAATCGGTAAAATAATGGGTGGTTGGAAAAAACTATTTTAAAAACCCGCCTTTAAAAAGACGGGAAATAAAACACTTGCGAACAGCCAAGAAACGATAGCTAGCATTCCAGTCATTATCAAGCCAATTCAGATTAAGCTTACGCTTG
>CAZPPL010000018.1:0-12143 GCA_964588465.1 uncultured Gammaproteobacteria bacterium
AGGTTAGAGCCTTTTGAATGAAATTTTCCTGACCCGTTGATAGATTGTCATAACCAACAACATTGTATCCGATTTCTAATAGGCGATCGCATAAGTTACTACCAATAAATCCAGCAGCTCCTGTAACTAAAAATTTTTTTATCTTATGTTTCATTGTTTTTTATTTTTAAAATATTCAAAACTTTATACCAATTATCATTCATATAGCGATTATAAGAATAATCTGATTTAATACAACGCTGATGGCCATTATTGGCAATCTCTTGTCGAACCGCCTCATGTTTTAGATAATAACGAGCTTTTTTTACAAGCTCCTCATAATCATCAAAAAATTCAGCCTCTTTACCTTCAGAGTAACACTTTAAGTGCTGTTCCGATCTCATGGCTAACAAAAATGTACCGCAAGCCGGGATTTCAAAACTTCTCCCTGCTGTTTGATTCTTATTGTTTAATGAAAAAAAGCAAAGGCCTATTTTTGCGCTTTTTAATGCATGTATATACTCATCATTATTTAAGCTTCTAAATTTAACATGCTCCTTTAACCTTTCGATTTCCTTAGCCTTGTTCCAGCCATGTCCAAAAACCGTAACAGATAATCCATTTTCGATTAATGCCAAAATACCGGCCTCTGTATTTGGTTCATGATGCCCAACAAATAAAATATCGCTTTCCCATTTAGCTTTCATCGGTTCTGAAAGGGGATTATTGTTAAATCTATGATGGTCGAAACCCAGATAGGTTAATTCAACACGGGTAATTTTTCTCAATAATATTTCCTTGTAATCGACCATATTAGTCGTAAAATAGATGTCAAAAAAAGGCAACGTTTTACGCATCATTAAACTTAACATTCTTGTACTCCATCCTCTATGTTTTAGATAATCAGTATTATAATGTACGAGAAGAGAGCCTAAACTTTTTAAATATTTAACTGTAGAGGACCAAATCCAAAAACCTTTATCAACCCAGATGACTTCAGGCTTAATTTTTTCACAAAAGCAACGAAGATCATGGTTGCTTTTCCAAAACCTTGGTCCAAGAAACAAGCGGTTGTCAATTCTGTTAAGCCAGTTTAATTTTAAATGTCTAGGAAAATAGCGGTCAGAATCGAAAGGATAAACTTCGCAGTCTTTAATACCATCCAACGCTTTTAGGCGAGCAATAGTTGTGTTGCCAGTTTCAAGTGTTCCTACAAAAACCACTTTCATTAATCTTTTTTTTTAAAATTCATATTTCTTTATTAAGCCTAAGCAGATTTACCTCTCAATCTTTCGCCTCAATGCAACGGGTAAAAAAGGTAAGATAAGGTTTAAGGCGCGAAGTCGAGATTCTGAAGAGAGGAGAATCCAATATTTGAAAACACAAAACATTTGAGCCGCAATTCCACTTATGGCAAACTCTTTGTGAAACATTGGCCACAAAATTATTGCCACCATACTTACAGTCGTTACCATGAGCGATACAAGCACCCAGCGGAATTCGATAGTTGGCCATCGCATAGAATGCTCTTCCAGCCATCGCTTCCCCTCCCAAATGTAACATATTGCACTTGCAATTTCTGCAATAAGAATGGCAAGGGCGGCACCTCTAATACCTATAACATTTATGAAGAAGAACAAGCCAGCTACAGCAAGAAAACTAGATAGAATTGAAATCCTGAGCTGGGCTCTTAAAAGATTATTTCCTTGGATTATTGCCACTGCAGGCTGAGCAATACCAAGTATCAACACTCCCATTGATAACATGCTGAACAACATCGGGTCAAAAGTAACTTTTCCTCGTGTCCATATTTCGAAAAATGGCCCGACAAATACTTGCAAAAGAATTACTGAAGGAGCAATAATGCTAATTATAGCCAACCATATAATACTAAATGACATACCACTACGCTTTTGATCTCGCTGATTTAAAAATCTCATTAATTCTGGCAAAAGGGGGTTTGTGATTGTCGCTAATCCTTGGATGGCTACATTTGCACCTGTTCGCATGGTCACAAACGCAACCATTCCTGATTCTCCTGACAGTGGCACAAGTAAGATGCGAAAGCCTTGCTGGCGAATCATTTCTAAAAGGGTCTTAAGCGTTAATATTTGCGAATCCCGAAAATTTTTCAAACCAAGTTTTAAATTGATTGTGACAGGATGTAATTTCTCCTTAACAAGTAATCGCCATGTTTCCATTCCGAGGGGGATATTAACAATAAAGATACTTACTACCCAAATTATGCCTGTTTCGAAGAATGAATTACCAACCAAAACAGAAATAATTGGACAAATATTGGTAAAGACTATCATTCCAACCCCCCACCACGAAAATCGGGGAAAATAACCTAACGGGGACAAGGCTTGAGTAGCAATACCAAGTACCGAGCCTGTAAAAGTCCATACCAGAATGGAAAAAAGAACGATAAGTCCAGCTGATTGCGACAAATGTGGTTCACTACCCAATAAATAAGTAAGAAAACCTAAATGGTATAGTAAAAGAGTAATCGAAAATTCGATTGCACCAAGGGATAGAGCTATTGGTATTGAAGACCACAAAGTAATTTGGAGCTGACGTATACGCTGGTTTCCTATTCGCAGGAATTCGTTACGCAAGAATTGCTGATGACCAAGATCAAGAAGCTGTAACAGGCTAACCAAGGCTTGTATTGCCAACCATATACCATATGTCTTGCTGTCCCAACGTGAAAGGTAAACAGGAACAAGTAGAATCTGTATTAGAAAGGTAATGCCAATTCTACTCCAAGCAGCCATACTACCTGAAATAATCCGTCTGATTGTAGTCAAAAAAATTTATTTGTGTTCGGTTAAAATTTTTGATTTTGTTATCAACACAATGGAAAGTTTAAGTTTTTTTTAAGCAAACTCAGTTATTTAATAACTTTATCGTTGATGAGTACAATATCTCTTTTGTATATAAGTAATCGCAATTAAAAGCACCCGGAATTTGTCTATTTTCTGTAAGGGGAATAATGGTGTCATTTTCAATTATACAAACGGGGCAATAGTTATTTTGTTCCATCAAAGCTGCCAATTCCTTACCTGTATGACCAAATGCTTTTAGTCTATGAGGCTCAACCTCCACTAATATATAGTCAACCAACCCACTACTAAGCAGATCATGTCCCCCCAATAAGGCGTCAATTTCCGCACCTTCAATATCAAGTTTGAGTACTCTAACCTTTTTAATACTTTCACGAGTCACAAATCGATCAAGTGTGATCGCTTGCACTGAAACTTGAGTTGCAGTTTCAAACGTATCGTTTTCCTTTAAGGAGGACCACCCAGTATTTGTTGCAATATTAAAATTAACATTGCCTAATGACTTCCATACTGCAGAATGATGAAACTGAATTGGACCATTACTTACCTCGGCAACAATTTGACGGAGACGTCCAATCATTATTGGAGAGGCCTCTATACCATGAACTTGTCCTTTAGTACCGACGAATTGAGCACTAATAGCACTAAAGTAACCAACGTTTACTCCAACATCAATAACACAGTCGCCCTGTCTAAGCAATCTTTCCAACAAAAATTTATATCCTGCGCCCACCATATTAAAGTAGTAATGTCTATCGTTTTGATCCCCAGGATCTAGGAGAAGCGCATAAATTCCAACCTGCTTTTTTTTTCTGGAACCATAGGCTGAAATTCCAAGTGCTTTCGTTACCGTGTTTAACCAGCGAGTTTGGCCCTTTCTAAATGGGTATAGCGGAATGAGTACCTCATAAAGTGTATGTTTAATATTCATGCTAAGATCATTTTTTGTTTATTATATTTTCTAATTATTTTCTAAAAAGTGTCTGAGCCGCTTTTTTACCCATAATCGCATCTGACCAATACCTAACCACCTCAAATAATCTCTAATTTGAAGGTGTTCGGTTGGTGCAGAAATATCTGCTTGCACTCGCCGTACAATTTCCTCCCAATCAATTACACGATTAGCATAATCAGCTTTTGAACGCGCCCAATCCTTTCCAGCATTTCCCATCTGTAGCCTCAAAGAATCATCTCTCAACAACTTTACAATTGTTTTTGCAAGAATTAAAGGATTAGGGTTATTAACCAAAAATCCCGTTACTCCTTCCTGGACTACTTCTGGCAATGAACCTCGTTTAGCACCTACAACAGGTATTCCAGCAGATTGAGCCTCTACAGCGCTTCTGCAATATGTTTCAAACGAATTTTTGAAATTAGTATTAACGACAACCACATCAGAACCTTTTATATCACCGTAGACTAACTCAAGATCCCTTGAGCCCATAAGATCGATTCCATTATTCAGACATGTTTGAGTAGGATTTGAAAAAAAATTCGGAAATTCTTTTTCAAGTTCCTTATCTAAGATTCCCGTTTTGCCAAGTTCCGTATTAGGATCATGCATTGAAGCGGCCCCACAAACGCGAAGACGTGCGTTGGGGATTTCAACGTGAATGTATTTCCATGCTTTTAACATATTATGAAAACCCTTTGTTCGACGGGGAATTGAGACAAATAAAACTGTAGGTTCAGCAAACTTGGAACAGATTGACATATCAATCTTATCTAAATCTACTCCCGAATAAGAATACTCAATGTGTTCGAAACCATGGTAGATTCGGTACAAGTCACGATGAAAACGACTGACACAAACAATGCGATCTAACGATCCATCCTTAATCCGTTCAAGCCATTTGAAAGGAAATGGCACCCCTGCCCAATATATGCGAATAATATTCGGAATAGACACGACCTTTTGCCAGTTTTTATCAGAAGGAGCATCGTTCAATACCAATATAGTCGGTCCTGTACTATCGTGGAACGTGCCGGATTCGAGACTGTCGATTCCAGATAAGGCTGTAACACCATGCAGACTACCTGATATAACGTTACCCATCAAGTAAACGTTATGGCCGCGCTTGGCAAGCCAAAACAAAAGACGAAGTCGAGCAACGGATCCGCCATAGCCGTGCTGTCCAGTCCAAATTCCTTCCAAGTTTATTGGCCCATGAATTTCATGATGCCAGAAAGTAATGTTCATAAATATAAAGTATAGTCGAGTAAAAAAATTCTTGTTTTTAGTTAGTTAATGAACTACACCACTGCAAGCGGAGTAACGCCTTCCCCAAAGCAAGATACAATGCAAGTTTTAATGGAAATATCCTGTGAGAGGATGAAAAAGGATTTATACTGTTGTCCTTTCCCAAAATGAATATATATGGAGAGGATCACCATTAAGTCCATATATGCGATGATTATCAACTTGTTTAGCTTTCAAATCGGATCTAAGCCTGTAGTTAGCGCGAAATTGATTAGCCCACCATTTCAATGGCTTCAATCATATGGTCCGGAGTCATAGCAGTATGGTTAATTAGATGAGCCATATAGGGGCAATTTATGCGCTCAATCTCACTTATCATGTGCTTTATCGATTTTAATTGTATATGTTCCAAAACATCAGTAGTGACTAGGCAATCGAAATTGTCTTCCTTTGTAAATGGGATATTTGTCATTGAACCATATCGGATATATTTTTTGACCTCAGGAATCACAATGCGATCAAGATCTGCGGAAATTTCAAATCCCCATGCATCCAATCCTAACTCTCGGAAAGCTTTTACGGCCATGCCAGACGAACAACCTCCAACTAATATTTTTTTAACTTGTGGTAATACCTGAATTATGCTCTTGCCATGAGCAAGCTTGATGATTTCATCGGTTTCCCACTCACTAACAGTGTCTTTTGATTCACCATAACCCGCATTTTCATGATATTGGGCTACATAAATCGCATCAATTTCTAATTCTGTTAATTGGTTTTTTTTAATGGAAAAAATATCACGTTGGATTTTTCGTGCAAGAGGAAGCAATCGTAGTCGCTCTAGTGTCATTAGTGTGATTGTTTTTAAATAATTATAACTTTTCATGATAAATAGATTTTATTAGACATTTACTATTTTTGTATTGATTTTTTTTGTTAAACTTATCTAGAGAAGGAAAATTCACAGAATATCTTAAAATCACCAGAATAAAAATTTAGTATAATTAATTTTAAATTGAAATAATATTCTTTTAAGAAATTTTATTATCCCAACTTTCTTTCCCGATAGAATACTAAAGCCTGCACAATGATTAAAAGCGGAGTTAGCCTGATAAAGTATAATGGTATCTCATAGAATGCACTGCTAGCACCTATGCATGTATTGAGTAGGCCGAAATAAATAACCATCCCTCCTCCTCCAAAAGTGCGAAAACCAGTTATCAGTCGTTGAAGTACCCCTAGAAATAAAAAGCCAAGTATTATAGCTAATATTCCTCCAGCAAAATTCAAGTAAGTAATAGGGCCCATACCAACAGAGTTATAAAAATTATTTCCTAAGATGGCTGAATTATACCATGCGCCAAGGTCTCCAATTGGCTTTTCTGTCCAAATAAATCTAGGAACTACAGCGTAAATTGGGGAAAGAAAAATATTACTTAAAAACTTAGGACTACCTTGTGGTAAATGATTTTTAGCTGCGTATTCAAGACCTATTGAACCAACCCCGGTCAAATTAAGGCGACGAAGAAAGGGATTCCACAATTCAGTTATTTGGACAGTACTTATTTTGGTGGAGCCTGCTCCTTCAAGTACCGTTCTCGAAAGCCCCTCTACGCTGTATCCTGAAGTCCCATATTTGTTTAGAATTTCTCTATAGGGTCCAATTATTAAATATGCTATTATCATAAAAACAAAAGAAATCAAGATTAGATTTCGGGGAAGTCGCCTCCGTTCGTTATAATAAGCTAAACCAACAATAATAAAAGGAAAAACAATTGCAGATTTCATGCCCGACAAGAAACCAAAAAATACTCCAATAATCATAATTAGTATTAAAATATATAGGTCAGAATTCGACATACGTTTTTTGTGAAAGCAGCTTAGGGCAAAGCTCAATAATGACAAATTTCCTAAACTGTCCAATAGGAATATGTATTGGGAACTATCACTGAATTCTGAAATCTTTTCCAGAGAAGAAGAATAACCAAAAATTCCATGAGAAATTTGGAATAAACGAGTCGCAAAAACAATAGCAATAAATGTAAATAAAACCGGCTTGCGAATCTGAAAAGAAGTAGAGATTAAATTATGAAAAAGAGTAGAGTTTATAAGCCTATTTTCAAGGTTCTTCGCAAAGATACTATTGTAACCCATCCACATTGCAATCGCTGCAAGAATTACAAAAAACATCAGATTATTCATCCAAATAGTTACTTCTCTACCAACAAACATCAAATTAGAAAAACCAAAATAGGTGGCAAAAAGTAATAACGAAGACAATACTACAGGAGATATCAGAAAACGATCTGGATTATATCTTTTAAGACTCAATATTTCTAGACGCAGATAAAACAGTAAAAGAATAGTGTATACAAATAAACCCAGACTTTTTGTAATAAAATTTTCAGAAAGCGCAATATTTACAATTAACGTGAAACAAATTACGATTACTCTTAAAGCAGTTGAACGTTTATTAACTTTCATTCAATATAATCTATTGTCGTTTAATTAAATATTATGTACAGGTAGTAGTGAATTAACCCTTAATATGATGAGATTGCACTGATTCTATCAGCATTGTAGCTTTCGCAACAGTGGTATTAGCTTTTGCCCAAGCAATACAGCCTGCTTGTAAGTCGTTATATTGGGTTATAGTTAATAATCGGATTTTTTCTAAAAGGTCATCACCGGAGTGGTATGAAATACAATTTTCCGTATTTAAACCGTGTGGAGCACATTTTGATGGCTTGAGATCCAGATCTCTAAAGCACGGAACACAGCCGTTTGCAGCCATTTCATAATGCCGCAGACAATCCCAACCGGATCGCTTGGTTGTGATACCAAATCGAGATGTCTGTAAATCTGCATAATATTCCGCTTCTTGTGTAAAGTGATATTTCGATGAATGATTTCCAAACAAAACCGCAATTTCAGGATCAACAATATGCGCTGCAAATTCTTTTGTTTTCTTTGTTATGTCCTTGATAATATGACTTTCGGGAATTGAAAATGAAATCGGATATATATGGAGTCGGTCGTAGAACGTGTTGCATAGAAAAAGAGGTAAAAGACGATAGAAGCGATAATGGAGAGTGTTGGGTCCCCACTCACGCTTGAAATAGATAAACCGCTTATGTGCTTTTGGAAATGACCAGTATGCACGTCTTCTCCACCAATAGCCCGCGTAAGGAGCAAGGGATTGCACGTCTTCTCCATCTAAGAGTATCGTGGACTTAGGTTGCAACCACGGGAGCCATTCCACAAAAGTTGCATAATTTCTTTGTATGTTACCAAAAACCACCAAATCAAAAGCTCCAGAACGTAGTCTGTTTATAATATCAAAGCGATCTACTTCAATGTCATCTAAAGTCCTGTAGAGTGTAAAGCCATGTCCTCTGATTTTTGCAAAAATTTTGTTTGGACAATTTTTATACAAGGGTTCACATTTAGGATAATCTACAACAGCAGAGCCATAAAGTGACCGCAAACCATGCAATATCCCGTCGGCTAGATAATCTTCCGATGGACCTGTAATAAATAGTACAGAAGGCGCATTTTTCATAATAAATTCAAGAAGAAAAAAGTATTATTAATCAAATCTATGAGAACCTTTTTGCAAAGAAAGAAGTTTAATAATAGAGTTAATAAGACGGCGTCTTACCATTAAGGCTAATTTCCATCCTCTTGAAACCAAAACAAAACTTATATGCCGAATAATTTCAATTGCTAAAATTAAATGACGCCCGTTATAATGACGTAACCTAGCCTCCCAAAAAATCAGCTCCAGCGTACATTGTTCCCCCCAAAAAGGCAGGGTAAACTCTCTAGGCACGATGCTCTTACTAGGCAGAGTAATAAGAGGCTCATTAATGTAACCAACATGATATCGTTCAGCAAGCCGCATCCACATATCAACATCGGAAAAAAACCCGAACCGTTCATCGAAAAAACCAGCTTCCTCATAAACTAAACGTCGTGCCATTACTGTGCCAAATACCGGTGAATCAAACCGCCAACGTTTAAAATAAATATTTTCTAAGAGAACTTGACCAGGAAAGCACTTAGGCAGAGACTCTGTATAGACTTTTCTTTCCTTACCGTTAGTGCCAAGTTCACAGTATGCGTTGAATACAAATGCTGCCTGTGGATAAGCTTCTAATACACTTAACCACTTCTCCAAAAGGGTTGTATCGTATAAATCTCCATCAAATAAATTTGCTATATATTTTCCTGAAGCAACAGAAATACATGCATTTAGATTGCCGGTCATGCCTAAATTTCGTTCATTACGACGGTACTTAATCCTTGCATCTTTCTTTGCGTACCTAAGACAAACTTGTTGTGTATTATCAGTGGAGCAATTATCACTAATGATTAACTCAAAATCACGAAAAGATTGAGCGATAATTGTATCCAGTGTTTGTGGAAGATATTTGGCGCGGTTATATGTAAGCAAGCAAACAGATATTTTTGGCATTATCATTTTAAGTTTTTAAAAATTAGCTTTATTCCCTCAGTAATAGTAATTTTAGGTTTCCAACCAGGTACAACCATACCACTTTCCCAAGGCACCATAACTTCTCTTTCACGATAAGATCGTGCTCCCCAGTTAATATTCAATATTAAATTTGTGCATTCCTGAAAAATTTTAGCAAGTTCTTTCAATGTATATCTTTTATGGGCTTTAACCGCAAATGAACTTCCATTTTTAATTTGTTTTTTTTTTCTAACTAATTGATCTATTAATAGAATAAATGCATCTACTATATCATCGATATAAGAAATATCCATTACTTGATCTCCAAGTGACATATCTAAAGTCTCACCTGTTTTTGCAATTTTCTCCCAAATATTAAAGATTTTGGATCTTGTATCACCGACACCATATGTATCAGACAATTTAATGGTACAAAATTTAATTCTATTAGTTTCTATATAAAATTGAGCAATATTTTCAAAAGCTTGCTTAGTAGCTGCATATAAGTTTACCGGTGAGTATACGGCATTTTCATAATGTTGCCAAAAGGTACCAGTATTAATAAACCATTTGATTTTTGCTTGAGCTGCACATTCAAGTATATATGTTCCAAATTTAATGTTTGAGTCAATTAAACGATTAATGTCTTTTGGTTTGTGAGTTGTTATATAGAGAGAAGCTAAATGGATAATCCCATCAAACGATTCTTCTTTAAAGAATTGTATATCTGTTTCAATATTCCTTTCACCAAGATTATAGGTTTTAATATCACTTTGAAAAGGATTTCTTTTCCCAGCTCTAAGATTTATAGTAATTTTATTTCCTTCAGCGTCAAGTTTTGTAACCAAATGTTTACCAATAAAGCCTGTAGCACCAGTAACAAATATTTTCATTTTAGAAAATAGTTTTAAATTGATTAAAACTTATAAAGGATATATCCCTTTTTGAAACTATGGCGTTATCAATACCCCAATTAAAACCAAAGGAATTATACAAAATACCATCATCACTATTTGGCGAGTATTCAGTCGTTTGATTGTACTCCACTACTGTATTGTCTTCCATTGCAAGAAAGCCATGAGCAAATCCTTTCGGTATATAAATTGTTTTACCTTCTGTTGATTTTAATTCAACGTGAAAAAATTTTCCGTAAGTCACCGATTTTTTTCGAATATCTAAAACCACATCTAAAATTGCACCTTGCATAACGTTTACTAATTTAATGTGGTCGTTGGGTGGAGTTTGAAAATGCATTCCACGTATAACATTTTTGTGTGAAACCGAAAAATACCTTTCAACGATATTTAAAGACAACCCCAATTCTTTAAAAGTACTTTTATTGTAAGACTTTATAAACAAACCTCTGCTATCTTGGAAAACCAGATGTTGTATTATGTATAATCCTTCGAATCCGGTTGCTATCTTTTTCACTTAAATAAGATTATTAATTTTATAAAAAGACTGAATTACTCCCAATCATCAGTTAAAATATTATTTATTGGGACTCCTTTTTCTGCGAGAGTTCCCTTAAACGTCTTAATCATATCTGATGGCCCAGAAATAAAATAGTTGCAATCTATCCCATTATCAGTAAAAATACTATGAATATCCATTATTCCATCTTTGTTCTGATAAAAGAATTTTACATATGGATGTCTGTTTTGCGAACGTTTCAGTTCTTCATTATAAATATTATATTCTTTTGAACGAAAACCAAGATAAATTTTAGGGTTAATATACTCGCTAAAAGAATTATGTGTGAACAAGGAAAGAAAAGGAGTAATACCGGTACCTCCGGCAATGAATACTGTATTTTCTTTGTTATGTGGTTGTGTAAACAATTCGCCATAAGGCAATTTCAACCAAACTTCAGACCTTTTTCTTAGAGTTTGTTCCATTTGTTTGGTGAAACTTCCTTTAATTGCATAGGTAATCCTTATGGCTTCTTCATTAGGATTACTTTGCATGGAGAAGCAACGAGAATCAGGCCATTGGCCAATCCCATCATAGTCTTTATCGATAGCAAGATGAAGAAATTGTCCGGGATGATATTTATAGGGACGACCCAATGATTTAAATTCTAATGTGTAAATCCCTTCAAAAGGGTTTTGTATTGAGATAAGTTGTGATTTGTATTTCTTTGCTAACATATATTTACTGATTTCACGAATTTTACACGAATTGCACGAAGGTGTGCTAATTGACGATTCTTTTGTAAGTTAATGATGGTGTTCCAAAATTGATAAGTATTCCCAATTTAAATTGCGTAGCTTTTATGTTGTTAAGTGTTTGTTTTCTATCAGCATCAACAGAATATTTTGTTGCTTTGAGTTCGAGTACAATTGAATCGTAACAGACAAAATCGGCTCTAAAGTACTTATTTAAGGGTTTCTCATCATAGTAAACCGGAAGCTTTTTTTCTTTCTTATAAGGTACACCAACTTTTTTGAATTCTAACTCTAATGCTTCAGAATAAACACTTTCAAGAAATCCGAGGCCCAGCTTTTTATGGACTTCCATGCAAGCCCCTATAATTTTGTAGCTTTCTTTTTTAAAAAGTATTTCGACCATAATATAACTATGGGATTGAAACGAAATAACCTGACGGTTTCGGCTTGTTCTTTCACGCTTTTTCTTCGTT
>CAZPPL010000019.1:0-11073 GCA_964588465.1 uncultured Gammaproteobacteria bacterium
GATATTAATATTCCCAGAAGGTAATTGGTATAAAGATTTTAATATCAATCATGAATATTAAAAACGGTTTTTAAATTTGCTTCCGCTTGACCCTAAGTCTTTTGCTCGCCAGATTTTTCATAATGCTAAAGAGCAATGGTTTCCGCTAAACGAATTGGTAAATCACGATAGGAATGGGCGTCCCGTTTAAAGTTACGAGATGAATTTGGAAGTATATGATGTTAAAAAATATCCTAGTAATATTTTTTTATCTTTAGATTGATGTTGAAGTAGAATCTTTTTATTCTTATTGTAAAGGATTATAACAGCCATATTTCTGGCCATAATAGGAGTATTTGAATTTTTAGATAAGCACCAGTACACACTCTATCCAATACTTACATATATCAAAAATTTATAAGAATTCCCAATCAAACTAATTATTTACTACTTAAAAATTTATCATAAGCTATTTTCCCTCCCATTAAATCATAAACATTAGTATATCCTTGTTGCATTAAAACCTGTGCTGCCTCAGCACTCATATGTCCACTACGGCAATAGACCACTATCTTAGCATTCTTATTTTTAGGCAGTTCATTCCTATACTTATTAATTTGGTTATAAGGAATAACTAAATCAGTCCCCTTAATATGCTGCTGTAGGGGAACATGGACATCAATAAGGGTAAAATCTTTATGCTGTAACATTTTACTAAATTGTTCGGCGGTTATAGTTTTATAAGCTAGAGCTATACTTTCACCTTGACCGCTGGCATTTATTTCTTCATGACTATCCTTTGATTCAAAAGCTTGCGGTCCTAAATCCAAATCAATACTAGCCCAGATTTTTAATTCTGGAGAATTTTTTAGCGGAGGATCAGTTACTAAGGATACAGTTTTAAAAAATTTTCCTTGAGGTTCAGCATGAAGATTTGGATTAAAACTTACCGTTACTACTCCAGATTCACCTGGTTTTAAACTGCTAGGAGCTACTGTAGCACTAGTACAACCACAGCTGGCCGGAGCGGCTATTATTCTAATTGGATCCTTACCTACGTAGGTAAAGGAAAACTTATGAGATACTTTTCCGCCAGATTGTTTTATAAGCCCAAAATCAAAATTTTTTTGTTTAAATATAAATTTATTTTTAACAACAACATTATTTATCTGAGCCTTGCTTTTATTTTTTATTGAATTAATCTGCCGAGTACAACCCGCCAAAACAAAAGCTGATAGAACTGCAATCAAAATATATATTTTCGTCATATATTTTATTCAAATAATATTCTTAATTTTTAATTAAATCTAATCCTACATACCGACTATAACATATTATATTTATTATCACTACTTTAGCCATATATTCTAAGTATATCAAATGGTCTTTAAAAAATTAAATAATATTTGTATTTTTTGATCATTGACTAAAAAAAATGGATTTTTTATTAAAAATCTGTTAAGATAGAATAAAGGTCGGAATAAAAATAAAATAATAAATTTAAAAATAAATCTTGACAAAAATATGCAAAAACTAAATGTGAAGGCCTTTACATTAGCTTGGGGTATTTCTTGTGGGATAGGTTTCCTGTTTCTAGGCTGGGTAGCAATACTAGGTTGGGGAGCACAAATTGTAGACCTTATGTCTTCCCTATATATTGGCTATGCTCCTACTTTCCTAGGTGGAATCATTGGAGGTATTTGGGCTTTTTTCGATTGGGGTATTGGAGCTCTGATATTTGTTTTAATTTATAATGCTTTTGTTGGAGGAAATAGGGTATCGCACTCTAGTCACACACCTGAAACCCATACGGTTAATGATTAATATAAATTAATTAATCAAAGATAAATTACCAACTTCAGTAAGTATGATCAATGGTTTTTAAGCAACACGCTAATGAAAACGCTAATTTTGGTGACTACAAATGGTCTTTATACTACCACTTAAAAACAGCAATTTAGATTGCTGTTTTTTTGCAACTTACTATTAAATAACTAAAATTTTATTAAATTTTTTGTCTACGGAGTAGCATAGCATTAAAAGCAACAATAATTGTAGAAATAGACATAAGAACTGCTCCCACAGCTGGAGAAAGAATTATTCCATCAAAGGCCAGTACCCCAGCAGCCAAGGGAATAGCTATGACATTATAACCAGTGGCCCAGAATAAATTCTGAATCATCTTAGCATAAGTTAATTTAGATAAACGAATTATTTTGGTAATATCACGCGGGTCATTACGTACTAAAATAATTCCCGCTGATTCAATAGCAATGTTCGTTCCGGCTCCGATAGCAATACCTAAATCAGCCTGAGTCAAAGCTGGAGCATCATTTACCCCATCACCGACCATGGCCACTTTTTCTCCTTTAGCCTGCAATATCTCTACTTTTTCCGACTTTTGTTCTGGTAATACTCGAGAAAAGTATTGATCAATATTAAGCTCTTTGGCAACCCATTTTGCCACATCTTCCGCGTCTCCAGTAATCATCGCAGTTTTTATACCTATTTTATGTAAACTCTTAATAGCCTCTCGTGATTCCTCCCGAATTACATCAGCCATAACTATCCCACCTATTATTTTCCCGTCTTTTATAACGATATTAATAGTTTTACCTTGACGAACTGAAACCGCAATCTTAGCTTGGGCTTTATCGCTTAAAGTTAAGTTATGGTCCTCACCTAAGGACACACTACCTACTAATATCTCACCTTTATTAATATCGGCACGAACTCCTTTCCCCGGAATTCTTTTAAAATTATCAGTATTAAGAATAGTAATATGCCTCTTTTTAGCCTCTGCAACCATAGCTTTAGCTAAGGGGTGCTCAGAATTAGTATTAACGGAAGCGGCATATTGCAAAACCCCTGCTTCATTTCCTGCCCTTTCAGGAATAATTTGGTCTACTCCAAATTCTCCTTTGGTAAGGGTACCAGTTTTATCAAAAAGAACAATATCTATTTTACGTGCTACTTCCAGAGCCAACCTTCGCTTTACCAAGAAACCATTGTGAGCTGCTTTAGTGGTAGATATGGAGGACACTAAGGGTATGGCTAAACCCAAGGCATGAGGACAAGTAATAACTAGAACCGCCACCATACGATTTATGGCAAAAGCTGGATCAGCTAGAGTGAGCCAGGTAATAAGAGTAATTAAACCAGTTACTACTGCGATAATAGTTAAATAGTAAGCAGCTCGATCAGAAAGCACTTGTAAACGTGATTTTGAACTTTGCGCTTCAGCCACTAATCTCATAACTCCAGCTAAAAAAGTTTCATCACCAATTTTCTTAGCAACTATTTTCAACACTCCATCTCCATTAGTAGTACCAGCAATAACCATATCAGTCGCTTTTTTGGTAACTGGTTTAGATTCACCAGTAGCAATAGATTCATCTACATCGGATATCCCCTCCTTCACTACTCCATCAGCTGGAATCCTACCACCTGGTTTCACTAATATTAAATCATCTTTATTAAGCTCAGACAGGGAAATAGTTTCAGTCTTTCCGTTTCTAATAACTTCCACCTCATCTGGTAATAATTTAGATAATTCTTTCAAAGCATCCTGAGCTCCAGAAACCGCCCGCATCTCTAACCAGTGACCTAAAAGCATAATACTGATTAAAGTAGCTAACTCCCAATATAAAGTACCAGATCTTCCTAGAAAGGTAATGACTACACTATAAAAATATGAAACCGAAATTGCCAAGGCGATAAGTGTCATCATCCCTGGCAATTTAGCCTTGATTTCTCGATAAGCCGAACTAATAAATACCCAACCGCCATAAAAGAAAATAATTGAGGCTAATACTAATGACAAATAATGAGATCCAGGAAAGACTGGAGCTTGGAATCTAACAAGTTTCTGAGCAACATCAGAATAGGCTACTATAGGTATTGATAAGACCAAACTAACCCAAAATTTTATCTTAAAAATATTGGTGGAATGTCCTTGATGCTTATTAAAGCTAGTAGCACTATGGGCAACTATTTTATTAGACTTCATTTTCAAAGGAATAAGTCCCATCCCACATTTTGGACAAATACCTGGATTGGCTTGCTGAACATCTGAATGCATAGGACAGGTATAAACTATTTCAGTTCCATCCTTAGAATGATAATCATGATGATTGTGCTCGGTATTATTTTGCATAATATTTATTTTTAACTAACTAATAATTTTTAAATTACAGATTACTATCTAGATTATCCATAACTTTTATTAATTTTTTCTCTACCTGTCCAGCAATTTCCAATAACGAATTATTAGCAATCATACTCATGGCCACGCTAGGAAGAACCGCCGATACGAATACTTTTCCTGATTCTACATACACAATGACATTACAGGGTAAAAATAATCCTATCTCTTTTTCGGTTTGTAAGGCTTGATAGGCAAATTGAGGATTGCAAGCTCCTAAAATAACATAGTCAGTATATTCCACTTCTAATTTCTTTTTAAGCGTAGCCTTTACATCTATTTCAGTCAAAACCCCAAAACCTTCTTTAGCCAAAGCTTCTTTAATCTTGATTATTGCTTGTTCAAAGGGAAGGGCTACTTTTTTTGTATAGCTATAAGGTATAGCTTGATCTTTCGCTAAATCCACTAAACTAGAATTGTGCATCCAATTAATAAACCAAGCGATTAAACCTCCAAATATTGCCCACAGAATAGCTCCCCAAATAATACTAAGAGTTGAACCCCAAATAAAACCTGGAACTGCTACACCAAAAAGAGCACGATGCAACTCTGCGGCTGGACCAGAAAGAAATTCTCCGTAGATCAAACAGAGAAAATAAAATATTTCTGTACCTAGAATAAACTTAAGAATGTACCTTTTATATGAACGCATATGATTATTTTTAAATTATTAATATTTATTTATTAGCTAAATTATAGATCCTAATTAATTCTTTAATGGCCTGATCGGTTTCTCCTTTACGTCGCATTTGATACTGTACATGAGTTGATAGATGATTTTCTAGTATAAAAGCATTTAAGCTTTTCATAGATCTCTGAATTGATAAAGATTGTTCTAACAATTTTGGGCAATATATTTCTTGATCTATCGCCTTAATCAAACCATCTAATTGACCACGAATAATTTTAGCCCGATGCAGAGTACGCTTTTTTAAATCTGAATTTAACATATTTCTTAATAATTTAATAATTAATTTTGATACTATAAATAGTGTATACCCCTATACCCTATCTGTCAAGAGCTAATGGATAATAGTAAAAAAACTAAACCATTATCATCTTCAACCATCTTAGCAATATAAACCTCCGACTAAAATAAAAACAACAATCCTTAATAGGACTGCCGTTTTTATATCTAATGACCATCATATTCTAATGACCAGAATGTTCGTCTGCACGAGGAGAACAGCAAGAATGTTCTTCTGAATTAGCAGATTTCTCTGCTGACTGCTGTTTATATTTTTGTTTACAATTCTCTGAACAAAATTTCTTGCCCGCTTCTTCAGGATAATCTTTATCCCCATCCAAAACCATACTACAGCTTGGACATTTTTGCTTAAATAAATTTAACATAAAAATTATTTTAGTAATTAATAATGAATTATAACTCTAACTTAAGTTTAGACGCATTAACTATATACCGCAACCCTGCTGTTGTTGGACAGGAGCTTGAGCTGCTGCTGGAGCACTCCCCCCAGCACTGACGCCACATCCACTTCCATCACCGCCAGACTGCTGTGGAGTTACAGTTTGTGCGGCAATTCTAGCATAACCGCTGGCACTGGAATAATCACGCCCTAATACCTCCTGAGGACTTACCTTGCTCCAATCAACCCCATTATTATTCATATAGGTAGCAATAGTCATATAAGTGCTAGGGAACCAATAGGAATTGACCGTTAGAGCTGCCTTCCACATATTTTGTTCACTCACTCCTTGCGAAGCCATAAGTTCTAAAAATCCTAGCATACCCATACCATGATTACATCCCGGAAAATGAGCAGAATTACCACAACAGGGACGATATATACCTCTAGAAACCGTATCTACCCGAGCTTGTTGAGTAGTGCTTAGCTTAAGAAATTTATAGCGACCATAATAATTCATAGCATTTCCACGAGCAATAGTCCAACCACCAACTGCAGCCAAATTCTGGGGTCCGCCATGGGCAGAACTAGTCATTTCACTAGTATTTAGAATAGGATTTTCATTAGCTAAACCTAGAGCCCAGAATAGATTCAATAAATAGCCAGAATTACTTTTAGTTATGGTAAGTTTACCATTATTACTACCTAAAAGTAGATTTTTATATTCTGGAGAAAAGACTCCTCTTTGCCGATATAAAGCTTCAAATTTATCTTGATCTATTACTCCTGATTTAACCAGTTTAGCTCCTAAATCACCCCAAATTACTGGCAATACTACACCTTGAGAAGGCAAAACTTTCTCCTCTAACTCCGCTATTGGTAAAGCTACTTTTTTGGCCGACGGAGTATTAGCTAAATTAGCTGATGAACTTTTTCCTGAAAATACTTTAGGGACTGGCCCTGGCTTTAACTTCATCATATATAACCACGTAGCAGCCAAAATAATGAGAAAAATCCAAATACTTAAGGAAAGAATATTATTTT
Organism: uncultured Gammaproteobacteria bacterium; assembly: GCA_964588465.1. GTDB lineage: Bacteria > Patescibacteriota > Patescibacteriia > Patescibacteriales > UBA12465 > UBA12465. Next base: position 6,595 of record CAZPPL010000019.1, read on the forward strand.
TATTTTTCATAATTTTAATTTATTCTCTATTCATCACAACAATTAAGGAGTTGACTCACTAATTTTTTAAGTGTAGTGCTCTTATCTGTTGCATGTTTAATTAATTTATTATTTTTAGGCGACTCAGTTCTAACTAAGACTTTATTACTGGTTTTAATTGTCATCAATTTTTTATTCATAGATTTAAATAAAGAGAATTAAAATACCCAGAATAATCATAACTAAACCAGCCCAAAATTTTACTCCTTTTAAATTAGTCCTCTTCCATTCTTGTGCTTTGGCTACAATAGTTTTATTGGCGGCAATAAACAATACTGCTACTAGTGGTAGAGCTAAGATTAGATTATAGAGGGTAAGATAAGCAACTCCTTGAAAATAGGTAAATCTATCATGTAATAATCCTATAACCATTAAGTAGGGACCACCCATACAAGGAAACTGACAAATTCCAATTAGAATGCCTAGGCCAAAAGCTGCAGCAAAAGAAGCTTCCTCCATTAGGCGACCCATAAGGGTATGAGAAACGGTAGGAATCTTTAACTTAATCGGGAACTTAGGAAAAAATTCATTTAAGATATTAATTATTCCAAAAATAATTAGCAGACCAGCTCCCAACTTTCCCATAAAGTGTGGAGTATTAAAAAGATGTAGAACTCTTAGAATCCCTAATCCAATTAAGAAATAAGCAACAAAGATTCCCGCAACATAGGTTCCACCAATCTGTAATATTCTCTTTCTGTTCATCTGAGCACTAAACAAAAAGGCAATAGTTATAAGTAAAATTGAAAATGAACAAGGATGGACACTATCTAGAATTGCTGAAACTACAACTAGGGGTAATAGCCAGGAACCTTTATTACTTAAACTCCATATAAACGGGGCAATAGCCGAGCTATGATTTAACAATACTATTCCAATAAGCACCAAAGTAAGCAGTATTAGTAACTTAATAATTTTGTTCATAGTTATGGAGTTACTACTGCCTTTATCTCTAATCGTAGTTTAGATCCAGAAGCATCGGTTATAGTGATGAAACGATTAATAATTCCTACCCCAGCCGGACCATGCGCATTAGGATTATAGACTACTCGGATAGTACGGCTCTGCCCAGCTTTAATAGTCTCATTAGCTGGAGGGACATAACCCATCCCTTCCATGCCAAAGGGGCCTTTGCTACGCCCATTGGCTTCCTCAATAAAGGCAGTGGTGCACATACAAGAAGTAATAATAGAAGAAATAAAAATAGCTTTATTAGTAGGATTGGTAATAATAAAATTTTTACTCACATCGCCATTTTTCATAGAAATCGTACCAAAGTCATAAACAATTTGGGAAGAAATCAATGAGCTTTTTCCGCCAATATTAGAAGATTTTAGGGGCTGTTGATGAGAACTACCCCACCACACTAAAGCCACAAAAGCAATAATAGCCAGAATCACAATAGTAATAGTTTTATTCATATTATGTTATTAAAGATTATTTAATAAAAACAAATAAAAAAGGTCCAACGATTAACATCTACCAAAAATAATAAAATTAAAATTAGTAAAAATCGTTTGACCTATATTGCTATTGGCTCGTAAATTCTAGGCTTAAGAATCCCAGAAGAAAATATTTCTAATAAAAAATTAAAAAGACGAATTTGAGGATGTTGTTTTAAATAGAGTTTCCAATAAAAAATACTTTGATCCCAAAATCTGATAAAAAAATTATTCCAAAAATTTTTTAACGGTTCTAAGGCAACCAATAAAATAAAAAAACTTAAAAATCCAATAGTAGCTGGAATACTCCTAACCAACCCCTGCCAGAGGGCTATATGTTCGGAAAAATTCATAGTACAGGCCGTCGTCCCCTGCCCATCAAATAAACAACTACTAGCACTACTAAGTTTCATTTGGCTCATGTAATAAAGTAGACCAAAAGTACTTATCCATAAAAATAGAATAATAGTTAATATGATAGCAATCTTTCCAAATTCTTTTTTGCTGATTTTAAAATTCATAAACATTAATATTCCAGTATGCTATTATAATAACATAATTTTAAAGAATTATAAATAATTCTTATAGTCTTGATAAGTTTAATCCTAGACAGTTAATCTTTGTCCTCTAATTCTACCTGTTTAATAATCTTCTTAGCAGATTTATGAAAACCCATTAATACAAAGACAATTAAACTTCCTAAAACAATTCCTAAAACATTTAACAAATATACACTCAGAGCTCCTTTGAAAATTAAAAAATTTTTTACTGCCAAGGCTAGACCCATTATGGTCAAAGGAGGAAGAAGGGTGGCGGTAATAGCTACTCCTGGAAGAGAATTATTTAATTCTTTTTTGGCCCAAGTAAAACTGGCCGCAGCGCCTGCAGCTACCGGTATTAAAAATACGGTTAAATCTATGGCTCGCATAGACGCCACTAATTCAATACGAGAAATTGAAAATTTAGCTATTAAACCTAATAAATAAGAAACCAATAATGACATCAAAGCCGAAATAATAAAAATTCTGATTGATCGAAAAAATACTTTTAAATTAATAATAGTGATAGATAAAGATATTGATAATATTGGAGATAATAACGGGGCGACTAACATACCTCCAATAACTAATATAAGACTATTTTTTAACAAACCCACGGTAACAATAAAGGTAGATAAAATTAGCAACAAATAAAATCCAGCCTTAAGAGATGAAGAAGCAATAATTTCTTCACACAATTCGTCGCGTTCAACTTTATTAGTTGAAAAAGAATTAGCATTATTAGTCGGAACTTTTTTTTTAAGAAATGCAAACATAGTCTAAAAGAATAATAATCATTAATTAAATTTATTTAACTTTATCTTAACATCTTTATTAATAATTACCAAAATAATAAGCAAATGCCAAAAATATATCAATATAAACTAATCCTAGCTATAAACAATCAGATTAATATAGAATCTTTACAAAAATCATACTATGACCTATACTTTAAATAGACAAACTATAAATAATTAGTTTTTTTAATTTATACCAATATGGACAATACAGCAAACTTGAACACAATTAAAGAAATTGAACAACAACTTCTAGCTAAAAAGAAACGTATTTTGCTTGATTTAAAGGGTGTATCACGTAAAGACAATCATGAAGCTGACGACCGAACCGCTAAATTTCCAGAATATGGCAATAAATCAGACGAGAATGCTCAGGAAATTAATGATTACTCCACGGATATCATGACCGAAAAGATTTTAGAGAAGAGTCTAGCTGATATTAATCAGACCTTGAATCGTATTAAGAATGGTACTTATGGTATTTGTAAATATTGTAAAAAACCTATTAGTCAAAAGAGACTATTGGCTAGACCAACAGCTAATTCCTGTATCAGTTGTAAAACTAAACTACAAGAGAATGAGTAAATTTATATCTATGAATAAAAAAAACCTTCTTTATATAGCTATTACTCTAGTAATAGCTATATTTTTTGGTCTTGATCGCCTGTTGAAGCTTATAGCGATAAACCTACAGAATTTAGAACCAATTAGACTTATAGGAAATTTTTTCTATTTTCATTTTGCCGCTAATACCTATATGGCTTTTTCCTTGCCTTGGAAAGGACCCTTACTTAATATCTTAATTATAATAGTAATAATACTATTATTATCCTATATAATATATCTTATCACTAATAACAAACCTAAAGATTATTGGGAGATAATACTATTAAGCATCATTTTAGCTGGAGCACTAAGCAATATGCTGGATCGTTTAATGTATGGCTATGTTATTGATTATTTAGATTTAAAATATTTTACTATTTTTAATTTAGCGGATGTGATGATAAGCACTGGTGCAGGAATAATAATCTTTAGAAATATTTGGAAATAGTTAAACTTCAATTACCAATTGAAACTAATCTTTCGTTTATTTAAGGATTGATGCTTAATTTTTATAATTTTGGAATTTTTAGGCCAAATTTTTTTAATCTTTTCCGCCCATTCTATCGCAGTAACAGTTTCTGGAGAATTAAAGAACTCCTCCACGCCTAAAGAAATTAGATCCTGCTCTGAATTTAAACGATAAGCATCAATATGACAAAAATATTTAACCCGACCCTTTGATTTATAAATTTTTAGGATGTTAAAAGTTGGACTATTGATATGATTTTTTATCCCCAGTCCTAAAGCTAGGCCTTGTAATAATTTAGTTTTACCCGCCCCTAAGTCCCCAGACAGCATTAAAACTTCACCACCACGACATTTTCGTCCCCAAGCCGCTCCAAGTTTAAAGGTTTCATCTTCATTTTTAGTTATTATCGTTTGCATATTTATAGTTTAGGATATTTTACTAGAAAAATAAATAGTTTGAGTTAAAATATTAAACTTTAAATTTATATAATTTCTAGTAAGATAAAACAGGCTCACAGCCTGTTTTATATTAAGGTGGGCGCACAAGGATTCGAACCCTGGACCCCTTCGGTGTAAACGAAGTGCTCT
>CAZPPL010000020.1:0-10296 GCA_964588465.1 uncultured Gammaproteobacteria bacterium
CCGCTGAGGCCGCCAGCGCATAGGCGGTTTCCAGGGTTTTATATATGACTCGCCGGGTCATTATTTCCCCCTCCATGTCCGTATTGTTATAAATGTAGCGGCTGGCCAGGCTAAATCGGCCATACCCGGGTAGATATGCAGCCGGTCCACTGGCCAGTCCCACTGGTATTCTTCCCCCGCCATAAGGAGCCAGGGTGCACTCGCGCCTAGGGGTCCCTCCGTCCCAATCCGGACCGGCGTCGGCTCTACACCCGGCATACGCACCGGTACCCGCACGCTACCAGTGCGAGTACCGGTGCCTAACAGGTGCACAAAATCCAGGCTCAACAACGATTTTGCCAAGTCTACATGCCATTCTTGCAGCCACCCAGTCCAGGTGTACGGGTCCGGTCGTGCGCCATGAATGCGCGCCAGCTCCGACACGGCGATATTGATTTGTTCCAACGCGCCCAGCAACTGTGCCGGGGTGCCCGACAATACGCCATTATCCGCCATGGCCACGCCCCCAACGGCCCACCCAGTTGAGCGCTATAAACCCAACCAGCATGGCCAGGGTGGTTAATAATAGTTTTTTCATCATTACCTATTCCCTCCTGTCCAACCTCAGCCGCCGCGATAGCTCGGCAAAGTCCACCGGCTCCGTGGTATTAGGGCCGGTCAGGTAGCCGGTTAGCCGCATCCAGATCTCCCGTTGGTCTCGTGCCTCGTTTTCCAGCCGCCGCAACCTGCCTGACATAGTGGCCATTATGACCAAGATAATCACGCTCAGGAACGTGGTAACGCCGGCGTTCAGTACCTGGAGAAACCCCCAGTCAATCACCATCTTACCCTGTTCCCATCATGCTTATTTGATGCTGGAGACTCGTTACTCGGCGCTGGAGCGGAGCTAGCACCGTCACGAGTGCGGTTGTGTAGGTGCGCTTTGCGTCCGCCACGAGCCCGGGGCGGTCTACATTCTCACACGGGGTCTCACTAAAACATTTCGGGAAGATCCCCAAGAACCCTGTACGACCGGCGCATGCTTTGTCACACATAGTTTTTGCACGTGCATCTACCGTGCTGAGCGCGCTGTGGTACGCCGTCTCTATCTGAGTGCGTTTGGTGCTGAGCGCGCTTTGGGCATGGGCCACCGAAGCCGCCAATGCCTGAGCCTGGGCCAGTTTTGCAGCAGCCGTCGCAGCAGCCGTCGCAGCAGCCGTCGCAGCAGCCGTCGCAGCAACGTTCCCACTACCAGTGTTGCCGGCTGGGGCGGTGCTCCTCTCCCCACTGCTTACCGCCGGCGTGGTGACGTGAGCGCCCAACATCCCGTGTGTGTACGCGTAGTACCCCGCGGCCGCTGCCGCCAGAATCAAGACCAGATTGCCGCTACTACCTCCGGTGCCGCCCATACCACATCACCCCCAACCCCAAACCCCCAGCTAGGAGGAAGGGCAAAACCTTATGTAATCGCGCCCGCGATGCAGCCTCAGCCGTAGCATGGGCGGTCTCAGCAGCCCGTGCAGCCGATGCCCTTAGAGACGCCAGCAACCCCACTTCTCCCTTGAGCGCGCTATCCTCGGCTGTTGTAGTGGCTTGTTCTTGTGCTGCCACGCCACGCCAAGCGGTTGCCGCACCTGACGCTTTGGGCGGTCCGAAAATACCGCCTAGTAGGTTCTTTGCCACCCCTCCCAGCAGGGACACGGCCACCGGTACTAGCGCCGCCATCAGTGCCGTCCCCGTGACCACATGACCCCAGCTGCGAGTAGACCCACGCCGGTAACTAAGTAGGGGAGCCAGGGTCTAACCCCGTGCAGGCTTTCGGGGCCGTTGAATGTGGCGGGATTGGTGAGCCGCGCCACGATGTGAGTGCTCAAGCCGCCCCCGCTCAACAGGCGTAGATCCGTAGTCGTTACGGCTGGAGAGAGAGGCTGCACTATCGGCATGGGCTCGCCGGGTGTGCCTACCGCACCATATCCTCCCGAGCCCACACCCAGCAGATGTTTAGTAAACCAGGGGTCCAGGGTGCCGTCCTTCCCCACGCCCGCCACTTTAAGCCAGTCTGTGGTCTGGAGTCCCTGCTCTAGACCACTTATAAAGGTACTCATCTAATGCTTCCCTCCTCCCTAGCTGGCCAGGTGCCGATCTGCCAGCAGATTAAGTTGAGCCGAATCATGCACCGCCAGCCGGACCATCTCGCCCGGCAGGTATAGATATTGTGGTGGCGCGGGTATTGCCGGCGCGCCACTCGCTCCGCTTGCAGCTGCCACTGGGGGTGCACCCCAGTAATAGGTGTCGGTACTGTCCATCCGCAGTAAGACCTCCCACCCTTCCGGTATCCCATAGGCCTCAGTCCGCCGTCCCGCGCCCAGTAGTGGCGCGGTCTTGCCGGCGGCCTGGTCGGTCTCGTGCAAACCTCGAATAGGCGACCCCCAGATCTCGCGGATTACCTCGTCTGAGCCAGCAGGGGCTTGGGCGCCCAAGCTAACCCCGCCTTGGGAACCCAGGTAAAAGGCCACCAGGGCGATAATATCGCCAGCGGTCTGCATCGCAACCGGCAGGTCAACCGTGATTGACCCAGTGCCGTAGTCGATGCTCGACACCGTGAGCGGTGTCCACGCGGTATCGGTGGTGGTGCTGTCCCAGGCGTACGCGACCACGTCCTCGGTCGCCGCATTAACCCGGGTCGAGTGGGCCGGCAACCCACTAAGAGTCCATGAGTACGTCGCCGTCGGCGTAACCAACTGGGTGTAGGCGGCCGGAAAATCGGACGCCATCAGATACATCCCGTACGGGCGATTCGCATAAAGCCGAATCAGTCCTTGATGCGGCACCCGGTACTTGGCAGCCGTGCTTAACACCCCTGCGACACTGTGTATGGTCGCGGGTACCTTAAAATCTGCCTCGCTGAGCATGATCTGTTGTGACCCTAGGGGAGTCGCCGCAGTAGCCGGCATTAGATCCCCCCGCTAATGGTCTCGATAGGGTAGCTAAAATCGTTAGCTGCCTGGGTCCAGTCGATCACGTCGGTTCCTTCGAACTCATATGCGATCTCATCCTCAGCGCTAAAACTCCACGTCCGGCCGATGTCTTCAAACAGTGTCTTGTTGTTGTCGTCGTTCCTCTGTTGGACACTCGTAAGTTGGGCGAAGTCGTGGTAAGAGAACCGGAGGATATACTCGGGCAAGAGCCCCGGTGTGTGTTTGAAGATATAGATCAGGGTTCGATCTGACACACCCCCCCCGCCGGAGGTCATCAACTTTATCACCGGCTGGAAAATCCTGGTCAGCATCCAACGGGTGTTATGGGGTACCCGGAAGGCTAGTCTACCAGACCGTACCCCTACCACGTTTGCCCGTGGCAACCCCCCACTCACCCCTACTTGTCCTGTTGCCTCGTCCACCATGTAACGATCCCGCAAAAACAGGCTCAGTCCCTTAAGTCCCATCTCAGAACCCCCTCCCCAGACCTTCGGCCTGGGCAATGTGCACCGTCGCTATCGCGGCGGCTCCCAATGCGGCGTCTCGCACCCAACGGTTACGCGTCGCGGCCGCGGCCGCGATACCTAGCACGGTGATACCAGCGCGCAAGAGCAATCGCTCCACCTTGTGCTCGCCGGCATGTGATGCACCGAAAATATGCGGCAGGTAGCGCTCAGCGGCGCTCTCCAGGTACCATCCGCCGAGAATGCCGGCGGCCGTCCCGAGGTACTCGCTTGATGTTGCTACAGCTGTTATCTGTCGCTCCATTTTGCTCATTGTCTCATCCCCTTTGTGACCTCTATTTTACCTCGGGCGAGGTCGTATACCACGTAGTCGGGCGCGGTGCCGTCGATAGGCCCATTTAGACCACCTAGGTCCACCTCAGGGTGCCCCGTGAGCACCGTTAAACGCTCGAGCTCCCTCGGCTCCCGCTGCCCACCCATAACCATTACTGTATTTAAGTTCCGGATCAACAGCGGGGAGAGGCCGGCTCCCGCAGTCACACCCAAGGTCTGAGTGATAACCACTATTGACACCCCGCGCTTTCTCCCCTCGCTGATGAGGCGGAGGAACTGCAGCGCCGGCGAATGGGCGGGCAAAAAATGCTGTGCCTCATCGACTACAACCAGTATGTTCCCCAGAACCAGTACCGCCCTGGCCACCTGTTCGAGCCACGCGGCCGGCTCTAGCAGGCCGGACAGATCCATGACCGCCCTCGGATTATCGCGCAGCCAGAGGGTCAGATCCCACTGACCCTCAGCCATCTCCTCCGTCACCGTCAGGAGTGTGAGGCCTTGGTCCTCCCAGCTATTCCCTTCGTCAATGACCAACACCTGTAGCTCATCATCGGCCGCGGCTGCGATCCGCCGGGCCAGCTGTGACTTGCCGGACCCAGTGGGGCCGACAACCAGAGCACGCAGACTCACAGATGCATCTCTCTGAGTAGGTCAGCTACACGCGGCTGGAAGAACTCTTGGAGCGCCGGATCTATCACGTTCCAGATCTCTTTTTCAAGTAGCGCTAAGGCCGGGTTTACCCGGCGTAGTTCGGTCACCAGCGCCGCGCCAAAGATATCGGCGGCCAACGTGAGTACCTGATCCGCCCGCTGCGAGTCAGTAGTCCCACTTAGGACGGCCTTGAGGAGCTCCTCCGTTACTTTTAAGGCCTCCTCAATCGGGGTCTGTCGAGCCCCTGATACCGCTATCTCTCCCATGACTACCGCTCCTTCCAGCTACTACCCTTAGCCTTTTTGCCGTTGCGCCGATCGATTGCGCGGTCGTGCGCCGTAATCCGCTCGTCACGGTGGCGCCGCGCCTCCTTGAGGCCCTTGGTCCCCACCTCGTCCCAGTAGTTTTCGATGTTGCGCCGATCCGTTGCACGATCGGCGGCGGTGATGTGCTCGTCTCTTTTCCCCATTTTTTTCTCCTTCCGCGCGCGCTCCCCTACAACGTGCCAACTCATGATCTTACCGTGGGCACGCTGTACCTCTACTTCTCTTTTCCCCCAATGCTCAATTGCCATTCTCACTCCTCCTCCTGTGGCTTCCCCGCGTACTGGCCGCCCCAGTGTGCCATGGCCCTCAACACCTTACGAGCGTAGGCCAGAGCCGGGGTGTGCTTACCAGCGTGATAGTCGGCTACGGCTGCACCCCCACCGTTATAAGCAATCAAAGTGTCAAGGACGTCCCCATAGCGGGTCATTAGGGTCTTGAGATATCGCGCGCCCAGGCGGGTATTAATTTCCACGGCCCATAATCCCTGCGGGTGACCACGATATCCTAGCGCCTCCCAGGCGGTCACGCCCTCCAATTGCATCAGGCCCCAGGAAGACCCCCAATCTTCCGCCCCCCAGCCGGCCGCGCGCGCCTCCGGAGGTGGGTCCCCGGTGTAGTCATAGTGATAAGCTCGCGGGTCCCACGCACTCTCGACCGTAATTACACCCTCTACCAGGTCCGCGGATACACCCTCCGCCCGTGCACTGTCCCGTGCCGTCCGTGCCAAGGCCATTTTACGACTCTCTTTCTGGTGGCGGCCAGCCGCCACCAGAACTATCACCACTCCGGCCACCACCACCGCCGTCATTAGTGCCTCTGTCACCACCGCCCGCATGCGGCGAGTGTACCCCGCCATGCGCGCGCACCGCAAGCCACCCCATGCCGGCGGCCGCGATAACCCGGATAGCCGGCGGTAGCCGGGGCACCCAGCCGGCACCCCGCACCAGGGTTTCGAGGCCCCAGTCGTCGGCAATATCCATTAGTTCATCGCGCAGCTCCTGGTCACCGTGGGCCAACCGCACCACCACGGTGACCACACTCTCCACCAGCGATACACCGCCGGCGGTATCCGGCGCCATCTCTTCTTCCGGCGGTAACTCGTACCCCTCCAGCCCAGTCAAAACAGATCCTCCACACGCGGTCCTGGCTCGGCCGGCTCAGTAGGAGTCACTGGCCTGTTACGGGCCAGCCACCAGATCCCCGCGGCCGCTACAGCACTCACGGCGGCCCATGCCGTCGCTCCTATCCAGCTGGACGCTCGGCGGATCTCTCCACGATAGCTCGGCTTCGGCGCCTCCGGCTCTGACCCAGGAGTCGACTGGAGGGCCTCCGGCCGGAGTTCGCGATCCAGTATCTCAGTGAGGAGCGGCGGTAGAATCGCAAACTCAGATACCGGCTCAGATACCGGCTCAGATACCGGCTCGGATACCAGCTCGGATACCAGCTCATCGCGCCAGCTCATCGCGCCGGCTCCGTCTGCAGCGCTGCCGTCTGAGCCGCGCGGACCTGACCGAGGAGCCAACTTATATCCGCCTGCAGCCCAGCTAGATATACCACCATCCGCATAGCCCGAGTCGGACTGAGGCCTGCAGCCTGGATTCGCGCAAGTAGCTGCTGATCAGTGACGGTCCGGCCGAACGCCTCAGGGCTCAGGGCGCCTAGCGCGCGGCGCCCATCAGTCAGCGATCCGCCGAGGATGTATCCCCAACGGCGGGCGCGGGAGAGCGCCCCTAGGTCCACGTCCTCACCGCTCGTCATTGTGCGGTATATGTCTTGTATCTGTGGGGTTGCCATAACACATTATATACCCGTGGCCCCCCATGCTGCCGCCGTGCCAGGTGCCCAGTCGTCCCCCCGTGGGACCCCGCGCATATATTGCTCGAGCGCCGTCTGGATCCCTTCGAGCCCCTCCCGGTCGGCGGCCTCCAGGAGCACGAGCCTCCGCCGACTATCCCGCACCCGCGCCCAGGAGCGCGGAGCGAATACGTAGACCTCCACGGCCTCCTCCGTCTGCTCATCGACAATATCCGCGTCGGTGAGCTCTCTACCAAGTCGGAGAAGCCGGCGCAGCCCACGGCTCCAGAACAACTGACGCCGGCCGTGATACGCGCGGACGTACTCACGCCAGAGCCGGGTATATCGCGCACGCTCGGCCGGATCCGTAGCTGCGCCGGCCATCTCGGCCAGCTGCATCGGCATCAGCCGCCCGGGATGCCCCTGTTTGCGGGCGCCCCCAGCCACCTCATCGGCCGGCCCCCAGTGTGACCGGCCAAGCTTCGTGAGGTAGGCGGCCAGCTCGGCTCGGCCGTCCGTCATCATCAGGCCGGCAGCCCCTACGTATAAGCCCTCGCGGGTAGCGGCGGCCCCGTAAAGCGCGCGGAGCTCGGCCACTGATGCGGGAGTGAGGGACGCGTCGGTGACATAAATAGCGTGTATATGCGGGTGCCAGCCGGTGTCCTCCCCATAGGTCACCTCGAGGTTTCGGACTGCACCTCGGTAGCCAGCGGCTGCAGCCCAAGCGCGCCATCGGCGGGAGCCCCGTAGCCGGCGCTGGGTGCGAGTCGCGGCGCCGAGCAGCCACTCGAGAGACTGCCCGGCGTGATGCTGGACAGTGAACGTGAGGAGCGATACCGTCAGCCCATCCTCGCGCGCGTGCTCGATGCCCAGCCGAAGCTCTTCCGACCGGGTGCGGCTCACCCGCGAAGCGCAATACGGACATACCCAGATAGCGCCGCAATGCCTGACCCCACCGAAAAAATGGTGACCGGTCTCCCTATGCCGGTATATCGCCGGTGCCCGGCCGGGGATAGGGCGGTACCCGCAGGTACCTACCCGGTGGCCCGGGGTCAAGTCCGTGATCAGGGCTCGGAGCTCCCAGGTTCGGCGGCGACCGGGAAAAATCGGCGAATCCACAGAGCCCGTGGGTGACTCACTAGGGACACCGGCGGATGCAGATTTGGTAAGGAGTTCCAAGAGACTCCCCCCTACCCTTCCTCGGCGAGTGAACCCCGCATCACCAAACCGGCGCGCCACATAAGCAATGAGGTCTCCGGTGTCGGCCGGGTTCGGGCCGCCGCGATCCAGTCACGCCGGGGGCGGGGGATCATTACGTCCTCCATGCCACACCCAGCGAGCCTGCCAGGTGGTTTAATGCGAGGCACCGGGTATCCCCCACCACCTCTGCTACTCGTTCACGGACGCCGGCCGCGTCAATGGTATAGGCCGTCGCAAACCAGGCCCACCTCGGGGTGGGGCGGCTCAGCAGGGAATACTCGCGGCGGCGCGTCTCAACTATCACGCCGGCGGCCTGGGCCAGGGTCTCAGCGCCGCGGCTCACGGTGACAGTCGGGCGCACGACCAATCGGCGCGCCTCGACCGCTCGAGCGGCTCGCTCAGGGTCATACGTATGTCTAAACATCTTTAGTGTGGTTACTTTGGCCAGCACGTGCGCTAGCCTCTCGCTACTCAGGTGTCGTCTCATTATCTCTCTCCCTCTTTGCGTAGGTCTCGCCTAGTACGCCGCCGCCAAACACGGCCAGGTAGGGACGCTGGGTCACGGTCCCCTCGCCGTCACTCATCACCAGGGGGGTGAGCCCCAAGTACCTAGCGATTGCCTGCCCCTCCCACTGATGGGCGCGCGCCATCCCAGCGTGAGCCGGAAAGACCAAAATACGCCAACCCCCGGCTGGCTCTGGGCTATACCAGATGCCGATCTGTCGCCCGGCGGGCGGGGCCAGGGTCCATAGCGTACGACCAGGGTAACGGCGCGCGCTGTCGTGGATTTTCCCGAGCGCCGGCGCTACCCAGTGCACGGTAAGTTGGGTGATATTGATGTAGTGGGGTGCAGAGTGTGATACACTACTCATGGATTTGCCTCCCTACCCCCCGACCTCGGGGGGTAGTTCATTTATATCACCGCCGGCGTGTCATGACAAGAGTTAGGGCAGCAGTGCCCACCCATGCCCACCACGGGATCAGCCGCCACACCTCACCACCTAACCGGCTAGCCAGGTGGTGCGCCTCCTTGGCGGCGTGGCGTTCCATCCCTGGCAAGGGCGATAAATAAAAGTCCGCAGGAATGATTCCTTGCCCCGCCTCGGCCTCCAAGGCCTCGATCACCATCTCCCCCGGAGTGTCGCGTCCTTTTTTCCCTACCATCACCTGGGCAAAATAAATCTCCCGGTGTTGGAGAAGCATAGGGCCGCCGCGAGTAAGCATGATCCGCACGGCTGGATATCCCCAGTCGCCCAGGTGATGTTCCGCCCAGGTGTCCCACCCCTCGGGTATCGCATCCCGCCACGGCTCGGGTAAGAGCCCCCAGCGGGGGCTGAGTAGCGAAAACTGAAACGTGGCCAGGCCGCCAGGGCGAAGCAAGGGTAGCGTCATAGCCCAGGGACCTCAACCAGCGGATACCCATCCTTTGTGGCGGTCTCGACCATAAGGGCCAGGAAAACAGTGATACTGCCGGGAGAAGCCTGCCAATTAGGATGGAGGAGCGGAGTAATGCCTACTTGTAGATCGTCGTATGGCCCAGCCGGACATGGTACCCAGAATGGTACCATACGCATGATTGTACTACCGGTGCCGTACATATAGGCATACCGGTCAGCGTCTGCTGGAAGGGATCCCGGCCCGCTGGCACCAGGATAGACACCTTGGATAACCCGTATGATCACTGGTGCGGGCCCGGCGTTGGATCCTCCCCCGGTCACGATCAGTCCCCCTCGTCCCGTCGGTGGTAGATAGTAGGTACGCTCATTCGTGGGCGTGAACGTGACTAGGGTCTCTACTCCAGCGCTCAGGGTGGTCAGCTCAAGTAGCCGAGAAACTCGATACCCCGCCGCGCCACGGTGGGTATGTACGGGTGGAGCCGTCGCTAGCTCGACAACCATTAGTCCCCCCTCCCCACGGCGACCCACACGGTCACGCCAGTTAGAATGTTAGCTGGGTCAAAATTCCGGATATTCAGATTCACTTCAGGATATAGGCTCTCAATACCCCCCAGCAGCCGGCCAGAGCTACTCGTCCCAGTCACTCCCCCAAGATCAAGCCAAGAGAGAGAGGGATCAAGTCTCCCTTGGATAATCGCTTGGAAAAGCACTGACCCGGTGACGGAGAGCTGCCACTTAAGTATCCCGGCGGCAAGATCTATGACTGGGCCCGCCGGCCAGAGTAATACATCGAGACTTCCACCAGCAGCGACCGATCCCCCCGTAAGGGGCTGATAGATTAGTCCCATAACATCACCATATATATGGCCAGGCTGTTTGCCAGCCCAGAAGCTTCGGTGATCACTAGATTGATCTGGGGCAGGGGGGTCTCCAGGACCACCGACTGCCGTCGCAGCACAACCGAAGAGGCTGCCCCACTGCCTATCCCGACCCCGGTGCTAATTGGAGTAACCCCTATCAGTCCCTGCTCCACGATCCAACTGATATCACCGGTGGCTTGGATCTGCAGTATCACTTTGTCAGGCAGCTCCAACGGCAAGTTGGTCGTATACGCGACCACCGCTGAGGCCGCCAGCGCATAGGCGGTTTCCAGGGTTTTATATATGACTCGCCG
>CAZPPL010000021.1:0-8648 GCA_964588465.1 uncultured Gammaproteobacteria bacterium
ATAAGCTTTTGCCCTCACTTCGTCCAGTTTTGCTGAGTGTTATGGATGCTATTAGGACTGAAACAAAGAAAAACCCTAATGATTTTTAATAAATATTCTAGAACTATAATTCTTTATTTTTTAATCTCTTAAAAAAATTTAAATAAAAGAATATTTTTCGTACGAGATTTTCTGACTATTTAAAAAATTACACTTTGCTCTAACGTAACATATAACCATTTCTGGTATTGCTTACCTTGGTAAACAAATTTAATTACGCCAGAGCAAAATGTAATTTTGTTATAAGGATACCAACAACCAAATTATTAGTCAACCCCTGTTTCCATTAAGATGCTCTCTTGGGTCAACTTCTACGACTCTTCCGTCGGCTCTTTTAATCAAAGAAATCCAAATTTTACCCCCCTCCTTTTTTGTATGATATATATATTTTTCTGAACGAGAAACAACAATCTTATAAATATTAGCGACACCCCTTTTATCTTTTATTTCAAGTCTTTCTATACTCCATAAATCATTAAATTTATCTGCAGTGAGTTGGGTTTTATTAAATAAAGCATCGAGTATCATCATCTTTATATCATCAAGCTTAAAATTTTTTTTATTTAATTCATAATTTACATTAAAAAATGTGAATCCTTCTTTATAAACAAGATTGTCAATTACTTCTTTTCGAACAATTGCTTTTGGATTCTCCACTAAACCAACTAAAATAACACCACCCTTACTATTCATCATTGCAATAATGTTCTTAATAACCAAACCAAATATTTTTTTTTCTATTGCTTTTTCTTCACCTTTTGTAGGAAGTAATGGCTCTTCCGTTGATGTAAAAAATGTAGATTTCCATTCTGTAGTACCATTCTCTTGATTTGTAAATTTATCTATACTGCTCCAATCATCTTCTATGTCATATCTATTAATTACTTCGTGAACATTATCAATCCAATGATAGTATTCATATAAAATTGCACTTAGAGCCCATTCTTTATCTGAAGCTCCATAAATAGCGTTTATAGCGCTTAATGTTTTTAACGAAATAAGATATATTTTATTTGACCATTCATCACTAGACTCAACTTTACTTTTCGAAAAAGCAGAAAAACTATTTTTTATTATATTAATTTCATTTATAACCTCTTGTGTGCATTTTGCTTTTTTAAATACAACCTTTATAAAGGTGGATTCTTTTTGAAAATGGAAATTTTTTGTCATTTTTGAAATTATGTTTGTAGCTATAATTTCGTTTTTTCTACAATCAAAATTATTAATAAACTTATCAAAAAAAATAACTTTATTCGGCGATATAATATCTCTCAGCTTAATTGCGGATTTTGTTCTTGAATATATATGATCTAAATTTTTTGTTAAATGAAAATTTTTATCACCTATATCTTTATTTTTTTCAATTAAAAAACTTTTAAAAGCATCTTTCAAAGCACCAAAGCTTGCCATAATTCCAAGCATCGATGCGATAATCGCATTTGACAATTTAATATTAGGTAGAAACTCATCAGTATTTATACCCTCAGGAGGAATTATTTTTTCATATTTATCTCTGCCAAACAATTGATCAAGCAATATTTTACAAATACTTTCAATTCTTGGCTTATTGGTCACCCTTAAATATACAGGCAAATTAGAAAGTGTTAAAAAAAATACCCTATTTATATTCTCGGCTTGTTCAGCACCAATAAACTCTACCGTATTTGCAATAGAGATAGCTGACAATTTCAAACATATATTCACTATTTTACCAGCACCTCTATTAAGAGATTTATCATGCAGGATTAAATATAATGAATTATTAAAAGTTTTATTTTTAAAAACTTCAGTAATTAAATCTATATTATATTTACTATAATTACAAAAAGATTCTAATTCTTTAGAATTCATTTTTTTAAATAACAAAAATAATTTGACCATTACATTGGAAAAATCTTTAGTGGTTGAGGATTCATATAATAAATTTCTTATACTTTCAATTTCACTACTACATTTGTAGCTACTAGTAGAGTCTAACATAATAAAAATATAGTTATTTCAATTTGTAATTCTAAGTCAACTTTGTTTATGGCTTTTTGATGACAATTATTAGTTTTACTCTTATGAGTATAATAATAACTTAGTTTCTAGAATCTAACGCAACAGCGTCGTTCATTAATTTATTAAATACATCGCAAGGTTTTCTGAATCCCAAGGTTTGTCTCGGTCGACCATTCAGTAAACCCTGGACCTTCTTTATTTCATAGCGAGACACTTTATTAAAGTCTGTTCCCTGAGGAAAGAACTGTCTGATCAGTCCCTTAGTATTTTCATTAGTCCCTCGCTCCCAAGGACTTCTAGGGTGAGCAAAATAAACTTTAACTCCAGTAATATCGGTAAACAGCTTATGCTTCGCCATCTCTCGTCCCTGATCATAGGTCATGCTTAGTTTCATCTGTTGCGGTAGCTTCTTCACTTCCTTGGCGAAGGCTTTAGCGACTGTTTCCGCTTCTCGGTTTTTAATCGGGATGAGAATAGTTGCCCGAGTCGTTCTTTCCACTAAAGTACCAAGGGCTGACTTATTATTTTTTCCCACCACTAAATCACCTTCCCAATGACCCGGAACAATTCGGTCTTCAACTTCTTGCGGTCGTTCTTCAATTGATAACATATCTTCCAGTTTACGCCCCACTTTAACTCCTCGCTGTTGTTTATATCTTCTTTGATGATTATGCCTTAATTCAGTGGTTAACTCCTTTTTCAGAGTCCCCCGAGGAAGTATATAAATATAGGTGTAAATTGTCTCTGGCGAGATATGCCTAGTCATATCTTTAGGATATTCTATTTTTAGCTCTTCGGCAATCTGTCGGGGGGACCACTTCTTTCTTAGTTTCTTTTTAATATAGCACCAGAGGTTTAGAGCATGGTTTAATTTGTGTTTTCCGACCTTTCTTTTAGAGAAGTTTCTTCTCGCTCGATTCTGGGCCTTAATTGCCCGAGAGGTATATTTATTACCACTCCCCGCACGACCTCACGACTGATGGTACTGACATTCCTATCTAGAGCTTTAGCAATATCCCGAAATGAATATTTTTGTGAGAGCATCCGACTGATATCCTCTCGCTCTAAATCACTTAATCTTGTATAATTTATCATATCAATCTAACTTAACATTATTGGCGCTCCGCGCCAAATGTGTTGCGTTAGATTCTAGTCTAAAAGTATTATAAGTATAATAATAAGTATAATTCTTTAACTCTTATTAATAAAATAATACCACTTTCCAATAGAAATAACAAAAATTATCCGAAAATATCCTAAAATTTGTTAACTTATCGTCTCCTTAGATTCGAATTATGATAAAGATACTCCTTTAAATTATAAAGAAAATAAAGATAAAATAGTTAGTTTAACAAAAGAAGTATTTGAACTAGCTATTTATGGTCGTAAAAAGTTACTTACTGGTGATAGTGAAACTAAAAAAAAGTTAATGATGAGTTTAGGCTCGAACTGGACTTTAAAAGACAAAAAACTTGAAATATTAGCAAATAAATGGTTCTTACCAATTAAAAAATCCAGCTTATCCCTAAACCACAAAATAACCAGGTTCGAACTGGCTAAAACCCCCATAAACAAAAGACGAAATAAGCTTTTGCCCTCACTTCGTCCAGTTTTGCTGAGTGTTATGGATGCTATTAGAACTGAAATAAAGAAAAACCCTAATTATTTTTAATAAATATTCTAGAACTATAATTCTTTATTTTTTCGTTATTCATATTTATAATTTAAATATTTTTCTACATTTAATAGTTTCATCGATTTAAACTTTATACCGCGGTAAAATTTTAGTTTTAAATGACGAACTGACTTTATAATGAGTTGTTGATCTTAAATGTTCTGGTTTAAACGCTGAAGCTGGAATAATGTATAGAATCGGCAACTCAGGATTGCTATAGTTAACAACATACATATGGGTTGCGATAAGTTTTTTTTGTCGTGTAAACTCTGTCTCAAAACAATCTGGAATCCCATTCTTTCGTTCAGTTCCCTTCACTTCAATTGTTCTGATATCTTTTTTATCTTCAGAGAAACTAAAGATATCAAAACCTCTAAAATTTTTATTAGTTTGGACATCTACAACATTTCTGTCATGGTTTTTCTCATAATCCATAACGAATCTAACTGCTTTTCTAGACACACTATCTTCATTAGCCATATTATTATTTTTTAAAAGCTTTTATTAATTAATTATGCTCCGTTCTATTTATTAAATTAATTTTATTATGCATTTAACTGTCATTATCTCTCCCCTTGTTCCCAGGTATGACATTTTAACTTAGCCTTTACACATTAATTTTTTTAAATAGAATATGATTAAAAATTTTTAATAACTAAATTTCTTTTTATTCCTCTTCTAAAAATTTGATCAGAATTAAATCTTTCAGAATTATTCTATTGAGTTAAAATGACGGTAGCTGTTCAAGATTATAAATAAAAATAAAGCAGACAGAAAACTATAAAAAGGAATATTTTGTGTCAAGCTTGACACAATAATAAAATAATATCATCAAGTAAATAACGAGTTACGCTCTATGATTAATATCATTTTTTCAATAGAATGTTCTAATTCCTGTGGCGTAAAATCTGCATTAAACTTATTCTCAGGATGATGAATAGAATTTCTAATATATGTCATCAAACTAACATCATATGGGGATTGTGTAACTCTCTTACTCTTAATCCAAGGTTTATCAATATTAATTGATTTTAACGAGAAATACTTCTCAATATCTTTTTCAGACCAATTTTCAGTTTTTTCTTGTATATACCCATATAATTCATTATGAAATTCTGATGTCGGCATCTTAAATGCATAATAATTTATTTCTCCTAATGTTGGGCCATCTTTAAATAAAGACAAGGGTTTTTCCATTAGTTTTTTTATAACTATACTATCATGATTTTTAGATAAAATAGATACATTAACTCCAGATGATAAATTTTTTAATACATATGGAGAGTGAGTAGCTATTATGAATTGAACGTTCATGATGCCTGAAATAACAAAAATATCCTTCAAAAAACTAATATACTTTATTTGCCACCGAGGATGAAGACTTAACTCAGGCTCATCTATAAGAATAATACCTCCTGATATATTATTTAAATTACGCAATAAATACCCCACCCTATATACAACTTGTTTTTCGCCAGAACTCAAATATTCTATACCAAACTCTTCTCCGCTATTATTTTTAAACATTATTTTCTGAAAACCTCCTTCCGGGCGAATATCACACAATTCTTTACCATCAAACATTTTTTTATAAGCATTTTTAAACCTATCTAATTTTCCCTCTACAGCAGGAACGTGAGTATCGGTATTCTGATGAGAATGCATCCACTTATCTGAATCAGCGGCATCTTGAGCTTTTATATCAATAAGTAGTTGAGCAATCTCATCCGCTAATCCAGGGCTTGATTTACTCTTTGGCTTTTCTTCGTTTTCGATGCTTGTAGCTTTTACGGAATTTATATTTTTTGCAGTAAAATTAATTTCTACCGTAGAATACATACATTTTAAATAACTATTTATTTGACGATTTTGTATATTTAATATAACAGAAGATGTAATATCATTATTACTATTATCTAAAACTCTTATTTGATTCCAGTTAGGGACTGGCGCTGGTTTGTATTCAAATGAAATTATTTTACTTGGCAGCGATAATGCTGATTTTTCTGTATCAGAAAAAGTAATAGTAATTAATCTATAAATATCATCTTGCCATAGCACAATTCCACCGCTAATAATTTTATAAATTTCCTCTAGGATAGTAGTTTTTCCACAGCCATTTTCTCCTATTAATAACATTACATCGGTTATCACACCACCATTATCAAAATCCACTTTAATATTTTTTAAAACTGGGTGATTTCTCAATTCAATAGATTTAATTTTCATAAATATCTACTATTAATCATAAATATATATTATCATTAATATTATGGTCCATCTAGGTATTTAAAATAATTTAACATGCCAACCTCTATTTATTTGCATATGTGTGTGATGTTAAAATTTTATTACTTATATTAATCACGTATTCCAATAACTAATCAGGAAGATTAAAATTATTAGGAATGAAATATCTTAGTTTCTAGAATCTAACGCAACAGCGTCGTTTATTAATTTATTATAAATATTATAATCAAGCTCACTAAATGTTACAAAAAATATTTTTTCAAAAGAAAATAATATGCTGAGCCGATAAATTATACCCCCTAGTAATTTTAGCCTCCCCCTTGTTACAACCACCTAACAATTTACATTCTTCTAATAACTCTGGTCCGGCAGCAAAATGAATAGCACCATCAACACCGCCACCGCCCAACAATGATTTATTAGCTGCATTAACAATAACATCAACTTTTAATGCAGTGATATCCTTATAAATTACTTTAATTCTTGCACTATTCATAAAGGCTTTCTTCTAAATCTTTTTTAAAATAAGCTTTTTCTATATCTCTACAATCCATATTATTTTCTTTTGACAAAGAGCTTAATTGTTCAAAAAATTTTAACACTTTCTTAATGTTTTTAAACACATCTTTTTTATTCAGAGCATCTTTATTAAAAGATGAATTAGAAATAAATCCTACTAACTAAAGAATTAATATTTTCAATTATTTCAGTAAATCCCTTTACCATATTCCTAAATATTGGAATATCTTCTGCTAAATCTACAGTATAATATCTCTGTTTAGCCTTATCAAAAGAAATATTGTTTATTTGTGATTCTTTAATTTTTAAATATTCACTATCATTTTTCCATCCATAAGCATCCCTATGTGCCTCAGGTGAAGGCTTCAAATCATCAGCCGACATATCACCCTTATTTTTTCTAATTTCGGTTTGAATATGCGATATTATTTTATCTCTATTCAATTTAATTTTTTTAATTAAATCTTCATTATCACTCAATATTTTCTGAATTTTTTCAACTTGAATTTGAATATCATCTTTCAATCTTATAATAGCTAGACCCCCGGGTTTATCGTTACTATCTATTATCTTCACATTTTCTTTTAATTCTAAAAGTTTATGTTTGAGTTTTTTAAAACCAAAAGAATCTTTTCCGGAAACACCAATAAACAGTGCCATAGAACTAATTATATATGTCATATAGACATATTTAGCAATTTCAAGATCAATATTTATTTTATTTTCATCTAAACTACAAATTTTATCATAATCATTAAAAACTTGTTTTAATGTATTTCTTATTCCATAAAAATAAAACTTAAATTGGTCCCAGTATTTCTTAAATTGTTCATCATTAAATTCCATTTTTAATATTATTAATTAAACTAACAATATTCTTACTTTTAAACTGCGTTTTAAATTTAATTTCAACGGCATCTCCAAAAAATTTTTCTGCATATTTAATCTTTTGATTTTCTTCTGGCCTTAAATCCTCATTCCCTTCAACATTTTTTGTTTCTATAATAAAATATAACTTTTTCTTTGCATTTTCATAATTCAAAATATAAGCAAAATCAGGAGAATAACTTTTCCCTCCTGCAACTGGAATTTTTATTGAGTTTTTGGGTATTTTTGTAAATACAATCACTTCCGTAATTTTTGTTTTGATATTCTCTTTTTCTAGTTCAGAATCATAAAATAATTCATTAAAAAAGTAATTTTCCGCAACCTTATCATTAGAATAAAGTACTCCTATATCTGAAGCATTAAGATTATTTTTGATTGTTCCATCTGTATTTGTAATTTTTGTAGGATGAATAGAATTTGTTACTTTTTGATATTCAATACCAAATTGGTTTATTACATTATACATCAAGTAATTATCAAATTTTTGTTTAAACAATCTAATCGTAGATTGATTGAGGTATCTATTAATCTCTATTTTACTATCAACAAAGCATTTATGTAATGTCTTTATGTTTATATGTAATATTTTTGATAATTGTTTTAAAAATTCGTCATAATTCATTGTTACAAGAGGGATTGTTTCATTATCCGTAATAGATGTTTCTTCTTTTATAATCGCTTGATTATTTTCAATATCTATTTGTAATGTTCTTTCTTGGACTCCTTCAATTGAAAAAGAAGTATTGTTTATTAAAAAATTTTTAAATAATTCTTCAAATTTACTTTCGTTTTCTATTTTATATTCCAGAATAACTTTTTCATTCAGTTTTTCCCATAATTCCTTTAATTCTGCATACTTTTCGACTCTAATTGTTAATCTCTTTTTTGTATCTGTTACTTTTCTGACTTTATTTAAATCAATTCCTTCGAAAATAAGTGGATAATTTTCCTTTATGTATTCAAAACCATTTTCTAAGAATTTATGTGATGCTCTAATTACCTTTTCTTCAACCAGCTCATCTATTAAATCATCTTCGTTCAAATTATATTTTTCAACAATTTTTTTTATCATTCCTTCATACAATTTCTCTGGCACTTCTTCTCTAGATATTGCCCCTGACTTTTTATTTATTTCATTAACTAATTTTTCTACAAAATCATTTTCAGTAAAATCTACAAAATAATTTAAATAAAATTGTTCATCTTTTACTCTGTTTCCATATTCATTAACTGGTAAACGAAGTCCACGACCAACTTCTTGCAGTTTTGATAT
>CAZPPL010000022.1:0-7885 GCA_964588465.1 uncultured Gammaproteobacteria bacterium
CGGGACGCCGCGCAAGCTGCTGGACGTGAGCAAACTGCGCGCGCTCGGTTGGCGACCGACGATCCCGCTTGTGGAAGGCGTCCGTCGAACGGTTGAATCATATTCCTCGGTGGCGGCCACCCTTTGAGCATGATGTGTCGGTACTGTGGCCGCCCGGACGATAATCGGAGCGTGCGTCGATGCCGGGCCACCGAATGCTTCGGATTGCCGATAACGGCCAAGTGGTCGTAGAGGCCGTCAGAGGCGGGTTGCGGAGTGAAGCAGGCGTGGCTATTTCCAGCCTGTTCTTTACCGGGATGCGGAAACTCCTATTCCTCGGCTTCTCCTGCATTCACATCAAGCACGCACCGCAACCGATCAAGGAGACCGGCACTCCGCGCCGCGAGTTCCCGTACGTCGATGACCTTGCCGATGCCTGTCTGTCCCCGGGGCACCGCTACGACGGCGAGGGGATCGGCACGTCGGGTTGAAATTGTGCGCAAGATGTCATTGTGGCTCTCATCAAAGTATTACCCGAAGTTATCATGGGCCATACTCCCTCCCCAGACGGATCGTTTTTTCATCTCCGCTCCTGTTTCGATTGAGTCGGTAGTCGAGCGACTGGTTTTTCCCGGCTGTGTTCGAACCGTTCCCTCTACGGATCCAATCCGTCGAGCGCGTTGGTTTCACGTATTTTGCGTAGAGGTCTTGAGCAGTTGCATTATTCCCGCCCGAAGTATGGTTGTCGCATGAAGATGCGGAGGTGCTGGTGAATGCGCCTGTGATTGTACTAGGTATGCACCGATCGGGAACCAGCTTGGTGGCTCGGTTACTCGAAGGACTTGGGGTGTTCATGGGTCGTGATAAGGATATTCATCATGAGGCAATTTTTTTTAAGACGTTGAATCGGTTGGTTCTGGAACAGGCCGGGGCCGCCTGGGATCGGCCGGAGCCGATCGCCGATTTGCTGGAGGATGAGGGTGCACTGGCGGTTATCCGGACAGCGTTGGAGGAGCAGATTCGGGGGCCTCGGGTTCTGTCATATTTAGGGGTTAGGTGGTATGTGTGGTATCGGGACGTGCATAGCTTCCCCATGCCGTGGGGGTGGAAGGATCCATGCAACGTTTTCACCTTGCCGGTATGGAGAACAATTTTTCCAGATTCCCGCCTAGTCATTGTGCGGCGCGATATCGAACCGGTCGTCCGTAGTTTGGTCCGACGGCGGCAAGCAAGCTTGGCTTGGTGGGACCACCGACCGTACTGGCGGAGACTGGTTCACCAAACGATCGGATACCGGGGGAGACTGATAGACTCGGTGCGAACCGGTACGGGCGCAGGTGCAAGAGATCTCGCATTGGCATACCTGAACCAACTTGAAAAGATCGATGTGAATGAGGGATTCCCTAAATCGGTTGTGGTGATTTATGAACGGCTGGTGTCGGACCCCGTAGACACGATACAGCGGCTAGCTAAAACAGTAGGTATAGAAACCGACCAAGGTACGATCGAGCGCTTGGCGGCTACGGTGCGCCGTCCGGCTAACGACCGGATGTTGGTTGGATGAGAGGACGCCGTGGGAAAATTGGAGTATTGGCTGATTGTGCTGCATCGAGGTTTCGCGGTGCCGGCATGGGGCAAGCTTGTGCGGTGACCGATGGAGTTCGTAAGAGTCCGATAAGCGCTGTTATGGATCTGCTTCTTGGGCTGTTGGTGAGTTCGGTTGTTGCGCTTCCTTTTGCTCTTCGGGATCTCAAGATCGGCCTAATGATAATTGTCGTCGCGACATGGGCCCTGTATGCGATACGGGTGCGCCACATGGGCTTGAGCCGGCGCGTTTTCCTATGGTGGTGTGGCCTGATTGTCGTGGCATGCATCGGCGCGGTGACAGGCTACCTGCGGGGTTCTTCGTTTTCTGGAATCCGGGAAGGCCTTTTTTACATCGCGATCTATCCAACACTCCAGCTCATTCTTGCCGGAGCAGCGCAGATTTTCGATGCCTGGCGGGGGTTGCGGTACGGGCTGATTGCGGGTGCGCTGCTGTCGTCGGCTCTGATTCTGATCCAGTTCCTCCATGTGATGGGATATCGGCTGCCGGATTATGCTTGGCTGATCAGTTTCTTTCCTGAAGGCGGTTTATCCGGAAACCCTAATCGAAATTTTGGCCTGACGGGAGCAAATTCCTATCTGCCGCGCTCGGTTGGTTATCACGTGCTCTTGGCGCCATACTTGATCCTGCTTGGCGCCACGGTGTGGGCTCAACGCAGGCGCGTATGGGCGGTCATTCTGTGGGCGGCGGAGATAGTCGTCGTGGCGGTGGTGGTGCGTCGCGCGATTTGGATTGCCGCTGTTGCAGGACCTATTGTCGGCTGGTTCTTGCTGCATTACAGCAGTGACAAGGTCTTGGCGCGTCGCGTGCGTCATGGGCTGGTTTTGAGCTTCTCCTGTTTACTGCTCGTTTGGACGGCGCCGACGTGGACCGTGCTGATGAGTAGCGGAAACCGGGTGTTTCAGTCTATGGCGGGCGGACGTGTAGCACACCGCAAAGCGGAAAAGAAGCAGGCGGACCCGAGGCTGTTGCAACTCCGGGTGCTCTCGGAAGGGATTCTGGAACGACCGTGGCTTGGCCACGGGTTCGGCGCTGTCGTGCCGGCGTTCGCCGATCGTGGACAGACGCCGTGGCGTTATGAGCTGTGGTATCTTGGGCTCGGCTATCAGGTTGGATTAGTCGGGTTGATGATGTTGGCTGCAGGCCCGATCATGCTATGGTGGTCAGGTTTCCGACGATGGCGGTTTTCCAAAGGTCGGGATTGGCATTTGTGGATCCAGTTGGCGACAGCGGCGTGCGCTTGGCCATTGGCCGGCACGAATCCTTATTTGGCCACCTTCGGTGGGCAGTTAATCCTGTTTGTTCCATTATGGGGATGGTTGGCGGGAACGGCCGTTGTCACGAATCGCGTAGCGCCCCAATCCGGGGCGTGTGCCAAGGCGAATGATGGCTGCAACCAAATTCGTTAGGCGTATCAAAGGCGGGCCGACGAATATGCGGGTGACGGCATTTACCGGTGGGACTCGGGTTCCATCGGCGCGTTTTCGTGTCCGTCAACTGATCCCCGCCCTTCGCAATCACGGAATCAGCGTGCGTGAATATATCGCGCGGTTGGGTCAATATCCGCCACGGCCCGGTCCCGCGCGTCTCCCATGGGGGGCGGGTATTCTCGCTGAGCGGGCGTGGCAGGTATGGGCCGGGCGCCGCGCCGATGTCGTACTGTTACAGAGAGAGATGGTAAGTCGATTCGTTACATGGGAGCCACTTACTCGGCGGCCCCGTATCTTGGACGTAGATGATGCGATTTTCATTGGAAAAGGAGAATCAACTGCGCGCAGACTCGCGAAACTCTCGGACTGTGTGATTTGTGGTAACGAGTATTTGGCGAACTGGTTCTCACAGTATTGCCAATGGGTAGAGGTGTTGCCCACCGCAGTTGATTGCCTACTGTATCAACCGGCGAAACGAATTCAGGTGGAGGATCGGGTGACGCTCGGTTGGATTGGAACCGGCCCGAATCTGCACTACCTGGAAAATATCTCTCCCGCGCTGGAACATGCGTTTGGCCTCGAATCGGCCTTGCAACTCAGGGTCGTCTGCGACGAGAAGCCTACGTTGCCGCGCACAGTTGCCTCACGGACGGTTTTTTGCGAGTGGTCCGCCGAGCGAGAATCGGAAGATCTGCAGGCTATGGATATTGGCCTAATGCCGCTGCCCGATGACCCGTGGACGAAGGGGAAATGCGCTCTTAAGATGCTCCAATATATGGCCGTCGGTATTCCTGTGATAGCCTCACCCGTGGGTGTGGTGACAAGTATTTTTGGGGATGCAGATGTCGGTATAGGGGCCATTGGTCAAGAGGAATGGGAACGGGCAATACTCGAGCTTGCCGGGAATCCAATTCTCAGACGCGGTTTGGGCGCGAACGCCCGAAATTCGGTAGTGCACAACTTCTCGGTCGACCACGTGGCGTCCGAAATGGCTCGGATTCTACGGCGGGCGACGGAACATGTTGCACCGGTGGCGGGACTCTGATGTGCAGGTGGATACATGGGAAAGGCATTTTGTGCATAGATCAACTGCCATTAGTGATATGAAGCAGAGCAATGACAGGCGAGAGCGTTTTGCGATACAGGTTTTACCGCTAGAGTTGTGACGGAGCCGCATAGTACGGGCAGCAGCGGGTCATTCGGTGCGTATCAGCGCCGTTTCCTGCTGAGTGCGGGCGGGTCCTTGGTTTTAAGGATTACCGCGGCTGGATTGGGTTTCCTTATTATGCTAACCCTTGCGCGTGTACTTGGCGCGAGGGAGTACGGCGTTTATGCCTACGCGATGGCTTGGATAGGAGTTCTGTGCGTCCCGGCAACACTTGGTTTCCCCCAGATGGTCGTTCGGAATGTCGCAGTCTATCAAGAGAGGGAAGAATGGGCGTTATTGGCCGGGTTGCTGCGCCTGACAACCAGAATTGTGGCGTTCGTATCCTTTATTTTGGCGGTAGTATCCGGGTTGATCGTTTGGACGTGGTGGGGTGGAAAAGAGAATAACTTGATGCCTTTGGCATTCTTGGTGGCGCTCCCAATTCTACCTGTTGTGGCTCTCGTTCAAATTCGGCAAGCGGCATTACGCGGTTTCCATGACATCATGAGAGGACAGCTACCGGAGCTGCTTGTGCGGCCGGCATTTTTTCTCCTCCTCCTCCTGGCGTTGTTTGGTTTGCTTGGTCGCTTCTCGGCACAGGTGGCTTTAACCGCTAATTTTGTTGCTGTCTCAATCAGCTTGGTATTGTCCACTATTTGGCTTGGTAAGGTGCGGAAGGGAAAGCCTATCGTTCGGATTCCCATGCTTAGTGTCGGTTCGTGGTTTTATGAGGCGGTCCCGCTGGCGATGGTCGCCGGTATGCAAACTATTAATTTTCAAGCGGACATGCTTATTCTTGGAACAATGAAGGGGCCGACGGAGCTGGGGGTGTACGCGATCTCGAGGCGTCTATCGGATTTCCTTGCTTTCGGTCTGTTGGCGGCGGAAACCGCTGTTGCTCCACGTATAGCGTCGTTGTATGCGTCACGTGAGCGAGCCATGCTGCAGGCTATAGTGGTAAGAAGCGGGCGGATGGCAATGGTTTTCGTCGCTCCGGTTATGCTGATCCTCGTGTTCTTCGGTAAGGATCTTCTTGAGGTAATGGGTCCGGAGTTCAGTGGCGGATTTTCAGCGCTGATGATTCTCGCCACCGCGCAAGTGATTAATGTGCTATTCGGTCCTAATGGACAGCTTGCGATCCACACGGGGCACGGGAAAGGGGCTATGGCCTGTGTGGCGGTGGGTGCGTGTGTTAACATTTCCTTAAACTTTCTTCTTGTACCGAGATGGGGTGTGGTTGGTTCCGCTCTGGCAACCGGGGCGAGTCTTGTTACGTGGAACCTCCTCTTGACCATCTATTTGTACCGTCGCACAGGGATTCGCACTCTGGCGGTGTTTTCCTAGTGGGTGGGAGCGGAGTAGCCATGGCTAACGATCAGCATTTGGGTACGGGGGAGTACAAACCAGAGCGATACTGGGAACAACGCGCCAAGATCTGCCGTGGGGGGGGGCTTGAGGCAGTATGTGGATTCGGGTGCTCAGCGCGTGAAAATTTCGCCATGGCCGAGGTGCAATCGGCGGCGCTGGATCGGGCATTAAAGGCGATAGACCTTGGAAATAAGAAGGTCGTCGAGATTGGTTGCGGGATCGGGCGCTGGACGCCGATGTTCTTGCGTCGTGGCGCGCACTATGTCGGGATGGATATTTCGCCAACGATGGTTGAGCGGGCGAGGCAGCGGGTTCCCGAAGGCGAGTTTCTCCGCATGGAGGGTGAACGGTTGCCGTTTGAGGATGGAAGTATAGATTTTATCTTTAGCATTACCGTGTTGCATCACAATCGCTATGATCAACAAGCGGCTTTGATCAAAGAGATGATCCGTGTTTGTCGGGTAGGAGGGTGGATATTCCTGATGGAAGGAATAGCCGAGAGGGAACGTGCGACATTTTTTAACATGTTCCCGCGCACGGCGGATGGTTGGGTGGCGGAGGTCGGGAAATACGGAAATGCACGCCTTCATAATATCCAACACCTTCGTTGGTGGTTGTTGCGCGACGGGGTTTTGAAGATGCTGCGAATTATCGGGATAAAGGACGAAAAAGCGATTTTTGCTAAAATAAAGAGCGGAGTTCTGCTGGGGGCAACGGCGCGATATGACAAATACCTCGTCAGGTTTCTTCCGAGGCGGTTTTCCACAACAGCGGCAATGTTGTTTAGAAAGGAATCAGGGTGAAGATCGGTGTATTTTATCCGAACAACCTCTCGTTTAGCGCCCGGACGTACATTGATAACATAATATCGGAATTGAACCGATTGGCCGTCGATTGCACGGTAATCCGCGAGAATGCAGCTGAGGCGGGTTCGGTGGACATTTACTGGGATCCCAGGGCAATGGGCGGGGCGGCTCCATATCGGGGATTCGCGCGCGTACCCAAACCGGTTGTTGTTACGGTGCATGGCGCTGCATCGTGGGCGGTTCCCATGCGCGAGAATTACGAAAGCATAAGGGCGGCCATTCTCGGGGAAGTTCGAAAGCGAAAAGAGCTTTTCCGGTGGAGGATGTTCCGTGGGCGGTGTGCCGCGCTCATAGCGGTTTCCTCTTATGGTAGGCAGGAGCTGACAACATTTTTAGGGCTCGGACAAGAAAGGATAATCCCGATTTGGCATGGTGTGAATCGGGAGGTATTTCGGCCGGGGGTCCCAACCGCAGGTGTCGAAAGATATTTTCTTCATGTATCACAGTTTCAAAAAAAGAAGAATGTTCAGCGAATTTTTCGTGCTTACGCGTTCTTGAATATGCCAAACAAACCGAGATTTGTAGCGGTTGTTCCGGGTTATGATCGGCGTAGCAGGTTGCCGGCGGGAGTGGAGTTGATACGGGAGCCGAAGTCACCGAGCGAACTTGCCGAGCTATACCGAGGCGCTCTAGCCTTCGTTTTTCCTTCAATACACGAGACCTTCGGAATACCGATTATCGAGGCAATGGCTTCCGGGTGTCCGGTGATTACGTCGAAGTGTTCTGCGTGTCCAGAAATCGCCGGCGATGCGGCGTTGCTGGTCGATCCGAGATCTGTGGAGGAGATCAGGGCGGCAATGGAGCATATGGTCCTGGATGCCGGTTTGCGCAATAGGTTGAGGAATGATGGTGTGATTCGTTCCGAATGCTTTTCTTGGACTAAAAGTGCACGTCGGCATTTGGCGGTTTTTGAGGCGGCGTGTTCCGGATTGGGGTGCCGATAGGTTTGGGGAGGGGTGAATGTGGCTGCGGGCCGGAGTGTGTTTCTGGGTTATTATCTGCAGATTCAACTGTGAAGTGCTGTTGATCCGGCCTGTTGGTGTTCTCGTTCAATTCACGTCCTGTCCACAAGCGGCATAAGGGTTCCGAAGTAGACCGTTCCTGAAGGTTGCGTACCATGGTTCTGTGGTCGGCGTTTGTGAACATGGTTATAAGTGGCCGTATGGGCGCGGTCCTTGTTCGGGCTGAGTCCCTCTGTGGCGGCCTATCGATCAGGCTTGCTTGTGGCGTAACGCCCCGCCGGTCATCGGTTCCATTCTGCAACAGTAAGGGTACAGCAGCGTTGGTAGAAACGGCTGCGCGGGTTGGCCTGCTGCGCTTCATGTTCTTCGGCAGCGTCAAGGCGGTGCGGGATCCCGGCGAGGAATGTATCTGAGTCCGTGACGGACTGTCCGTCGATCGCGGATGCGCAAGTGAGAAGAACGGGGAGGTGACGGCCTGAAGGTTACACACGTCATCACGGGGCTGTCCACCGGCGGGGCGGAAATGA
>CAZPPL010000023.1:0-7400 GCA_964588465.1 uncultured Gammaproteobacteria bacterium
TATTTATGCCACTTTTATCAATACACCCATAGCTTAAGCTCCCTTCAAGCTTTTTCATTTTCTACATTTACCTCAGAAGTAGTACCTTGGTTTATATGGCGTAAGGCTATACGCTGTTTGTTAGTAGTATTATAGAAGGGAGAGTATTTAAAGGTTGTTTTGTGGTTGGATTTTATGATATTTGGTGTGTTTACAATAAAAGGCTCTAATCCCACCTTATTATATTGGTAAAAGCACATCAAGTATTAAATTATATTTAGAATGCACAGTTTATAATCTTATTACTTTAAATATTAAAAAATATAAATAATATTGAGTGTAATGAAAGAAAAATATTCAAACAAAAAGGAATTATTAAAATATGTATATAGCTCTTTTGACTTTAAAGGTAATTATAAAACTGATGATTTCTATGAAGGAATATATTCATTATTTGACGCAAAACCAGATAAAATCAAAACGTTTGAAATAAATAAATCAATAAGTAAATCAGTATTTAATAAAATGCTGAAAAAAGAAAAATATTTAATTAAGGTTAACTATATACAGAAAGAATCAAGAAAAATCTTGGTTGGGATGATAGTATATCAAGGCGAGGCAATTAGTATCCGAACAATGAAAAAAGAAAGGGTATTGCTGAGCAAAAATTTTGAGAAAAATATAACCCTATTTAAAATGATTAATACAGAATTATCAATAATTGGTAACAAAAAAAAGATTAAAAATAAAATAAATAAATATCCTAAATTTAGGGTTGTAAATGAGAATAGGATGATAATTTCTGAAGAACCAGGTATAATGTTAGAAAATTTGTTAAAGGTAAACGATAAAGATAGCAAAATAGATATAAGTCGAATAGAATATCAAAATATCGATAGAGGAAAAAGATTAAGAGTGAAAGCTTATTCGGATCAAGGATCAGTTCTTAGAAAGTTTTTAAAACAAAATTTTGATGAGGGTAATACAAAATATAAAATAACACAGATCATTGCAATAAGCTTTATTGGTAATAAAGAGACAACAATATTAAAAGTTACTAGATTAAATGAAAACCAATATATATTTAAATGGAAAAATCATAATAAATTGAGTTTGGAAATATCTAATCTTTATAAATTAAGTGATGAATTAGATTCATTATTATTTGATGCTAAAAACGATAAAGAGTTATTAAATGATTTATTTCGTCATGAAAAACTTTATCCTTATGAATCAAAAAATATATACAATCGTATACTTACAGACTATGAAAATTACATAAGTGTAAATGATAATAAAATTAAATTGAATTATCAAAATATTAAAAAAAGTATAAATGATATTCTTGTTAAGTCAAAGTATGAGGTTAAATACAAAAATTTCACAAAAAAATATGATTTTTATTTTCCAATAAATAAAACGGGCTCAAAAAATCAAAAGCTTATAAGAATTACTAAAGATAATAAAATAGTACAACACCTTTTCTTAGATCAAGAAGAATTATATGAACAAGGAAATAAAGATACAATTAAAAAGTTTTTTATATTTTCTCCATGTTTGATGTTAGATTTTAGGAAAACTACAAAAAATGATTTTGATTATCAAGCTTATAATGATTATATAATAAATAGTGGTGAATTTTTATACAATTTAAAATACAAGAATAATCAAATAATTAAAATCTTTACTGAAATGAATAAAGATATAATAGAAGAATTTGGTAATAAATTAGAAGATCACTATGCCATTGCTATAGAATTATTGGATAAAATAGATACTTTCAAAAGACTTACTTCTGAACAAAAAGGTAAACTATTTGAAACAATTTGTTTTATCATTTTATCTAAAATGTTTATAACCAAAAGACTTGGTGGAAGTTTAAAACCAGATGGTAAATTCATAGTGGACGATGAAAAAATAGTTTATGATGCCAAAAATATAGGTCCAAAAACAAGTTTTGTTAAAAGTGTAACTAGAAATGGAAAAGTAAAAGATATAGATTATATAAGAAAAGAGAATACGGATAAATATGTTTATATAGTGACAGATATAAAAGACAAGGAATTCAAAGAGGTTCAAACAAAAATAAATAAGGCGATTCCAAAGTGTACTGTTTCTGCAATAACAATTGGAGCCATTAAAGATTTAGTGAAGTATTATGATTATTATGATCCAAAAAAATTTAATCATAAGAGTCTTATGAATAAAATATCTTCGGGAAAAATAATTAGAGATCTTCCAAAAAGTGATGTAATAATGGATGGACTTTAATTGTCAATTTAAAAAAATTCTTTGATTTAAAAACTTATACAATCTAACTGACAAGAAAACGAACATCAAATAATAACATTATTAAACTATTACAATTTAACTTCGCCATTTAGAATATAATTTTCTCTAATTCTTTACTTCAAACCAATTCGTCAAATGGGCTTCATCACCGCAAATCAATGTTTTTGTTTTGTATTTTAGTATAAAAGAATCATATTAATAAAATATTGTCATTACTTTATTTTGAACTTATTCTCAATATCAACAAATATAACTATTAAATAAAATAGTTTTGTTTTAGATTAATGTGGCGAAATTGAGTTATAAGAAGCAGTATAAGTGCTATGCACATATCATCTTTTTCTATAAAAAAGATATTTTATTAAAGGTGCCTTCTATTCATAATTCTAAATTCTCCCATTCTGAATAATTTTGATCCCATTTGTAAGTTTTATTTTTGTTTACCTTCCAAATTCCTGAAACATTAGCAACAATTCCACCAATTAAATCTTTATTTCCAGAGTTTTTAATCCACTTTTGTAATGCTTCAGCTTTTAGCTTTGTATCTTTATCTTTAGCAGTCATTCCTTTTTTAGTGTCTAAAATAAATATTCTTTCATCTTTTAATCTAATAATCCAATCAGGATAAAATAATTTTTCTTTTTTATCTACTTCATCATAAAAAGGTATTGAGAAATGTTCGCTCCCAAAATCTCCGTTTTTATACCACCAATCAATATTTTTTGATTCAACATATTTTATAAATGCTGTTTCGTTTTTCTTTCCGCTGTAATTCTTACCAATATAAAATGGAATCATAGAATTTTTATTTAACCCCTTTATTTCTTCATAATCTTCTGTATAAAATAAAGAAGGTCTTGGAATTTCTAAGTCTTCAATTCTTCTTGCTCTTGATTCTTTTTTCTTAACTTCTTCTTGCCTTATAGGTCTATATTTTTCCAGAGCTTTGGCGATTACTTTTCTTAATACACTGTCTGGCTTTAATAAATCATTTACGATAATTGTATAATATGTAGCTCTTTTTTCCTGTATTTTTTCAGCGAACCAGACATTAAGGGCAGTTTTTAGTTTTTTCCAAGATCTCTCAGAGGCAAATTTCTTATTTTCTTGTTCTTGCTCTGCAATAATATTAAAGCACAAAAGGTTATACATTCTTTCTATGTCATTTTTTGATGTTTCTTCGCTTAAATCTTCCCCTTTTTTTCTAATCTCATTTACAAAATTATCATAATCCTCAATTTCGGCATCTACTATAAGCTTATTTTTTATCTTGACGTGATATAACTCTAATTCCTTTGCGATTAGTTTCTTTTTTATGTTCTTAATAAATTCTTTTTTCTCAACACCAAAAAATTTATCTGCAACTTCTTTAAATGTAATCTGAAAAGAATCGCCTAAATCATTGTAATCTGTCCTTTCCATAAAAGTAGATTGTAAAATTATAGGTTTTATTCCCTCTCTTCTCTTGCTCTCAAAAATGAACGGCTTATTTTTACCTTGTTTATTATCAGGTAATTGTATCTGGTTTCTTCCGTAGTTTGTGTAAAGATAACCAATATTTAAATCAGGTTTATGGTAATGAGTGGCTTCTGGCATTCTTAAAATTCTACCTACTATTTGAGTATGGAACATGGGGCTTTTTATCTCCCTAAACATCACTAATATAGAAGCTCTTGGACAATCCCAACCAGTTGCGGCGGCTTGTTTAAAAATTAAAAAAGAAACTAAAGAATCATTTTGCTCTATTTCTTCCAGATTTTCTTTTTTCTCAGATAACCATATTGCGATGTCTTTTCCATCAACACCTTTATCTCTCAAGAAGTCTTTAACTATCTCTAGTTTTGATTTATCTAATGTTTCTTTTCTTGCCCGGTCATCATTTGGTAATTGAATAAGAACAAGAGAATTAATATCTAAACCTAATTCTTTATATTCTTTTAGAAGTTGTAATCTTTTGTTAAATGCCAATTTCAATAATATTAAATCTTGGTCAATCTCTGTTGTTGTTAATTTATCTAAATCTTCTTTTGTTTGGGTAATTATTTTTTCTTTAATTAAACCTGTTTCAATAACATCTTCTCTTAAAACCTCAACAAAACCTGCTCTTTTTTGTAGCACATCAGAAGCACTTGGTTCTCTTTTTGGTGTTGCAGTTATCTTTAAGATTATTCTTGGGTTTATTAATTCGATTAGTTCATCTGCAAGTTCGGTATCTGTATCTCTGTGGGCTTCATCTATTATTAAAATTAATTCTCTATTATCTTCCTGTGTTCTTTTGATAAATTCATCAAAAATTCCATAATCCCCATAGCTGTATTCTGTTGGATTTCTCAATTTTCTGCTATTTTTTGTTGAAGATTTTATTTTTTGCCAATTAATAAAAAAAACATTATTTTTTTCAAGTTTTCCATTACTTAAATCATTCAAATCAAGTAAATTTAATTCATTTGCTCCACCATAATACTGAAATAGTTTCTTTTTGCTTTGAATATAAGATTCTTCACTAAAACTAAACCACAAGAAAGCTTTATCGACATCAAATTGTGGATCATTGCTAATATTTTTCAAAAATTGAGCAATAACAATTGTTTTTCCACTTCCTGTTGGAGATTTGAAAGTTAAAGATAATTTTCTATTTGTAGTTTTCCACAGTTCCAAAAATTGATTCCTTAACTGTTTTGTGGCTTCCTCTTGAAATGATTTTAAAATTATATTATCCATCTTATCAACTCAAACGATTTATTTGTTGATAAACATCAATTATTGGCTCTGGAATATCATCAACCTTTATATTTTTATATTCTATGAACTCACTTTTGTACTCATCCTTACCCCAGCTAAAGATATAAAGTGTAACTTTCCCTTTAACTTCTCCTAACTTTTTAATTAATTCATTTAATCTTGATTTATCCTCTTTAAAGTAAATTGCCGTATATTTTATTCCATTTTCGAATATTTGCCACCAATCGTTTTTTTCTACCTCTGCAAATGTATCCTCCTTTAAAGCAATCATCTCACCAGCTTTATAAGTAAGCTTTATTTTTTGGTCATCGGAAACATGATATATATGATCAACATCTAAAAGTTCTGTTTTGAAGTATCTTAAATTTCCACCTAAACTCTCAACATATTTACCTTCTAAATTTTTATACCCTTTAATTACTTTTTCAATTCGGGGATAACATACTTCTGTGCAAATATTATTTTCATTATTAGTACATAAAATAAATCTTCTGTTTTTATTATCTTCTTTATTAAGTTCTAAAATAGCATGTCCTGTAGTTCCTGAACCAGCAAAGAAATCTAAAACTATGATATTATCTTTATAATAAACCATTTTTAATATTGTTTTTATTAAAGAAATTGGTTTAGGATAATCAAACTTTATTTGCATATTTTTTAATATGTTTGTTCCATTTGGATTAGAATATTTATTATCAATAAAAGTTAGTTGAGAATAA
This sequence comes from uncultured Gammaproteobacteria bacterium, assembly GCA_964588465.1. GTDB lineage: Bacteria > Patescibacteriota > Patescibacteriia > Patescibacteriales > UBA12465 > UBA12465. The sequence goes on from CAZPPL010000023.1 coordinate 5,733, forward strand.
TTCTTTTCTCTATCAACATATTTTATATAATATTCTCCATTTTTTTTATCGATTTGCGCTTTTAAATATTTCTTTGGCCATATTCTTCCATTTTTAAAATCAACGAAATCATTTTTATAAGCAAATTGAAATTTTTTATAAGACCAAGTCCAAATATAACCATTATTTTCAGATGTTTTACCCGGATAATATTTTTCATCTTTAATTTTTATTATATAATCCGCAGATTTATGATATTTCAAACTCTGCGTATCTAATGCTTGTTTTGTATGATACATACCTCTACTTTCAACATATTTATCACTATATTTAAAAGACGGGTCATTTTCAACTTTTAATTTATTAAATTTTAAATATTGTTTATTATTTGCATAGCATAATAAATAATCGCAATTATTAGTGCTAAATAAACTTTGAGTTTTACCCCCCTTTATTGTTAACCGAGGGAAGATTGCTACTAAATTTTCATCTCCAAAAATCTCATCACACAATAATTTTAATTGTGCTAATTCTATATTGTTGATAGATATAAAAATAACCCCTTTATTATTTAATAAATTTTTAGCTAATTTTAATCTATTGTTCATAAAAGAGATCCATTTGCTATGCTTATATACATCATTTTCATCTATATATCTATCATTATATTTCCATTCATTTGCCTTTCCAGTATTATATGGTGGATCAATATATATTATATCGATTTTTTCTTTGTGTGTATAATTAAGAACAGAAAGAGCATGATAATTATCTCCTTCAATAAGAATATTTGTTGATTTTGTTTTATCTATTATTATTTTTTTTGTATCAATTTCTTTTAGAATAGGTATTTTATGTTGGCAATCTGAAACAATCTTTTCAGGTTCTTTTTCATCTTCCCAAACAATACCATATTTTTTTCTGGATTTTAAAGTTTTTATTTTTCCTTTTAACTTTTCTATTTCTTCAATAAGTTCTTTATTTTGATTTACTATATTATTTTGATTTACCATCATACCCCCTCACACCAATTATACAATTTAGTTAAATACTCATAACTATTTTACTACTAATTGTTTTTATAAAATCATGCCACATTCTAAAATGTTCTTTAAAAGTAGTAAGATATTCGTTATCTGTTAACCTCCTTATGATGATGTCTATAACATTAAGCAAAAATCCACCACTACCACAAGCAGGATCTAAAACAAGTTTATCTCCTTCATATTTTTTGGAAATTGTAGAATATTCTCTTTTGCAAGAATATGTTATTTTTGATTTATCATTAGATACTTTAATTATCCCCCTTTTCTTTCCTTCTCAACTTTTTCCATAAATATAGTATTATTATCATTTCCTTTTATAATTATTCACCTCCATTTAATTTTCCTAATAAATAACCCAATTATCTGAGTAATACAATACCTTTCTTTATATCAAATCAAACTATTTTTTAATTATAATTAACATCTTTATGTATATAAACTTTGATATACTTTTTTTATACCTTTACTTATCACAATTATACAAGTAACATTCTACTAGTAACCCATTTATAGCTCAAGCTACCTTTAAGCTTTTTATAGTATCTATTAAACCTCAGAATCAGTGCCTTATTTATATGGTGTAAGACATACGCTGTTTGTTAGTAGTAGTATGTGGAAAGGAGGGTATTTAAAGGTTGATTTG
>CAZPPL010000024.1:0-6658 GCA_964588465.1 uncultured Gammaproteobacteria bacterium
TAATCATAATTATCAAGTAAATATAAAATTGTTAATATATATATACTTTTTGTATGTAATAATTATGCTTTTGTATCTTCAACTTTTGATTTATTTAAATCATCAATCGCATCATCAAATGCATTTTTTATATAATCATTAACTTTTTTATCATTAATAAAATTAGAATTGTTTTTGTTAGTAACAGCATCTTTTAAAATTGATTGTATTTTAGTGTTTACAATATCCTTAAATTGTTTATTACCACCAAAAACACTTTTTACAACATTACTAATCATATCACCAAAATCATAACCATTTGTTGAAAAACTAACAATTTGTCCACCGGCTTTCATCACTCGAACATCAATATAAATACCATCTTCCAAACCCATTTTTTTAAGTTTAGTATGTTTTTTTGTTGTAAGCCAATAAGTAAAACCAGCAGTAAAAATAGTAACAACGAATGTAGTTACTATATCTAATTGTAAATAACCAAAATATCCTACCATTTTTTATCACTTATTATTTAAACTTTTAATTTCATTTTAAAATTATTTCCTGTTGTTGGTTCATAAACCAAGAAAACAAATTGATCTAATTTTTTTAATTTATTAGCCAAGTCTCTTCCCATCAATTTTTGAATATAATAGATACTATAATCAACATTTTGTCGTGAAAAAAATATATATTTTGCTTTATCATAAATTTCGATTGGAATCCAACTCAATCGACGAACTGATAGACTTCCACCAAGATTTAATCTTCTTGCATTTACATATACACTTTTTAAAATTCTTGAATCTTTTAATTCAAAATTATCTGCATCATCTATTGCAAGATGAAAAGAATTGATGTTTCTGTTAATTATAAATCTATATAATAATTTATTAAATGTTTTATTATCATAAACTGCTGGAATAATAATATTTTCTTTTGGTATATTTAAATTATACCAACTTTTTTCGGCTCCTGAATTAATAACAAAAACTCTTTTTAATGGCATTTTAGATATAATACTACGCATTAGTGTTGTTTTTCCTGATCCATTATTCCCAACAAAAATGATAAAATCTTTATTATATTTTAAATTTAATTCCATTATTCTCAATTTTAATTTATTGATATATTATTTAATGTTGATTCTTGCGTCATTATTTCTTTAATTTCTATATTCATCTTCAAAAATAATGTTCTTATATAATTTATTGTATATTCCAAATCATCATTAGAAACATTTGCAACATTTACAACAAATGAACCATCTTGTTGCAATTGTAACAAAAAACTTTTAAATTTTAATTGGTCAACAATTTTCGAACTCTTTATTATCAACAATGTTTCTTTTGATTTTTCTATTCTTTTAATTTTTTGATTTTTCATAATATTCATTCCATTCTTTTAAAATTTTATTTATTGTTTCAACATTATTTACTTTTTGCACCATTACAAACCCATCGTGGAAATGGTGGATAGTGTCAAATTTAATATATGCATTTGATACATCATCAACAGAATTAAAATCAAATACTTTTTTAATATTGCATTGATAGCATCTGTAAATTATGAATGTTTTCATAATGTATCATCTTTTTTCTTTTCTGTTGGTTCTTTTTCTTCTACTTTTTCTACTATTCCACTAATCTCAGGTTTATTTGAAATATTAAGATTATCTAAATTCTCTTCTGGATATGGATCTTGTTTTGTTGTTATTTTTAAATAACAATTATCACAAATCATTTTACCATCACAAAAGTGAAGAATTCCACTATAATTTTTATATATAGTATGACATAATCCACATATTATTTCATTTTTATCATTTTTTTCATTTTTATCATTTTTTTCATTTACCATTTTCTCACCTATAAACTTAATTATCAAAATCACTGCCTATATTTCTAATTATTTTATTATCACGATATGATATGATATCAATTGTTTGTGCAAATGTATATTTCGGATCTATTTTAAAACCTGAATTTTTCCATTGATCAATTGTTTGTTGCTGAACATCATTATATTTAACTTCTTCTGATTGTTCTGTTTGTTCTGGTTCTGTTTGTTCTGTTTGTTCTTTACGTTTTTTATTTTTATCTAATGTTTTAAGATAATTTGAAAATTTGTCCCAAAATAAATCAATTCTGTTTATTGCTGGAATAGCAAAACTTGCTATTAAAAAATTAAGTTCTGGCGCATCATCAAGCATTTTTAAATGCTGATCTGCAATTGGTTTACTATATGCTTTAATTATTTCTACTTCTTCTTGTAAAAGTGGTCTATTGCCAACAATTGTTGCACCACCATAAAATAAATTGTTATTTAAACCTTTTACAATTGTGGTTAATAATCCAGATGCAGAAATATCAACAGAGTCATTGTTATTATTATCATCATTTTGCTTTGATGATGTATTTGCATTATAATCTTTTGATTTTTCTTCTGTTTCTTCTTTTGAAAAACCTTCGTCGGAATACATATTTTTATAAATATCTTTCAAATCATCTGAATTCTCTGTTTCACCTGAATCAATTTTTATTTTTGGATTATCAATAACATCATCATCTTTTAAATTAGTATCTAATCCTTCTATTTTATCATTTTCTTCATTTTTATTATTTTTATTATTTTTATCACTTACAGCAACATTAACAATTTTATTATCACTTTTTTTGCTATTTTTAATTTCTTTTTTAATTTTATAATAAACACGTATTAAATAACTTGGACTTAATAATGTTTTTTGCTCTGCTATTTGTTTAAATTCACTGAGTGTTTTTGTATTATTATAAATATCAACAAGAATTTTTTGCTTTTTTGTATTCATATATTTTCACCGGCTTTTGTTATATAAATATTATACTCATATACATATATATACTTTTCTATACAATTATCTACATATCTTTTGATATGTAGACATATTTATTTTCTGTAAGAAAATAAACATTATCTACATATTTTTATATTTTTATATTTTTATAGGTGTTGTTGAATAGTCTTTATTAATATTTCGTTTATCTTTTAATAAATGTATATTTTTGCTTATTGTTATTTTACTGATAAATTCTTGTAGATGTCTTTTTTGATTTTCTTTAATACTACAAATTTTTTCATAAGAATTTTTAAATTTATTTAGATCTTTCTTTTCTAATGCATTTTCAAAATCTGTAAAATTAAAATCTTTTTTATTGTTAAATCCTTTCATAAAATTAAATTGTTTGTTATCTTCATCAAGAATTGAGTAAAATTTTGGAGATAATGCAATAAAGTTTTTGATTTTATGTTCTAATTTTACTGCTCCAATTTCATTACTTGTTTTTAATTTTGTTGATGTTATAATACTATCAGTATCACAATAATAAATATTTTCTGGTTTTGCTCTTTCAATTAAATAATACAATTCTAACCTCGCATAACTTGTAATCATTCCTGCTATTTCAGAATGAATATAAGGATAATATAAAATTAATGGTAAACTTTTTAATTTATATTTTCTATTTAATACAATATCTTTATCATTTTTATTATATTTATCATTTTTTAGTAATTGATAAGATTTCTGATAATGTTTCTGGCCAAATTTTCCATAAAGAGAATTTAAATACAATTTAGCAATCTCTCTTTTGCTTCCTGTTGCAGATTTTTTGATTTTATAAAAATGGTTAACAAAATCTTTAAAAAGATATTCAGTTTTAAATTCGTATCCTCGTTGAATTTTAATTATATAACCAAGTTCTTTTGCTTTCAATAGTTCTGCACCAAAATACCAACCAGAAAAAGAACCTACTGGAAAAATTAATTTATTATCTAATTTATATGATAAAATTGGAATATGGATTTTTGATGGTGTTGTAATATAACAATAATATAATCCATTCGTTGTTAATTCAGTAGTAAAATTAAAATTATTATATTTAATTATTGGAAACTTATATTTTTGCATAACATAAGGATATAAACTATTAATATCATAATAATACAAATCTTTTCCTTTGAAATTAAATATTTCAGTTCTTCCTCCCCGATAACCTTCTCTAAAAATATTATCAACGTTAAGAAAGTTATTTGTTATTTTTGATCTATTAAATTGTTTTAGAAAAACTGAAATAGAAGTAGATGCTAATGTTAAATGTGTTGTATCTACTTCTTTTAATATTTCAAATAAACCTATCAAATCATTTTCAAAATATTTATAAAATCTTTTATCATTTATTCCTAAATCGTAATCCATTTGTAACTTTTTATGCTTTACATCGAAATCATTTGTTAATTTTAATAAAGACTTTGGTAATATTAAATAACTATCTTTAAAAATAATAGTTTTTTTATTGTATGATATTTTTAAATAACCAATTGAAGAATTTATTAATTTTAAATCTACAATTATTAAATCATCATTTTTATCAGCATAATCTATAATAAATAAAAAATCAAATTTTCCTCCGTTATGAGCAAAAACAATATCATCATTTTCTAAATTATCTAATAAATATTTAACAAAAAATGAATTCTTCATATTTTCTTTTGCTAAAATATTACATTTTACACCATTATAAATGCCAATCGCATAAATTTTATTCCAATTAGTCGTTTCAATATCAAATACTTTAAAATTATCCATAAAATCTCTTATTAAATTTCATTTGTTTTATTTTTGCTTTCATTTGTTTTATTTTTTTATTATCTTTTTTGTGTTGCTTCTTTTGCAATAGAATTTTTTTGTTTTTTATAACTAATAATTTTCTGTTTTTAATAAATAATGCAAACTTTTTATTAGTTTTAACTAATATTCTATTTCTTTTCTTGTATGCTTTTTTTATTAATTTTTTGAAACTTTTAATTAATTTGATTGGAATTAAAATTGGATTTAATTCTTTTATAATTGCAAAAGAATTAAAATATTCTAATATTTCATTATCATTCTCAAAATTTGAAACTGATAGATCCATTTTAATTTTTACTTTTTTAATATATTGCTGGAATTGTTTTTTACTTAACAAATAATATGCACTAAAAATGTATCTTGAATTAACATAATCTATTATGTATTCATAATCCTTATAAAAATCGTTTTGAAATTGTTTTAATGATTTTTTAATTTGTTGTCTTGATTTAATTATTTTATATTTAAAATACGTTGACATATGAATATAATCAAAATTATTTATTTGCATAAATGAATTTTGATATACAATATATTTATTTATCTTTTGTTTTTTGATAAAATAATTTAAATGTATTTTTGAATGTGCTTTTCTATATTTTTTAATATTTTTATCTTTAATATTATAATGCTGGAACCTTTTGTTAATTGTTTTTAATAAAACTCTCAAATAAAAACCTAATCTAAATTAGATCATAATCTTTTATAAAATGGAATTGTGTTGCATTCAATCGATAATTAATTCCAAGATTTTTAATACCGATTTCAAAATCTGAAGTATTAAATATATTTAATGCTAAATACATACCAAGATAAATACTTATTTTTGGCGAATGTGAATTAAAAGTTTTATAATATAAACATAATCTATTTTCTTCTTGTTTTATTAAAATGTTTTTAGATAGTCCAATTTTATTGTTTAATATATTTAAAACTTCTGTTATAGAATGATTTGGTAGATACAATATTGCATATTCTTTTTTATTATGATAAAAAAATCCTGACCTTTGAAATGTTTTATATTTTTTATTAATATAAAAAATAGCAATACATTTTGTATTGCTTATATCAAATCACCTATTCTTGTATTTTTTCTAACAAGAAATAATTTCTATCCCCTGCTCCTGCAAGATATTTTAAAACACACATATTTTTTTCAAAATATGTAATTCCAAGTTTTTTGATGTTATTACTTAAAGTTTCACTACCCCAAAAAACACCAATTTCTTCTGTTGATGCTGTTGGTGCAATTGAAATTAAAGGCTTTACACCATATTTTGTATCACAAAATTTTATTCCACTAACAAAGAATTTTTTGTTAGTTAAATCTTTTTTTGCAATAACATTATCTGGATAATTATTGGATTTTGTGTCTTTATTCAAATCTTGCACTTCTTGTGATGCACTTCTAACAACATTATCTGTTGTTGCATCAAAAACTGATAATTCAGTTTGTTTTCCAACTAATTCATTTGCGTTCATATTTTCACCTAAATTTACTTAGTATAATTTTTTCTAAATTAACTTTTTTTCTATCTTTTCTAATTCTCTTCTATCATCATTTTTATGATGCAGATAGAGTTGTTTTCTTATGTATATCCACAAATCTTTTTCAAGTTCTTTTTTTAATATATCATCTTTTAATATTAATAATTTAAATTCTTCTTCCTCAGTTCTTTTATGTAATAATTTTTGACCTGCTACAAGTGCACCATTTAAAATTATTAATCTAATCTGATCAGAATTTAAATTATGCAACATTGTTAACACTTTTTTCTAAATTAACTTTTTATTAATTTCTCGCCCGGTCGTTATATTATTATATACATAAATAGCGCATTGATTTTTAGAAATTAAAATTTCACTAATATACAATTTTTTATATTTAAAACCATTCATTTGTTTCATTGCATCAACTGGTAATTTAATATAATCTGATCCATCAATTTTTACAAATTTTACTAAATTAACTATTTTACAAGTTGCATATATTTTTTCTACTTTTGTCATTTT
>CAZPPL010000025.1:0-1356 GCA_964588465.1 uncultured Gammaproteobacteria bacterium
TCCATCCATATCTCAGGAGCTTGTAACATTAATATTTTACTTTAGGAAATTTATCTAGAAATGTCAAAGTGTAAGTTATGAAAAAAAATGATGTGCTCTTTTCTTACATTCCTAGTAGCGCGAAGATAGCTATTATACTCTGTATTCTAGGAACGATCGTAGGATATGCGACGCTTGATTATCTAAAAAGTGCTCGCCCTACTAATCCTCAAATAATTTCTTCTCCCTATGGAATCTATATTAAAAATAATAATATTACTGGAAAAATGATATGAAACTTCTTAGCTCTTCTCATCTATGTAAAACTCTGTTTCTAGGAGCCTTACTCGGTATATACCCGTTGCACTTGATCTCGTTTGAGTGTCCTGGCCATCCGAGAGGAATTGATGAAGTAGACCAGGAAGAAAAGGAACAACGTAGAGAGAGAGATCCTGTAAAAGACCTAGGAGATGAGTCTCAACAAGATGGTTATCGTAGAGGAAAAGGAGACTGGGCTTAGTCTATTTCTTTTTCTTTTTTTTAGGGCGAAGCTTTTTATTTTGTGGAGTATGAGCGGCCCATTTCTTAGCCATTTTAGGCTCGTTAGCAAACATCCATTTTCGTTGAGCTTGAGATACAAATGGCATTTAACACCTAGGAATTGGAGGCCAGTTGTTACTTCTTTTTAGAGCTTTTACCAACGCCTGGGAACTTGCGTTTAACACATGCCCGAATACCCGCTGGGTTTGGAGCATTATGCGCGTAGGAGAGAGCAGCACGTGCCCTTTTTTTAGAATTGACCGGGTATGAGCCTTCAGGTGCGCCACCGGCTGGTCCGCAAAACGCGCTTTTTTTGACATTTTTGTATTCGCCAACGTTTGAGCCTCCTGGCTTTTTACGCAGTTTACTTTCTTTTCCGCGTTTTACTGTTACATTTTTGGCTATTTTTACCATTCTTTAACTTCCTAATTAGCTCTTCATCTTCTTTGATTTCTTTTTTATATCCACGTATATCTCCACGCAAATGAGCTTTTATAGTCGATTTGCGTGGAGTACCCTTGGAACAGCTAGAACAACAATATTTTTTAGCCATAAAGTCTCGTAGTAGGGTTAAGGCTTCGCGCCCGAGATTTTAACAATGAATTATTTTTTTTTGGCTTTTCTAGTGCCCTTGTCCATTGTTTTAACTGCGGAATAAGCCGGCTTGCCATATCTTTTCTCCATGGCTTTGGACTCATCTCGTCGAGCTTTAAGGGACTGCTTCTTTTTGCCATTTCTGGCTCCCAGACTTTCATCTAGTCTGTCATTATACCCTTGTTTTTTAGCGCGCATATCTTCACCTTTCATTATATGTTTAAAAATTTCTTTTGCTTTTCC
>CAZPPL010000025.1:1366-6640 GCA_964588465.1 uncultured Gammaproteobacteria bacterium
ATTGAATTTTTTTGCAGGATATAATAAAATAAAGCATAATGAAAAAAGATAATCCTGGAATCTGATGGATGATCATCCATTTTGCGATCATTTAAATCGCTATCATGATCAATTTCACGAATAGTATCTGGATAGTCATCAGTTTTAAGGGATTTATAAGGTTTAGGATAGATCCCGAGATCCGCGTAAGGAGGCATGTTCGCAATATGGCCATATCCTGGTCCATAGTACCGTTTTCCTTCATGATAAGATTCCATATCGTCATCTTTAGGATAATCTTCCTTAGGCATCATGAGCGCGTGAGAATCGCGGTGCCAATCATCTCTTTCTCTGTAATGATCTCGATCATATCGTTTCATTCCACGAGATTCATCCATGCGATCTTTTCTAGTTTGTGTGTAGTGTTTTGCCATTTCTCTCTCCGAGTTGCTGTCAGGTTGTAGCATACCTTGCTGTTTCCACCTATTGGTGGTACGTGTAGCATACGCTGTTAAAATAATTTTTAACAAAGTAGAGGAAAGGTGACAAGTATTTATTTTATTACAGGATCTGTTCTTGACTTATCTCGGCAGCGCCTTGCGGAGTTTCTACTTCTACGCTTTGTTGTTTCTCAACTTCAGGAGCCTCTTTCTGAGTTTCCTCAATCAGTTGCTGCTTTTCCACACTCATACCTTGAATGGTATTAGCAAGTCCTATGATCGTCTGTAGCTGCGTTAGATCCATGCTCTGAAGCTCTTTTAAGGCCTTGACATAGTGTAGGGTTCCAAGCTCTCTATCCTTCTGAGCTTCCGCTTTACGTTCTATAGCTAAGGCGTGGTTTTCTTGCATACGAGAGGCTCGTTCCATTCCTAAACCATTATCGGCAATCGCAGAAGCTTGCATTTTCTCAATTTGAGCTTTAAGCAATTCGATTTGCATCTGTTGTTGCTGTTGAGATTGTTGAGATTGTTGTTGTTCGTCTTGAAGAACTGCATCTACAAGCTGTTGTTTGTTAGAAAGGGTAGAGTTTTCAATGAGTAACTGGCTATTAATGGGCACTCCTAGCTCTCGAAGTTGAAGAAGTTGCGCAAATTGTAGCTGTCTTTGAGTGGAGGTGTTGAGCCCTTCCTCTACTACTACATCATATTTTCCAAAGGCTTTATGATAGAACTCGGGAATAGGTTCTTCTTGAATAATCCGTTTGACTTTACCTGGAGTAAAGTTCTTCTGTATGATAGTAAGCATGAGCCGTCCTAGAAGCTTTTGAGATAGGTCTAGTTGATCAAATAGGATCTGTAGGGTGGTTAGTCCAGCTCCCTGCCGTAACATCGACAGAACGCCTGCTTTATCATCGTCAGCAGAACCTAGCAATTCTTCGTTCACACCGCTAATTTCTTTAATCTCTCTACCTAGGATTTCAGAAAGCTGAATCATCGAAGGAGGAATCTGAGGCGGCTGAATCATTTCTACATCAGTCATCTGCGCTTCTTGCTTAAGCGCTAATCCTCGACCTTGTCCTTGAAGATAAATATCTGCTGGATTGACTAAGGCGTTCTCTTTATATTTTACTCCAGAATTGATCTGCGACTCTAGGATATCTAGTTCAATGATTTTTCTTCTATTGTAAAGATACTGAGCGTCTCTGAGTCCGCGTACCACTCCTTGCAGCCTCCAGGGGAAGTAAGCAAGATCGGGGTTAAAATAGGCGATAACAGCTACAAAAGGATAATTATCAATCCCAAGAGGATTTTTCCCATGATAAAGCACTCGCCCTTGAACTACAATTCCCAGCTTTACCGTAGGAATGGTTTGGGTAACACATTCTAGTTGAGGATTAAGATTTAGAAATTCTTTAAGAGTACTTTCATGGCCTTCCCACTCAGTTGTTTCTCCTGATTGAGTATCAATTAAAATACTCGCTTCACGGTAATCGCGATGCCAGTATTCATCATACGTCATCAAGTTTTGCATGCCATACTGATAAGATTCAGGCATAAACTGGAATTTTCCGTCTCGGTAGCCCCCAGTTTGTAAGGCTTCGATTTCATCCACATGATCAGGAAGTAAAGCTTTTACCTCGGCTTTAGTATAATACCGGCGCATCCAGATGAAATTACAATCGGATAAGTCGGGTTTCCTCCAGTACGGATCCATAATAAATGAATCATAGGCTACATTATCTATTTTGATGTCTCCCGAGACAGGATCTCCACGATAATCTATCCATACATTGATTAGAGTGAGGCCAGTAGTTACAGCTCCATCAAAAGCCTTAGAGATTACTTCGTACCCATCGGCATAGTCCATAGCCCAAAACATAAGTTTGGTAAACTGTGTAGCTCCTACTGAACTGGCATTCTCTCGTGGAGTCACCGTATTGGATTTGCGATGTTTTCGTTGATATCCCGTTATCATATTACAGATAGGACGGATTCGATTGAAGTTGAAGACTCGTTTATTAAACGAAGGAAGATTACCAAAAAGATCGGCCCAGAGCTGTTGATCTCCTGCTCTGAAGCGCGTATCGAGATCCGCTTCAGACCAAAAGGCTTGGTTGATGGTAATAGCCTGGGTGTAGCTCGTATCCATCTTAACCAAAAGATTTTTATCGTTATCGGGGATGTAGTAATTAAGATCTAAATGAGGAAATAAGGTCATATGTGTAAAGGGCTAGTTTTATCTTACTTTAAAATAATTTATATAGAGATGCAAACCAAAAAACTACGCTACCTATAAGTGATAGAGGGATTGCGAAAGGGATACGGTACTTCAGTCTCCATTCCTTGCCCTTTTCTCCACATGGTATCAATATCTTGGGGAGTTAAACGGGTATGGTCTTTATCAAAAAGATGAGTAAATAATGCATATCTTTCGGCATCTTTAGTATGGTCATACCGTTTAATCGGTCTTTCGACTCCACCTTCCGAGGCTTTTTTATCCCAGAGATAGTTCCCATACTCTTCAATTGTAATTAGACAATTTCTACAAATTTTATAGGTTCCATTGGTAAGAAGCTTGGTTTGGTATCTAATTCCGTTAAGCACATCATTTTTAGCATCAAAGACTTGAGGAATCCCATTTTTTCTACATTCTACTTTAAAAGAGGTAGCGGAGGGATCTACATAAATAGCGGTGATGGGATACCCATCTATAAATTTTTGTAGGTCATCTACATATTCAGAGTCGGATTTATGACGATTAGTTTTAGAGGAATCATATACATATTCTTTTTCGCACCAAATGTTAGGAAATTGGGTTCGATCAATGCCTAAGAGCACAAACACGCAGGGGTTAGTGGTACCGTAATCTATCCCCACAATATACTCTTTACCATACCCCGGAGGGTGATCAATGACGTGGAGTTTGTCATCGAAGAAGGGGTAAATCGCTCCTTCAGCTAGAACCCATCTTCCTTCAATATACCGTTGGTACCAAATTCCCTGATATTCTTTCTTGATATTAGCGATAAAGTCTTTATCTAAGGCAGGATTGTCCTCCATAGTAAAGCTCCACCACTTCAAGTCTAAGGTAGGATCATCTATCAGTTCTTTCTTAACCCAATGAAAAGGAGAGTCCGGATTAGACGTTCCAAAGAGCCGAGCGCCTTTAGTAGATAATCGACTTTGAAGCATCTTAAATAAACCATAGGGCATCAAGGTGATCTCGTCGATATACGCAAATGCTAGGGTAGCGCCTGTAATCTTATCTTGAGCTCTCTCATCTGGAGCTCCTACTAAGTAGATGTTCCTTCCCCATAGATTCATCTGTGTGGCTTTAGAGGTGGGTGCAGGGATTCCTAACCACTCACATAGCGGCTTTACCACATTACGCTGTAACGACTCCCTAGAGACTCCTATAAGCATTCCATCTCCTGGACCCGCCTCTCTAATCTCTCTAGCAATCCGTATATTTACCGCAAAGGTCTTACCTGATCTCACTGATCCAATAGCGAAGTTAGTACGCGCATTGGCGTTTAAGATGAAGTCGCTTTGTTTTGGTGAAATTCCGTAGAAGGAGTGGTTTGTCTCATCCATTCAATAAACTCATCAAATTTATCTCTTTTAACCTCTAGTTGTGGATCATCTTTTTGCGCTAGATATTGTTTACCTAGCCATATGAGCATGGTTGTGTTTCCCGTTCCTTTAATCGCATTAGTGACCTGAGCTTTACGCAGGTCGTATCTCCAGCGAACTAGAGCGCGGTTAAGGACAGCCTTATAGTTATTTTGTAGATAATAAGGAGTGGTGTTTAAAATAGTAGCTATATCATCTAAGGTGCATCCATAATAGCTCATTTCTTCTACCAGTTGGAGCCGCTCCGACTTACTCAGTTTATCCGTCTTACTTTTTTCTAAGAGCGCATCAAGTTGCTTTTTGGTTAAGCAATCCTTGAAAACGTTCGTAGTCTTCGTAGCAGAAGCGCTGGATGTATATTTCTGTAAATTCTTCATCGTCGTATTTCTTTATAGGAGAGGTCCAGATAATTCTAGCGTCATCGGAATAGATAATTCCATTCATGCAATCTTCGTAGAACTTGGCTAGGTTACTAGCATCAGGCTTTCCTAAAGGTAAGAGGGTACCTGCTCTCGCTTGGGTTTTTTGAGGTTTAGACCATGATTTAGGAATCTTTAGATGAAAGATAAAAGAAACAAAGAGCCCACAATCCAAAAGATCGGAGTTATATTGCGTACGCATAACTTCCCGTACTTTTTTAGCTTCTGTAGATTGAGGAAAGTAGGACCAACGTTGTACAGCATACTTTTTCTGATCCCATCGTACATTAACTTTCACGCGATCGCGATGAGTTTTCTTGGCGAGGGGTTTTCCGGGTATATTTAAATATATATCTATCATTTAGGTCCCTCATGGTTTTCCTAACTATAAATATATTATTTTAATATGGAAGAAAAAAGTTATTCTAGATCGAAATCCATCTTAGGTTTGGGATCTTCAAGAGTTAGCCACCAGTCTAACGAGGTCATCTTAATGTAGGTCCTTTCCATCTCTCCCAGATGCTTTATAGCCTTCTCCTTGAAGTATAATTCAATATCAAAACTAGGGGTAGGGGGTGTGTGTAAATCCGCTTTACACCATAGATGTAAACTGCGGTCAAACTCGGGATGATAGGCATGGGGATGCAACAGATATACACAGAAGAACGTGGAGTTGCTGGCTTGGCCCGGCCGTATATACACGGACTTCTTGGCTACGATTACCGATGTACCTAGGGGGGGTAGGCTCTCTCTAATCTGCGTCCAGTTCATCGGGCTTCTCTCTTTTAATTAATTTGTTATTA
>CAZPPL010000026.1:0-6587 GCA_964588465.1 uncultured Gammaproteobacteria bacterium
CAAGCAGTGCTACTGTGAGTGGTTTAGGAGGGGCAGGTAATGTCTTAGTAATGGCGGATAATTCTGGTAATCTATATTCTTCCACTGGTACTGGTGGTGGAGGAACTGCTTTACCAAATGGTATTTCTGGTCAAACCTTGCGTAATAATGGCACTGCTTGGGTGGCTGATTCTAATTTATATAACAATGGTACTAATGTGGGGATTGGGACGACTAATCCGACTCTAGGAAAATTAGTAATTGAGGGTGGGAATGTTATAATCGGAGGGGCTGCGAATAGTGGTTATGAAACCAGATATTATAGGAATTCTTTATTAAAAGGTGGATTAGGTACTTACGGTGGAGTATTAACAATGTATGGTGGAACCTCGCCATCTACCTATCAAATGACAATGACTACTTCTGGAACGGGTTTTTGGGATAATAAGGTTTATTTTAAATCAACTGGTAACGTCGGCATTGGTACGACTAATCCTGGTCAAAAATTAGAAGTATTAGGAACTGGATATTTTAGCGGAAATGTTGTAATAGGAAATAATGAAAGAACAGATATAGGAACTTTATATGTGGCTTCTGCGGATACAACTAATCCTATTTTAAGGTTGGCTGCAAATTCCAACTCTAATAATTCTTGGATGCGGTTTCAGGCAAAAAATAGTGCGGGAATTAATGAATATGCGGATATTGGGTTTAGTCCTGATGAGGAAAATATCTTTTTTAGGAATCCTTATAATGGTGCCGAAAGAATGGTAATAGATAATCATGGCAACGTCGGTATTGGGACAACAGCACCAGGGCAGAAATTGGATGTTAATGGTTCTTTCCGAACTGGTAGTGCTACTATTTCTGGTTTTTCTGGTTCAGCAGGAACAGTGATGACTGATACTTTTGGAAATTTATACTCCGCACCATCTTCATCTTCTGTCTTGTGGAGTGGCAGTACTTCTGGCAATATTTGGAATGCTAATTCCGGGAATGTGGGGATTGGTACAGGAGGGCCTAGTGCAACATTAGATGTAGTTGGTTCTGGCAGTCCGCCACTGCTAAGGTTGTCCGCGACTACGGTAGGTTATTATGCTTATCAAGATATTAAGAACAATGTTGGATGGACTAGATTGGGAGTTGAAAGAAGTTCGAGTGGAGGACTATTCTCAGGATCTTCTCCTTACGCTTCTGTCTTTGGGAGTGTTAATAATTACCCCACCCAGTTTGCTTCTTATGGTACGATTAGAATGACTATAGCAAGTGCTGGCAATGTCGGTATTAACACAACTAGTCCAGAACAGAAATTAGATGTGTATGGGGGTACAGATACAGCATCTACAATTCAAGCAAGATTTTATAGAACCTCTGTTGGTAATATCCGTACAATATTTAAAGCAACTCCTGCCGGAATTGGTGCAAATAGCGCGGCGATTATTGGTGCAAATTCTGGTGCTACAGATGTAGTTTTTGTGACTGGAGGTTCAACGGTTGGTCAATCAAAAATGATTATTACAAGCGCTGGCAACGTTGGCATCGGAACTACTGCCCCTGGAACTAAGTTAGATATTAGTACCTCTCTCCGATCAACTAGTGCTACTGTGAGTGGTTTAGGAGGTGCAGGTAATGTCTTAGTCATGGCTGATAATTCTGGTAATTTATATTCTTCCACTGGCACTGGTGGTGGAGGAACAGCTTTACCAAATGGTATTTCTGGTCAAACCTTGCGTAATAATGGTACTGCTTGGGTGGCTGATTCTAATTTATATAACAATGGCACTAATGTGGGCATTGGAACGACGAATCCAACAGCCCCACTGGACATAAAAGGCACTAGTGGTACTGGTGATATGATCAGATTTGCATCATCTGGAGGATATAATGCAATGGGCAACTATAATACTAACGAGATGTTCATCCAACCACATACTTATTTTCATGTTCTAAGAGGATATGCTTATACTACTGGAAGCAGAAAAATGACATCAGCTGATACAGCGATTTTAGTCAATAATACTAATATTGGTTTAGCTTTAGACAGAGGTTCCGTTGGGATAGGGACTATAAGTCTTGATTCTGGACTCCCAGCGGGTAGCTTACAAGTTGGAGGAGGTAAAATTTTACTAGGTGGAAATTATACAAGCTATTACAATGGCATTTATTGGCGTTCTGGTTTTGTAAGCGGGAGCCAATATAATGCAGGAATCTTTATTAATCCCACTAATTTTGGTTCAGCACCCGCTCTTGCAATAGCTGGTTATGGGGGGCTTACTTTTAATACTGGTTCTAATAGTGAATCTGATAGGATGGTGATAATCAGTTCTGGCAATGTAGGTATCGGGACGACCAATCCGACAGCAAAACTGAATGTTAATGGAGCAGTTTTAATTAGTGGAACATCCTCGTCATTATCATTTGGTGGTAGAGATGGATTTATAACTATTGTCCCTGGTAGCGCAAGTCCGTTTATTTATTCTGCGGCTCGTTTTCCTAACGATGGTAGTGGCGCTTTTCCCTTTAATAATTATGGAGAGACAATATTTCAAGGAACGCTTAGAAGTGGATATAATGCGGGTTTTTCTTTTGTGACAGGTCAAGGAAGTGTAGGATCCACAATTACCCCTACTATAAAAGTAAGAATAGCTAGCAACGGCAACGTCGGTATTGGGACAACAGCTCCTGGAACTAAGTTAGATGTTGCCGGTTCTTTCCGTGCTAGCAGTGCTACTATAAGTGCTTTAGGAGGGGCAGGTACTGTCTTTGTCTATGCTGATAATAATGGGAATCTCTATACTGGACCAGCTACTAGTGGCAGCGGTTCATATCTTCCTTTGGCTGGAGGAACTATGAATTCTGGTGCGGGGATTAACATGAATAATGGCGCAATTAGTAATGTTGCCAGTATAGGTGTTACTAAATTAAACGCCACCACTATTGATCCTCTCTATTCTATTAAAGGTGTTAATTACGCTACTTTTGCTGCTTCCATTTCTGGGGGAGTTAAAGAAGAAGTTGTTGGTCATATCATGCTTAATAAGCTGGTTAAGATAAGTGGGGTAAAACAATACCAAGCGGTTATTAATTTTAACACTGAGCCAACGGGTACTGATATTTGGGTCTGGCGACAAGTCGTTGAGTTTAATAAAGATAGTGTTGAAGTTTATCTCACGCCTTATGGTAAATTTGCTCAGTTATATTATATAATTCAGGGCAATAAACTGATTTTTCGTTCTAATAAACCAGTAGAAATTTCCTATCGTTTAATAGGTAAACGTTTTGATTGGCGTCAGTGGCCAACTAAACCTCTTAATCAGACTTTGCCTGGTTATAAAGTTATTCCTCAAAATTAATGCTAAAATTAAAAAACTATGTTATAATATAATTATTATTAAATATATTAAAATAAATAAAAAATTAACGTTATCGTGTTGCTATTCGCGAACGTTATAATTAATTAAAACATATGGACAATAAACCAATGAATGGTGATTCTCTAAACACTAAATCACCAGACAATAAAAACAAGAATAAAAAACTTTTTATTCTCTTAGGAGTTCTAGGATTAATGATAATTATTGTTATCTTGGTTTTTTCCCAAGGTAGAAAAACTAAGCTTAATTCTAATAATTCCGCTATTAATTCTAACAACTCAGCTCAAAGTACTACTAGTGCTAATGTAGCAGTTTCAGTTAAAAATTCTAATTTAATTCCTGCCCCAATTGCCACGACTACCAATCTTAGCAAACAAGAGGTAGCTCAGTTAAAAACCGCTAAAGTGGTAGTTCCTGGAGCAAACCCTATTAGTTCTGATAATAAGGTTCTTACCCCACAAGGAGCTATTACTAATTCTGCTGCTCGTTCTATAGCCCCTAATGCTCCTAAACAAACTGGTTTCCTTAATAAAGCTACTCTGCCTAAAACTTTAGTTAAGTTGAGTATTGCTAACAATGTCTTTACCCCAAATACCTTGACAACTAAGGCTGGTGCTCCTACTTCTTTTGCTTTAACTTCTGCTGATAATCTAGTTCACGTTTTAAATTTTAATAGCCCATCCTTAGCAGCTATTGTTATTCTAGTTGGTCCAGGTCAGACCAAAGCGATCACTTTTAATGCTCCTACTAAACCTGGATCTTATATATTCCATGATGACACTCCAGGTAGCACAGCCACGGGGACTCTAATCGTTGAATAAAGTTATTTGAATTATTTGCCTTAAAAGCACCTGTTTAAAGCAGGTGCTTTTTGTAGTTAGATATGATATAATTTAAATAAATAAATCAATTAAAATAAATTTATTATCTGTCAAAACTATAAAAACCAAGCTCAAGGCTTAGTCTAAAATTTGGTAGTTAATTCTTATTATTATTATTTTATTACTTATCGCTGGTCCAATTTTTTGGCTTAGGAGTTCTGGAAATTTTAATTATTCTAGTTCTAATCCCAAGATTAATGTTTCAAAATCTTTTAGTCTAACTGAAGCTCTTCGAGTGAAATCCGCGCTAGTAGTTAATCCTAATAGGACAGTCACCAAGGTACCTTTTAGCTCAGAACAAACTCTACAAGTAATTGCTTCCCCTGAGTTTAAACCTTGATAAATATTTATTATGTTATTAGCATTTTTGTCATTTATAAAGGATGAGATTATTAGGAGAATTAGACGCCGACGATCAGTACGGGTGCATTATAATTTTATTAAAATATTTTCTCAGGTCCTAGTAGTTTTATTTATTGTCATCTTGTTGGCCCTTACTTATTTTTTAGCTTATTATGCCTTCCATTTTGAATCGCCAGTAAATTCTTCTACTAACCCTGTTCATATAATAAATCGGGTGAAAATAAATTCTAGCCATTTACCCCAGCTAGTCTCTAAGACAACTATTGCTCCTTCAGCTAGTAAAGTCACCCGGACGACTCCGTCAGCTTCTTCAAATTATTCAAATAATGATACTTTTGGAGTCTATTTTGAGAGTTTTTCTAACTCATTCTATATTAATCCTAACCAGACTACGCTCTATCACGACCAGACTGCTACGGCAATTATGTTCACACCAGTATATAGTTGGTCTAAAGCTGGTAGTTTTCTGAGTCTAGTCCAAAAACACTTTTTTCAGATTCCCTCTATAAATAATTTTAAAGGTCCCTATTATGATCGTCGTTGTTTGGGAAATAATTGTTTAGTACAAAAAGATAATTCTCTATATTATAATGGTCATATTATTAATCTGCCGTCAGTGTTAAAATCTAATAATTTATTAGCTCTATCTATTGCTGTCCTTAATCAACGTTGGTTAGTGGGAGCAACCTTGAAAAATGGTAAAAAATATCAAGGTTTAGTGTTCTATTTTAATGGTTCTAAATTTATTCCTATATCAACCCCACAAGCAGTTATCTCTCCCTATTTTGGTTTATGGGGTTTTGGTGGGAGTGATAATGATTTTCTAATGATCTATGGAGCTTATAAAGGAATTGCTTATCGGGTTCGGGGTAATACTATCAATAATATCAGTAGATTCTTTGATATCCGTGCTATGAATGGAGGTTTTAAAGCGGAAGTGATTAGAAGTGTTTTTGGTTCTAGAGTTAATTGGTATATTTATAGCACGACTTTAAATCACCCTCGGTTTTTTAAATTATGGCAGGATGATAGTAATCAGATTGCTGGCGAAGTATTTTTTAATAATATTTTTTCTAACTCAACCCAATCTGCAACTTTTCAATTGTTAAAAATTCAAGCTGATAGCATTCGTTTATTAGCTAGGACAAAAACTACTGATGGGCATTTAACTGATATGATTTTTACCGATCAGGGCTTTAATAATACCAGTCAGGGAGTTTTAACCACTAATGCTTTGGGTAATAAAATGATTCCCTATAAAATTGCAATTCAGAGAATTTTTGATGTTAATCTAGGTCTAAATTATGCCAGTCAAAAGACGGTTAAGTATTTATTCTCTGATAATGATAGAGACTGGCAATCTTTAATTGGGCGACAAAGAAGTAATTTTATTTCTCCAGCGACACCTTTTTATTTAAGGATAATCTTTCCTGCTGAAACTAATCGCTTTTACTCCCCTTATTTAAATTCTATGCTATTTAGTTATTATTGGAAAAAAGTTTAATTTAAGTAGTGGATTAAATTATTTCTTTTGCCTTATTTTTAAAAAAATGTTATATTTATATTATATTTAAACTATATTTATGATTAGTTTTAAAAACAGTTTTAAAAACATTTTTATGTCTAAAAAATTATTTATTTTTTTAGTCGCTTCTTTAATTATTTTCTTTGGTCTCTCTCAGGCTCAAGCCGTTGAGTTTAAAGGTAATGGTGTCTGGGATCCGACAACTGGCAATGTGGGGATTGGGACCACCGCTCCAAATAATAGATTAGATATCACCACCACTTCTAATTCCCTTGGAATATCTTTTAATAATAAAGTAGCTCTTAGCGGATATGATAGCTGGCTTAGACTCAATGCTAATGGTCAGTGGGGTAATACTTATACCCCAAAGGGTTTAAGAGCTGATGGTGGTTTAGCTACACCTGATTATTCTCTTGTGGCTGGAGAAGTAAGGGCTAATATATTTAGAGGCGGTAATACTGGTTA
>CAZPPL010000027.1:0-5063 GCA_964588465.1 uncultured Gammaproteobacteria bacterium
CAATGCGCGCTTGGCGCTGCTTCAATGAGGCCGCAGCGTAATGCTGCGGAAAACGTCCGAAAATCCCGAAGATATCTTGTTTTAGTTTATGCTTCAATGAGGCCGCAGCGTAATGCTGCGGAAAACGCAGATCATCCGCATGACCGCCCTACGCATCGTGTCGCTTCAATGAGGCCGCAGCGTAATGCTGCGGAAAACAACCCTGCTGCCCTGCATCGACCTCGACACGGGGGAGGCTTCAATGAGGCCGCAGCGTAATGCTGCGGAAAACATCGCGGCGGGATGAAGCCCGACGGCAAACTCTTCGCCGCTTCAATGAGGCCGCAGCGTAATGCTGCGGAAAACACGAGCTGCTGGATGGCCAGGAGTGACACGCGCTCCGGCTTCAATGAGGCCGCAGCGTAATGCTGCGGAAAACCGCGCGGCGATCAGGCCGGCCGCCATGGCGCGCATACGCTTCAATGAGGCCGCAGCGTAATGCTGCGGAAAACGACCGATATCGAGCGGCAAGCGGAAGAGACTCGCGCGCTTCAATGAGGCCGCAGCGTAATGCTGCGGAAAACCTGGGCAGCGATTCAGGGGTATACTTACGCCGAGCTAGCTTCAATGAGGCCGCAGCGTAATGCTGCGGAAAACCTGTATTCCGAAAAGAACAGAAACCATTTTGCCGTGCTTCAATGAGGCCGCAGCGTAATGCTGCGGAAAACGGTCCTGCTTCGATGGAGAACGACCATGACCCTATATGCTTCAATGAGGCCGCAGCGTAATGCTGCGGAAAACGCTCGGGGCGCGCCTGCTCGACTCTCTCCGCGCGGTCGCTTCAATGAGGCCGCAGCGTAATGCTGCGGAAAACAGGCTAACTCCAGTCGATAAGGCGCCCGTCCGGATGCTTCAATGAGGCCGCAGCGTAATGCTGCGGAAAACTCGGTGATGCGCTGCGCCTCGTCCTCGTCGTAGATCCGCTTCAATGAGGCCGCAGCGTAATGCTGCGGAAAACCTGGGAACGGTAGAGCAGAAAGGTTTCGAGGTTCCTCGCTTCAATGAGGCCGCAGCGTAATGCTGCGGAAAACCTGGGAGCCAGGACATGAAAGTTCACGTCTATGATCCAATGGCACTTACTTAACGATAAAAATTCATATGATTACAGTAAGTTACGTAATTACCCACAATGGTGATATCCACCGTATTTTCAGGATGGCTACTGGAAATGCACTACTTCCTGACAGATCGGGACAGCCAAGACAGCGGACTATAGCCGTGCAACATACTGATTCATATGGTTATTGGCTTTAAGTAAGTGCCATTGGTCTATGATCCGCTTCAATGAGGCCGCAGCGTAATGCTGCGGAAAACATAACGGGCGATAGACACCCTCGCGCGCCTGCTGCGGCTTCAATGAGGCCGCAGCGTAATGCTGCGGAAAACGGTGGACCGCCGGTTGGTGGATATCGCGCAGCTGGGGCTTCAATGAGGCCGCAGCGTAATGCTGCGGAAAACCGGGTGTGGTCAGGCACGCACGGTATCGCCCGATCGGGCTTCAATGAGGCCGCAGCGTAATGCTGCGGAAAACGATAGATTCGTTCTACCGTCTGTTAAGGTGCGCAATGCTTCAATGAGGCCGCAGCGTAATGCTGCGGAAAACGCGGCGACTGGGACGCTCGTCATCCCCGGTGTAGTAGCTTCAATGAGGCCGCAGCGTAATGCTGCGGAAAACTGCTGGACGGGCCTGCGTGACCCGCCCGCCGAAAAAGCTTCAATGAGGCCGCAGCGTAATGCTGCGGAAAACAAGTGCAGTCACGCTACGGCGTGAATTGGCCTGGCGCGCTTCAATGAGGCCGCAGCGTAATGCTGCGGAAAACGTGAGAGCGAATGGGATGAAACAGAAGGAGAAGATGATGCTTCAATGAGGCCGCAGCGTAATGCTGCGGAAAACGCCGATATCATCCGATATCCACGCGGTGATGACGCTAGCTTCAATGAGGCCGCAGCGTAATGCTGCGGAAAACGGTGCTCTATGGTCTCCCACACCACGCCGGATTGCCCGCTTCAATGAGGCCGCAGCGTATAATGCTGCGGAAAACATATAGCCCGCTCCATATTTAGAGGACGGTATAATGGGCTTCAATGAGGCCGCAGCGTAATGCTGCGGAAAACGTTGGTGCGTAATGCGAGATATGCTGCGTATCAAACGGCTTCAATGAGGCCGCAGCGTAATGCTGCGGAAAACATCCTATCGGATCCCCTATGGCCTGCTGATGGGATCGCTTCAATGAGGCCGCAGCGTAATGCTGCGGAAAACACGCCTCCCGCCTTCCTGGGTCCACGGGGGAATCAAAGCTTCAATGAGGCCGCAGCGTAATGCTGCGGAAAACCCCGTCGCCAACCAACCCGTCGTAGTGCTTGGCGCGCGCTTCAATGAGGCCGCAGCGTAATGCTGCGGAAAACGAAGGTTGTGGCTGCCAGTTGTTGTTTGGAAGGCGCCGCTTCAATGAGGCCGCAGCGTAATGCTGCGGAAAACGCGCGCGTGTCCCGAATGCGGGAGCAGCGAGTGCCCGCTTCAATGAGGCCGCAGCGTAATGCTGCGGAAAACGCGCACATGGCGCTGTATGTCCAAACGGGGGGACGGCTTCAATGAGGCCGCAGCGTAATGCTGCGGAAAACCCTCCCCCTCTTCTCCTTGGCACACACGCCCAGCCTGCTTCAATGAGGCCGCAGCGTAATGCTGCGGAAAACCGCGGTTAGCCCCAGCGCAATGGCGGCGTTGACCAGGCTTCAATGAGGCCGCAGCGTAATGCTGCGGAAAACTACTCGGTGAGGCCACCGGACTGGTCAGTACCCTCAGCTTCAATGAGGCCGCAGCGTAATGCTGCGGAAAACGACCAGGTCGACGTGATATGGCCGAAGGTCGCGGCGCTTCAATGAGGCCGCAGCGTAATGCTGCGGAAAACGACCTATGGTTGGGAGCAGGCCCTGGCGATGGGGCCGCTTCAATGAGGCCGCAGCGTAATGCTGCGGAAAACGCCGCCTAATTCGCCGAATTGCACCTGAGTCGATCCGCTTCAATGAGGCCGCAGCGTAATGCTGCGGAAAACCTCGGCCACGCCACGAATTACCATGGCACTGCTGCCGCTTCAATGAGGCCGCAGCGTAATGCTGCGGAAAACACGCAACGAAACCCTGGACGACTAGCCCCACGCAACGGCTTCAATGAGGCCGCAGCGTAATGCTGCGGAAAACAAGGTAACAGTAAAAACCCGTTTCCTCGGCACGTTTGCTTCAATGAGGCCGCAGCGTAATGCTGCGGAAAACTAGATATGAACTTTCATGTCTTGGCTCCCAGCACGCGCTTCAATGAGGCCGCAGCGTAATGCTGCGGAAAACTTGGTCGGCAAATCGGTGAGGTACGGCGCGAGCGCGGCTTCAATGAGGCCGCAGCGTAATGCTGCGGAAAACGGTACGAACGACGTAGACATCTGCGTGCAACCTCCGGCTTCAATGAGGCCGCAGCGTAATGCTGCGGAAAACGAATCTGACCTATGAGGGGCAGATTCTCGACCGTTTGCTTCAATGAGGCCGCAGCGTAATGCTGCGGAAAACGGGTTGGCGGATACAACCACAACCTCGTAGCCGAAGCTTCAATGAGGCCGCAGCGTAATGCTGCGGAAAACGCGACTGAATGACATTTCGTCGCAACTGGAAAAGATGCTTCAATGAGGCCGCAGCGTAATGCTGCGGAAAACACCGCCCGGGCCTTCTTCCAGATAGGCTTCTCCCAGGCTTCAATGAGGCCGCAGCGTAATGCTGCGGAAAACGAGAAAAGGAATGCGAAAGGCATTGCGGACCGCTTCTGCTTCAATGAGGCCGCAGCGTAATGCTGCGGAAAACTGCCCGATATCATAGCTACAGGTATGGTGACGGACGCTTCAATGAGGCCGCAGCGTAATGCTGCGGAAAACCCGTGATCAGCCCGACGATACCGAGATCGCCCATCCGCTTCAATGAGGCCGCAGCGTAATGCTGCGGAAAACGAGGTAATACACCCGTTGCGGTCGTTCCATGAGCTGCTTCAATGAGGCCGCAGCGTAATGCTGCGGAAAACCCCTTCACGATCGTGCGCGGGGTCGGGAGGATAAACGGCTTCAATGAGGCCGCAGCGTAATGCTGCGGAAAACGTAGGGCAGCTTCTTTCCGCATTCTGGGCAGTTGCGTGGCTTCAATGAGGCCGCAGCGTAATGCTGCGGAAAACGCGCTGGACTTGCGGGGGCTGGGCCTGTCCTCGAAGGAGCTTCAATGAGGCCGCAGCGTAATGCTGCGGAAAACGTGTGCAACTCCACCAATTCGCGCTATACTTTATCCATGCTTCAATGAGGCCGCAGCGTAATGCTGCGGAAAACTACCTTCCGTCGCGCAATTATGGGCGCTCATCGAATCGCTTCAATGAGGCCGCAGCGTAATGCTGCGGAAAACGGACGGGCGCCCGATTAGCAACTTCCTCGCCGCACAGCTTCAATGAGGCCGCAGCGTAATGCTGCGGAAAACCACTGCATGGGCAGAAGAGGTAGCGTTGGCTACGTTGCTTCAATGAGGCCGCAGCGTAATGCTGCGGAAAACGTTATGTCGCGTGACCCCCCCGTCAAGTCGCGATGCGCTTCAATGAGGCCGCAGCGTAATGCTGCGGAAAACCACGCCATCCCCACGGGCTATACTACACGGGACAACGCTTCAATGAGGCCGCAGCGTAATGCTGCGGAAAACGGAGAATGAAGAACTCTTGGAGGCGCTGAAAGCGTGGCTTCAATGAGGCCGCAGCGTAATGCTGCGGAAAACGAGCCGCTCATCATCGCCCGCCTCAAGGCCTCCCTGCGCTTCAATGAGGCCGCAGCGTAATGCTGCGGAAAACGACGAGGTAAATTTGTACATTTTCAGCTACGGATGGGCTTCAATGAGGCCGCAGCGTAATGCTGCGGAAAACACATGAAGTAACCGCCCAGGTTGCGGTGATATGGCCGCTTCAATGAGGCCGCAGCGTAATGCTGCGGAAAACGACTCGTATGGCTATCTGA
>CAZPPL010000027.1:5163-6435 GCA_964588465.1 uncultured Gammaproteobacteria bacterium
GCTTCAATGAGGCCGCAGCGTAATGCTGCGGAAAACGACTCGTATGGCTATCTGACGGCCCGGTCGCACCGGTGCTTCAATGAGGCCGCAGCGTAATGCTGCGGAAAACCTTCGACCCCACGAAGTTCAGCCTCGGCGGAGGGAAATGCTTCAATGAGGCCGCAGCGTAATGCTGCGGAAAACCACCCATATCATAATCAGTACACCGGATTGCCGTCAGCTTCAATGAGGCCGCAGCGTAATGCTGCGGAAAACGGTCTACGGTGATCTGGACGGTGAGCAATTTGAGTGGCTTCAATGAGGCCGCAGCGTAATGCTGCGGAAAACGCTGGACCGGATGGGTGAAGCCGTCCGGGACGTATGGGCTTCAATGAGGCCGCAGCGTAATGCTGCGGAAAACGAGATCATCCATCCGTTCCGGGAGTTCCACGCTCTGCTTCAATGAGGCCGCAGCGTAATGCTGCGGAAAACGATCCCGGCGGACCTGGTCCGGCAGTACCGGGATGAGCTTCAATGAGGCCGCAGCGTAATGCTGCGGAAAACCGCGCACGGTCCACTTCTTCGAACGCCATATCAAGAAGCTTCAATGAGGCCGCAGCGTAATGCTGCGGAAAACCTGTTCGCATCTCCATTCGTAATGGTTACAGCCTCCAGCTTCAATGAGGCCGCAGCGTAATGCTGCGGAAAACGCGTGGCTCAGATTGTTGGCGGGCTCAATAAGTACGTGCTTCAATGAGGCCGCAGCGTAATGCTGCGGAAAACGTGCTGTGCCATGGTCTAGCGCTCCATGTATTCGGGGCTTCAATGAGGCCGCAGCGTAATGCTGCGGAAAACAAGCACCATGCCCACCTACCTATGCATCCCCCGTGCCAGCTTCAATGAGGCCGCAGCGTAATGCTGCGGAAAACAGAGGTCGAGAAGGTGGATGGAAAGATTGATGATCTGCTTCAATGAGGCCGCAGCGTAATGCTGCGGAAAACTAGCTGCGGAATTCTTCGTCCGTCACCATGCCGGTAGGCTTCAATGAGGCCGCAGCGTAATGCTGCGGAAAACGTCCAATGCCCGGCGATGTCCCGATACGGCCACGCTCGGCTTCAATGAGGCCGCAGCGTAATGCTGCGGAAAACTCAAGCTCACGCACCACTTACCATGTCTGATCCAGGGCTTCAATGAGGCCGCAGCGTAATGCTGCGGAAAACCTGCTCAGGAGTGGCTTGCGAAGTGGGGGACGAATCTGCTTCAATGAGGCCGCAGCGTAATGCTGCGGAAAAC
>CAZPPL010000028.1:0-6239 GCA_964588465.1 uncultured Gammaproteobacteria bacterium
CAATGGAGTTTTTGGTTCCTTATTATATTCACTTATTTCTGTTGTTACTTTGAGATTCTTTTTTAATATTTTTTCCATTGCATTCTTAGATACTTGGAAACATTTTGTTACAGCATCATCTTCTTTTTTTATTTTTATTAAAGAAGCTATATCTTCCATATTTATATTTTTACTTACAAAAATAGGAGAATGAGTAGATATAATAATTTGCAGTCCCTTTCCAGAAGATAAAGATCTTAAACTAGAATTAAGATGTTCTTGATACTTTGGGTGTAAAAACGCTTCGGGTTCTTCAAATAATATTAATGTAAGTTCTGGTAAAAACTCTTTTTCCTTGAAATTTTTCTTTTTTTTATATTGTGAGGAAAGTTGAATTAATATATAAATAAGATATCTCTGTAGTCCTTGTCCATAAAGTTTAATATCTATATTTTCGTTTAAATTTTTGTCTTTAAAACTATAAGATAGCATACTTTTTATTATATCTCCTATTTTTGGAGGATTTATATTTAGATTAAATTCTACTTTCCACTCTTTAAGATTTTCATTAATTTTTTTTCTAAAATCCTCTAAAGAAATACCATCCCCAGATGTTTTTTCTTGACATTTTTTATTAAATTCTTCAAATGCATCATTTAGTGATCTGAATGAATCACCTGTTTTAATAACTTTATTCATAACGAAGGTTAATATGTCTCGTAATGCAGAAGGACCTGATAATTTTAAATTATCTTCTGTTCTACTCATTGCTGGAATGTATAGAATATAACCAAGTTTTCCTTGAGAAATATCTTCTATACTATAAAAAGGGGTTTTTGATAGCTCACCTTTCACATAAGCAAAGAAACTAGTCTTAAGTTTCTGTATTAGAATATCTTCTGATTTAAGATATTTTCTCACTCTTAGAATATTATCGGGATTTTGATAATTATCTCCTAAATTTTTAATTTCATTATCTGTTAGTAAATATTCTATTTCAATCCAGCTTTCCTTATCATCTGTCTGAAATTTTGGGAAATCTGTTTGGTCCTTAAATTCATCCCCATAAAATAGTTGTAAAGATTTTAGAATGTTACTCTTGCCTGAATTATTTGCACCGACGAGCACATTATACTGTTCCCACTCAAATTCTATATCTTTTATTGATCTGAAATTATGGATTTTTATTGATTTTATTTCCATTTTATTCTCCTTTTAACATTACTTTATTAGTCACAGTATATAATTTAGAATATACAAATATTTATTTTATTCCAATTACTTTAAAGTTCTACTAACTGCTTTAGTTTCAACAAAAATTATATCATTACTATCTTGTGCTAAAGCATAATCAATTTTTTAGTAGTATTGAATAAATCAACAGAATATTCTGATTTAATGTCATTTATATTATTATCATTTCAACCAAATAATTCTAAAATTTTAATAATCTGTTTGGTTGCTGATTTATTATAAATGTTTAGTGAATTTTATTTTTATTAATTAAGTTAATTAATTCTTTTTGTAAATTAGATTATATAGATAGTAGATATATAATGTTTCTTATAAAATTTAATATAATATAGACCAACCCTCAAACCTTTCAATATAAAATCTAAGTTTCTACAATTACAGCAATTTAGCAATATTTTCCATTTGGGTCTTATTAAGTAATGGGGAATATTGTCCATACTCCAAGTTTCTTTTTTGTTCTTTTTGCTTTTTGTTTTAATTTTTTATGTTCTTCTGATTCGCTTTTGTAAGTTATTTTACAATCAACCTGATTTTATATAATTTTTATTTATTTTAATCCTTAATAAGTTTAGTTTTTATATATAATATATTGAATAATAAATAAATTATAATATGTGCTATAAATATTTTATTATGCCT
The DNA here is from genome assembly GCA_964588465.1 of uncultured Gammaproteobacteria bacterium. GTDB lineage: Bacteria > Patescibacteriota > Patescibacteriia > Patescibacteriales > UBA12465 > UBA12465. Next base: position 1,873 of record CAZPPL010000028.1, read on the forward strand.
ATCAAAAATTCTCAATTTTCATTAGGATGAATTACACAATAATTATCATCCTTTTCTATTAATATTTTGTGACGGAAGGGTGACCGCTGTAAAATTCGTGGTTCGGATATTTCTATCGCCTAAGCGAGTATATAGATAGTGTAAATTATAAAAAGATAAGTGAAGATACCTATGGACATAGATATAATCTACAACACATAATTTTTGTAACAAAATACAGATATAAGATGTTTAAGAATACAAAAATAATAAAAACTACAATTTATTAGATTGCAGCTGAATACAAAATTGAAATTAGAGAATTCGCATTTGGTGAAGTTGAAGTTAGAACGGTTTATATATTTTCATATCCTATAGTATATTGTGAAGTTATATGACAAAGATACAACTGGAACTATCAAAAATGGAAGATAAGACTGTTGAGGTTTACAAGATTATTAATGATCTTAAAACAAAACAAGATGCCATAAAAAAAATGATTAGATACTTTGAGATAGGAATAAAACCAAAAAATATTAAGGAGAGGGAATATTTCAAATAGGTGGAAAATATGAGAAATAGAAGATATGATAAAAATTCAGGGAAGGGTTATAGTAGACATAGCCATAATGATATAAGGTATACTGCACCTCCAGCTTCTGAAAAGGGGGGATTGAGTACTGTTACGGGTAGACAAGAGATGGCAAGAGTAAGAAACCGCTACCAGAAAGAACTTGATAAAAGTAATACAAACATAGTTCATAAGGTATGGGGACTTCAGGAATCTATCAAAAAACTTCATAATCTCAAAAATGATGGAGAACAATTAATGGAAGGCATAGACAACCACAAAAATGAACGTGATAAGGCATTCACTAATCTTCAAAATTTATTAGTCAATGGGGAGAAATATGAGGGTAAGATGCTTGATAAGACATTAAAAGGTATGAAAGCAAAGGGTCAGGCCATAATAAAACAAAAACTAAAAGATGTTGATGTAGATACTATCCAATACGGAAGTGTTGAACAATACAAAAGATTATATCCACATTATGGAGAAGATATATTCAAAAACATAGAGCAGGTTAATAAAAAAGAGAGGGAGATACGAGAAACCCAACAGGCCCACAATAAAGTAATATCAATGTATAATACCTTATTAGAGACTATCGGGATGGATATACAAAAAGCAGAAGACAACTTTGCTATATATGAAAACATAAAGAAAGAGGGTAATTCAGAAATTAAATCATGTAAATATTACAATAGTGTATTTTACAAAATTGCTCCTAAAAATATAAAAATATCACTTAATCTTGATATGCTGAAACACAATACAGATAAATTTATACACATCTTAGATAAGATAAAAGATGAACTATCTACGTATAAGGGGAATTCACTAGAGTTGATGAAGTATAAATAGATCAATCAAAGCTTAAAAATGAAATAAGGGTAGTTAAGTGGATGATTTGATAATATTAGGAATATTAGGAGTAATACCTGTAGTAATAGGATTATTTAAATCATATTTACCTAAGCTAACTGCTCGTAAAAAGAATTTACATAAACTTTCTTCTTTGAGTAAGGTATTTAGAAGCTTTTTTGATATTGATTCATTAATTACAGCAAAGAAAGATAAAAAATTTGATTTAGAACTATATATATTTTTTATTTTTTTAGGGTATATGCTTTTTATAGTATCATATATAATTCCATATTCTTACTATTTTTATATAGGAATTTTAATAATATTTATTACATTTATACCAGTATCTTTTGAAATATTTTATAATAAAAAGGATATTATAATTAGGTATTCAATTATGAAAAGTGGAAATGTTTTATATTTGCTACAAATTTTATCTTTAATATTATTGTTTCTTAAGATTATTAAAAATAAACCTTCTCTTTTTTACCCTGTTGCAATTGGAGTTTCGATAGGGTATAGTTGTTATTTTATTTATTAGATCTAAAGTTTATTATCCAAAAGATAAGATTAATAATGTATTCCAATCACATTATAAGTATACTATGTATTTAGAAATTATTCCATCAAAATCTGAAGCTATAACTTCAATAATAAAAGAAGTTAATGGATTTAAATCAAAAGCAATAACCTTTCTACTAGCTTTAACTGCCTCAAAAGCACTAGTGGCACTTCCAAGAAAGGATCCAAATATAGTCCATCTTTAGGGTATAATTTTCAATATACTTTCTCCAAATATTATGGGGCTTTTTCCCCCAATACTTCATAGCGGTATAAATAGGGGTCTTTTTTCTTCAACCAAAGCATAATTAATTTCTTTTATCATTTTCCAACCTTTTTTAATTTATTTTTTTACTTAATTAATTCTTCATTTACTATTCTTATTAAATTCATCCTTTCTGTGTTTATTTCAATAAAGACTTTTACACTTAAAATAAATTGTTAGAATATCTCTCCCCTATTTTTAAATTTTAATTTTTTAAAACTAATATCATAATATCCAAACATATTCACGCCCCGTATCTAAAATATTCTGTTTATATTTTCTCTTTATGTATATAAACTTTGATATACTTTTTTTATACCTTTACTTATCACAATTATACAAGTAACATTCTATTAATAATCTATTTACAGCTTTCGCTACCATCAACTTTTTTGTGTTTAACTCAGAATCAGTGCCCTATTTATATGGCGTAAGGCTATACGCTGTTTGTTAGTAGTATTATAGAAAGAAGAGTATTCAAAGGTTGTTTGAAAATAAATTATAAAAAGAAAAATATCTCTTATGAATTCTAAAACCTATTTATTTGTTCATAATAGTTTATTGTCTCTTCAATTTCTCTAAATAAAGTTCCGATTACTTGACTGCTTATAATTATACCCTCAGTTGATAGAGTTAATATAATTTTAATATTATCATAAAAAAATTTAAGAATGTTTATGAGTCCTATGCTGATATTTATAATTGTTTCTATTATAAAATCTCTACTTTTATCCCAAAACAATGCCAAAATTCCCATTACTCCAATTATTATTTTTATCCAATCTGGTAATTTAAGTATTGCAGATAATATACCTTTACTTGCTTCGATTAATAAATTCATTATCTTTTTTACTTCTTCAAAAATACCTTTTAAAATAAGAATACATATTTCTTCTAACATTATAGAAATAGTGGGCAATTGTCCTATAATAAAGTAAGCAAACGCTCCTTTTTCAAATACACTAACGATTTTTCCTATTTTTGCTGGTCTACTCCACGTTTTTATTTTAGATATGTCACTTATGTCTTTATCCTTTGTTAAAATTCCATGAGACCCTAATTTAAAGTACAATTCAACATAAGGTAAATCGGCTATATCTCTCTCTTTGATCTTTTTTAATGAACTATTATTCAAATTGGTTGTGCTTTCGTTATATATTTTAACATTTGAAATTATCTTTTTAACTGCATTCTTAAACTTTTCTTCATCTAATTTCCTCATTCTTGAAAACTTTGGTATATTCTTTTTTAATTCCATTTTCAACCAATCTGGTGCAGATACATTCAAAAATGGTGATTGTATAATTTTTAAGAAATAAGACTTACCATATTTCAAATAGGCCTCCGCCTCCGCCAAAATTATATTTGCATCTACAATTATGTTTAGCTCTAATTTATCATTACTATTGCTGAAGAGAAATCTATCTTCAAAGAAGTTTTTGAAATCTTTTGACATTGTTTCATTAAAATTTTCTACTATATCACCAATTTTTGTATCTATATCCTTAAAATTAATTATATTACTTTCCATACTTTACATCTTTAATTTTAAATTTTTAACAAACTCTAAAACTTCTACTTTTTTCATAGTAGTTATAAAGAAATGACACTTTAATAATATTAAGATAAATGTTCAATGGGTTGTTGACAAGCCAATGTATAGCGTAATACAAAAAAGGAGATTATTTAAAGGTTGTTTAGAGGGTTTTGTAAGATGTTGACTTTTATATTTATATTACTCAGACACCCTTTGTTGTTCCTCACCCACCAACCTTCCACAAACCTTTTTTAACAACTACATACCTTATTATAATGGTTTAGATGAAAACTATAAAGTGTGTGCTACAATTAAGGAAAGATATCAATAGGAAAAATAATAGAAACTGTTAGGAAGAGTTCTAAGGTTGACTTATTTACATTACTTCTTAAAAAGATTAAAAAAGAGTATTCAGAAGATAAAATATTAATCTGTATGAACAACAGTCGAGTGCATCATTCAAAAAAAGTTAGTGAATTTTTCCAGAAACAGGATAACATGAAATTATTATTTTTACCACCATATTTACCTAATATCAATCCTGAGGAGTATATGCATAATTATTTGAGGAATAAATTGTTAAACAACTAAAACTT
>CAZPPL010000029.1:0-6055 GCA_964588465.1 uncultured Gammaproteobacteria bacterium
AAATGATTTTTATGGCAATAAAATTTAACTTAAAAGAAACAATCAAGACATTTATTTTAGCACCTGCAATTGCAGGAATAACCTTTATGGTAACTAAGATAATGGTTAATATTGCAAATGGCTCTGGATTTTCAATACTTAGTAATAACAATGCATCTTATTATCCACTTGCAGTAGCAGGATTAGTATTTGTATTAGTAATTATTATGGGACTTGATGACATCATTTCTGATATTAAAAGCCCAGATCAAAATAAATCTCAATAATTAACTTATACTCCATTCATTCGTAACTCATCAAGCATATCTTAAATATATTTCCTCACACGTATATTTAAGGTATGCTTTTATATTTTTACTTCTAATATTTATTAAAAGTAATGATATTTATGACTAATTCTAATAATAATGAAATGTGTGAGTGGGAAGCAGATATAGTTGATGATACACTTAAAAATCTATTTATTTCATTTACAGAATATAACTCTGAAATAAAAGCACTCAAAATTAAAGCAGTAGCACGCATAATAACTCAAAAGAATATACGTATACCTATGATGGCTAAACTAACTAAAAACACACCAAATATAGTCATTATAGAGGATTTAAATAAAGTTATAGAAAAAATGATAAATAATGTATCAAAACACGAATTAGAGAACTTAGTTTATAAAATAGATAAGAAATATGCACTTCCTAATGTATATCATTTCTGTGAATGTATACATAAATAATATAATTACTTAAATATCAATTAAAATCAATATTAATAATTATATTTATTATATTGTGCTTTATTACTAATATAAACTGGACTTGCTTGAAACCAAGCTTTATAATATCCAGCACCCTTCCAACCTGTTTGTAAAGGCTTATAATAATTTGATTTAGTATTATTACTTCCCTGTTTATTATTATTTGATGATTGTGGCTTACTATTCTTATATGGTGTCTTATCATTAAAGAACATTCCATATTCCTGTGCGTGTTGATAAAAAGAAAGTTTAGTTTTAATAAGTTGTGGAACTGAATTAGATTTACCTAATGCACCAGAGTAACCACCTTTTAAATCACTTGGTGTAGCATAATATTTACCTACGCCTTGCCAGCCATTAACAAAATTATATATATTATAATTAATTTGTTTAACAACCTTTTTACTTGGGTGATTAGAATTATATGCTGTTTTCATTATTAACTTATAATTTGATGCAGATCCTATATAATGTTGAGCATATCCTCTGCTTGGTATAAAATACATACCAGAACCTTGATATCCTTTCGAAGCATTCTTTACTCCTTGTGCTGTTAATGCAATAGTTAGTTGTTTATCAATGACACTTTGTGGGGCTCCACTTATAACTAATTTATTACTATGTGTTGTATTAGCAATTGCTGTTTTCTGAGTTTTTGTTAATACTTTTTTAGTTGTTGTATTATTTGATGATTGTGGCTTACTAATAATAACTAATTTATCATTACTTTTAATATTAGCAGTTGTAGCATAAACAATATACTTACCAGAATGCATAATAGTTACACCAAATACAAACATACCATTATTATCAGTATTTTGTGTTAATACAAATGGGTGTAAACTAATTAATTGATTTATAATTGGCTTATTCATATTATTAAGTAATACACCTGAGAAAATAATTGTTGATCCTGTAATTAAACCAGATGTAGTTTCATTTAATTTTAATGTAGAACCCAAAGGAACTTTATCCTTATTTAAACTATGTAAGTATGCATATACACCTAAACCAGTAGTTGCAATTGCGCTAATAGTTACTATTGACTTTTTTATGTTATAATTCATTTTATCACTTAATTATGTTTAATATAAATAGATATAATATTACTCTTTTTCATACTATCTTTATCATATGCTTGTAGTTGATATTGGCCAGATAAATTACTACGATTAATATAATTATCTAATAAATCACCTATATGAGTAGCAAACTTACTACCTGTTGAAGAGTTAGTAAAGTTCATTTCAAGAGTAAAGTTATGTCCTGATAGATATAAAACTCCACCGCCATTTGGTGTCATATTGTTATAGATAACTTCATATTTTGTTTTAGTTGGAAGAACTATCTTAGATGTTTTAGGATTTAGTGCTATTCTTGGTTTAGGTTTAAATTTTCTAATTAAATAAATAATGCTTACAAATAATAAACTTCCTGCACCTATAACTACAATTTCATTACTTTTAGACATAGTAATCATTCATATAATAGTCCTAAAATAAGTGCAGAACTATAATTATTTCTATTCTCAGTCTTACTAATAACATTATATATTTTATTAAATGCTATCTTTGAACCAATTATAACTGGTGTTTGATCTAAATAGCTTTTATAATATCCTACGCCTTGCCACCCTTTAACAAAAGGTTTATAAGGATTGCTTAAAGTTCCTAATGATGTATTTGTTTTTTTAGAAGGTTTATTATATTCATAGTATGACTTATATTTAGCTTTTGTTGTAATATATATAATTACATTACTATCATAAGCACCTTTATAATATCCTACGCCTTGCCAACCTTTTGAATAAGTAAAAGCATTATTAACACTACCACCTTTTACATTAGATATAGGAATAAAAGTGCTTGATTGTAATACACCATTTACATCAAATGCAAAGATTAATGCCTGTTTACCTGTATAAGTAGATATATAATTATTAATCCACCCAGATCCTTGGCCTTCTGGTAAAAATATAACTTTTGCTTTATTAAATATTGCATATGTTTTACCATAATATGTTTTTAATTGATTTGCAATATTCAATTTTGTTATTGGATTACTATTAATAATATCATAAGCTAAATTATTCTTACCTTTATTAATATATTTACCTAAATTCTTATAGTCTTTTTCAGCGCCAGAACCTAATGAACCTAATTCCTTAACTAAATAGTAACCGCCAATAATTGCAATAACACCTATTCCTGCAATTGCAATATACTCTATGTCTGACATAATATCATTATTTATTATAAATATGAAACTATTTAAAACTTATCAATAATAACTCTATCTCTCAACGCTAAGTTAGAAATAGTGTTACTGCGCTTCATATGTAAGAATAGTTTTAGTAATTTGCCGTGGTTTAAACAATAATAAGCTAATATAAATTTATTATTATTATTATCTATTCCATAGCAATAGATTTTATTTGAAATTACTTTATTACAAATAGTGCATTTCATAAAATTACCAAGAATAATTCCAACTTTGGAATTTAAAGTTAATATGATAAGACATATCTTTATTCCTTAATTGACGTTTAATAAATTCTACCATAGATTTAAAGTCAATATGATAAGATAGACCAAAATTAAAAATTAATGACATATTAATCATTTCTTTTTAACTAAAATAATCTCTCTATTATTTTCTTTAATAGTATATCCACTTTTCTTTACAATTTCATCAAATTGTGGTCTACATTTAGTGCAAGATAAGAAATCGTGGGTTTCCTTATGATAAATGTTATTTAAATTATTTAATAGACTTTTAGCATCTGTTCCAACCTCTAACTCAGCGCCAGATAGATTGCAATTATGATCAGTGCAGATTAATTTATCACCCTCTTTCTTAAAGTGATATTCATTATCTTTATGAGGTTCTTCTGCTTCCTCAACTATTCCATTTATTGCATCTACTCCTTTTTCATCTTTTTTATAAAGTTCTGCAACTTTATTTTTAATATCATCAAAGCTTTTCTTATAAAGTTCTTCTATTTCTTCTTCTAATTTATTATTAATAGCCATATAATCACTATACTATTTATATTAATAATTAGAATATATAAATGCTTGCTTTTATTATCCTAAATAGCGTGGGTCGTGATTATGTTCTATTAGAGGCCAGTGAATATGTGCTGTAATATCTAAATCTTTCATTAGATAACTAAATTCAGTATCTAATGTGCTCCAACTCTTTCTTTTAAATTGAGATGGTGTTATTATCTTTTGCATAGCAAGAGATATTTTAGTAAATCCAAAGCCAACACGATCAGAGTATTCAGTATTATCTAAGAATGGAGTTCTATCTTTATTTCTACAAATGCTATTACCATTAGTTAATTTATAGTTATAAGAGCAGATATCTTTATCACATTCATTTAAAGACCTAATATTGCACTCATATGCAATAATATCCATTTCCCATATAATTAAGTCTTCAATACCCCAATTATTCAACAATAAATTGAAATAATCAATGTCATTATTTGTTTCCTTTCTAATTATATGATATTTTAATTTTAATAAGTTATAGGAATTAATAGTCTCTATTTGATTATTTACTCTTTTATTTACATATGGCATTAAGATACGCATAATATCTAAATTGAAAGTATTATATATGTTCGTGTTGCTCTGGCAAACTATTAGTTAAAGATGCTATTGTATGTTCATCATCATTCTTATAAATTAAGTCACCAGCAAGGCCATAGATTAAAACATTAAGTTCTCTACGTAGTATTCTTGCTTGTGAAATCATCACATTCTTATCTTCTTCTGTTTTAATGATGCATTTATTATCATCACTAATACAATCAGTAATTATTTTAATATGATTTTCAGCAAAAGTTAGAACTTGATCTATTGCTGCTTTATATTTTATAGCATTATCTAATCCTAAACTTTCTTCTGCATAAGCTCGTATTGTCTCTAAATGTTTTAGAATACAATCAGCACACTCAATATTAGCACCATCGTAATGCTCTTGTAGAAGTATTAAATTACTAATAATAAATTCAAGATTTCCCTCAGCAGTATGATGACCGAACATTATAATCATTTTTTAACTTCTTTAACCCATTCATCTAAAATATTACCTCCTTTATTCTTTATGCAAGCATTAAATACTTTTTTATCTTTAACACGAGGATACATTTTATATATACCATCTTTATTATGTGCTATACTTAAAAATTGTGCACATTCAACATATGCATCAACATTAGCAAGCAATTCTTTCTTATTTTTCATTTCAAGAGCGCAACCCATAAAATCACTTAAACATAAAGTCACTATGTGTAATATCCACATATGCTTTCATTATTAAATCTATAATAGACGTTAACATTTCTTCTTTAAACTTACTCCATACCAAAGCAAGGTTTTTAACAACTAATAAACTCTCAGCTAATGAGTTACTTAAATCATAGATACGATTAGATGCATTAGATAAAGTAACTGAAATAGAGCAATCTTTAATATCTTTACATATATCAGCACTAACTTTTAAGTTAATTTGTGCTACTTTTAAATAATGATATACTTTATATATATCTAAATCATTTGTTTTTGATATAATCTTGGCTGTCTTTAAAGATATTAAAGAACCTTGTATCCTATCCATTAATTGCTGTTTAATAAATTCTGCCATAGTAATCATTTAATTATGATTAAAAGAAAAAGCCTAAAATCAATTGGAATAACACAATTGAGATACCTTTTCTTTTAATTAATATATATAAAGCATACTTATATTTAATTATATCTTATAAATAAGTAATTATTTCTTTATTCTATTAATTATTTCTTTTTTAACTCTATACTTCCAAATAGAGTTTATATACTGCTTCTTAGATGAATTATGTATTAATACTTCATTTATAAAATGTAATGTGCTATCAATAATTGCATTATTTTCATATTTATTATCAATCATTAAATTAATTAAATGCTGTGTCTTAATCTTCTTACGCTTTCCAAAGAAGTCAGAAATAGATAAATCAACCCACTTTCTTGGTGACATCAATATCCTTCAAGAATATAATAGCCAGTCCAAGTTGTTGTTGTATCCGGATCAATAGATATATCAGTTGCTGTTACTATAATACCTGTTGTTCCACTTGCATTTACTTCACTTGGAATATATGTAAAAGGTGTTGGGAATGTAATTACTTGTGGTGTTGTTGTATCATTTTCATAAGCATTGAAGTAAAGTATTACTTTCTTTGATTTACCTTGGTCAGGCATATTCCAAATAATAGATCCACTTGTTGTTCCGGCTAATGTAGTTACTACA
>CAZPPL010000030.1:0-3063 GCA_964588465.1 uncultured Gammaproteobacteria bacterium
TTAGAGCGTATCGCCGCGCATACGGGCACGGACCTCGTCAGGAAGGGCTTCAAACTCCTTATCCGAGAGCTTGTTAGGGTCTGGGTTCGCAGACGTAGGGCCGGCAGCGTCTGAAGTTTTCCCAATCCCGCCCGTATCGGGAGGCTGTCTGCTCGCAGCGTCCGCATTCTTAGCCGTGTCCGTCTTTCTCGGCTTTGGTTCTGTTCCCTGAACGCCCAAACCCTCGCGGCCCAGTACAAGGTCCGTAGCGATCACGAGCGCGTCCGGAGACGAGTACTTATTCGATGCCACATAGGCTTCCGTCAAGTCCTTGATATCTCCAGCAAGTTCCTCGTTGAAGTTCTCATCGTCCGGGTTCAGAAACGGGTAATTCTCCTCGAGCGTATCGACTACTCGGTCGTATCGCACATCTTCCGCCGTTCGGTCCGCAACACCCTGCGTGGCCTGTGTCATCAGATCTTCGTAGCGCTGGCGCTCCAAGAGCCGCGCTTCACGCATAAATCCAGCAGCCTTCTCCGCTTCTCCGTCTGCTACAGCCTGAGCATACTTCTTATCGATCTCACCGATCTGCTCGTCAAAAGTTGTCGGAAGAGCCGTCTCGAGCTTAACCGGCTCATCCTCCACGGCAGCCTCGAGCTCTGCAATACGGGCCTGCGCCGCGCGAAGCTGAGCGTTCTTGGCGTCGTAGCGAGACTTAGGAAGCATAATGGCTTCCGGAGTCTCTTCCTCGGTTTTAGTCTCTTCCGAAGCTTCTTCTCCTTCGTCGGTTTTAATCTCTTCCTGCTCTGGTTCTTTTTCAAGCACCTCGTCTCCACGATCTACTACTTTCTCTTCTTCAGCCATTATTTAGTACTCCTACGTAGCCCAGTGATAGCATCAATTGCTTTACTCGTCTCAGCCGCTCTCTTTTTACCCGCCGAGAGCGCCGCTGCTAGTCTTTCAGGACTATCCAAAATCTCCGCTGCCTCAGACAACGTATTGAAGTCACAACGTGCGTCCAAAGTTCTAGGTATAGATCCTATGCTCATTTCTTTGCTCCTCCAACCTGTAAGTGCGCCATCTCTTTCTTCAACTCGATCTCAGCAAGGGCCTTTTCTCGCTGAATCGCAATGTCCGAGATCATCGATTGTCGTTTAATATCCTCTTCTTCCGCCCGTTTCGCTTGAAGAGAAGCTTCGGGGTTCTGGCCACCTGTACTATTCGCAAGGTTTATCGTCTCCTGCGCGATCTGGTGAGCTTTAGCGGCATTCAGCGCAGCAGAAGCTTCTGTCATCTTGACTTCTGCCGCAGCCTGACTCACTTCGATCTGTTTCGTCTGAAGTTCGATCTGCTGGAGCGGGTTCGGAGGGCCGGCCATCGCCTGCAAGACCGCGCTCTTATCTCCGATGTTCGAGAGCTTAACGATCTCATCGTCCGGGATCTTAATGCCCTCCTTGCGCAACGCCAGCGCTTGACTGAACTGCGTATCACGGTATGTGTCCCGCGCCGGAACGGTCGTTACCACTACCGCGTACTCCCCAAGCGTCAGATCATTTACGATCTTTCCCTCCGGCGTTACCTGGTTCACGGCAACCTGGCTCGAGGGTTTAGAAATACCGTCCCCTACAATCCGAATCAGCCGTTCTTCTGAATAGTACTCCTGAATGAGGTCCAATGCACGCTTTGCGAGCATATTTCTGGAACGAGTCAGATTAGCGAGCGGAACAGCCAAGTTAATCGTCGCGGCGGCCTGTTTTGCCATAATCGCTTTTGCGGCAACATCTGCTCTGTCCAACCCGCGAATACTATCACCTTGACCCGAGAGTTCTTTAATGTGGTTATCAGATTTCTGAGAGATTCTATCCAATCCCGTCGGGATTGAGTTCGCCGTTATCTTCTCGGCGTTCCCTACCTCATCCAACTCCATTACAAGCCCGGTCTGAGCACCGCGCTGTTCCAGCTCCTCGGCGTCCATGTTCTGGAGCGAACCAGCTTTGATTTTCCAGCCAGAGTTGGCAGTCGTGTTAATGACGTGCAGTTCCTGACTCTCCGCCTTGTTCAACTGCTCCTGGAGACTCAGCAGATTCTCTACGAGGCCGATCGTGCGACCGTTAAAGAAGACAGGGAAATAAGGAACCACGGTAAAATGCTTGTATGGGCTCCAGTCGTCGTGCAATATCTGATCATCCGCACTCACCGTCCAGCGAATACGAAGCGCCTTGCGCTTAATAATCTTGACCCCCGCTGCTTGGGCCACTCGCTCCATCTGCGCTTTTCCCCAGTTACTCGGGACTACGCGTGTGTCGCCCGTAACGGGGTCCACAAAATGAGGCGCAAAGTCAATCTTTCTATACTGCCGTTCTAGAACGCGCACTAAGTTCGTTGTCTGACTCAGCGTAGAATTCGAGCCGAAAGAATCGCGCATAAAGTCAAAACTATCATATAAGTAGTTCCCGCTAGAGCCTCGAGCGCGGAAAATATCCGCATACTCCTTACCGTAGATCATCTCGATCTCGTCCGGCGTGAGCCATTTCGTTATCATAACATCTGACCAGCCGTCCGGATCATAGGAGTCTGCGTCTGGATCCGGCATTACGTTCTTGTAGTGCAGTTTAGATATTCGTATTTCCCCTTTTTGGGTGTCGTCAAACGCCATACGAATATCGAAAAACCCTCGCGAGGAGATAAAGCCGTCCATCGCTACCTCAGACTCTATCCAACTGAGCTTATTGTTTTGTGCAATCTGTACCCACACGCGAGATAGCGCATCGGCTACGGCATCAGAGGCATCGGTCAATGGCTCGAAGGACACATCGCCCTGTTGCTCGAGCTGCTGGCCCATAATCGTCACCAGCGTGGAGAATATCTTGTTGATCGTCAGCGCAGGTCTCCCCTGCGTCTTCAGGGTCGAGAGAATGTCGGGAGACCACTGTTTGCCATCAAAAAAGTCAGCGCATTTAATAGCCTTCGTCAAAAAGCGCAGATGTCCTACATCGCGGACATACTCGTACCGCGTATACATCTCCCGCGCTAGCTGAGCGTCGCTTAGTCGCTTAAAAGCCATCCTTAGTTCCTGTGTTTGTC
>CAZPPL010000030.1:3163-5829 GCA_964588465.1 uncultured Gammaproteobacteria bacterium
ACTTCACTTCCTGTGCTTGCCCTTCAGGACTCGGTTAGCGGCGGCGAAAACCCGCTTTTTTTCAGCAGCCGACAAGGTGCCTCTGTTCACTCCTTCGGTTGCACGCATCTTCGCATTAATCGCGTGGCTACGGTCCGGCATCGGGAACTTCCGCTCCTTCCGAAGCCCAAACACGGAACCCGGCAGTTTCTTCCGTTCTTTAGTTGTCAATTTCCCCATGACTCCTCTCCCTCAGTGGTACTGGTTTCTACTTGCGCTTCTTCTGTTCACGGATCATCTCTTTAAGTTTCCGGGCGTTTAACCGCTTCATGGCTTCCTTTGCCTTCTTAGACATTAAATACCCTGCCAAACCACCTATTGGTCTAATTTTCATAGTTATTCCCTTTGTACTTTCCTAGTTCGTTGGTGCTGGTTTTGGCTGTTTCTTTTTCTTAGGGTACGGTTTCCCAGCCGAAGCCGGGTACGGTTTCCCAGCCGAAGCCGCATTTACCGCAGCGTTAATCTGCTGCTGTCGGTTCGCCAGTCGTTTAGCCGCCGTTTTGGCCATTCCTGATCCGAGTAAGGACATCAGATTCACAGTTATCTCCTAAGCATCAGAATCACATCTTTCTACTGTATTCCCTTTTGCAATAAATTTCAAAGTTTTAGCTCCATGACTTCCTTGCTCCGAAATAAAAAATTTTACTTCCTCTTTTTGGTTCCAGGTATAAAGAGTATAACCACTTACCGATTTCGTTTCTCTCAAATACTCTTCAAACGTCATCAGCTCAACCTCCCTGCCACGACCGTTTGCGTCCGCCGATGCTCAGCTTATCCTTCCACGACTTGTGCTGCTTTGCTTTAGCTTGTCGGGGGAGTGGCTGTTTCAACGCCATCCGCACGAGCCACGCCATCGCATCGACCTGGTCATCGTGAACTCCAGCCGGAAACCTCAGCAGCTCCCCTTTTAGTTCGTCTACCCATTCCTGACCAGTGGGAAATACTATCATACCCTGTTGCATCAATCCTTGCAAGGGGCGCGCACGAGATAATTTATCAGTGATCGGCACCAACGTGTTGTCAAACGCCGGGATCACGCGCTTCGCTCGCATTTGGGCTTTTAGATGAGGCCGAATGGCAAGCTCCAACTGACCGCGCTCTATTCCGACCAAGTGAACCGAGTGTTTAGTGGCCTGGGCTAAAATCGCATCTACGATCTCCATCGCGTCCATCCGCCCGCGAACAACATCCAAGATGTGCAGGACGCCGGCGCTGTCCATTGCGCCGATGACACCGACCGTGTAGTCACGCTGCTGCTGCTTCGAGATCGCAAGGTCCCAAGCTGCATAGATCGCACAGTCTCGAGGGTCGAAGCTGCTTTCCGTGCGGAACATAGTTGCTCGGAAAAAACTCCCTTCTTCCGGGACCGGGTTCTGCTGATACTGCGCGGACCAGTGTCGAGGCTGCATCGTGTTCTTGTAATTCCTCAGAATAGGAAGAGGAAATCGATCGGGATGCAGCGCTTCGCCTTTGTGGCGAATAAATTTGGCTCCAGGGGTCTCTGTGTCGGACAACGTGCCATCTTTTCCCAGCCACTCATCATGTACGGCAATTGCCGCATACCGAACCACTTCCCAGTGGTCAATCTCGCTGAGTTCTTCGCGCAGCGAGCTCTTAATCTCCTCGTCCTCCGCTGCCTCAATGCGTTCCTCGAACTCTTTCGTCTGCTGCTTCTCCTGAGCGAGCAAACGTCCAGAAATATCGTCATCGTGCCAGCGCGTTCCGATGTAAATTGCCCCGCCGCCCGGGCTGAGACGAGTCTTCGCTACAGACCCCCACCAGTCCCAGACGCGATCCCGCTGCACCTCAGAGTCTGCCTCGAGGGAGTCTTTGACCAGATCGTCCAGGATCAGACAATGCGCTCCCCGTCCGGTAATAGGCCCCATCACGCCGGCTGGGAGATAACCTCCCTGCTGTGTTGTGAGCCAGCCCGTCGTGGCCTGCGCTTCCTCATCTACTTTGGTTCTCGGAAAAACCACCTTATACGCAGGGTCTTTAAGGATACGACGAACCACGCGCGAAAAGCCAACCGGTAAGGACACACCATAAGAGGCGGCAATAATTTCCCAGTCGGGGTGATGCCCCAAGACCCACGCGGGGAACATTTTCGAGGCAAGTGTCGTCTTGCCAGACCGAGGCGGCATAGAAATCATCAGTCGCGGCATTTTACCTTCTTCAACCGCCTTTAAGAATCGCTCTAATCTCGTGCACAAGTCCTTATGTGCCCAACCGGCTTTGTATTTTGGGTGAAACCGTCTCGTGAAGGCGAGCAGCGAGCGCCTGGCAAGCTCGCGTGCCGCCAGCTCCGCCGTGGCAGAATAGCGCTGTTTCTTTTCTTTTCTTCGCACTGCTTTTTGAGTAACGCGCATCCGTGCGTTGTGCTGTCTCACCGCACGTTCTTCTTTTTTCAGGAGATTCTCCTCCTTACGGGCCGCCATCGCCTTGGCCTGCTTTTGCGCCTGTGCGTTCTGCACACACGAAAAACAAACGGATGGATATAAACCGTCTGGTCGAATAGGGTAATGCTTCAATCCAAGAGATTTCCCGCACTCATAGCATATAAGGTACAGGCTGTTCCCTCTGCGACTCGCGAACTCGTTTATCACACACCGTTCGCTGAGTCGCCC
>CAZPPL010000031.1:0-5729 GCA_964588465.1 uncultured Gammaproteobacteria bacterium
AATAGAGAATGAGTGATTTATTTAGCGGATGGGAAAAACCTATTAATTTAGGAGGAATAGAAACTGGTGAGGTATTACCTGAGGGAGAATATAACTTTACTATTACTGATGTAAAAATAATTGGTCAAGATAAAGAACCTAAATTACTCTTTATGTTTACTAGTCCAAGCGGGCAAAAAGCTATAGATAGTATAACTGAAAAAACTTTGTGGAAATTTAAAAGCTTGTGTATGGCAGCTGGATTTCCTAAAGACGCAAAAGTTTTTTATCCTTCATTAAAAGGTAAAAGAATAAAGGTAACTGTAAAAATTTGGAAAGGTGAAAATAGAAGTTTTAATAACTTCAAGTATCATAATTAGATAAATACTGTCCCAGTTAGTATTTAATGTATTAGCTGGGACATAGGAGTTAATATGAAAAGGGAATTTATGCCTGATAAACCCTTTATTAATGATATGAATAATACAGAGTTACTTATTATGCTTGATAATATTAAAAAGAAGGATTTAGAAGTAAATATTAAGAAAAGTAAAAAAAGTAGTAAAAATAGATTAGCTGAACTTTGGGTATTATATCAGGCAAAAGGAGGAAAATAATTATGCAAATAGAGGTAGATAAAGTAAATACTGGAAATATGCTTAGAAAAGATATGGGAGATTTAAATTCCCTTGCTGAAAGTATAAAGGATAAAGGGTTAATAAATCCTATAGTTATTGATAGTAAAGGTAATCTTCGAAGAGGTTTACGAAGATTATCAGCTTTTAAGTTGCTTGGTAAAAGTAAAATTCCGTGTATTAAGGTTAGTGGAGAAACTAAGCTTGGTGATAGAGTTTTAGATTTTATCGAGAATGTGCAAAGGCAAGAATTATCTTGGCAAGAAAAAAGTAAATTTATAAATCAAGTTCATACTTCCTTAAAAGCAGCTTCCCCTAAGTGGTCTACCGATATGACAGCTGCTATTTTACATATATCTCCTGGGTTTGTAAGGGAGATGCTTACGGTAGCTAAAGCTCCTAAAGAAATTTTAAACCAAGCACATAACAAAAACTCTGTAAGAGAAGCTTTTAGATTTGTAAATAGAGCTAAAAGAGAAAAACTTGTTAGTAATGCTATAGCTTCTATGGATATAAGTAATATTGCAACTTTTTATAATGGTAATTGTGTAGATATATTACCTAAAATAGAAAGTAATAGTTTAGATATTGTTTATACTGACCCTCCTTATGGAGTATCTCTTGATAAGAATAAGTCTTTTAAAGGAGTATATGATAAAGAAGATACTTTCAATAGTTGGTATGATTTAATAGAAAAAATACTTCCTGAATTTTATAGAATTTTAGAAGAGGGTGGTTGGCTCTTAATGTGGGGAGCTATAAGTAATGGTTCTTATATAAGGGAGCTATTTAAAAAGTTTAATTTTAATATGTTGGTTAAGCCGTTAATAGTAGCATATTCCCAAGGTTTAACACCAGCTCCTAAGTATGTTCTTGGAAGTTCAACTGACTTTCTTTGGGCTGCATATAAAGGTAAACATAGAGGATTTGTAACCCAGGGATTAATGGATAGTCTGTATACTACAAAAATTCCTACAGATGATAAGGAATATGCATTAGAAAAATCACCTAATATTACTGAATATTGGCTACCTGCATTTATAAATCCAGGTAAAAGTAAAGTATTAGATGCTTTTTGTGGTGTAGGTTCATTAGTAACTCCACTTATTAAATTAGGTGTTAGTAAGTTAATTTGTATAGAAGAAAATAAAAGCAGATTTGAATTACTAAATAAAAATATGCGTTTAGCTATATTGGAGTATGAAGGGAGTAAGTAATGTTAGTAAAAGCAGATGGCAATATTAAAACTTCTACACTATTAATAATAGATGAAAGTCCAAGCCAGCTTGATATGGATATTGGTTTACCTTTAAAAGGTTGGGAGGGCAGACTTTTATTTAATGAACTTAGAATTTGGGGTATTAAAAGAAGCGAATGTTATATAACTACAGTTAAAAAAAGTTCGTCTGGAGTATATAATCCTAATGAACTTATTGATGAAATTAAAGATTTTAAGGGAAACGGTATACTTTTATTAGGTAATCTATCACTTCATAGTTTATTTGATAAAAGTATGAAAATAGGTAAATGGCGAGGTTCGCCTTTACTTTATAAAGGCATTTGGTGTATACCTACAGTTAGACCTAATTCTTTAGCTAAAAATTGGGTAGATTATCCTCTTTTTATATTAGATATAAAGAGAGTAGCTAAAATAGCTTTAGGAGAGCTAAAAATTGAGCCTTCTAATAAAGATGACTTCCATTATAAATGCGGAGTAGAAGAACTTGAATATATAAATAGTAATTATAAAGAACTTAGTTTTGATATTGAAACTAATAGAAGAAATATAATTACTACTATTAGTTTTGCTAATTCATCAACAGAGGCTTATAGTTTTATCTTGTCGTTGAACGACAATTCTATACCTTTATGGCGAGGAATAGCTAAAATTTTGGCTAATCCAGATATTAAAAAGATTGCACAAAATGGTAGCTTTGATATATTCCACCTGGCGGATTATCATATTCCAATAGTAAATTATTACTGGGATACTATGGTAGCTCAACATATTATTTATCCTGAATTAAGAAAAAGTTTAGAAGTTCTAGCATCTATTTATACCTTACATCCATATTGGAAAAATACTGCCAGAAACGATATGTATAACTATAATATGCTTGATAGCACAGTTACTTTTGAAATATATGAAAGACAGAAAGAAATAATAATGTTAAATTCAGAAATTAAAAAAGCATTCTTTATGGAAATGGACGTATTACAACCTGCCTTGTTTATGAGCTATAAAGGAGTAAAAATAGATAAAGTTATATCTGATAGAGCTTTAAAATCAGCGGAAGAAGAAATTAAAAAACTTAGTGTTATAATCAGTAAATTATGTGGCGATATAAATGTAAATTCTCCTAAGCAATTAATGGATTACTTTTATAATGTTCAAGGTTATAAAACTATAATTAGCCGAAATACAGGCAAACCTACTATTGATGGAAAAGCTTTAAATAAACTAGCTTTAAGAGGAGCTCCAGAAGCTGAAATTATTCTAAAATATAGAAGAAAGAAAAAATTACTCAGCACTTATTTTATGGCTAAGTTACATAATGGTAGAGTAAGAACATTTTTTAATGTTACTGGAACTGTATCAGGTAGATTTAGTTCAAGTAAAGTTAAAGATACTAAAGAAGTAAGTGGAAAAGGAGCTGAGGGATTAAACTTACAAAATTTGCCTCACGGTGATGCAAGGAGAATGTTAGTTGCTGATAAAGGATATACTATGGTCAATATAGATTTAAAACAAGCTGAAGCTCGAATTGTTGCCTACATTGCAGGTGATAATAGAATGATAGCTGCATTAGAAAGTAGTAATGATTTTTATATTGAAGTAGCTAAAAATGTGTATGGAATTGAAAAAGTTTCAGATGAAATTCGTCAAATTACTAAAAGATTAGTTCATTCAGCTAACTATGCAGTAGGTTGGCGAACTTTTTCTGTAACCGCAAAAATATCTGGTTATCAGGCTAAAAATGCACTTGCTGCTTATTATATGGCTTATCCCAGAATAAGCCTGTGGCATAAAAATATAAGAGCAGAAGTTAGTAAAACTAGATTATTAAATACTCCCTTTGGGAGGCAAAGATACTTTTTTGAGAGAAGTGGAGAAGAACTTTATAATAAAGCTATTAACTATATACCTCAATCAGTTTGTGTAGACTATCTTAATAAGGCTATGTTAAATATATGGCATAATATTCCTGAGTCAATTTTATTATTGCAAAGCCACGATGGACTTTTATTTGAACTTCCATCTAATGATATAGATAAGTTTAAAGATAAAATAAATAAAAGTTTGAATATTGAAATAGACTTGAATAATTATAAAGTAAAATTACCTTTTGATATACACCAGGGAAGTAACTATGAAGAAGTAAGTTAAAAATGCAAGACTATATGGAAACCTATTTAACTTATAATAATAATAATGAAACCGCTACACAATTCCATAGATGGGCAGCTTTATTTTGCTTAGCTGCTTCGGTTGAAAGAAAAGTTTGGGTAAATTTTGGTTACTCTAGAATATTTCCTAACTTGTATATTGCTTTAGTTGCCCCCAGTGGTATAGCCAGAAAAAATAATGCTCTTAAAATTGCCAGAGATTTTCTAATGAAAGATCCAGAATTAGACATTAGAATAGTTGCTGAAAAAACAAGTTTGAGAGAATTAACTGCGAGTTTAGCTGAAGCACAAAAAGATTGGAAATTAGCGGATGGTTCGATTTATAGCTATTGTGCACTTAATAGTATAAGTTTTGAGTTAAGTGTTGTTCTGGGGGGTAAAGACCCCGAACTATTATCTACATTAACTGATTTATATGATAGCCACGAAGAATGGACTTACAAAACACATTGGAGTGGCACTGACAAAGTAAAAGGTGTTTACTTAAATATTATAGGAGGAACTACCCCTGATTTTATGTCAGAAAGAATGCCTGCTTCTGCAATGGGCGAAGGACTTGCTGCAAGAATGATATTAGTTTATGCTAATAAACGGGAAAGAGAAGTTCCTTTTCCTTACTTAAGCGAAGAAAATAAAGAAGCAGGTAAAGTAATATTACAAAGACTTTATGATGTTCATAGTATGTATGGAAATATTACTTTTTCAGTTGAAGCTAAGAAAGTAATGACTGAATGGTATCTATCTCACCCTATAGAAAGTTTTATTACTGATGATAGATTTACTGGTTACTATTCTAAAATGTTTACTAACTTGATAAAAATGTGTATACTATTTTGTATATCAGATTTAAGAATGGAAATTATTCCTAATGATTTTACTAGAAGTGTGAATATGATGGGTTATATAACAAGTAATATTAAATATGCTTTGGGCGGACAAGGTAAAAGTCGGCTTTCATCAGCTTTGTATCGAGCTGAATTAGCAATTAAAAATACAGGGATAGAAGGACTTGATAGGCATACTTTATTAGCTTATATGATACGAGATGTTTCAGCTACTGAATTTTATGAAGTAATGAGAACATTAATATTTGCTAAAAAGATAGCTGAAAATGGAAATAGATATTTTAGCTTAGAAGCTATAAAAGGAGGTAAGGAATAAAATGAAGTTAAAAGCTTATGTTTGTGCGAAATGTGGTAACAGTTTTATGTATAACAGAAAAAAGAAACTTTGCTTAAAATGCTGGGGAAAATTAAGCGCACCTAAGGAATATACTTGTGCTTATTGTGGGAAGAAGTTTGAAAGATACTATTCGCCTAAAATAATAAAAGCTAGAAAAAGCAGATTTTTTTGTAGCTATTCGTGTAGAAGTGTATACTTATGGCACAAAGCAAGAGAAAAGGAGGTAGTATAAATGGGATTAATTACAACACTTGGAAATATAGCCTCAGGTGGATTACTAAGCGGAATAGGTAGTTTAGCTAAAGATATTAGACAAGCAATCACAGGCGAAATAAGTCCTGACAAGAAAGCAGAGATTGATTTAAAATTAACTCAACTTGAACAGGCAGCGACACAAGCTCAGAATGCGATAAATATAGCAGAAGCAAAGTCCAGCAATATGTTTGTAGCTGGTTGGCGACCGTTTATAGGTTGGATTTGCGGCTTTGGCTTGCTATATGCTACTGTTCTACAACCTGTATTAAG
>CAZPPL010000032.1:0-3906 GCA_964588465.1 uncultured Gammaproteobacteria bacterium
GTTTTGATTTATCTAATGCTACATATAAAGTTAAAACTTTAAGAGGTTTTTACTTGATTGATAACTTAGGTAATGTCAATAGGGAACTTACAAGGTCAACTTATAAATTACTTAATGATTATATATTTAGCGATGATTTACCTACTATTTATGCAAAAGAAGGAAATATTTGTTTTATTTCGCCAGTTCCAGTAGCTGGAAGCTACTTGGATTGGAAATTTAGATTAATATATAATGGTTTATTACCCTCTTATTCTTTTGATACTGATACTGATTGGTTTTTAGATAATTGGGATGCTTTACTATATAAATCTCTATTGGTGGCAGAACCTTTTTTAAGAAATGATAGTAGAGTAAAACTATGGTCAGAGTTATTTAATTCTGCCTTAATAGAAATGATAAAAATGGATATAAGAAGCGAAAATTTTAACGAAAACTTTATGTTAAAAAGTTTAAGGAGGTAATATTATGGGACTTTTTAGTTCAATAGGGGATTTTCTTTTCGGTAAAAAATCTAAAGAAGTAAATCCAAGTAAAATTTGGCCGAAGAATGTAACACCAGCTTTTCAAACTAAGTACAGTAAGCAACTAGCTACTTTACTTGGAAATTATTATAAAAATATAATGCCTACATTAGGTCAAAAAATACCTTTAGGTCAGCAAGAGCAGCAATCTTTAGGAATTTTAGGAAATTACTTAAATTCAGCTAATCCAGATTATAGTGCAGCTAATAAATTAGTAAGTCAATGGATGCAGCCAAATACATTAGATCCACAAACTCAAGCTTATATGCAAAGTATTCAGCAAAATGCTCAGAAGGAACAACAATTAGGAGCTCACAGTATAGCACAAAATGCTCAGCTTTTTGGAGATTTAGGTTCATCAGGAGTTGGAAATGCTTTAGCAAGTTATTACTCTAATGTAGAACCAAAACTTAATGAACAGTTATCAGGTATTAGAAGTCAAGATTTAAATAATAGAAGAAAAATGGCTTTATCCTCACTTCCATATAGTATGCAACTTGCTAATGAACCTCAAGCAAATCAATTACGTAAAATACAAGCTGGTATGCAATATGGTGCAGCTCCTTATAAAGAAGCTGTAAGAGCAAGAAATGAGCAATTTACTCCTATGAGTTTAGGTAATTTACCTTTTGAGTATAATCAAACTTATATGTATCCTAAGTTACAATATCCTCAGTACACACAAGGTTCATCTGGATTTATTGGTGGAATGGCTGGAGGAGTAGGAGCTGGTCTTGGAACAGCTCTTGGTAAATTACTATAAATTGTCGTTCAACGACAAACTAAATAAAGGAGTAATATTATGGATACAAGACTTATAGACCCAGCAACTTATATACCTGCAGGTTTAACTGGAACTCCTACAAATAGAGCTGCTAATATAGGAAGTTCCCTTGGTAGAGGGGTAACTGCAGGTGTAGGTATGGCGCTCAAAAATAAAATGCAAAATCAAGCTATGCTTAATAGAATTAAAGCTGAGGGAAAGTATATATATCAACCTAAATTAAAATTAATGGCAAATGAGTATCGAAATAAGTTAAACCTTAGCGAATTTGGAATTAAACTAAGAGAAATGTCATTAGCGCAGCAACAAGCTAAAAATCAGTTTACTGAAAACCAATCAAATATAAAGAGCACTGCTAATATGTTTAAGTTACACCCTAATTCAATTACCTATGGTAATTATAGAAAAGCAGCTAAAGATTATCAATTACCTAAAAGTTACCAAGATTTTATGAGTAATCCAGATGCTACTCAACGATTAGCCGTAGCTAATGATATAGTATCAGTATATAGAAATAAAATATTTAGTTCTAAGACACCTCAAGAACGTAATAATATAATTAATCAGTATACTAAATATATATCCCCTGTTGCCCAGCAACTTAAGTCTATGGGTATTAACTATATAGAGCCAGATTTAAGAAAGGAATATATTACAAGTATACATAATAATTTAATTAATATTAAGACAAAAACTCAAGCTAAATATTATGGTAGCCGTGCTTCACAGGCTAAAGCTCTAACACTTTTAGATATTGAACGAGCTAATACATTAGGTAACAAGCCTAAAAGTAGCAGTAAAAATTTAAAAAGTAAAAATGCTGTATTAGGAGCATTAAACTATATGATAGACGCAAGTAATAATCCAACTAATGAAAATAAGGCTACTAAGGCAATTAAGTATTTAATAGCACTTTTTCCAAAAGTTTCAGATAAAGAATTATTGCCTACTTTACAGGTGCAGTTAAAAGCATTTCATTTACCTTATACTGTAAGTGGTAATTTTGGTAGTAGTGGTTTATTAGGTTTAGGTAGTAACTATAAAGCAAATAATGTTAGAGTTACAAAAAATAATACTGTTCCTAATAGAGGTAAGATAAAAGCAAAGAAACCTGGGCAATCAATTTCTAACTATTTAGGGAATGAATAATGATTACTTATCAAGAGTTAAAACAAGCTGGTTTTAATGATACTGAAATTAATAGTTTCAAGAATAATAAATCACTAAACTTACATCTTGCTGGTTTTGGTACTAATGAAGTAAATGACGCGATTACTCCTCTTACTCCTATTCCTATAGAGCATATAGATAATAGCGTTGTAAAAACTCAAAATGAACCTGACCACCCTTGGATAGGAGCTAAAGCTCTCGCAGCTTTTGAAAAAGGAGTTTATAATACACCTGTTGACTTGGCGTCAACTGCACTTAATGCTTACGCAGATATAAATCCTTTTTCAGATAGTAGAAAACTAATTAAAAATGTATCAAGTCAAGTTAAAAATTTACCTAAAAGATTAATTCCAACTCCTTACGAAAAAAAATATTTACCTACTAATCTTGGCGAAAGTTTAGTTACTGGTTTAGCTAATTTTATACCTAAAGCAGCTTTATATTCAATTGGAGGAGGAGCTGCAATTGAAGGTAAAGTTGTGGGTTCAGTATCTAAATTATTAGGCGAAAAAACTATAGCTAAACTTGTTGCTGGAATAGCTGGAGCTGGAGCTGGTGGAACTGCTCTTGGAATTGAATTAGGAGATACTCCAGTTAAAGCAGTTAAAGATTATGGTGCTGGTTTTGCTATAGGTTCAGCTCTTGGTGGAACTCTTTCACACTTAGCAAAGCCTACAACTGATAATATAATGAAATGGTATACAAATATAGTAAAAAGTGGCGAAAGTAGTAATATAGCTGAACTTACTAAGTATCCTAATATAAGTACTTTAGGTAAAAAAATGGTTAAAGTTAAGCTAATTGATAAGACTAAGTATAAAGATAATATTCCTGATGTTATAAAATTAGATAATAAAGTTATTAAACCTAAAGAAACTAAAATACCCCTTACAGAAGCTCCTCAAAATTCAGCTATAGTTAATAATATTCCTAATGATATATATAAAGAAATTGATACTCCCAAACCAGCTTTATTAATAGATAAAGCCCCTGCTAAAGGCAATTTGAAAACTTTTAAACGCTATATATCTTATATAAAGAAAAATGACAAAGAATCTTTTTATAAATTAAATAATGAGGTTAAGTCTCTTGGATATAGTTTATATGATACTAAATATAATAGTAATATAAGCAAATTTTGGCAAGCATTAAAAAGTAAAAATGCAATAGAAAAAGATGGCAAAATATACTTATATAAAAAAGGTTTTAAAGAAGGAATGGATAATATTGACCAAGCGGAGGTAGACGCAGGTAAAACTGCTAATGAAATAAAGAAGACTACTTGGAAAAGTGGACTCTTACAAGTAGCTCCAGTTGTATTCGGTAAAATGGGTCCTGCTATGACAAAGCTGATATATAGACCAATATCTAAAGCAGAACTTGATAATACTTTAGCACTTAGAGGATATAGACAAGAAATTAAAGCTA
>CAZPPL010000032.1:4006-5604 GCA_964588465.1 uncultured Gammaproteobacteria bacterium
GCAGAACTTGATAATACTTTAGCACTTAGAGGATATAGACAAGAAATTAAAGCTATTTTTAAACCTTTAACTAATAAAGAAGGTAGAAATTTAGTTATATATAATGTAGCAAAAGATGAAGCTGGCAAAGTTACTCTTGATAGTGCGGATATTAAAATTCCTACTAAACTTAATAATAAGCAAATAGAAGCTAATAAGCGTGTAACTTTGTTGTTAAACGACGTTTTTAAGCAAGTTAATAAAGCAAGAGTAAGAGTAGGCGAGCCACCAGCTAAAGAATTAGATAATTATTTTCCTTTTATACGAAGATTTAATATAGTTATGGGTGGAATGAATAAAAATATAACTTCTGATGAATTAGCTATTAGAGAAAAAGTAGGTTATAAATATGAACCTGGAGTTAAGGATATTGGAACTGGTTTTAAAGCTGTAGCAGAATATAAACCTGATAATGTAATAGTACCAAGAAGTGTTCATTCTATAAGTAGAAAAGGTAAAAGCAGAATATTAATGGAACTAGATCCTAAAACTGCTCTTAATACTTATCTTTATAGACAACTTAGATATATTCATATGGCACCACCTATTGCAAGAGCTAGAAATTTATTAAATCTGTTAAATTTACCTAAAGAAGGTAAAGTTAATACACACAACTTTATAGTTAACTATTTAAACTATCAAGCTGGAGCTCCTCAAAAAATTGATACTATATTACCTCCATCAGCAATAAAAGTAATAAGGAAATTAAGAAGTAACTTACTATATTCTGTTTTATCGTATAGTTTAAGAAGTGCCATAATTCAGCCTACGTCATTACTTAATACTATAGCTGAAATTGGACTTACTAAAACTGTTCAAGGAATATATGACTTAATGGACGAAGGGCTTCATAGTGGAAGTTATGCTATGGAACATTCAATTAAACTACCTGGTAGAGAATGGGAAGCTGGTGTTCAGTTAGCTATTAATGGAAATCCGGGAACACAAGTTTTAACTAAACTAATGTTTGCTGCCAGAGCAATGGCTCGAGCTGGACTTAAGCCACTTGAATGGCTTGATATGGCATCAGCAAAAGCTAGTTGGTATGGAGCAAGAAGAGTTGGATTAGAAAAAGGAATGAATGACGAACAGGCTAATCAATATGCAGATGATATTACTGTTCTAACACAAGCCAGTGGTTTAAGAAGTGATTTATCAGAAATACAAAGAAGTGAGATAGGTAAAACATTTACTTTATTTCAAACTTTTGTTATAAATGATTGGAACTTTTTAAGAAGGCGAGTACTTGGTTTAGGAACTGGTCAAGCATCTATGAATAAGTCAGCGGGAGAAGCTTTTAGAAGAATTAGCTCATTTACACTTGGTGGAGCTTTAATAGATTATGTATTTGGTAATCTTTTAGGTATTAATTCTCCTTTGCCTGACCCAGTTAATGCTTGGATACAATCTAAAGAAAGAGGTGGTTCCACACCAGAAAATATAAAATCA
Source organism: uncultured Gammaproteobacteria bacterium (assembly GCA_964588465.1). Classification (GTDB taxonomy): domain Bacteria; phylum Patescibacteriota; class Patescibacteriia; order Patescibacteriales; family UBA12465; genus UBA12465. The sequence continues at coordinate 5,495 of CAZPPL010000032.1, forward strand.
GCTCTTATAGAATTAATTAGTGCCTATCCTTTATTAGGTGGTATGCAATATGACTCTGGAGTATTTGGTGCTGCAACTGGCAGTATATATAAATTAACTAACGAATTAGC
>CAZPPL010000033.1:0-5260 GCA_964588465.1 uncultured Gammaproteobacteria bacterium
TTCTACATTTGTTTTTTTGGTGTAGAGAGTGTAGTGTATAGTGTAAGGTAAATAGTGTATCACGGATACCACCCCTCTGTGATATGCATTTATGATCACTATTGCATTACACCTACAAACCGGAAAAGCAGAAACATAAACATATTAAACTATTCTTTTGTTGTGTAGTTTATCATTTTTACACCAAAAAAATATGTTTATGCTGTAATTTGAAGGTGTATAAAAATGGAAAATATAATATATTGTCGGATACATACACATACGAGATTAATTGTATTATGGGACAATAGAACATTTTGTCCTATATGTCAGGCACAACATAATATGCGATACGGCATAAAGAAAAGTAGAAATGTTTACAAGCGTGAATATGAGCATCTAAAGAGGTGGAGGGCATGAGATATTATAGTGTGCATATTGCAGATAGAAAACAGAAAACACGTTTTAAGGGTGGGCGTACTAAAGTATATCAAACTTTACACAGAAAGGGGTATACATACTCACGGAAGTATAGACGATGGGCTGATACCTCAGAAGAACGTTATGTGCCTGTGAGCAGGCATTATGACGAAAAGAACATAAAACAAGAGATGATGGAGCAATTTTATGCTTGGCAACAAAATAATCCGAATATAGGAAACAAATTAGTAAGATTATTAAGTGATGCAAAATTGCAAAACGAAGGAGAGGATATATATCAATTAAATACGATAATTGATACTGATTTATCCAAAATAAAGGATAATAAATTACTAAAGGCACAAGCAAAAGTAAGGTATGATATAAAACAGAGCAAAATAATATTTTATATACGAGGTTATGAATATGAAATTAAGTAATAATCTTGAAGATGCTGGATTAAGTTTAAAAATTGATTTGGATACCAAAAATTTTGGTAAATATTGCAAGCGTTTTTCATATGTATATTATCTTATCTATTCTACAAAACAGATAAAAATCATGAATAGCAGTGTATATCTCACACGACACGGAATACATATTTATTTTTATACAGATAATAAAAAAGAATTATCAAATGAATATAGAAATTTATTGGAATGTTTATTGGGTTCTGATATAATTAAGCAAGTATACTATTTTGTAGAGAATGTAGATATACTCTTTATCAAAAAGGACGGATATAAATGTAGATATTCTGACGTCAAAAGTAAACGATTAAATGAAATTATAGATAGAATAAATAAAAGAAAATATACAATAATTAATAAAACAATAAAAATATAGTGTTTTGACGTCTGAATTAGCTAATTCAATAGCTATTTCGTGCGACGTTAAATTGGCGTATATAGTTTATATAATATTATAATATAAGAGATGTGAATTATGCGGAACACGGATGAGCGATTAACAAGGCAAGAAAAGATTGACGAAATGATAAATGAACGGATCAAGTTTAAAAAAGGATTGAAAGAAAGAGAAGATAATAAAAAGCGAAAAGGAAAAATCAAGATAAAGAAATTAAGTGACGGATTAGGGAATACATACAATACTTTTAATCGGTTGTATATCACCGACGAAAAGCAGAACGTGTATGCCGAAATGACCGGCAATACGAAATTCAAACCAAAGCAACAGAAATCCTATAAATTTTTCAAAAAAATGGGGTTTAATATTGTCAAAACACTTAAATATGGCACAAATAAGATTGTGTTTTTTGAACTACGGCGAGAATATGACACAAAATTTACGATGCGAGTGAAGGGAGGGTTCCATGATACGGATTTTGTCATAGAAAACAAACAGAAATTCGCTTTAGATATGTTGGCTGGGTTGGGCTTCACACCACATTATAAACATAAGAATAATGGAGGCTGGGACGTGCATATACCTAAGGTGCATTATAAGAAAAGAAAGAAGAAAAAAGAGTAAAGTTTATATATCTTACTGCATAAACTTTTATAGGGATAAAAGGTATGGAGTATGACGGATTATTACAAAGATGCGAAACATGGGCGTAAATGGACGTATGCATTATTGACAGAGATGGATAGTGCTATTGAAAAGGGTATTAATGAGGATATACCAAAAGAAATACTTAGAACTGCGATATACGAACGTTTCGGCTGTAATTACATGACTATTAACAAGCATATCAGAAACATCGCCAAACGCTTAATACGAACAAATGAGGGGGTATGATGTTAGTTTTATGGGTTATTGGTGTATTGCTTATATTCATTCTAATTGTTATTGTTAAGATTGCATTAGATTTTAAAGAATTAATTAGAGGTATGCTTAGAACATTCGGCAAAAAAGAGATGTAAATATGAGTATAATAGATTATATTGCTGTGATATTGATTTTTGAGGCAATTGTAGTAGTTATTACAATATATACCATATGGACTACAATAATTAGGGCTAAGATAAAACATAGACAAAATCCAAATAATGATAGCAATTATTTAATAGATATAACTAATATCAAGGACGGCTGGCAATTGCGTAATTTGGGCATAGACAAGATTTTTAAGGACATGTTAGGGATTATACCTAATACCCCTAAAAAGTCTATGAGCGAGCAAATAGAACAAGAAATAGACAAAACTATTCAAAATCGTATAGTTGGAATAATAAAAAATGCTAAATTTGATAATATTGATAGGATCCTATCAGAAAAGATAGAAAAGTCAATAGAAAAGATATTTAATGATAAAAAGTGATAAATATGGATAAAACAGAGAAAAAAGAGGATAAAGTAGAAAACGAGGAATTTAACTTTAAAGAAATGCCTCAGAAACCAGAAGAAGAGGAATTAAAACAAACTTTTGTTAATGCGGATAATGAGGATAGTAAGGATAATGAGGATAGTAAGGATAATGAGGATAGTAAGGATAATGAAAATGAGGATACAAATAGTACTACAGAAAATGATAATTATGATGGGTTGGGTGATATGATTGTGGGGCTGGGGAATGAAGCATTAGGTTTGAAGTATCAAGTTCCGGACAACGAGTTTAATGAAAAAGAAAAAGAGAATATCACAAAATATAGCAGATTAGTAGAAAAGAAATACGGAGCAATGCATTCTATTCTAAGCAAATATCCAGAAATAATGTTAGGTACTACATTAATAATCGCTGGGTTGAAGCGTCAGAAACGTCAATCAGAGCAAAATAATACAAGTAATGGAGGTGTTAAAAATGACTGAATTAAATACGGATCGAATTATAGGTTTTGTATCACCCGCACGATATGGCAAAACAAATAGCATAGCACGTATGATACAGAGCATAGATTTGCCAATTGCGATCTATGATACGAACTATGAATGGACTACACAACCACAACTAAGAAAAATAGTGAATGAAAAGGGGAATATTATTGTGCTGTCACCAAGAAAAGACAAAAACACAGATATGCAGTATCTTAATACATTTTTGAATAAGATTTTGTCAACCTCTACAAATCTATTTATTTATGTGGAGGATTTGGAGGTGTTTTTTAATGATACACACAATTATACTAAGTTTTATGGAACCATTAAACAGATAGCAGAACGTAGTGGGCATAGCAGAGTGGGATTTATTTATAGTGCTAAGCAACTGAAATATATACCACTAAGTATCATTAATAATACCAATCTATTCTATTTTGGGCAATTAATAGAACAGAAAGATATATCAACTGCAAATGGTATAGTAAAACCAGAATATGATGTTAGAAAAATACATAAACCAATTTTCATAAAAGTTGATAGATGGGATATGAGTAAAAAATTAGTTAAATTTGAAAAGGTGTTTTGAATGAGAGATGTAGAACATAATTTTGAAAATGAAAAGACAGAAAAGAAAGTTAAAGCAACAGAGACAATTGTTGAAGTATCCGATCCGATCCAACCACTAACAAAAGTAAAGATAAAAAGACCAAAGATAAATAAAAACAATGTAAAAAAATTAAAAGATGCAGTAAAAGAGATAGAAATAAAACCAATACCACCAAAAGTAAAAGAAAGTATAAAAAAGGTTTTGGATAAGTCTAAACTGAAAAAATATTTATAAAGAGATACATTTATATACTTTACTATACAAACATATAGTAGATGATAGTAGATGATTTATATGGATAGTATAGATAATTCTAAAGATATTAAAGTAATAAACTCTGAAATAAACTCTGAAGGAGTTTTTACACATATTGCATTAGATTTGGTGGAGGGCATTGTCTTTGGTGGGGTACTCGGAGTGGGTACGGATATTATAGCAACGGCTGTATCAACTCTACCAAACTCATTTTTGACGCCTGCGATGGTATCGCCATTAAGTGTTGTCGTCGGTGCATTAGTATTTGTGGGTGTGAGTATACACCAAATAAGACAAAGACTTAATAAGTGATTAGTATGGTACGAAAACGTATGAGTGCAGTAACACGACATAAGAAATCCATAGCGATGAAAAAATATTGGGCTAAAAAACATAGGAGTTCAAAAAAAGAAGGTAAAGGATTAAAAAAATATTGGGCTAAAAAACATAGGTAATATATATGAAAGCAATAACATGTGGAGTTATAAGTGGAGGTGCTGGGGCACTCGCATTTTTCAGTATGGAACATTTCGGTTTATCAACAGGATCAAGAGTTTTTGATGGAGCAGTAGGATTAGGTTCCATCTTCGCGGGATATTATTTGGATAAATCAATAGCATCTGAGATACTTGTAGGTGCTGGAGTAGGAGCACTATTAAGAGCAATACTATAATTTTTTAAAGATGATAAAAATGTATGGAACAAATGGAATTTTTGGGAATTTTGGAGGAAATAAATCTCGTGGAGCAGTAAGTAATAAAGGAGTATTAACGACAGGTGAATTGTTATATAATGATAGTAGTGTAGTACTAACGACAAAAAGCATAACCAAAAGTCAAGCAAACATCTCTGCGCCAAACGGATATGATGCGCATAACTTAACATTTAGTTTTGATGTCACAGATACTACAGGCGGAACAACTGCACCTGTAGGAACAACTGATATAGAAAGTATATTACAAGATTTAGTTATTACAGGTTCAAGTGGTAAAACTTTGGCACTGATTAGTGGAGTAAATGGGGAATTTGGCAAATGGCAACATAGGTTGAATAATCCGACACAATACTACACTGATGCACCAACACCAAGTAATAGTGTTGTAGTAACATCATATACCACAACTTGGAACTTTACATTCACTGATTGGGTTATCTCAAATGCGGAATTTCCACTAAGAATAAAATCAACATATAACACTCTTGGAAGCAGAGCAACAA
>CAZPPL010000034.1:0-4776 GCA_964588465.1 uncultured Gammaproteobacteria bacterium
CGGAATTGACATACCCGCCCCCTTTTTTACCGAAAACAAAAAACCGGCAAGCGAAGAATGGAACGATAAACACAATGAAAGGATGATGATATCCCACCACTGTTTTAGAATAAACTGTGAATTTGGAGGTGATATAGACGAGTTGTGTGCCAATTAGAGAAAAACGATAATGTTTGAAAAAGTATTAAAAGAACTTGAAAGAATGCGGAAAATGCAAGTTTCAATTCCAGTTGAAACAGATGAAGATGGCTATTACGACAAGGAATGCCCTTCTGAAACCTGTATGTTTCAATTTAAAGTTTTAGCAGAAGATTGGAGTAATAAATTTAACGATGATTCCGTTTACTGCCCACTATGTGGGCAAAATGCTCCTGCCGACAATTTCTGGACAACTGAACAAATAGAACAAGGAAAAGAACAAGCATTTAATCAAATCAAAAGTAGAATAAATAAAGCGTTTTCTGAAAGTGCCAAAGACTTTAATAGGAAACAACCCAAAGGTGGTTTCTTAACAATGAAAATGGAATTTAAAGGTTCAACAACGAACTCATTTATTCTACCTATTCCTGCAAAAAAGGAGCTTGAGCAAAAAATAACTTGTTCTAAATGTGGAGCTAAATATTCTGTTCTTGGGAGTGCGTTCTTTTGCCCTTGTTGTGGATATAATTCAGTAATTGAAACTTTTGACAATTCGATTAAGAAAATTAGAAGTAAGATAAATAATATTGATACTATAAGAAAAGCTGTTTCTAAAATTAGTGCTGATGAAGCTGAAATAACTGTTAGGTCGTTAATTGAATCGGGACTTTCAGATGGAGTTGTTGCATTTCAGCGTTTTTGTGAGTTGACTTACAAGGAAAATAAAAAGACGGATGCAAAAATTAAATTTAATGCTTTTCAAAACCTTGAAATTGGCGCAAAATATTGGAAAGAATTGTTTAATGAATCGTACCAAGATTGGCTATCTAAGAATGAATATCAAGAATTAAATATACTTTTTCAAAAACGCCATTTACTTGCTCATAGCGAAGGTATTGTTGATGAAAAATACATACAAAAATCTGGAGACACTAACTATAAAATTGGTCAAAGAATAGTTGTAAAAAAGAAAGATGTTACAACAATTGTGAGATTGATTAATAAAATTGTAAATGAAATAAGAATTAAAATCGGCACATAACAAAAAATATAGTGCATGCCGCAATTAATTGTAAATATGAAAGTTAATACACATAATAAAGGTTTTTGTAACAAGAAAAATAATCGTTTCAAACTGCGGCACGCACCATATTCAAACCGTTATCGGCTATTTTATAAACAACAGTACAAACTTTAAACTGACCGCAAAAAAATGAATAAAATACGAGAGGAATATCTCAAATTGTTTTTGGAGGACGATGATGACCTTTTCAAATCAGCATGTGCTGACTATCTTGATAAAAAGGCACACACAATTCGAAAGTGGACAGCAGAAGAGTATGTAAAAACTTGTAGAGAACTTTGGAACGAGTGTGAGTTGGACGAAGTTTTCACTTTCAAAGTTTTATTAGACACCAACATTTATAATGGTGAAGACGAGAGTTATAAAAAAATGGGATTAGAGCGACACGATATTAATCCCATTAGCGAAGACCTATATTGTACTGCTGTAGGAGCAATAAATGAAGATGGCAAATATGTAGGAGCATCTGACAATTACGACCCTACTCCAAAAAATCCGAAATCAAAAAGAGGGGCTGTTGTTCTAACAGCTTCTCCTTACAGTTCTGAAGAATCCAATGAACCAACGATTGAAGAATATATTGTTGCTTACTTTGACATACTTGGCTTTGAAACAGCTTTCAACGAGTACGGTGTTGAAGAAATGCATAGAAAATACCAATCTCTAATTGGAGTTGCGCTAAAACCCTTTGTGGCAGATAATTTGTGGACAAAAACTCTTGCCCCAATCGGCAAGGACGCTTATGTACCGGGCATGTTTCAATTCCCTATTCGTTATGCTTATTTTAGTGACTCTCTTCTTCTATGGATTAAAAAAGACGCATCTTTATTTCCAGAGTTTTTAAGACGGTGCGGAAAAGTTTTTTGCACCGCATTACAACTTTCTATGCCACTTCGAGGTGCAGTAACAGTTGGAAAGCAAATCCTGCACAATAAATCAAATACATATTTAGGTGTTCCTCTTATTGAAGCTGCACGACTTGAGACAGCACAAAACTGGATAGGATTATCATTGGGCAAATCTTTTACTGCTCCTGAAAATAGTTTGCCAATACATCCAGCTTATGTTAGGGTATTTGAAGCACCTGTAAAAGAAGGTAAACAGGTACTTCTATCAGGACTTGTCTTGGACTGGACAAATATTTGGAATGAGCTTTACAAAGAATCTCCAATAATACTTATTGATAATATGAAGAAGATAGGATATGAAAAATATTATGACAATACGATTGCCTTTTACAAAATGGCTACTAAAGACAAGGACTGGTTTATGAATCTTCAAACATCAGAACGACATGCTGACAAACAAAAGAAAAACAGCCGATAACAATCAGCGTTCTGATGGTCGGGACGGCCAAATCTGAACGCGCTGTTGACAGCCTGTCCCGGCACTCCGGGAAAACCGGCAGCAAAAGGGGGGGGGGATTTTATCTATGTGTATCCGGAAAATAACAATGTAGTAAAATCGGCAATTAAGGATGTAGTGTTTTCGGAAAATAAGGATGCACTAAAAAGAATTGAATTAATAAGAACTATCAGTGATTTAGACGAGGGTTATGTAATTGGTATACAGAAGTTGTTTAAAGTCTTCCCATTTGATGTTTATAATCAGCAAATAAATACCACATATTCCTCTCGCCTAAGGCGAGAAAGGGGATGAAGGGGTAGGTCATATAAATAAGATGTTTATTTGCTGATTTTAAATTGTTTAGTCAAATTTTCTTGCAAAGACTTTAAACAACTTCATTATTTAGTCCGGTTTTGTTTTCCGGTTCATTTTATTACCTTTACAGGTTGAAACAAAAACAAATGAACCGGAATTGACATACCCGCCCCCTTTTTTACCGAAAACAAAAAACCGGTAAACGAAGAATGGAACGATAAACACAATGAAAGGATGATGATATCCCACCACTGTTTTTAGAATGAACTGTGAATTTGGAGGTGATATAGACGAGTTGGGCACAATAAGATTTAAGTCATATGAATATAATTAACATAGGAGTTCCATTAAGCACAAATCAAGTTAGCAATGTAACTGATTCACCATTCTTTTCAGAAATTACATTTCTTGATGCAGAAATAATATTTTGGGATGTCGAGTCATCACATAGTGTATTACCTGGTTCGCACACAAAAAAGAATAAAACTGAAAAGAAAAATATTGAAATCTTACACAAATATATAATCAAACGAAAGGAAGAATTCAGTGAGTTTTTTAAGATAGGTAGGACATTAATAATTACTTCACCGATTTTCAATAAATATGAGTATACCTGTGAGACTAATGGTGAAGACTTCCAAATTGACTTTATTGATTGTTTAAGCATTAAAAAACCAAAATTTTCAAAGATTCGCGGTCATAATATTGACTCTAATAATGATGAATTTATAGTTGACTTTCTACGTAGAAACAGAAATTTTCTTCATTATGATTTGAAAATCGAAAAACCAGATGGAATTCCACTGCTATTTATAAAAGATACAAAATATGTTGTTTCTGAGTATTTTAAGATCGATAGTGGTTTAATAATAATTCTACCGAAACTAAAACCAGAACTTAGGGAAAGCAACAATAGTAAAAACTTTTTAAATTCCCTATTATTCCTTATTTCAGAGATAAAAAAGAATAGCAAACCATTACTGCAAAATTTACCAGATTGGGTTGATGAATATAGTTTAATTGGTGAAATAAAAGAAAATAATAATTTACAAAAATTAAGAAAAAATCAGGAAAAAATAAAACTCCAAATTGAAGATAGTAAATCAAAACTTTCAAATTACCGATTTTTAAAAGGATTATTTAGTTCAGATGGTACAATATTAGAAAGTGTTGTTGAATTTGTATTTCAAGAAATGGGATTTGAGACGATAAAAACTGAAGGTAATAAGGATGATTTGGTAATAAAAGCAAATAAGAATATTGCCGTATTAGAAGTAAAAGGATTAACAAAGAGCGCCGCAGAGAAAAATTTAGCGCAATTGCAAAAGTGGGTTAGCAATTACCATGCAGAGAATGACTACAATCCGAAAGGAATTCTAATTGTCAATACTTTTAAAAATGAGAAATTAGAAAACCGACAAAATAAAATAGACTTTCCTGATCAAATGTTACCTTATGCAAATCAAATGAAACACTGTCTTTTAACTGGAATTCAACTGCTTTATATTTTTTTGGATTATAAAACCAGGAATTTAAAGAAGAATGAAATTATTGAGTTGCTATTTAACACAGTTGGTATAATTAATTATAAGAATAATCCACACGAATTGATAAAAAAGAAATAATTACCGTGCCCAACATAATAGAATTTAAGACCCGGTTGAGCCCAAAAAACCAGGCAGCAGATTAGGAAAAATCTACTGCCTGGTTTTTTTCTGTTTGCTAAAACAAAATAATGCTCAATTGGGTTTTAAATTATGCCTGTCCCGTAGCTTTAGCTTCACGGAGTTGGGCTAAACCATTGGCAAACAAGCTTTCTACCTATGGGGATTTAATACATTGTCCCGGTTTTTTAATGCAGTTTTTACCCTTTTTTACCATCTTGTGAATTT
>CAZPPL010000035.1:0-4665 GCA_964588465.1 uncultured Gammaproteobacteria bacterium
GTGCCATGGGGGTTGTGCAGGGCGCAGTCGTTACAGGCGAGGCCGGTGCAGTCAGCGGGGCCGAGGGGGTAGCCAAGGGCAAGACCAAGGCAGGTATATTGCTCCCGCAGGGTGCGGTCCAGGGCAGCAGCGGCCTCAGTGGGTGTGCGTTTACATATCAGTGGTACTTTCATGATGGCTCCCGCTGCGGTTTGAGCAATGGCAAGATGTCTTTAAGGTCCAGGTACTGGTCAGGGTGTGCCTGTGTGTATTTACTCATATGGACCTCGGCGGTGGCTATCTTGAGTGCCACACTGCCGACCGTGGCGCCGCCATGGGGGTTGTCCAGGGCGCAGTCGTTACAGTTGAGGCCGGTGCAGGCGGTGCCGAAGCTAACGCCAGCGCCAAGGCAGGTATATTGCTCCCGCAGGTTGCGGTCCAGCATGGCAGCGGCCTCAGTGGGTACGCCTTTGTACATCAATGGCACTTTCATGATGATCCCCGCCGCGGTTTAAGTAATGGCAAGACATCTTTAAGGTCCAGGTACTGGTCAGGATGTGCCTGTGCGTGACTGACCACCCAGGTTTCGGCTGTGGCTATCTTGAGTGCCACACTGCCAACCGTTGTGGCGCCATGAGGGTTATACAGAGCACAGTCGTTACAGTTGAGGCCGGCGCAGGCGCAGCCACTGAAGCCAACGCCAAGGCCAAGGCCAAGGGCATGGCCAAGGCATTTATAGTGCTCCCGCAGGCCGCGGTCCAGGGCAGCAGCGCCGGTAGTGGGTACGCATTTGTATATCAGTGGCGCTTTCACTAGCCGTCCAGCCGCACGTTGATCCCATAGGGCGCTTCCGCCTCCGTTGTCATACACCACATCACCGGGAACGACGGTCTATGCGCAATGTCCAGGTCTGTACATCCATCGGTCAGTATCACACAGCAATCCACAGGTGCTTCAAAGGCCTCCTCTATTGTCGGGAAGGCCACATGCAGCGCCGTGCCGCCGCCACCTTTTGGGGTGAGCGCCAGCAGGTCTGTGCACTCATCGACCTCGTCAACGCCTGCCACCTCAGTGTCCACCCAGAACACTTTTGCTTCCTGAGGCACCGCATCCATTAGTACGCCACTCACTTCAGCCATGAACGCGGCAAGTTGGCCATCTGTTATTGACCCGGAAGTGTCCACCAATATGGCAACACTGCCGACCTTGTGCCCCTGAGTGCCCGGGAGAGCTGCATAAGGCGGCATCACAAGCCTGCGGCGGTTCGCACGCCGCCATGTCGGTACGTCGTGGCCCAGACTTACCACCATAAAATCCCGTAGCAGTGCAGGCCAGTCGAGCGTGGGCTCCATAAGTGCTTCTACCAGACGGGCTAACCCCCCTGGCAGGGTGCCTACCGCTTTAGCCGCTGAGGCTGCGTTTGCTGCGGCGGCCCGCACCTGCCCCTGAGCCACCGCATCCCCACCAGGCTCGGGTTGCAGGTGGTCATCATGTCCTGCTCTACCCTCACTACCCTCACTACCCCCACTATCCCCACTACCCTTGCTACCCTCACTATGGGGCAGTTTGCAATACACGTCGTCAGCCTGGTCCCCTACCCCAATGTCCTTGTCATAAAGTGCTTCTTCAACCCGGGTGCCTACCGAAGCGGCCTCCAGTATGCCGTTGATAACGTAGTCAGTGGCCATATTCATTTTGTAGAAGTTATAAGGCTTGCCGTCTGGCCCCACGCCGCTGTCACTATAAACCTTACTTCTGTCACAGTGCCTCAGCAGGATGTGCAGGATTTCGTGTGCCAGCGTCCAGGCTATCTCGCGCGAGGTTTTTGTCTGCGCCCAGTCTGTATTGATGTATATGTCTTTGTTGTTTGCCGCTGCCATCTCTACATGATGGCTACCTGAAACCTCATGCACCGTTGCCAGCTCCATCAGCAGCACCGCAAAAAAGGGCTGTGATGTCAGCAGGTAAGACATGGCTGTCGCCACTATAGGTGTGTTTTCTTTGTTCATCTGTGTACCCCCAGGTTAAAAGTATAGACCTTCTTCAAGGTCACCGGTTATCTTGAGCGCCTTCACCGACACATCCCTGGCAAGGGCAGGCGATGCCCGTAGCGTATCTATACTGTGCAGTAAGCAGGTATCCAGGTCAGCGGCCAAGTCGTCCAACTTAGTATCATCGTCAATGTTACTGTCACGTAACAGCCCGACCAGCCCACGCATATTGCCTACCAGACTGCCGTACAGCCTGCCCTTGCCATTATCAGCAAAGTCCCCTAGCTGCTTAACCATACGCGCCAGCTCATCTTTTATACGCCCCCTCAGGTCGTCTACGGCGTTTTTCATGGCGCTCAGCTGCTGACTGCTAATACGTTTTGCCAGGGCCTGTGTCAGTTCAACGGGCAGGGTGAGCCGGGAAAAGTCAGTGGCTGCTGGCACAGGCATCAGTGACATATCCACACTAAAGCTGTCCGTTATCCTGCTGGCAGTGGGGTAGTCCTGGGCATCAGCAAGGCCTCCCAGATTCACCATGGCCTGCTGGCGTCGCAGGTCATACACGCCTAGAAAGGCATCGCGGGCTGCCTCATAGGTCACTACCAAGGTCTTGTATTCTGCCAAAAAAGAAAGGGACTTTTTAGCGGCTAGCAGGCGTGCCCCGGCCTTGTCACCGTCTGCGGCTGCGCTCCAGGGCAAGGTCTCCCGATACAAAAACGAGCGGATGTGTCCTTGCGCTGCTACCACCGCCTTCAGTTCGATCCGCGCCCCTGCCAGCAGGTCTTTAGTGACTTTAGCGGCGTTACTGATAGCGTCCGCGTTGGCCGTTACCTCATTGCTGGCGCGGCTGTCTTTTTTGAATCCAGAAAAGCAGCGCATGGTGAGGTCCACCAGCAGAAAACTGCCAGTGAGGGTGTTGCCTATGTCGACGTCATTCATGATGAAACCCCCTAAGTGGTGTATTACAGGCTGTCAGAGACCAGTGCGGTGTGCTCGGCGATAAACTCAGTCACCGCCGGTGAGGCCAGGGCATCGCCGCCGAGTGCGTCAACAAGTCCCCGTACTACCATTGTCTGCAACTCTACAGGCAGGCGCTGGCAGTAAGTAAAGCCCGCATCCAGTGTGTCGGCATCACCCCTGGCAATAACCAGACTGGACGCTGCATACGCGGCGTCAAATCGATCAACAGGCGGCAGTTTTGCCTCCATGGGGTTGCTCACAATATCGGCCCATTGTGGCAAGTGTTGCTCAACCCTCAAAAATCCAAACAATTCTGCCGATGCACCCTGACCTATGTATCCCGCTACCACGCCTTGTGTCACCTCATCGTCAGGCAGTGTGTTGTCACCTCGCAGTCCCTGAGCGTGCCCCGCCTTCACCAGGAATCGGGCAGCGGCGGTGAAGGACCGGGGAGTGCAGTAGGGTCCGGGTTTTGCGGGTACTTTGTCACTGATAACGACACCGGGGCGAAAATTGGCAAAGGCCATCAACATGTGATGTATGTCAGTGTCTCTTGCCCAACGCAGCCAGCCCTGTATGTCTGGCTCAATGTCGATACGGCACTGTCTGTTTATAAAGTGCATAAGCTCACGTGCTACGCCAGCCCTGTCTTCGACACGGTTAGTGGCACCCATCACATACCAGCCAGTTGGCAGGGTGTAATCACCGATGCGGCCTTCGTTGAATAAAGAGGCCAGTGCCTTTTGCACCAGGGCATCACCCTGCCCAACCTCATCGATAAACAGCACGCCATGTTCAAGGCCAGTGGCCTCTACCGCACGCATAATATCAGGCATGGTGTAGCACGACACAGCTACCCCATCTTCACGTTTTTGTGGCACCAGAATGCCCAGCACATCAGGTGCGTCCATGCCTGTGGCTTCACGTACTACCAGCCCAAACTCGTGACCTGTATGGGCCGACAATAACGCGGGAAGGGTCCGCACAAAGTCTGTCTTGCCAATGCCGGGGGGGCCCACGAGTGTTACCGGGGTGCCCGTGGCGTAGAGGGAAGGGATCGCGCTTGTCAGTTGATTCAGTCTCATGGTTTTTACTTCCTTAGGTGGCTATTCAAAGATGATTCCCGCACGTTCTAGGTAATGCCGTATGGCATCGGGGGATGCGCGGCAGGTTTGTAATACCTGGGCAAAGGTGTGCCAGTGTAGTGTAGGGGCGCTCAGTGGTGCCTCCTGAGTGTCACTGGGTGGTGTGGGTGCCTCCTGAGTGCCACTGGGTAGTGTGGGTGCCTCCTGAGTGCCACTGGGTGGTGTGGGTGCCTCCTGAGTGCCACTGGGTAGTGTGGGTGCCTCCTGAGTGCCACTGGGTGGTGTGGGTGCCTCCTGAGTGCCACTGGGTGGTGTGGGTGCCGGTAGCAGCAGGGCATATGGGGACACCCCTAGTGCGCCCGCCAGGGCTAATATGTTGGTGAGCCTGGCATCGTTGCGACAGTTCTCAATGGCGCCAACAGTGTTACGGTCAATGTGTGCAGCAGCGGTCAGGGTGACTTGTGTCCAGTCGCGCTCGATGCGGTACCGCCGCACGTTGGCACCTAGATGCGCCTTTAGTTTATTCATGATGATCCCCGCCACGGTTTAAGTAATGGCAAGATGTCTTTAAGGTCCATGTACTGGTCAGGATGTTCCTGTGCGTGACTGACCACCCAGGTTTCGGCTGTGGCTATCTTGAGTGCCACACT
>CAZPPL010000036.1:0-4600 GCA_964588465.1 uncultured Gammaproteobacteria bacterium
TAAAAGCAAAACAAAATATTGAAGAAGCAGATATTAGAATTTGGCATTATGGTGGTTATTATAAATTATTTTCTTATTTTCACGAAAAAGATATAATATTTTATGATTTAGATTATTTCATTTAGATTTTATATTTATAAACACATATTTAAAAATGTGGCACCTATATTTTATAAAGTATTTTGTAAAAATTTTAACAATAAATACTGTTAAGCCATACAAGAGGTAATGAAAATAGATTAAATAAATATATTTATCAGAATATAACCACATAAAGCCATTCTTAAATAAAAATAATAATATTGATAATACCTTTATAAATAAGTTATGAACTTAAAAAGATTTTTAGGTTATTATATGAGAACATCTAAAAAAAGAACTCTGTTTATTTATTACGGGTTACATCCTTCTCATAAATCCTTAGCAAAAACACTTAAAGCAGATTTCTTTCCAGCACCGAAAGTTCGTTCAGATTCAAAAAATCCAATAGCTATATTAAAATGGACATTCCAAACACTTTCATTTTTAATTAAAGTACCTAAGAATTATGATGTTTATTTTTGTGAAAGTACATATATATTCCCAGTACTAGCAAAAAAATTTGGTTTAATAAAGAAAGACGCAAAAATAGTTAATATATTAGCAAGTCCTTTGTTATATTACATGAAAACAAATAGGATAACAGGATTAAGAAGAAGGTTTGGATTAAGATTACTGAAAGAAGTAGATATCTTTGTATGTATTGGCAAAATGGAGGAAGATTTAATAAAATATTTTGTACCAGATGCAAAGACAATTGTTGCTTATCCTTTTATTAATCCTAATATGCATAAAAAACTTTCAACGCAAAAAAATAAACGACCAGCATTAAAAAAACATAAAATTTTATTTATAGGAAAACAAGATATATATTGTAAAGGTGTTGATCTTTTAATAGATGCATTTAAAAATGTGGAGGAAAAGTGGCCAGATGCAGAATTAAATATAGTTGGAACAATTAAAGGTTTAAATAAATATCTAAAAGAAAACAAATTAAAAAAAGTTTATATTTTAGGTTACATAAAAAATGTAAATGATTTGATGAAAGTTATAAAAGAATCTTCATTATATATCCATATGGGGCGTGGAGATGCTTTTCCAGTTAGTTCTTTAGAGGCGATGTTTGGTGGTTTGCCCACTATTGTTTCAAATGTTACAGGAACAAAAGAAATAGTATATAAAATTAATAATAAATTTGTTTTGCCATTAAATGCAAAAATATTATCAGATAGAATAAATCAGTATTTTAATTTAAGTTCTAAAGAGAAATTGATGATATCAAAGTTATTCATAGCAAAGGCAAAAACATTTGAAAAAAAGCATATAATTAAAAAATTTCAAAGAGATTATAACCAATTATTAAAACAATAATGATAAAAAAAGATAAACTCAATAAACTATAATAATGTATATTCATATAATGATACCTAAAAGTGATAAATAAGGAAGGTAATCTTATACTAAAAAATGAAAGTTATAAAAACAATTATATTACTGAAAATTATAATATATCTCATTTAGTAAGAAATTATATAATCTATCTATATAAAAAGGATAATTATTATTTTTAATTGGGAATACAAGATTAGACATATAGCTCTAATTCTAAAACATATAAAATACAAAGTAACTACTTTTAATATTGATATTTCTAAACATGCTAACTTAACTTTACCATCTGAAATATAGTCTTCACTAATTTCTTCACCTAAATCAATTCATCAAATAGGTTTTATCATCACAAATCAAGTTATTATCCCATATTTGAATTAAAGATCTCCAATAATTAACTGTATTATAGTAAAAAGTTATTTACAATCTTAATCTTGAACCAATTTTTAGAATAAATTATTATAAGTACCAAATTTTCAGGATATTTTTGAGTAACTTAAAATTTTTAATAGGATTCTTACAAAATTTAAGTGTCAAATTCATTAAAGGAAGGGTAAAAAACATAATAATGCATCAATAATTGCATATTTATTCCCTTGCTTAATTGAACCTAAATTTTCCTTACTTTCTTTACATACTTTGTATAAAGTTTTCATCCGCATCTCTGCTTGTATATTTTCAGTATTTCTAAAGAATCTGCATTAACATTACTTTCGAAAATAAAAAAACATTCTATTCTATTTATATATTAATCCAATATTATCTAAATTTTAAGATAAAGACATATTCTCTTCTATATATGAAAAAGTCTGTATAAATTTATATTATTTTAGTTTTTATGAGTTTATTTCCTTTTCCAACCTTTCTTTCAAATTTGGAGTTTTTATTATATCTATAATCCCTTATATACTCCTCTAAGAAAAAAGATGTATGAATTTACTATCATTATATGACCTTCTTTTTATACAAAATAGTCTTTGTTATTAATTCGAAAACTTTTCGTAATTATTTTCAGATTCCTCTATATACTTTTTATATATCATTACCTTCCTCGACTTTAACATAAGATAATTCAAAATGTTTTTCCTAATCCTATTTTTACTTTCTGTATGTTCTCACCATAACTAAACATTAGGAAATATATTTTTTCTGAGATTTTAATATATACTTTTAACATTTTATCCATATGTGTTTCATACTTATTATCCTTTTAGGTTATAAGTGTAATAAATGTTGCATCTGTGAGGTACATTATATATCTATTTTTTATCAAATCGTTTATCTCTAAAATATCTATATTTTACTATGTCTACAGGTCTTCTTCAAAATAAAAAGATGAGAAATCTTAAATTTAAATCTAATTTATTAATCCATACTTTTAAATTATTTTTTGGTTTTTATTAAAAAGTATTGAATATTCTCTCTAATCTTTTGTACATCTGAATATAATGATCTTTCTGATATATTACCTTTAATACTGAGTAATTCTAATTTTTCTTTAGGGGACATTAAAATATCTAATGCATAGATAAATATATTATCTGATTTATTGCAGAAAAGGAGTTTACTTTATCAACAAAACTTTTTAACTTTACTCTGTCATTACCAAAAACTTGGTGGATTAAACCAAAATCTTTTTCTATCTTGTCTATTATTATAATATATATTGATTAACAGTAGTATTATATTTTTCATTTTCAAGAAAAATGCATAACCTACCCTTTTAAGAATTTTATATAAAAAATTAGGTAAATTAAATAATATATAATACATTTTTAGGGTTAATGTGGCAAACTTAAACCACAAAGAAGAAAAATAGATTTTTACAATTCTATATAAAATAGATTAGTAATTATTTGATAAATAGATTTGATTTTAGTGAGAGTTGCAATTTTACAATATAAACAATTATCCAACATTGTAAGTGGATACGAAATGGTTTCAATAACTATTGCAAAAGTATTATTAAAATTAGGCAATAAAGTTGAAATATTTTCTATAGGCGACTCAAATAAAGAATATTTTATTGAAAGAAATATTAAGTGTAATATAATAAAAGGGGCAAAGTATTATGAGGAGGGAATAAATTTACATAGAGTTTTTGACTTCTTCTACTTATATTTTTTCAATTATAGAATTTCAATAAAATTAATAAATAATAATAAAAAATTTGTAAATACTGTTAAAGGATTTAAGCCCGATATATTAATAGTCACTTCTATGCAAATTATAGATCTTGCTAAAAAAATTTCAGAATTAGTTAATAATATTAAAATAATAGCTTGTTCTGATTCTCCTATTGACCTTTTAAATAATGTTTTTAAAGCAATAAAAAAGTATAATATACCAAAGTTTTTTGTAGAAAAATTGAAAAAGAAATATATGACTTATCACTTAAATTTATTTAAAAAAATGTTTAATTTAGCAAATATGATAATAGTTTTTACATATGAAGATAAAAAGAAAGTAAGTGAAGATTTTAATATAAAATCTGAAAAAATAAATGTGATACCTTTTTTAGAGATAAGTAAAATACCCAATCCACCAAAGAAATTTATAAAAGACATTAAAAAAATTCTTTTCATAGGTGTATGTGGTTACTATGCGAATGATGAGGCAATTTCTATTATAACTGAAAAAATCGCACCAAAACTTATTGACAAACATTTTATAATAATTGGAAAAAATTGCAAAAGCAAAAAAATTGAAAATGTTGAAATTATTGGATCCGTCTCGCAAAAACAATTGCAAAAAATTTTAGCTGGTGTTGATCTTTGCTTAGCACCATTACTAAATGGTGGTGGAATAAAAACTAAGGTATTGAGTTATATTTTAGCTTATAAACCTGTGATTGGCACCTCTTTAGCATTCAGAGGTTACCCAATAAAGAATAAAGTAAATGTTATAATAGAAGATAATATTAATAATTATCCAGAAATAATTAGAAAGTTAGAGAGTAATAAAAAGTTACTTTTGAACTTACAAACTAATACAAAGAGTATTTTAGAATACTTTTCTATGAAAGAAACAGCAAAAAAGTGGAGTAAGTTGTTAAAATCATTATAACTAAAATAGCATTGTTGATTAAATAAAAATAAATATAATTTTAGTGTCATCAAATTTAAAAGGTTTTGGAGGAAGAATATAAAGATACAAAAGTAATTTCATT
>CAZPPL010000037.1:0-769 GCA_964588465.1 uncultured Gammaproteobacteria bacterium
TTTGCCCTTTTCTTGGCGTCTCCACCCGTATCTCAACCTCCATTGGCATGGGTGGTGCCATTCTTTTCGTGATGACCCTTGCCACGATGGTAACCTGGTTATTTCAATATTATATCCTTGAGCCCATGGGACTGGTCTTCATGCAAACCATTGTATTCATCCTTGTTATTGCCGCGCTGGTGCAGATGGTGGAGATTATTCTGAAAAAAATCAGCCCCTCGCTTTACCAGGCACTCGGAATTTTCCTTCCGCTGATTACCACCAACTGTGCTGTCCTTGGTGTGGCCATCCTGACCGTTCAGAAACATTTTGATTTGATGCAGGGCGTTGTCTTTGCTGTGGCTACCGCTGTCGGTTATACCATGGCGCTGGTAATTTTTGCCGGCATCCGTGAGCATCTCGAAATCATCGAAGTCCCCAAAGGCATGCGCGGCGTCCCCATAGCACTGGTTACCGCCGGTATTCTTGCGCTGGCTTTCATGGGGTTCACCGGAATGGTGAAATAAACAGTTTGGGCGGCCTCGGTTCCCCACGCCCTGCTTCAGGCGCCCACGCCTGAAGCGTAGTTGCCATGCAATTATGGAGAAATACCTCGCGGCTAACTTCAATCTATTTCTAACTGAATCTGTTTGTTTCAACATTCCATTTCACCAATTTCTTCACTTAAAAGCATAAATATTTCCGGAATATTGTCATTTTCAAAACCACGCTCTTCAACTAAGGGATTGTTATGAAATAACCTATCCGTTTCGACTCGTTCTTTTGCCCT
>CAZPPL010000037.1:779-4413 GCA_964588465.1 uncultured Gammaproteobacteria bacterium
CACAAAATTACTTCGCCGATTCCAGATACGTTATTTCATAATAAACCCTAAGTCCCGAATGTATTGCTGAAAATCTAATAATGTTGGTTGCTCTCACCTTTCTCTTTTAACAACAACCATTGTTTTAATTCCATAATATCTACCTGTTTTGTGAACATAATCTTTGTTTTAATTTTTTTACAAAGATTGAAAGGTAGAAATTACATCTGTGTTCTTTTAATTTGTGGCACAACATGGAGTGGCTTATCCACTTCGTGAAGTGTCATAGTTTTTTTACGGGATCTTTTCTCGCCTTGCACCCAACGGACGGTTGCGCAATGCTGCGCGCCGCATTTATTTTTACTGATTTCCTGGTTGCAAATATATTGAAATATAGCATATTATGTTCATTTTTACAAGTAATTGCGGTATGCAGTATAGGTGTTATTGTAAGGGCTGATTATTTTTTAATAATACCATATTTAGCAGATTTTCCTCCTTTTTCTATTGCCCAAATAACATTTCCATAATCAAAATGCCAGTATTCCTTAGGGTCAACTACAAAATCTTCTTTATCAAAGAGGCTTATAAGAAGTTCTCGGTTCTTTCTTACTTGTGCTGTAATGTTTGGATGAAACGGATAACAGGTTTCATTAAGGTCTAAATGTAATCCGTCATTATTTCCAAAGTCCATTACGCAATCTTTTTTCAAATCATAGATTAACGCATCCACAGCTCCACCGGTTGAATGCATAGATTCTTCCTCCGGAGCAATGAAATATGAAACTATTTTTCTAATTTCTTTTAATGATTTATTTGGATACTTTTTTTTTATAATTTTAGCTCTTCTATCCCGTAAAAGCTTTTGGTGTGCAAAACCTCTCCATACGGAACGAATGATTAATCTTTTATCTTCCTTATCCAAAAATTTGCTTATCCGTCCTATTTTTTCAAAAATGGCTTCTCTAACCAAATATTTGTAACCTTTGTAAACAGATGGTTCAAACATTAAATTAAATCCCGATTCTTTTAAACTGATTAACGGAGAATGGTCTTCCTTAACAACAATAGTTGGAATAAGCTGCTTTTGGAAGCGGTCTAATCGTTCAACTAATTCGCAATATTCTTTTGCTGTCATAAAATTATTTATAGATTTTAATTATATACGGTGAGGTCATGGCTGAGAGTAATGCTCCGTAATTGAGGTTAAACTCAACAGTATCTCCTACTTTGATTTCCATTTGTTTGGCATCAAGGATAATATGGTCGCTGCTTGCCCCGATAATATTAATATCCAACACGGGCGTTAATCCTGAAACTAAAACATCCTGTAATCCAATTCCAAGTAAAAGTCTTCTTATTAAACCACGGTCAAAAAATTTTGGAATATTTCCAAATGCATCTTGATGAATTTTTCCATAAGGTGCTGATGGCTTTATTTTCGATTCAATAACCTCTGTTTTTAGTGTAAAAGCATCTGTAAATAATTCCGGAATTGGTTTCCTGTAAAGCGTTTCACACCCCAGAAATATTGATTCTCCCAATCTTAAATTATTGATTTTCCCAGTATCTTTCGTTGCAATAAACCAATTATAATTAGCTGAGTTTCCCCCGGAAACAAACTCTAATTTTAATTTGAATTTCTCTTCAATATTTTTTGCGATCGAGGACAAATGCCTCATTTTTTTATCATCAGGTTCAATTCCCCCGAAACAAGCCAGATTTGTCCCAATACCTACAAGTTTAACTCCTTTCAACGCTATTACTTCTTTAATGGTATTTTCTATATCAGAGGGCATTATTCCCTCTCTTAAATCGCCCAACTCCACCATAAGTATAATTTTATGCGTGGTATCTTGTTTTACTGCATATTTCGAAAGTTCCTTAATTACCGAAAGTTCCGAATTAAGACTAATGTCCGCATAATTTATCACTTCTTTGGCTTTACTCCGAATGGTTCTCAATAACAGAAATTGTGCTTGAATGCCTGCATTGCACATTTTTTTGATATTAGCTATTCTTGAATCAGCTAGTGTGCAAATTCCACTTTCTAATATAATTTCAGCAATCTTAGGATCTCCACAAACTACTTTTGTTACACCAATTATATCAATATCTTTTGAACCATAAAGTTTTTTCAATATTTTTGCATTATGGGCAATTTTCTCTAGGTTTATTTCTATTCTCGGTGTCATAATGTAAATACTCACTTTAGTATTTCGGGGAATACTTCATATATTTTTTTAATAATCTTATCGCAACCATACATTAAAACATCCGTAACAGGTAGTTTATATCTGTCTTCATATTCTGCTATTATTTTTTCCAATTCAGCCTCAGCCATATCCTCATGGTTAATTGTAATGGCAATTACTTTGGATTTTGAAAACACTTCATTAAGCTCTATCTCGGTTTCCAATGCCGGCATAGGAATTGTCGGGAAATCACAACGATTTTTTCTTTTTGGTGGATGCTGAATAATTATTGCATCTGGATTTGAACCTTTTATAATGGCAGCTGAAGAATTAAATGCAGGATGACTTAACCCACCCTGACCCTCAACAATGATTAAATCAGGATGTTCTGTGTTGACTGCGTCTAAAATTGCTTTTTCAACTTCTCCTGTCGTAAAACCTGAAGTTAGAACATCTAATGCCATCCCATACTTTGCCCCCTGAATCAAACCTGCTTGTCCTGTAGCTATAAAAACAGCATTTATATTTTCTTTTTTTAATGTCTCAACTATATTCCGGGCAGTAGTCATTTTACCAACGGCACAATCTGTACCGGTAACAACTATTACCGGAGTTTTGTTCTTGAAAATCTGACCGGAAAAAAGATGTAAGTCTTTTCGTTCGGGAGGTTTTCGAAAATCAAATATTTTCACATTGCATTCACTTGCTTTTTGCATAAATTCTTTATCATCAGTAAAGAATTCAGGAAGACCATTTATAATGTTCATTCCTTTTCCCATTGCAGTTATAACTATCTGTCTCTGTTCCTTGTCAAGAAATGGAGCAAGAGGTGCAAGACCATAGATAAAATATTTAGGAATATACCCCAAATTATCCAAGGCATCATCAATGTTTCGGAATATAGGAATTCCCTTTTTCATTCCATCAAGACATTCTCCTGCATCAAGTCCTGTCTTTGTACTATCTATAATGCCAATGATTTCATATCGTTCCGAGTACCGGACAAGTCCATTTGCAACTTTTCCATCTATCTTTCCAAACTCATTTTCACTATATATTAATGCTTTTTCTTCCATAATTTATCTCTTAATTTAACTCAATAGCTCTGATTTAACTTGTACGCAATTACTCAGATAACCATCAAAGATACTGTTTATTCCGGTATTAGGGTGATGAAAACAGCATGGTTCAACCGAGAATAATTCCCTGTTGTCCAAATGAGAAACTCTACCGGGAATTTCCCTCGGGTATTCCTGTCTCATAAGGGTTGTCCGGGTCGTTGCTCCATTCAAACCAGCCGCCATCAAAAACCGAAACGCGGGGCCAGCCCATGAGCCAGGCGTTGAAGAAAGCTTCGCTGCCACGCCAGCCTGTACCACAATAAAAAGCCAAATGTTTTTCTGGGGTAATGCCAACCTCCTGCCACTGAGCGGCAATTTCGTGAAACTCGCGGGTGGTGT
>CAZPPL010000038.1:0-4382 GCA_964588465.1 uncultured Gammaproteobacteria bacterium
GTCCCGCCGTCCGTCCGCCGAAAAGTTTTGGGGGGTCCCGCACAACAGTGAAGCTGTTTGCGGGATAAACTCCGCCAAGCAGGCGGGCAAAAAGGAAGGGGGTTGGGGGGAAGGAATTTTTGCCCGACTGCTTCCGTTCCCGTTCCGTTTGAGAAAAGAAAAAGCGGAAGGGGGGGGAATTCCACTTTTTCTTTACGAAATCAAATTGTGGACAGCCCCGCCACCTGCCTGAATATTTGGAAGGCAGAACACCACAGAAAAATACTCTTTTCATTAAAAGAAGAAAAAATTGGACGCGCGCAAAATGAAAAGAGCAAAAAGTATTTTTCTGTGGTGTGGCGAGCTTGTCGAGCAGTGGCGGGGCTGACTTCCTTATTGGGGGTTTTGTTCAAAAAATGTTCGAACTTCGTTCAAAAAACACCGCATTAGAGAAAAATAAGGTTAAGCCTTATTTTTTGGTGTCTTTTTGTTCCAAAGTTGGCTAGGGATTGAGAAAAAACAATAAAAAATATTATGATGTTTTATGTAATATTAAAACAAAAAGACAGTGTTCCATAGTTGATTGTGGATATATTTATTGACATAGCCCCTTGTTTCCTATATAATACCAATATGCTTGTGGGGCGTCAGTCCTATTCGGCTAAATTCATAAGCTGAAGGCAGGCATAACAAAAAAGACTTCATTTGATGAAGTCTTTTTTGTATTCGTTCATTAATCTTTTTCTGGGCATCCTTTCATGGTCGTGAAAAATTTCATGTCTCTGTATTTGTTGGTTGTCCATGCCGGTACTATACTCCAAAAATGTAAGGACCCATTATCACCGATTTTTCTGATGATTACTTTGATTTTTCTGTTATCAATGATTGCTATTATTCCCCAGTATTTCACTGACTTACTTTCTTTCACTTTTTTCTTATATTTTTTGATCGTGAAATCTCCAATTGTTTCTTCAAATTCTTGATATGTGGTAGATATTCCAGCTAATTTTTTTGCTAGAGGTAATAGTTTGAATCGTAAAATTTGAGATGGACGCTCTCTTTCCGTTCTTGCAGTCTTGAATACTATGTGATTAAATCCTTCAGCAGAAAAAGTAATTTTTTCTTTTAAGGCAGGAGAAAAGACAGAATTAATATTATTATAAAAATCTTGAGATGATTTTCTTAAATTTTGATAATTAGATATATCTTGCATATTTGTAAAAGTATTATATCAGGTTAATTGAAAAATTCAAAAATTTATCAAAAAAGTTCCAACTACGTCCCACCCTCTCCGCAGAACGGGACGAAGGATGCTTAAAAGCTTACTTTGTCTTTTGTTTATAGAGGTTTTATTCAGTTCGAACCCTGTTATTTTATCATTTAATGATGGTCAAAAAATTATTAAGTTTTTTTATTTCAGTTCGTATAGCGTCCCGCCCTCCCCGCGAGTAAACTAAAAGCCGGCTTTTACCCGGTTTTTAATTTAGCTTCTGGAAGAAGCAGGGATTTGGACAAGTTAGGAGAGAATCTTGAGTGACGGTGGAAGACGGAGCGAAAAGGAAAGTGTCGGACGGATATACCAGTCGGCATATCGGACGCTAATTTTAGACCAGCGAGCTTTTCGTTCTTCGGCAAAAAGTGAGGGCGGAAATCTCTCTCTATGTTGATAAAAAATTATAAATTTTTTTTTCAAAATATATCTAAACATGGGTATATTTTTGGTTCTAAAGCAATAAATTGTAAAGAAAATAATTTTATTAAAACTAGCCAAATTAATTTTTAGAGAAGATGAAATTAAAGCAATAATTAGGGTTGTGTATAAAAAAGAGGTTGACACGATTATAAAGATATTATATAGTTTATATATAGTTTTTAACTACATATAAAAATATGAATATTAATCAACAAACACAAGTTACTTTTACAAGTAGCACAAAATTAAAAGAAGAAACTATTAAAAAGGTTAAAGAGGAAGGAATTACCCTGAAAGCTCTTTTAATTATGGCTATGAAGGCATATTTAAATAATGATTTAAGGGTATCATTACAACCCAGTAATGATTATTACGATGATATTTTTGCTGACAGAGAGATTGTTAAGAAAGCCAATAAATTAGGGAGTTTACTTAATAAAACTGAAATTTAATCTGAATGTTTTTAATACTAACCGAGTCGTTTTTAAAAAGAGAATTAAAACCATTAAAAAAATATTATTCTATTGAAGATATTAAAAAAACGACCAAAAAAATATCACCATCTTCTATTCGCTTATCTAACTTAGGATATAAAGGAGGAGAATTAATAAAGTTGCGGATAACCAGTCGTGCAGTTGGTAGAATCATTGTTTATGTATTTAAGCAAAAAGACTTAGTTGTGCCGATTGTCCTAAGATTGAAGAAAGATAAAATCTTTGGAGAGAACTTGTCCTTGAATAATAAAAAAGCAAAAATGTTAATTTTGGGTATGATGGATAGAATAATGAAGGATATTAATAAAGGTAATTATCAGAAAGAGAATATTTAGTATGTTTTAACTAACTAACATTCCAAAACGCATCACTCTCTCTGTGAGTGAATTTTAGGACGGGGTTTTTCTGTCCTAAAATTTAACTTCTGAAAAAATAGGGGGTTGAACTTTTAGAAGCGAGTCTTGAGCGATAGTGGAAGACGGAGTGAAAAGGAAAGTGTCGGACGGATATACCAGTCGGCATATCGGACGCTAACTCTGGACCAGCGAGCTTTTCGCTTTTCGGCAAAAAGTGAGGGTGGAGATTCTTCTCTCTCCGCTAATCTGAATAAGTTCAGGTGCATATTAGATTTTTGAGAAGTCCAATATGTGCTGAACTAATGCATCGTCTTGTAGATGATCTTTTGTTATAATTAAAGCATATGAAATTAATATTTTTAAATATCTGGGGTGCTAGGATATTTAATCCTTTGATGGATTTTACCCAGCGACACTCACAAGATACAGACATATTTTGTTTACAGGAAGTTTTTGATAATGAATCTGGAGTTCCGAATAAAATTCGAAAAGAAACAAGATTGGATATATTTTCTGATTTGAATGATATTTTGTTGGATTTTAATTCCTACATCATATTTAGTACTCCAGAGTGTCAACTGTAACATGGATGAGTGCAAAAAATTGTTTTTACCTTTAATTTATGGTATAATATTAACATAAATCTTAAATTATGCTCCCTAAAGTAATCCAAAATTTTCTCTGGTCTAATGATCTCAAAAAGATTAATTTACAAAAAGATAAGACCAGAATAATCCTAAGCATTTTAAATATTGGTAGTCAAGCGGCTAGTAATTGGCTTTTTGATTTTTATCCTCAAGCAGTTATTAGGAAAACCATCATCAATTATGGTGCCAAGGGAGAGTTGAGTGCTAAATCCTTAAATTACTGGACTCTAATTTTGGATATTAATCAATCTCAGTTACTAAGAACTCGTTTATGATATGTTTTATAATATTTTAGACAAAAAAAGACTATTAATCTTGCCCCTTTTTAAAAAATTTAAAAAAGATTTTTATTTAGCTGGCGGTACTGGCTTGGCCTTGCAATTAGGTCATCGTGATAGTATTGATTTTGATTTCTTTTCATTCCAAGACATCAACACTAGAAAGCTGTTTTTAACTGTTAGAGATATATTTGCTAGTCATAAAATTTTAAAAGTTCAGGAAGAAAAGAATACTTTAACGGTTTTTATTGACAATAATATAAAATTAAGTTTTTTTACCTACCATTACAAACTATTAGACGAATTAATTAATGAAGATAATTTCAAAATTGCTTCTATCCTTGATATCGCTTGTATGAAACTAGCGGCGATTGTTAGTCGGGCAACTAATAAAGACTATATTGATCTATATTTTATTTTACAAAAAATGCAATTGAAAAATATTTTAGATAAATTACCTAGAAAACTTCCAGAATTAGATGTTAATTTAGTTTTAAAAAGTTTGGTTTATTTTAAAGATATTCACCAAGATCCAATTAAATTTAAGAATAATCAAAATATAAATTTTCAGAGAATTAAAGATTTTATTCGAAAAGAAGTTAAAAATATTTAATTTTGCAATAGAAAAAAACTTAGATCCTCTTCCTTATTGGTTTTTATATTTGTTCTCGGCAGACCATCTGAGCGGGTTTAATTATGAACTAAAATCACTAAGCTATTAAAATATAATATTTTTAACAAATAAAATAATTTGATTTTAGAGCAGATTATGTTAATGTGGGTAAAGTTAAGGTTAAAATAAATAATAGAGATATGGGTCTTGAGAAGTTTGGACAATTTTTAGGGAAAACTATTGGCAGAAAGGGTGTCGAATATTTTAATAATAAAATTGATAATTTTGATATTAAAGTCAACGGTTCTGCTAATCTAGAAAA
>CAZPPL010000039.1:0-4011 GCA_964588465.1 uncultured Gammaproteobacteria bacterium
ACCTCTCAATTCTATTTTCTTCTATTTCAACATCACATTAAAAGATTTTAAATTTTTTAAAATTTTCATGATCCTTGTTCAGAGAGTAAAGTAATTTACAGATTTATTAAACGGACTCAAACAAAACTAAAACTATAAAAAGGTGGGAAATTATTAAATAAATATGGCTATGAAAATAAAAATAGCAATTGTGGGGATAGGAAATTGTGCAAGTAGCTTAATTCAGGGAATTTACTTTTACAAAAATAAGAAGAATATTCCTGGGCTCTTACATGATAAGATTGGGGGGTATAAAATAAGTGATATTGAAGTTGTTGCAGCATTTGATATTGATCGGAGGAAGGTTGGAAAGGATCTTTCTAAAGCAATTTTTCAAAAACCGAATAATACAAAAACTTTTTTTAATGAAATTCACAAGCTAGATGTAAAAGTTTTGAAGGGTCCGGTGTTGGATGGTTTTCCGAAACATATGAATGAATTTCCAGAAGAGATAAGATTTGTAGAAGATAAACAAAAATCAATTAATGTTGTAGAAATATTAAAGAAGACAAAACCGCATCTTTTGATAAATTATTTGCCCGTTGGAAGTGAGAAGGCAACGGAATATTATGTTAATGCTTGTTTAGAAGCAAATGTTAGTTTCATAAATGCCATTCCTGTTTTTATTTGTTCAAAAGAAAAATATTCAAACAAGTTTAAGGAAAGGGGGTTGGTTTGTTTGGGAGATGATATAAAAGCCCAAATCGGTGCGACAATAATTCATAGGGTTTTGACGAATCTCTTTGAAAAAAGAGGGGTAAAACTAAAGAGAACATACCAACTTAATTTTGGAGGAAATACTGATTTCTTAAACATGCTCAAAAGAGATAGATTACAAAGTAAAAAAATTAGTAAAACTGAAGCAGTCCAATCTCAGTTAGAATCTCCCCTTGATGAAGAAAACATTCATATTGGACCAAGTGATTTTATTCCTTGGTTAAAGGATAATAAAATTTGTCAGATAAGGATGGAAGGAGAGCAGTTTGGAGGAAATCCTGTAAATGTTGATTTAAAACTTTCAGTAGAAGACAGTCCAAATAGTGCTGGAGTCATGGTGGATGTAGTAAGAGGTGCAAAATTTGCCCTTGATTGTGGATTGAGGGGATATTTAGAAGAAATTTCTGCCTTTGCATTTAAACATCCAAAAAAACAATTCACGGACTATGAGGCTTTCAAAAAAGTAGAAGAATTCATAAAAATAGATAAATCAAAAATTGTAGGATAAAAGTTCTTTTATCTGGAGAAAGTTTAGGAATAATTTTAATTTAGAAGGTTTTTTCTTTAGCTATCCTCTTGAAAAGTACTCAAATAATTTATTTCAAAATTATGAAAAAAAAGATAAAAATAATTACAAATAGATTAATTTAAAGGGGAGATAAATCTCTATTTTCAAAAGGAAGTTTTGATGACCAGATCATTTCGAGATGCACATCATTAAGTAAAAGAGTATGAGAAACCAAAGGAGAAGATTCATTTAATTAGGATAGTTTATTTGTTAAAAATAACCAATGGAAACATTAAATTAAAGAAAGAAGAGTATGGAAACTATGAATGGCTGAAGAAAACAAAACTAAAAATTTCAAACTTTCTAATTATCTTAAAGATTCATTGTAAATTTTCTCTAGTTCAATTCTTATTTTTTTTGAGTCCAAAGCCAGTTTTCTACAAATATTATTATTAAAGGGTATAGAAGATTTTCTTATATTTAACAATACATAATAACGTTCCAAAAAAGGGCCCAATACTTTATCTTTGTTTAACTTTGGAAGAAAATAAGAATCATTCTTTCCTTTGATATGTATTCCCTTTCCCTCTAAAAATGAGGTCAAAAGAAAAGAAGAACTTTTGTAATTTAACTCTCCAACAGTATCATAGTCCCTATTTTTTAAGGCTATATCTGCGTACTTTTTAAGAGAATTATATTTTTTCAAAGAAAAATGAGAGATGAAATTTGTTGATTCCTTACGAATATCCAGCCAAAATTTTTTGTCATTTGTTAGATCCTTCCTCAAATAACTTTTATTCAGTCTTTTTGAAGCAATTCTTAAACGATCCTTAAAATTTATTTTATCGTAAATGATCTTAATATTCTGCAAATCTAAACAGGTCAAATAATATGGAAGGATAATCTTAGAATCACTTTCTTTCCAGAAATTAACTGAAGGAAATAAATGCGGGTCATATTCTAAAAACAAATTATAAATCTTCTTAGATAAATCTTTTATTAATGTGTCATATTTACAATCTCTAAGAAATACAATCAAATCAATATCAGAATTTTTATTCGTTTTTTTAGAAACAGAAGAACCATATAAAATAATTGATTTAACATCATCTATCTTAGCCAATTCATACTTCAATCTTTCTACAAATTTATCGTTTTTATTTTTCATAATTTTCAAAGACACTTAAAACTTTTCTGGAAGATTCTCCAAGATAAAATCTTTTTAGATCATTTTTCATATCTTTAATTTTTAACTTATTTAGATCTTTTATACTTTTCAATAAATTATCTTGTGATAAATAAGAAATAAATATTCCCAATTTATTCTTCTCGATCCATTTTCCTCTTAAAAATTGTGATTCTGGAATAGATTTTTTTATGAAAAATATTGTTGGTATTTTATATTTAATAGTTTCAAATGTTGTATTATAACCAAGTTGAGAAACAAGTACTTTTGCTGATTTGTACAATTTTAAGGGGCTCTCGGAAGAATAGATTATTTCAAGATCTTTTCCATATTTCTTTTCTAAGTTCTTAAATGATTTTTTTGAAAAATTCTGCCCGCAAAGAATACCTAATTTTATTTTTTTATTTTCTCTTTTTAGCCTTAGAAAAGTATCACATATAATTTTTATATTTTCTTCAGATGTTTTAAAGAATGTCCCAGGTTTTTTTGGATTGTGATGTAAACCACCTCCTCCAATCGTTGCAAGGAAATCATATTCTATTTTTGTATACTTAATTTTATCTTGCCTTATAATCGGACCCACAAAAACGAAATTATTTGATTTCAATTTACTGATAGTTCTTTCAGAATACAAAAAATTAAATTCCTCCTTCGTATGGGGAATAATAACTTTGTCATAAAATTCTTTCAATAAAGGCAGGTTCTTGTTTAGAAATCTTTCTTCAACAGATCTTAATACAAATATTTTTTTAATTTTTGGTAAATCTTTATTTTTAATAAATAAGGGAGTTTCATTATCTACTACAAAAATATCTGGCTTAAAATCATTGATTATTCCTTTTACTATTCGCTCTTGTTTTATTCGTAACTTTGGATTTTTATACATTTGGTGATTTGTATATTTTAATATTAGAAATTTTACTCCTTTTGGAAGGTTCTTCGGAACATAATTTCCATCACTTTCGATTAATATTCTTGAAACTACTTCGTTTTTTAACAAGATTTTTGAAATATTCATTGCTCTCGTTACATGACCTAACCCAGTCCCATTGACACAATGAAACATCACTCTAAGATAGTTTTGATTGCCCATTTTATATACTTTCTTGAAAAGGATATTGCATTTTTATAGTTTTTGTCCTCCTTCATAAATTCTTTATAAAAATTAATTCTTTTGAGGTTGTCTAATAATATATAAAATTTTAAGAGTTTCTTCTCTTTCTCATTAAGCAGTTTTTGCAATGGTCGATAAAGGTTGCTTTCATAAATATCTTTTTTAAATCTTTCTCTCTTTAGGTTCCAATTCAAAGCGGAGAAAACTATAAGTCTTCCAATGTCGCAAAATAAAGCTCCAAAATCTGTTCTTTCAAAATCTACTAAAGCATATACCTTTTCTTCTTCATTATACAAAAGATTATTTCCATTTAGATCATTATGGGTTAAAGTAAATTTTATATTTTTTTCCAAAGGTTCTAACTCATTTAGCTTTTCATAATATTTTTTTGAAAAAGATTTTAAATTTATTCTGGCAATTCTAAGTGGTTTTACATATTTCTTTGGC
>CAZPPL010000040.1:0-3975 GCA_964588465.1 uncultured Gammaproteobacteria bacterium
TTCCGGTAATTCCAATAATGAGCATTTGAATCTGTTTTTAAAATACAAAAGTAAAATATCCGGGCGGGGAATAAAAAATTAGTTTCAGGTTTCCGCAAAAGAAAGGCTGAACTTTATGATTTTGGAAAATCTGCAAAAAAATTTATTTTAATAACTGCCGTAATCTTTGCAGCTCTTTCTGATTTTGGGGGAGGTAAATGGCTTGTTTCAGAATTTGTTTATCATGTTTGGTAAGGTGCCAGCTGAGCGAAACCCGTTTGTTCACCGAACCAAAACGGAAACTAATGAAGTCAAACTTCCCGTTGAGTGTCTTTTTAAGAGATGCTACCACCGGCAGATAATTATTTTCCTGAATGGAAAGCCAGTCGGTAAAGAGCACACCGAGAGGTTTCAGGATACGGGAAGGGAAACGTGCCGCTTTTCCATAAGATATGTAGTCATTTTCATCGACGTTAATGATTATCAGACCTCCGGTATGTTGCAAAATCCAGTTTTTAAATTCCATAACAAAAGCATAAGCAGTGAGATAACCGTAATCGTCGTTAAGTCCGGCATCGAAAAGTGTAAGACGTGGTTTACCAGGTAATGCCACGATAGGGCTGACATACGGAAAACTGGCATTCATGCGTATAGCCGACAAAAAGCGAAGACTATCCGCTCCGAAAGCATGATAATTATACCGGAACTCAACATTCTTCAGCACTTTATTGTATGGGTCTTTGGTGAGATATGAAACGCCAACCGGCGAAATAATCATACGGCTGCCGGTAGTAATAATGGTAGGCGTTAGTATAAGCATGGGTATTTGGGCACTTTCTTCCTCTTTTCTGTAAGCAATAAGTGGTTTATCGAGAATTGGTCCCAGGTTGCGGTTCAGCGTTTGTTCAAACATGTAAGCACGATCCTTGTAATATCTATGACCGTTATAGCGGAAATGCTGAAGCCTGAAAAACCAGTCGCTCATAGAAAAACTGTAAAACACCGGATTCAGAATATCGGTCGTAATCTCGGAAATATATTTTTTAGAAAGCAGCTTTTTAATCTTTCCTTCCTGTTTTTCAAGATAAAGCTCCCTGAGAAAGGCAGCCCCGAGCATGCCTCCTGAAGCTCCCGTAAAAAGTTCAGTATGTCGCAAAAGCCTGCCCTGTGTCAGACTATCGGCGTATGCCAGCGAATAGTAAGTCCACATAGCGAGTTTCAGACCTCCTCCGCTGGCACAAATAATCACCATTTTCGGTTTTTTGCCGTAAGGCATTACATTTTTCTTTGCCCACCGGTTTAAGATTTTTATGGTATTCAGTGAATCTATTTGGAAATTGCCATGACTTAATGGATTTACCGTTGCCTTTTTATTTGAATAATTGAGTCCGTAAGCATTGTTATTGTAACTGTTAATGGTAAACGGCGAAACGAAGTTGCCGGCAAACAACAATACCAAAACCGCCACAAAAGTCCATCGCTGGAAGGCAATATAAAACAGGCTTATAATCAACAATATAAGCGTAAAAAGAAGCAATAAACTTGCACCGGCAGGCAATATCAACTGTGGTTGGTCTTTGATTAGTCCGCGGATGATGATAAAGGTTAAAATCAGCAGGACATAAAAAAGAGCATTCCGGTGCTGCTGATGAAATATTTTGGTCAGATAAGACTTGTCGAAGTGGCTGAAATCGCGCGAATGTGAAATGGAAGAAATGCCACTTATATACCATTCCACTTTGGAGGGTCCTTTGTTTTCTTTGGGTGCTTCCTCCATCTTTTTTTGTTTGTCCTTTTCCGATATCCGAACCATCCACCGAAGCCATTTTTTTTCACTTAACTTTGAATATTCGGCATTAGCAATACGCGGCCATATCCTTACGAGAAAATAAAAGAAACCAAAAGAGAAATAGACAAATATAAGCACTCCGGTAAAAAAAGATATCAGGTTCAAAAAAACCTGGCCAGTAGGAATCATTTCATAGCCAGTTTGAAACCGAAAGCTCTCGTACAGATAAACCAGCAGGTAGGTAACCGGTATGACCGAGTTGTTTAGTGAATAAACGTAAAACGGCCGCGAAACAGTAACGATAAAGGGATAACGATGAGCCATGACCACATAAGACGAAATATGAAAGGCCATGATAAAACTGCCGGTTACCAATCCGAAGAACAAAAAGGCATAGCCGTTGATTTTTCCCATGTATTCGGGCGCCAGAAAAAGTGATGGTAGTCCGAATCGGATTCCCATCCCGTTCAGGACAATCATAAACGGGATAAGCCACGATAAAAGAATCAAATGATTAGTTTTCAGATAGCCCAAAAGCAAGCGAACCGGAAAAAAGAAGTAAATCCGTTTTCCCAAACATTTTCTCCAGCTATCTTGTTTTTTTTTCATTTATCATAACAACGTTTGGGTACACTTTCAAGATTATATGATTTACGCCCTTTTTATTGCAAAAGCAGGAACCCTTACGAATGCCTGCTATCAAAGAAGCACTTTTATTTTAACGATGCCCCCTTCTTAAAACACGTTTCAATAACTCAAGCATGCTCATACAATAATTTTCCTCCTTGATATATCCCTGTTGCAATGATAATTCTATGTTCATGGTAAGAGGAATACCCATGTAAAGACTGGAAAAATTTTTGATGGAAACGGCGGTGTCCCACAACCCTTCGTCAATACCATCCCGGATAATTTTAGCAAAATTTTGCTCTAATGAATGATAAGTTTCGTCGAGTATCTTTTTTAAATCCGTATCGTTATGATAGGAAGCTTCTGCAAAAAGCAGGATAGTAATTCCTTTGTTTTCATCGAGATATTTAAGATGAAAACAGATATATTTCTCCAGTCGTACCACAGCACTGCTCTTTTCAAAAGCAATCTTACGTAAAGGTTTGGTAAGGTCTTCCTGTACATCTTTTAGAATGTCATTAATAATCTCTTTTTTTGATGCAAAATGCTTGAACACCGTTCCTTCGCTGATACCTACTTTATTAGCGATGTTTTTGGTTGTGAGCTTTTGCATGCCTTCATAAAAAAGGATCTCTTTTACGGCTAATTTGATCTGGCTTCTACGGATACCTCCGGACTGACGGTTTATTTTACCCATGATAAATATTTTTAAATACAGATAGCTGTACGGTTATTTTTTCTTTTTTCTTTTTTTAGGAGGAACTAATTGTTCCACAGTGAATTCACTCTCTTTCAATCCCTGGTTTAATTTTATATGTGAGTTTATGATACGTGTTGTATGGGCTTTGCTGAAATTTGTCATACTTGCTACTTTCACAGTCCAGAGATTTCCAATCTTTGCGTATTGATAATCGCCTTCTTTCTTGATTTCGTCCTGCAAATCATAATAAACCACCCTTTGTGGAAAAAAATGTTGTTTATTGACGGTAACTATTAGTTTCAAATACTTCTTGTTTTGACCTTTTGGAATCAGGTTTAAAACATAAGCCGTATCGTTGGTGTTCAAAATGGTGGCTGTATAGTTTTTGGCCCAGTTTCGCGGTCCCATATCCTTGGTGGAGAAATCGGATCGTGAAAAAGCGCCGCTGTTGGCAATGTGAGAAATCTTCTTGGGTTTCCCGAAAGCCGGCATATATAAATAAACAACCCCTCCCGGCAGCGAAAGTGTGCCAATGCCTGCCTGCGATGGAGGATAGGTGAACCGGAAAAGTGTTTTATAGGGCTTTTTCTGTTTTAAAACAGCTTTTCGGGTTTTTATTTTACCCGACTTGTTGTTGATCATTTGCATGACCACATCGGCGGTTTTGTCTTTGATGGTTGCGGCCTGTGCATCCATTTTCTGTAAAATATCCGCGGCATTCTGAGCATTAAGGGAAACCGGGATAATGGATAGAACCATCATCAGGATAATTATTTTTGCATTTACTATTTTCATCTTTGTACTTATACTGTTTCTGATTGATTTTTGTTTCTTATGGTTAAAATCACCGGCAAAAGGGACAAAGCGCCAAGACTTG
>CAZPPL010000041.1:0-3837 GCA_964588465.1 uncultured Gammaproteobacteria bacterium
CGCCGCTTCTACCTTGCTCCTATTTAAGCGGCGGGACGCCGCTTCTAGGTCTACGTCACTCATCCAGAGCAACAAATCCTTTGCCGGGTCATCGGAGAAGAGCTTATCGAAATCCTCTGCTTCGAGATGCCGGCCCCTCAGCCTCGCCACCGAGGTCGTCGCCAGCTCCGTCAAGGCACCCAACATCGACCGGCGAGTCACCGCGTCACGCGCCACATCCAGACTCAGCCCACCCTCTTCGGCGGCCAGAAACGCCTCGACAGACCAGTCTTTGCCGTTTTTCCGAGTCCAGCAGGCACCACGGTATTGAAGTTCCACCAGAGGTTTGAGACTATCCGGACATTCTTGGATAGCCCTAAGCACCTGCCGGCTGACGTCGGGCAGGTAAACTATCGGCGCTAACCCATCGGGGATTTTGGGATCTGTAAGCGCGCCATCGACAACGCTCCGCAGCCAAATTGCGGGTCCTGTTCGTTGCTCGGGGTTGTACTCGCCAAGTGTCAGTAGTTGCGGCATCAGCCTGCGGAGCTGGGGAATAATGGGCCGCCACTGTAAATCGTGATCAGTCCAAAGAATTGCAACCGGTCGCACGACATCGTTCGGGTTGTGCCTGGCCGCGCATTCCAGGGAACGGATCAGTGCCTCGATTACGGTAATGTTTGACTGGATAACTTTGGCGCTCATTTTTCGACCTTCTTTCTATACTACTTTTGCGGCATAAATTGTCAGAATGAGCTCCGAATCATCGATCAACCGGTACTCAGGCGTTCTTCCTGAGAGCTGCTCGCTACGCGACAAGATGATTGGCACACCTTCACCACGCTTATCCATAATGTGAGTACGGTGGGCTGCAAGCTTCTCTCGATCGACTGGGCAGCGCGCCAACAAACTGGTGATTGCCTCATTCCGGGCAACCTGTCGATAAGGCAAACTTTCGGGCGTCATCGTATTAGGCAGCATCCCCGGCGTATATAGTTCCAGGCGATCATCAAACAACCGTAAGCGCACCTTGGCACCCGCCATCGAATAATCCCGATGTGCGACCGCATTGGTTACCGCCTCGAAGACGGCCAGCATGTCGTACTGTGGCAAATCTGCACGTCCGCCTTCCCGGCCTTTTCGGGCACCCACGCGCATGTTCTTGCGCACAAAGTTGCAGGCATCAAAAATCTGCTGATCCAGTGGCCCTGTCATATCTTGGGCATCACGCTGATAGGCCGATTCCGTCTGCGGTAAAATCTCCTTGCCCCGGTATACAACAGCTTGGATAAACGCACCAGGAAGAAATCGTTCGGGTTCCTTACAAGCCAGAAGTACACCGGCAACCGTGGGGCGCCACTCGCCGGCTTCATCTCGCGAAGCCATGGCGAGTTTAGAGAGCCATTGCGCCGGCGCATCAGTCGAACGTGGCGTACCAAATCGATGCCACAGTGCTTCGTCAAGATCGTCGAAGGTCGCCTGCGGTACCGGCGTCTCGTCAAAACGAATCAGCCGCGCCTGGCTACGTTGCTGAAAGAGCCGTGCCAGTTGGTCCGGCGGAATCGGTCGCTTCGACGAGCCCACCCGATGAAAATATCCACCGGGACTCTGGTGAATGAACAGGCTGGACGTCACTTCGATGCGGATCACGGGATGATCTGTACCCGTGCTATCCGGTAACGTCAGGCGCTCGATCACCGGGGCCAACGGGGGCTTGATCGAGTCCTCACAGGCCTGACGTACTAATGCCTCGACCGCATCGAGTCGATCGACGGAGATGCCTAATACCTCGCGGGTCTTGTCATGCACCCCTAACACCAGCACGCCACCTCGACTATTGGCAAAAGCGGCCAACTCATCGGCAAGGTCATTCTGTTCTGGACCACGGATCTTGCCGCCGGCAAAACGCACCTCCTTCAGTTCCAGAAAGCTGTCTTCACCCAGGCGGATCTTCTCCAGCAATTCACTGTGTGTTGCGAACATGTCAGACTTCCCTCCCCAGTCTTGCCCAGCGGCGTGCGAACGCCTCGTGACCGCCCTCCATGACCCGGCAGACTTCTTCGCGTACCGGCTTTTCCTGTAACGCGCCCCTTTCGATGACGCGACACTGGCCACCGCGAAAATCGAGGGCATGAACCATCTCCGCGTCACCGTTGACCACCACATTCGGATTGTGCGTCACGATGATCAGTTGCCGGCGTAACTTGTTTTCCCGGATCTGGCGTACGATCAGCTCATAAATCAGATGGTTGTCCAGATCATCCTCGGGTTGATCGAGGATCAGCGGCTCGTCACCGAATGCCAACAAAAAGGCCAGCAATGCCGCCGAGCGCTGACCTTGCGAACCCTGCGTGATGGCCGTCCAGTCACGGCCATCGCCACTGCGGCTGTACTCAATACGCAGATCATCTTCCGGAAACCAGCAACGGATGTGATCGGCGAACTCTGGTTTCTCAAGCTTGCGTTGCAGGTAGTTGCGGAAACGTCCGCCGAAGTCCTCGTCCACCTCGATCACCCGGCGCTTGATCGTTTCCAGTGGGTCATCCTTGTCGTGATTTTCCTGCAATTCATCTTGCAATTCGCCTTCCTGTTGGTCTTCCGTTTCATTAAGTGCAGCGATTTCATTGGCCAAACCACCGGCCGGCTCTCCACCCTCCAGCCGCAGGATATCGCTTTCAAAACGGTCATCCTGCACATCCAGCAACTCGCGCAAGCTTTGCTCAATAGCCCGCGCATCGAAGCCAAATAGAACGACTTTCATATGCACAAACTCGTTGGTCTCAAGAGTATTGGTTACAAAGCTGTCGCGTGCCTGGGTGATGGCCTTGCGTGCCTCGAGTACACGCTGCCACTGAGCTTCGGATTCCGATTGAAGCCTTTTCAGGTCCTTCTGTACCTGATCAAGCGCTTTAATCTGCCCTTCGAGCTGCTGGCGCTGCTGCACCAGTTGTCCAAATGCCTGTGGATCGGTCACGCCCTGTTCGGCAAGTGTCGCCTGTAGTGCCTCGTAGGCGGCTTGCGCCTGGTCTGCTCGCTGGCGCCACTGCAGGAGCCTTTCGTCTTCACCCAATGCTCGCGCGTTATCCGTCAGCCCCTCGGCAACGCGGCCGAGCGCCTCGCGCGCTTCGGTCAGTGACTGCTCGGCACTGGATCGCCACTTCAGCATTTCGGCATCCTGCGAAGGATCGAAGACGCCGTCTGGCCAATCATCAAGCAGAAGTTCTCGCATCAAGGATTCGATGCGCCCAGGCATGGCCTGCAACTGGCCCAGGGTTCCATCGATTTCCCGGCGCTGGCGCAATACCCGCTGGTGAGTTTTCAGAACCTCAGAATGATGCGACTGCGTAAACGCTTCGAGCTTATGCACAAGATCCGCAAGTTTTCTTTTCAGCTCGGGCCGTTCCTTCAACCGGCCGTCCAGTTCTCGCAGCCTTGCCTGTTGCGCAAACCAGGTTCGCTTCGCCTCCTCAAAAGCGCGGTGCTTTTCGCCGATATTGGCGGCTTCATCGATGACATCGAGCAATGCCTGCCGGCTGTCACCCGCCATGGCCGCGATCTGGCCTTGCGAAAACAACCGGATCGGGAAACGCTCGGCATTGATCGTCTGACTGGCGGACGGTGTCCACTGGCCATCGTTTCCCCTTTCCTCCACGACCAAGCCTTGCCCATCCTGGCGCCAACGCAGCCGGTGCGCGACACCCCCGCACATCATCTCCAGACGGATCTCGGTGTTATCCCGTAGCGCACCATCCCCGTCACGCCCACGAACCACCTTGCGAAAGCGGTCGAACTGTCGGCGCGAATCGCTGTCCTTGCCCAGCCGCTGCAAATCACCATCACGCCGGCAGGCCAGCCGCA
>CAZPPL010000042.1:0-3651 GCA_964588465.1 uncultured Gammaproteobacteria bacterium
GCTCGGACTGCTTGCCGGGGTTCCAATCAGAAACAGGGCGATGATATCCCATCACACGCGTCCAAATCTCACAGCGCTGCCGCTCTTCGTCTTTGATATCTTCCATCGTTTCTCCTTCCCTCAGAGATTCTCAACGGTGATGTACAAGCTCCGGCTGTCTGACCGTCCCGCGCTCGTAGTGATCAGGCAATCGACCCGGTACGAAGTTCCAAGGGCGCCTCCTGAGATCCAAAAAGTAACACTCTTCCCGTCCGTTGAAACTGTAGAAGTACCGAGCGTGATGCCCGTATCGACGGCCTCAATCGCTGTGAGAATCGTCTCCGTCGTGTCGAGATACGCCGTCCAGTCGAACGTATAGTCCAACATCGCGGCGATATCCTGTGTGAAGGTAGGGATAATCATGCACTCAGTTCTCCCTCAGAACACAAAGCACTACGTATTATACACCACTCTCGGAACCGCTTCAACCTCTACGAGACGAGGGGTTAAAAAAACGGCTAAGCGCCTCGAGGCTGCGTAAACAGGGCGCGCCCGAGGAGATGCCACGACAGAGAAGCGTCTCAACGTCCCTTTTACCTGAACTATTCGGTTCTGGTCAGTCATTTACTATTCTCCTGGTTTTTTCAACCTCTCGGACACGCCGATAAGCTGCAATATAGTATACACGCCGAGCGGGCGTCGCGGTGAAGTTCGTAATGCCATAAGCCACCCAGTTCTTCTGAGCTGAGATTGCTTGGACAGCCTGCGGATGAAGGATCTGAGCTGGCTGAGAGGTAAAGCTCTTAGTCGCTGTGCTGGCTTGGATCGTCTGAGGGTGAGCGACCGTCGAGAGATAGATCGTCCAGTTCTTAGTCGCTAAGCTGGCTGAGATCGTCTGAACATGTAGAACCTGAGCAGGAAGAGAAACGAAGGTTTTTCTCGCTACATCTGCACGAATTCCTGCGCCTGCTTGAACTTGTGTTATCTGAGTAACAAAGTTCTTAGTCGCTGTGCTAGCTAAGACGACTGAGCTAGCCAAGACCTGAGTAGGAAGAGAAATAAAGTTCTTAGTCGCTAAGCTAGCTGAGATGGCCGAGCTGGCTGAGATCTTAGCTAGCTGAGAGGTAAAGGTCTTCGAGGCCTGAGCCGCTTGGATGACTGAGCTGGCTGAGACCTTAGCTAACTGAGAGATAAAGACTTTGTTCGCTTTACTTGCTCTAACTACGAGGCTTAGACCATAACCCCACCCTGTAGGTTTACCTGCGGTCGAAGAGAAAGTAGTGTAATGTGCGCTTACTCCTGAGAAAGCTAAGACCTTAGCTAACTGAGAGGTAAAGGACTTAGCCGCTGTGCTAGCTGAGATGACTGAGCTGGCTGAGACCTGAGCGGGAAGATAGGTAAAGGACTTAGTCGCTGTGCTGGCTGAGACGACTGAGCTAGCCGAGACCTGAGCGGGAAGAGAGGTAAAGGTCTTCGAGGCCTGAGCCGCTTGGATGACTGAGCTGGCTGAGACCTGAGCAAGCTTCGGCGTGAAGGTTTTTGTTGCGACGCCCGCAGAAATTAGAGTCGCTGCGGTAATGACCGCTGAGAACGCGAGAAAAGTCTTGATGACCTTAGAGGCACTGACCAGCGTTGGAATAGAAGAAACACCCCAACCCGTCGGTTTAGAGCCAGTTGGAGAGAAAGCGGTCACATCGTGGTACGGAACCAAGTAGCGGGGAGCGTAGTGTCTATCTGAATCGTCCCGCCCGGCGGAATCGTTACTGAGATCGCCGTGCTAGCAGCTAAGGTGGCGACTAATACCGCGTTAACGGTTATCGCTACGGCCCCCGTTCCCGCGACGATGCTATCTACCCAAAGGGTAGGGCCGGGATTGGTGTACAGCGTAGCGAGTGCGTCCAGCGCTGCAATTTGATCAACGGGCGCGTTGACGGTAAGAATCGGCGCAAAGGCGCCCTGAGCCTGCCCCAAGTTAACAGCATGCCCGGTAGCCGTTGCAGCAGGGAGAGACTGAGGGACTAAGAAGTTGTTATCGATCTGTTGATTCGCCGCTTTAATCCACTTGGTCCAAGCCGCTGTGCCTGTTCTCCATCTATTATAAATCCCTCGGGTAGTATCATGTGCTGTTTGATATATCCATTCTCCTACAACATTTCCTAGTGTCCCTCCCTTAGAGCGTGTAAAACAAACCCCGTACCCGCTTCCCGGAATGTTAATAGTGCTTGCGACAGTAAACATTGACCATCCCAAGGGAGCAAAATTCATATCAGAGATAAGGGGCATCTGAACTTCAGGCTCAAGAAATCCCAGAGGATAGGCCTGACCCAAGGCTACCGCGTGACTTGAAGCCGTTGCATCGGCTACGTTGAAGGTCTGAGTAGGTAATCCAGCCAGCGCGGCAAAGGCTGCCTGAGCCTGCCTCAGCGCCACCGCCTGAGTTCCTGTGGAGGCAGCAGCTACTTCGAGCGTCTGAGCGGCGTTGCCGCCGGGGATACGCGCGATGAAGACCGAACAGGCATTTCCGAGGAACGAGACAAGTGTACCTGTCCGCGTGATTGTGTTCGCTGCGGTGTAGGTTCCAAGCGAAGACTCGATCGTCGGAGGAGAAGTGGATGTATCAACAATCCACAGCGGAAACGTGTCACCGATCGTTGCAACATCGGCAAACGTTTGCGCGCCAGAGACGGGCGTAGAACCCGTCGTCACCGCTCCCGTGCCGGTAACAACCAGGTTCTCCTCAACTCTTGGATATTCGATGTATGGCACTTAACTCACTCCCAGCGCTTAGTTCGCCCCAGCGCACACCAAGAAAAGACCCCAGCACTTAGTTCACCCCGATATTTAGCTAAACGTCGCAACTCCCGCCACGTTCCAGGTAATCGTGATCGGACCGACGATCAGACTGAGCGGACCTCCAAGCTCGATGAAGCCAATCGCTCGTCCGGCGGCATTTGTGCTGTCATAAATAATGCCCCAGTAGATGTCCGCAGCGCCGCCCGCGTCCTGTGCCCAAGTCGGATTCGTTGTTGCATCAAACGTTGCAACTCCAGCAGCCTCGGCGTAAGTGGTTGCGATGTCCGTCCCTCCAGCAACGTAGGAAGTCGCAGGAACGATTTCATTCACCGAATAATCAACCCCCGTTGTCAGTGTCGCTGCGCCGCCCCAGTTCGGATACACGGCAGCGGCGGTCGGAACCACTACATTCGTAACGAGCCCGATCTTAATTGCATCCGTATCCAGATCGAACTGCTGGAGTCCCACATCCGCGAGGAACTGATCGAAAAGTGTAACAGTTCCGATTGCCATTTACTTTCTCCTCTTACTTAGAGCATATCGCCGCGCGCCCAACTCGTCCAGGACGATCGCGTCGCCAATCAGAAGATGCTTGAGCCACCTCACCATGCGACCGCCTCGATGGCGGACACGTCCTCAGCGGCACGCACCGTCGCCTTGAGCGCCTGGAGCTTCGCGAACGCGCCCCATCCGCGCTCCATCATGGCGCCGGCAAGGGCCGTCAGGTCGGTAATGGTGAAAGGAACCTGCGCGTTGTCGGCGGTGACCCAGTAGAACCCCGTAGGGACCGCGGTGAGGGTCGATAGTACCTCCAGCAGTTTCACGCGGGAGGGCGCGTCCGCCTGGAACGACGCGCCGTTGTAGTCGATGTCCGCGCTG
>CAZPPL010000043.1:0-3644 GCA_964588465.1 uncultured Gammaproteobacteria bacterium
TAATGATAAATGCAAGCGTTATTTGCATATTAGTTGATATACTCTTAGCCACACTTTTTGGACTGTTTTCAGCAAATATCCTTTACTGTATTGAACTTTTACTACTTTTTAGCGAAAATCTCACGGAAGTTGCGCTTTAGGCGACCGCTTTACATGCACGGTATTCTGCTAAGCGGTTTTAGTGTGCTTTTCGCAAAGATTTTGTCTAATTGATGCTTATTTACATTAACATAAAATTGATCTATTCTAGAAATATTAGCATTGCATAGGTATAATTTTTATAAAGGGAATGGAACCGTAATTGCTAAGTAGTTACTGAAATAGAAAGGGAAAAGGGGGAATATTGCTAAGAAAAATTTCCATACATAACGTAGAAACCTTT
The DNA here is from genome assembly GCA_964588465.1 of uncultured Gammaproteobacteria bacterium. Taxonomy (GTDB): domain Bacteria; phylum Patescibacteriota; class Patescibacteriia; order Patescibacteriales; family UBA12465; genus UBA12465. The sequence goes on from CAZPPL010000043.1 coordinate 383, forward strand.
TATATAATCATATTTTCAAAAAATGACACAGAATTAACAAAAATATTTTAATGGGCAACACAAATGGCCAAAAGTTGACAAAATTGTAATTTAGCTTATTCTTGAAAAGGTGAATAAATTATTGCAAGGTTTAGATCATATTGAAAAATTTAAAATTACTGAAAAAATAGAAGGTATTGTTGACAGAGCAGATCGAAGTATAGCTTTTCTTGATAAAAAAGGAAACATTGTATATATGAACAGAAACTTTTTAAAAAAGTATCTTAGTTCTTCTCGCTTTAATCATTCAGAAAAATTTCATTTGAAAGAATTTGATTCAGAATTATGGTTAAATATTCTCGAGTCAAAAAATTTCTTAAGTCAAAATAAAAAAATTATAGAATTGTTTAGCAGTACAAAAAAGTTCCTGGGCTATTTACTCTCTATAAAAGAAAAGAAGATTCGTTCCCCTGATTTCAGTGCCCATTCTATGGAAAGTATTTTTTCAAGAGATATATATAATGGACTTTATCTCGCAGATGCAGAAGCTAATACAATTAAAGTAAACAATTCTTATGAAAAAATCTCATTTTTACCAGAAATAGAGATTAGGGGCAAAAATCTAAAAGAACTAGAGGAAAAAGGATATTTTTCAAAGAGCGTTACTTTACTTGTGCTAAAAAAATTAAGATTGGAAAAAACTAAAGATAAGGTTTCTGTACGACAGCAAATTATAACAGGTAAAGAAGCGTTTGTAACTGGTATTCCTATATTTCTACCAAGTGGGAAAATTAAGTACATAATAACCGTAGTAAAAGAAATAATACCGATTCAATATATAAGTGATAAGTTAAAGTCATTAGCTGACAGTAAAATATGGCATGGTTTTAGTTTTAATAGAGAAGAAAAAGGTGAAGATGTAACTAAATTTAATGAAGGATTTCTTATTGCCAGGGACAAGAAAACAAAAAATGTAATAAATACCGTAGAAAAAGTTTCTTTAAGCTCCCTACCTGTTTTATTGAAAGGTGAAACAGGTGCAGGCAAAGACATGATAGCCAGATATATGCATTATCTTAAATGTAAACAATATAAGAAGGATCTGCCTTTTATAATGATAAGTTGTTCTGCACTCCCTAAAGAATTATTAGAGACTGAAATGTTCGGCTATGAACCCGGTTCGTTTTCAGGGGCAAAGAAAGAGGGAAAAAAGGGGCTTGTAGAACTGGCCAATAACGGCATCCTTTTTTTAAATGAGATAGGAAATATGTCTATTGATTTACAAGCAAAACTTTTAACTATTCTTGATGATGGTATTATTAGAAGAATAGGAGGAACAAAAGAATTTAAGGTAAACTTTCAATTAGTTTCAGCAACTAACAAAGATATAGATAAAAGCATAGAAGAAGGAAGTTTTAGAAAAGATTTATACTATAGGATCAGCGCTGTTACTGTAGAAATACCTCCCTTAAGAGAAAGAAAGGATGATATTTTGCCGCTTATATTTTTTCTTGTTAACAGAATGAATAAGGATAAAAAAATATCAAACATAAAAACTTTATCTTCAGCAGTTTTAGAAATACTTGTTAATTATGAATGGCCGGGAAATGTAAGAGAACTGATTCATGCTATAGAAGGTTTATACGTTTTATCTACAAGAAAAATCATTACTGTGAATGATTTACCTATACTTCATTATAAGATACTAAAAAATGAATTCAACGAATCCGATAATAGATATCAATCATTTTTGCCTTTAAGACCTTTAAGAGATAGCGTTAGGCAATATGAACTTAACTTAATAAAAAAAGCCTTAAAAAAGTATGGCAAGGTATCAGAAGCAGCCCATGCGCTATGTATAGATCCCACAACCTTGACACGTAAATTAAAAAGTTAAGCATAGAGTAATGCAAAACTGCAGTTACTGCAATTTTGCATACAGAAACTATAACCTCCATATTCTCCATTCTCTTATTTATGTCATAACATTCTAAGCCGGACCGAGAACAATCAAATCTGCGGAAACATCATGGAACATAATTTGCTGGTTGGTTTATAAACAAAAAGGAGGCGCCAATATGGAATGGAAAACAGGTTTCGATTTACCTACTGAAACTATAATTCCTATCGCATCCGTACCAACTAAGTTTGGATATGGATCTACCGAAGAACTTGGGTATGAGTTGAAGAGGATGAAATTAGACAAGGTTATTATTGTCAGCGATAAAAATATCGCGAAAAGAAATTTAACAGATAAAATTGAGAAGATTATTGCTAAAGAGGGAATCGACGCAGAGTGCTACTATAATGCTCATAGCGAACCGACCGATGTTTCGTTAAAACATGCTATTGAATTCGTTAAAGGGAAAAAATTCGATGGTTTCGTAGCTCTGGGCGGTGGTTCTGTAATAGATACGGCAAAGGCAATGAACCTGTTCAGTAAATATCCTGCTGATATTATGGACTACATCAATCCGCCCATTGGAAAGGGGAAGCAAGTACCTGGCCAATTAAAACCGTTGATCGCCTTACCGACTACCTCCGGGACTGGAAGTGAAACTACCACAATAATTGTGATGGACTTAGTGGGATTAAAAGTCAAGACAGGTATTTCACATGCTTATATCCGTCCAAGTATGGCTATTATCGATCCATTGAATACCCTTACCCTGCCCCATATGGTTACGGCGTCATGCGGTATGGATGTTCTAATGCATTCCATAGAATCATATACAGCCGTTCCATTCGATACCCGGCTCAAACCTCAATCGCCTGCTGCAAGGGCCCCATATATTGGTTCGAACTTTATTTCCGATCTATGGAGTTACAAAGCAATTCAAATGGCTGGAAAATATATTCGTAAGGCGGTGTATCTGCCAGCTGACCTAGAAGCCCGGTATTATATGATGGCTGCATCTATGTTTGCCGGAATAGGATTTGGTAATTCCGGAGTACATATTCCGCATTCTATGGGTTATCCTATCGCTGGGATGGTCAAAAATTATTATTCAGAGGAACCTATGGTTCCTCACGGAATATCAGTTTCGCTCGTAGCACCTGAATGTTTCAAATTTACGGCCTCCGCACAATACGAAAAACATCTAAAAGCAGCCGAAGCTCTCGGATATAATGTTCAAGGTATTCCCATTTACGAGGGAGGAGAATGTCTGGCTCAAGCCTTGATTAACATAATGAAAGATATTGATTTTCCAAATGGAATTGGGGCTGTTGGATATGGAGAGAAGGACATCCCAGGTTTGATCGAAGGTAGTTGGAAACAACA
>CAZPPL010000044.1:0-3553 GCA_964588465.1 uncultured Gammaproteobacteria bacterium
GGTGTACGGATGGACGGAAAGGCGCTGACCGTACAGGCTGAGACCGATTATTTTTCGCTCCGTATCCGGAACTTGGTGCGGGCGATGTTGGAGGTCGAGCGGGCGGCCGCCGGCATCGAAACCACCCTCACCTGTGGTCCAACCTCCGGAGACCATCAATGAAGATCCGCGTCCTGTCCGATATCCACCTCAACCACGGTGCCTTCGATCCACCACCGGCCGGCGCCGATGTGGTGGTGCTCGCCGGCGACATCGGTCGCGGCGCGCAGGGTGTCGAGTGGGCCAATCAGGCGTTCCCGGATCCGGCTACGCCAGTGGTCTACGTGCCCGGGAACCACGAATTTTGGGTATCCGTAAGATCGTGTTGATTTAACTAAAGTTTCAGAGTTCGAAATCAGTGAATAAATACCGATAACCGACTGGATTTACGATAAAAAGGGCCTCCGGCATGGTAAAATGTTTGTGTTCAAACGCAAACAACGATACCCGCGGAGACCCACGTGAGGAATGGCACAAAGAAGGGGGTGCTGCCAGCCCTAATCGGCGATGTAATCGCGGATCAGAAGCATTACGTTGTATTCCGCTCAATCTTATCGGGAGTGCTTCATGACGTGCGGGGAAAGCCGGGGCGTTCAAAAGGGGCCATTATGGAGATGATCGATGAACGTGTGAATACGTTTTTCGTTCGCAGTCTTCATCTGGATATCGTTACCCTGTGTTTGGAGTAGTGAGTGAATGGGAAACTCGACTGGATTTCGGCCATTTGAACTCCAAAACTTGAGATTTAAGAATCTATGTGCACCCATTCTCCGGCCAGCAGTTGAAAGATGGGGACGGAATTCCATCAGCAAGGAGGAATGGCTATGAATAAGCTAAAAATGATAGATCTATTTGCTGGAGCTGGTGGACTTTCTGATGGGCTGAGTGAAGCTGGTTTTGCTGGCTTGTACGCCAATGAGATTAAGAGCCAATATGCAGAGACTTATGCACTTAACCACCCTGAAACCATTATTGATCAACGTGACATCCGAAAAGTGAATGCCAAGATCATTCGGCACCGTCTTGGTCTCTCAAAAGGGAAACTGGACCTTATCGCTGGTGGCCCTCCTTGCCAAGGTTTCTCGATCAACGCCCCTATTCGCTCGACGGATGACGAGCGCAACCATCTTTTTAAAGAGTTTCTCAGGTTCGTTGATGAGTTTTATCCACGCGCCGTGCTCATCGAGAATGTGCCGGGATTGGTGTCATTTGAAGGTGGCATGACGCTTCAAGCGATCTTAACCATTCTTGAGGGGCATGGCTATCATTCTGATGTGCGCATCCTCTATGCACCGCACTATGGTGTTCCCCAGATGAGATGGCGGACCATAATTATTGGCGTACGCGAAGGGCAAGGTGTACAAACGGCGTTCCCGGAGCCAGTGCGGCAGGCACCCATCCGAGTCAACTTTACCTCACGATTCGAGGGACGCAACATTGTCGCCTTACCGAGTAATGTGGAACTGCCTCAGTTTATCTCTGTCAAGGATGCCATCGAAGATCTTCCCCGGCTCAAGAACGGAGAGGCAGGAGACGCAATCAAGAAATACCGTACAAAGCCACAAAATGACTTTCAGATGGCGATGCGCGCGGGCTCCGATAGTGTTGTAAACCACGAGGCTGCGCGCTTGAGCAAGACCAACATGGAACGGCTGTTCCACATTCCGCCAGGGGGTAATTGGACAGATATCCCTATTGACCTGCTACCAAAGGGAATGAAGCGTGCTCGCCGTTCCGATCATACCAAGCGATATGGACGGGTAAATCCAGATGGACTTGCATCAACAATTCTCACCAAATGTGATCCGCACTGGGGTGCGTATTTCCACTACAGCCAAGATCGTGCGTTTACGGTAAGGGAGGCTGCGCGCATTCAGACATTCCCCGATACTTTTCATTTTGCCGGATCGCGCGTGGAGCAATACGAACAGGTCGGGAACGCTGTGCCTCCATTGCTAGCTGCCGCTATTGGGCGCTCCCTAGCTGGTACACTTGGGCATGAGGCCAAGGAACTGGCAAGGGCGCTGTAATGGCAGGGACGATATGGGAATTTTTTGCTTACCGATCTGACGACAACTCGGTTGAGTCCCGCAGGGCTGCCGAAACTGAGACGTGTCCAATCATCAACGAGAAGTGCGAAAAAACATTCAACGATGGGGTGATTTCAGGTGTTTGCACCATAAAGCCGATTACATCCAGTCCAGTTATATGCTGTCCGATTAGGTTGTACGCTTGTGATTACCAGATTCTCAAAGATATAACCTGCAAGGCTTTCGGCGAGTGTCTTGATCTGATTTCCGGACGCGAAGCAGTAGCGTATGCGAAGAACAATGGCGAGTCATGTATCGCTGTATTCGGGAAAAGATGGGGAGGCGAATTACGCCTACCCCAGAAGTCAGGTAGCGGTGGCTATTATGTCGATTGGATTCTAGCAAGGCTTGATCCGACTGGAGGGTTGGAAGAGTTTGTTGCGATCGAGGTTCAGACAATCGACACAACTGGTAATTATCGAAATGGATTTGAGGCTCTGAAAGAAGATCGAAGTATCATAAAAACTACGGCTGGCCTGAATTGGGAGAACGTATCCAAGAGGATACTGCCTCAACTTATTTACAAGGGACAGGTCCTGCAACGGGAAGAGATGTGCAGAAAGGGGCTTTTCTTCGTATGTCCAGAACCTGTATTTGAACGCATTATGAATAGGCTCGGCGGTCAGGACGAGCTTGTTCGATATGCTCTACAGCCGGCATCGATCACGTTCCTTGTCTACCACCATGACGTGACGGGTGACTTTGTAGACGCTGAGCTAGTACCACTGAAAGAAGCTGTAACCCACTCGACAACGGTATACAAGGTGCAGGAAGCGTTTAATAACGTCACCCTTCCAGAAGAGAACGTTTATAAGAACGCCATCCTCAAGGCTCTGGGAAAAGAGTAAGCACCATCACGGACAGGATATCATCAGAACGCCGCTCGGAGATCATGAGCCACATTCGGAGCAAAAATATGGCTCCGGAAATGGCTGTAAGGAAACTGCTACATTCACTTGGATATAGATATCGCCTTTATGTGAAAGACTTACCTGGAAAGCCTGATATAGTTTTCAGAGGACGGCGAAAGGTGATTTTCGTACATGGTTGTTTTTGGCATCGACATGATGACCCAGCCTGCAAAATCGCCCATATACCCAAAACCCGGAAGAACTATTGGTTTCCAAAACTACAACGGAATGTGAATAGAGACAGAAGAGCCATAGTAGCGTTAGAGGAATCTGGTTGGCAGGTGTTGGTTGCATGGGAATGCGAATTGAAGGATATGGCAACAATGACCTGTAAATTGATAGATTTCCTGGGTTGATCATCCGGTGGGAAAAGAAACCAACCACGGTGCCCGGATATCAACATTGGCCGAGTTGATAGAAATAGGCAGCCTCTGACGACCAGGAGATCCATGCCGCATTGGAAGCGATGCACGAGGCCGCCGCCGGCCATGTGTATGTGCTCGACGATCGCTC
>CAZPPL010000045.1:0-3545 GCA_964588465.1 uncultured Gammaproteobacteria bacterium
GACCCTCGATTCGAACTATGTCCGCACTCTCACACGCGGCATCCGGGGGTTCGCCAAGTTGGACGGGGGAACTTGTCCGGGTCGGACGGCGGCTACCGGCCACCGGTTGAACCGCCGAAGTTCCGACTACGACTAACGATCGATCAGGAAAGCTTGGCATTCACACCATCTCAGGCGGGGCACCGGAATGACTGACGCGGCTGTACCGGCCAAGACCGCAACACCCGTCTTGCATCGGTTCTACCCGCGTATGCGCCTGTACGAGGAACTCGATCGCGCCGGACGTTGCCCCGTGACCTGGATATCGGGTCCTCCGGGTTCCGGGAAGACGACCCTCGTCGGGGCTTACCTGGAATCGCGCAAACACACCTCTCTCTGGTATCAGGTCGACCGGGACGATGGAAACCCGGCGAGCTTCTTCCACTACCTGGGGCTTGCCGCAAAGGATGCAACGCCCTGCCATCACGATCCGCTGCCCGATCTGACCCCGGAATATCCCGCAGGCCTGCGAACGTTCGCAAGGAACTATTTCCGCCTGCTGTATGCGCGCTTGGCGCCCTCCCGGATCCTCGTCCTTGACAACTATCAGGACGCGCCCGCTGACACGGGTTTCCACGAGCTCGTTTCGATTGCCTTATCGGAGATCCCGCCGGGTCGAACGATGATCGTCATCAGCCGGACGGATCCGCCGCCCACGATGACCCGGCTGCGCGCCAACGGTCACCTGGTACTGATCGGTTGGGAGGCATTGCAACTGACCGAGGAAGAGTCGTCGGGAATTGCAGGTCTGTACGGCATTGAACTGCAATCTCCCGAGGTGCGCGAGCGAGTGCACCTTCGTGCACGGGGCTGGGTGGCCGGACTGGTGCTGATGATCGAACAATGCCGGCGCGGCGCGGATTCCGGGGAGCGCATCGGCCGGTTCATCCCCGAGAGCATATTCGACTACTTCGCCAGCGAGATTTTTCTGGAAACGGATGAGGATACGAGGCAGTTCCTGATGCGGACCGCGTTTCTTCCGAAGATGAAGGCGACGGAGGCGGCCGCGCTGACCGGGCGGCAGGACGCCGAGTTCCTGTTGGGCCGGCTGTGTCGGGAAAACTGCTTCATTGTGCAATACGCCCGCTCCTGTCCGGTATTCGAGTATCACCCGTTGTTCCGGGAATTTCTGCTGGAGAGGGCGTACGAGAGCATCTCGGAACGGGACATTGTCGCCATCAAGCGGCGCGGTGCCCGGGTGCTGGCCGAGGGTGGCCGGATCGAGGAAGCCGTCTCGTTGATGCGGCAGATCGGGGACTGGGACTCACTGGTCGCGATCATTCGCCGGCACGCGGAGACGATGCTTGCGCAGGGGCGAGGGTCCATCGTCGAGCGTTGGATCGAGGCCGTCCCCGATGAATACCGTGAGCGCGATCCGTGGCTGTTGTACTGGCTGGGGAATTGCCTCCTGCCTCATGACGCCGAGGGGGCGCGTGGCCGCTTCAAGGCCGCATTGTCGTTGTTCAAGTCACGGCGCGAGAGATCGGGAGCGTTGCTTGCATGGGCCGGAGGGGTCGATACCGTCATCTGCGCGTGGGCCGATTTCAAGCCGCTGGACGAATGGATCGAGGAGATCGAGGCGCTCCTGGGGGGCGATGTCCCGTTCGAGAGCCCGGACGTGGAGACGCGCGTGGTCGGCGGGGTCTTTACCGCACTCCTGTACCGGCGGCCGGCCGATCCCAGGCTCCCCGAATACGCGCAGCGGATCCGGGGCATGATTTCCGGCAAGGCGAACGTCCTCTTGCGATTGACGATGGGTCTGCATCTCCTTTTCTACGACAGTTGGTGGGGCGGGGATCCGGAGAGGGCCGGCATGCTTGTCGACCTGTTGGAGCCGTTGGCGCAGCAGTCCGGAGGGTTCCCGTCGGCGCAGATCGTATGGTGCACGGTCCTCGCAGTATATCGGTGGATGAGCGCGGACAATGAGGGCTCGTTGAAGGCCGTCGACGAGGGACTCCGGCTGTCGCGGGAAACGGGAGTCCACTTATGGGATTTCATGCTGATGGCGCAGGGCGTGTGGGCGACGCTCACCTCCGGCGACGTGTGCGCGGCACGCCATAGGCTCAAGACCATAGCCGCTGCAGTGGACGGTGACCGATTGCTGGGTCTCTGTCATTACCATTTTCAACAGTCCATCGTAGCACTGCACGAGAATGCGCAAACACGCATGCTGAAGCATGCAGAGTCCGCCTTGCGCTTGGCGCGGGAGGCGGGCGTGCCGTGGGCGGAGGGGATCGTGCTCTCGGTCGTGGCGCGGGCGCAGTTCGCGAACGGGCGGCACACGATGGCCACCCGACTTCTCAGACAGACCAGGGAGATCGGCAGAACGATCGGCAGCAAAACGGTGGAATACGGGGCCGTACTCGCGCAGGCGGAGAAGTCCTGCGAAAGCGGACCGCCGCGGCGGTGCGAGGCGAGCCTGCGGACGTTGTTTCAGTTGAGCCGGAAACAGGGCTTCGTGAATTCGCCGTGGTGGAGAGGTGCGGCCATGAGCCGGCTTTGCGCCAAGGCGCTGGACTACGGGATCGAAGAGGAGTTCGTGCGGGGACTCATCGGCAAACGCGGGTTGCTTCCCCCCTGCCTCCTGTCCGCGCCCGAACAATGGCCCTGGCCGGTCAGGATCTACACCATGGGCAGGTTCGCGTTGGTGGTGAACGGGGAGAGCGTCGGGGAACACGGCGTGATCGGCAGGCCGCTCCTGTTGTTGAAATGTCTGGTGGCCATGGGGGGGCGCGATGTCGCTCCGGCGGGAATCGTCGACGCGTTGTGGCCGGATTCGGAAGGCGACACGGGGCGACAAGTGTTCGATACGACGCTGCATCGGTTGCGCAAGCTGCTCCGGGGCAAGCGGGCACTGGTATTGCAGGAAGGGCGACTGGGCATCGACCGGCGTTACGTCTGGTTGGATGTCTGGGTGCTGGAGCGTCGTCTGGGGGACCTGGAGCGCAGTCTCCAACACCCGACCGACGGACGGGCCGGCGCGGACATCGAACGTCTGACGGCCCGGATATTCGCGTCGTACCACGGGCCGTTTCTGGATGGTGAGGACGGCGCCTGGGCCATGGCCTGCCGGGAGCGGCTGCACCTGCGGGTCGTGACGCTGGTGGAATCGCTGGGCCGCCGTTGGGGGGCGCTCGGGGACTGGGAGCAGGCAATTGTCGGTTACCAGCGAGGCACGGTCATCGATCCGCGGGTGGAGTCGTTCTATCAGCACCTGATGATCGCCTATTGCGCCAATGGGCAACCGGCGGAGGCGATTGCCACCTATGACCGCTGCCGGGAGGCGCTGAGGAGCCTCCTGCGCGTAGCGCCGTCCGCGGCGACCGAGAGAATTCTCGAGCGGTTACGAAGTCCTGAGCGTCTTTCATCGTCCCGGAGGTCAAGGGTTAAGGGGTTCAAAGGGTCGGGGGCAGGGTGAGAGGGGCTGCAAAGACGTATCCCCCCTATTTTGTAAGCCGGCTGTAAGACGCTCCCGCGGATACTGAGCACGATGACCCAGCCCCGAC
>CAZPPL010000046.1:0-3512 GCA_964588465.1 uncultured Gammaproteobacteria bacterium
AGCATTACGCTGCGGCCTCATTGAAGCGGCTGGGTCATTGGTTTGGCTCGCTGTGTGGGCCTCGTTTTCCGCAGCATTACGCTGCGGCCTCATTGAAGCTCGACCACGTGCGTCAACCCCGCTGCTCCACGCGCTGTTTTCCGCAGCATTACGCTGCGGCCTCATTGAAGCAAGTAGTTGCTCATCGCATCGCTCCTTACGCTACGCGTTTTCCGCAGCATTACGCTGCGGCCTCATTGAAGCTTACTGAGGGCGAGTTGAAGTCGGCAGCGGGCTGTAAGTTTTCCGCAGCATTACGCTGCGGCCTCATTGAAGCCTCAGTCGCCAGCGCGTCGCCCTCGTGCACCTTCGCGTTTTCCGCAGCATTACGCTGCGGCCTCATTGAAGCAGCCAAACCCCACTACCACTTATCGAGTATTCAATCGTTTTCCGCAGCATTACGCTGCGGCCTCATTGAAGCAGTAGAACTTGTCGTATAATCGTAGGTAACTCGCGGTTTTCCGCAGCATTACGCTGCGGCCTCATTGAAGCTCTTGCCGACCATGCACAAGTACACGGTATAGGCCGTCGTTTTCCGCAGCATTACGCTGCGGCCTCATTGAAGCGGGATCTTCGGACATCGGTCGCATGATGCGGCTGCGCACGTTTTCCGCAGCATTACGCTGCGGCCTCATTGAAGCCATAATCAGGCATCACCCCGATCAAATGGCCGCCCCGTTTTCCGCAGCATTACGCTGCGGCCTCATTGAAGCCGCCAACTGGGCACGCTCCTTGTCGCCCAGCTGGACGTTTTCCGCAGCATTACGCTGCGGCCTCATTGAAGCACGACATCCTCAAGGACTGCTACCAGCCCCTTGAGCGTTTTCCGCAGCATTACGCTGCGGCCTCATTGAAGCATCCTGGGGGGGCCTCGACCCGGACCCGCCAGGAGCGTTTTCCGCAGCATTACGCTGCGGCCTCATTGAAGCGCCGTGGTCCATGGATGAGCGGTTTTGGTTTCGCATGTTTTCCGCAGCATTACGCTGCGGCCTCATTGAAGCGAGGGGAGTAATCAGAAATTCGTATCCCACTCCCTGTTTTCCGCAGCATTACGCTGCGGCCTCATTGAAGCGCCACGCTGTCGCTGGCCGTGCCGCCAGCGGACGCCGTTTTCCGCAGCATTACGCTGCGGCCTCATTGAAGCGTGACTGCCACCGTGAAAATATTGGCTAGGACCTCGGTTTTCCGCAGCATTACGCTGCGGCCTCATTGAAGCTCCAGGTGGCGCAGCTTGGCGCGTAACGGGCAACCATCGTTTTCCGCAGCATTACGCTGCGGCCTCATTGAAGCTTTTTGATCGCGGCGCAGCGGTTGCATCGAACCTCGAGTTTTCCGCAGCATTACGCTGCGGCCTCATTGAAGCACGCCGGTACTCAGGCGCGGCCTTGACCAGCGTGCGGTTTTCCGCAGCATTACGCTGCGGCCTCATTGAAGCGGTACATCGAATAAACGGGGATCGCCTCCACAGGCTCGTTTTCCGCAGCATTACGCTGCGGCCTCATTGAAGCTTGGAAGCGGCGAACTGCCGTTCATCCTGCCGACGGTTTTCCGCAGCATTACGCTGCGGCCTCATTGAAGCGAAGAAGTGGACCGTGCGCGACGGGTGCGATAGGTCGTTTTCCGCAGCATTACGCTGCGGCCTCATTGAAGCCAGATCCCGCGATACTCACGCATCCAATAGGTCTCGTTTTCCGCAGCATTACGCTGCGGCCTCATTGAAGCAGAGAGAGCGCGCCGCGTGGTGCAGAGCGGTGGGAGGTTTTCCGCAGCATTACGCTGCGGCCTCATTGAAGCTCCCACCACACCCCACCGGCTGGTGAGCCGCCGCCACGGTTTTCCGCAGCATTACGCTGCGGCCTCATTGAAGCATCAACTCGCGGGCGGGTGCGCAGCTATCGCCACACGTTTTCCGCAGCATTACGCTGCGGCCTCATTGAAGCCCGTTATCGGCGAGATGGTGTGACTCCAGCCACAGTGTTTTCCGCAGCATTACGCTGCGGCCTCATTGAAGCGACGTCGATACAGCATCGTCCGTGGATCCATAGCGCCCGTTTTCCGCAGCATTACGCTGCGGCCTCATTGAAGCAGCTCGCAGGAGTCGTAGGGGCAGTAGCCATTTTCGCGTTTTCCGCAGCATTACGCTGCGGCCTCATTGAAGCGATTGTGTTGGCGCTGCTGGCGGTCGTACCACGCCGGTTTTCCGCAGCATTACGCTGCGGCCTCATTGAAGCGCGGCGTCGCCGTCGCTACGCGGAGAGACTGTATCCCGGGTTTTCCGCAGCATTACGCTGCGGCCTCATTGAAGCATCTCGTGGTGCGCTGAGATGCCGGGTTTTCTGCCGCGTTTTCCGCAGCATTACGCTGCGGCCTCATTGAAGCTCTTACGCGTCGCCATGATTCATCACACTACGTCTCGTTTTCCGCAGCATTACGCTGCGGCCTCATTGAAGCGTACTGTCCGGATATTGTGAGGAAGAGTTTTTTGAGGTTTTCCGCAGCATTACGCTGCGGCCTCATTGAAGCGGTCGTCTTTGACGCGCGTATATCCTCCTTGACCGCAGGTTTTCCGCAGCATTACGCTGCGGCCTCATTGAAGCTTTTTCGTGGCGGCGGCAGGCGCCGATTGCGCGGTCGTTTTCCGCAGCATTACGCTGCGGCCTCATTGAAGCCACGGCAGGCAGCAACTCCGGTGGTCGAAGGGGCTGGTTTTCCGCAGCATTACGCTGCGGCCTCATTGAAGCGCCTCCACCTTCGGCCATATCACGTCGACCTGGGCGGTTTTCCGCAGCATTACGCTGCGGCCTCATTGAAGCAGCAGACTTCACCGACGAAGTGAATTCGTACGTTTTGTTTTCCGCAGCATTACGCTGCGGCCTCATTGAAGCGTACTCGACGCGCTTAGGCGCTGTGATTTTGAAGGTGTTTTCCGCAGCATTACGCTGCGGCCTCATTGAAGCCGCTGTATCTGAATCCGGGACGGAGCAGATCTCTTGGTTTTCCGCAGCATTACGCTGCGGCCTCATTGAAGCCAGTATTCGCTGACCTGAGTGCTGGTCGATTTCGTCGTTTTCCGCAGCATTACGCTGCGGCCTCATTGAAGCCCAGCGCCTGGGCTGCGGGGCCGGCCAGTTCAGCGCGTTTTCCGCAGCATTACGCTGCGGCCTCATTGAAGCTTCTCGTCCAGCCAAATCTCCAGTGGAGAGCGCGGAGTTTTCCGCAGCATTACGCTGCGGCCTCATTGAAGCGGGTTCTGACCTCCAACTCGGGCAGCTCGTGCATCGTTTTCCGCAGCATTACGCTGCGGCCTCATTGAAGCAGGGATAGTCTTACTGGGATCATAGATGTGAATTTTGTTTTCCGCAGCATTACGCTGCGGCCTCATTGAAGCCCGCAGGATCCCGGCGCCGTGAGAGGACCCCTCAGGCCAATGGCACTTACTTAAGCCTCTAACAGATGACCGTACGTGCGTATTT
>CAZPPL010000047.1:0-3430 GCA_964588465.1 uncultured Gammaproteobacteria bacterium
ACTCTTGCATATACAAGAATCTCTGATATTTTGTACTTTAGTTTTGTTATACATCCAGTCGCCTTGTCTGGCAAGTTGAATAAGATCTTAATTAGTCTCTACGTTGAAGGTACCTATATGTACCTAATGATAACAAAAGAGAAAGAAAATAGAAACACCTATTTTGACTTATTAAAAAAGGATAACTATTTAAAAGTTAATGTTTATTATAAATAATGATTAAATGTTGGAATTTGATGCAAAGGATAAAACAATAGAGGAAATATTATTTAGTACAAAAAGATATAAAGTACCTGAATACCAAAGGCCATATTCATGGGGGCTAGAAGAAGTAACCGAGTTTATGGAGGATATTGAGAGTAATGATAATACTTGCTTTCTTGGATCATTAATATTTAATACTGAAACTATTGAAAACGATGACGCATTAGAAATAATTGATGGGCAACAAAGATTGATTACAATTACTCTTTTTATGGCAAGTATTAGGGATATATATAAGGAATTTGATAAAGAAGCAGCAGATAAAATTGAAAGACAAGATATTACTATAGAAACTAGAAGAAAAGGTAAAGATATAAAAAGAATAATATGTGGAAAAGATACTCAGGAATTTTTTGAATTATTCCAAAAAGGGGATAGTGATTTAAATAATACACCCCCCAATACAAAAGAAAAGAAAAAGATATTAGATAATTACAAGTTCTTTAAAAAAGAAATAACTATTAAGCTAAAGGAATGCACTACCGATGAAAATAAAATAGAAATATTAGAAAATTTAAGGGACAAAGTGTATAAACTTAAAATAATAGAAATAACTATTAAGAATAGAGAAGATGCGTATGAGGTTTTTGAAACAGTTAATGCAAGAGGAGTAGAACTATCTGTTTCGGATCTTCTAAAAAATCTTATATTTAGTAAAATAAATAAAGATAAAAAAAGTGATAGAGATTCTTTTAATTCAATGTGGGAAAAGATAATAAATAATATTAAAGATACAGGGGAAGATCTTAAGAGATTCATCCGCTATTATTGGATTTCAAAATATGAATTTGTAACAGAAAAGAAACTATTTAAAAAAATTAAACATGATATTAAAGATTATAAAAAATTTTTAGAAGACTTGGTAGTTGCTTCTAATGATTATAGAATTTTATTGAAGCCAT
This sequence comes from uncultured Gammaproteobacteria bacterium, assembly GCA_964588465.1. GTDB lineage: Bacteria > Patescibacteriota > Patescibacteriia > Patescibacteriales > UBA12465 > UBA12465. The sequence goes on from CAZPPL010000047.1 coordinate 1,167, forward strand.
CAAATATCGAAGACTGGAAAAATTATGAAAATGGTGATAAAATCATGAAAATATTAGTAAATCTTAGTATAATGAAAGTAAACCAATGCTATGTTTTATTTATGAGCATATTACGCAATTATAAAAAAATTAATACTGATAAAAAAAACATATTTGAATTAATAGAAAAATTCACATTTCAGTATTCAGTCATATCTAAATTACGGACTAATATATTAGAGCATATTTATTCTAAGTATGCTATAGAGATAGAAAAGGCCGTGATAAAAAAAGAAACAACAAAAAAATTATCAGGAGAAATACAACGTATTTTTTCAGAAATTAAAAAGGAATTAATTGCAATAATACCGAAAGAACAAGACTTTACTGAAGAATTTAATAAGTTAGAATATCATAACAATGAAAAAGCTAGAAAACTTATAACTTATGTGTTATCAAAATTTGATTCTCAAGACTCTTCTGGTGAAAATAAAATAGATTTTGAGAATGTAAATATAGAACATATAATACCACAGAAGCCAAAAAAGAACTGGAAAGGCCTTAATGAACAAAATGTAAAAAATTATGTACATAAAATAGGTAATTTAGTATTAATTTCAAAGAAGCTTAATTCATCTATGGGTAATGATAATATAAATGATAAAATAAAAACACTTAAAAAATCAGAAATAAAATCCACTATACACCTAGCCGAATACATAGAAAAGAATGAGGGGGATAAATGGAATGAAGAAGAAATTCTAAAAAGACAGAAAGAGATGGGGAATGAAGCTTATAACAAAATATTTAAAATATAATTAATAAATTTAGATTATAGCTAGAAAAGAATGAATTTTACTTTTAATATTATAAAACTCAACATTCTATTAAACATTTATCGTAATGTTATTTATACTTTTAGTTACCATTTTTCAATATGACAAATAGGTATCATACACATCAGAAAAATCATCAACAAACACGATCTATTAAAAGCACGCTTAAAATTGCATTGCCGAAAATTCTTATAAAATCTGTGGTAATGATGATTGTCCTGTTTATATTAACTCTTCCTTCAATAAAATTATTTAATGCAGTAACTGGAATTGGAATTAGCACAGCGTTTAGCTCACCTATCTTCCTAGGTAGTTTCAGCATTATGTTTGTAATACTATCTATATATGATTTTATTATATCACGTAAAGTATGGATACTTGAGAATATTATTGCAGATATGTTAGTATTTGTACTACTTGTAAGTTTGGTATTTAATTATATGTTTATATTAATGTTCTTCATTTTAATTCTATTTGGATTATTATTTGGTGCATTACTAAGAAATGTAATTTTTAAACAAAAAAGTATAACTAAAGAAATAGTTGGATCAATAGCATTCTTGTTTATTATATGGATAATATATGTAATTTTAGCTAACACTAACTATTATGCAGCACCAACTAGCAATACTATAAACTTCAACAAACCGTATCTGACTCAACAACAATTACAGAATATTTATGGTAGTGGAATATATAGTGAATCTACACTCAACGCAAAAGAATTGTCAATAGGAGCATTGAATTTACTATTTCCAACACCTATTCAAACACTGTTATTTAACTTTACATTCCAGAACTCTAATGTAGGTGCTTCATACTATATAATTTACTATAACAATACTTATAGAACAAACTTTACTGAGCTTTTAGTGATGACACCACAAGCAAGTATAATATTAGCTACACAAGCACCACATGCAAAGTCATTAGGTTCTTTAGGTAATCTACAATATATAGATAATTTAACAGTAAATCCTAACTCTTTCATTGCCTTAGTACAGCGATCCAACTTTTTAGCGATAATAAGTTGCTCAGGTTCTCTATGTACTAATCAAGCTTTCAACACAATTCTACAAAGGATTGGAATTGGAATAGATTAAATAACCAAAAAAGATAAGATTTTAATTGATAAGACTTAAAATACTTGGAAGTCTGATTCTAGTAGATTTTTTTAAATATCCTCTCTATGATTCAAAATTATATGCTATAGTTAATTTAGAACAATATGCTAATTAGCATATAAAAACACCTCTGGTCAAAGTAAAACAGATTCCTAAAAAATTTGAATTTTCAAATATAATTATAAAAATTAATGAAATTGTAGAAAAACAAAAAAGGAATGTAAAAATCTAAACAGATGATATTTTAATTAAAAAAGATAATACGCTCCAATCAGGATTTGAACTAGCATTACAGGATTGAATGTTTTATGTCTTTGACAGAACT
>CAZPPL010000048.1:0-3401 GCA_964588465.1 uncultured Gammaproteobacteria bacterium
AGGCGCCAGCGCTGCATCATGCGCTCGGCCATCACCTGGCCGTCGGACTCATGCAGGTCGAAGATGTTGCACCACTGTCGGTATGCACGGACTTGTTCCCCTGTTGCGCCCCGATTAGGCGCGCGATCCGTGGCTACCCCGTCCAGCCCCGCCGAATTTCTCTCTCCATAGAAACCTTCTGTCCGAGCCCGCCCACGCCAGCCGTCCGCGCCCCCTGCGACCGCACACAACTCAACCTTTTCAAGCGCTGCCGGGCGACCTTCGGCCACCGACACCGACTCCGGATTGTTCAACGCTGCCTCACCCTGCCCCAAACTCCTCAGCAACTTCGCTACCGCAACCTCTGCAGGGTAACCCGCAGCGTCTTCGAGCGCGGCAGTGGACAGCCGCGCGCGAAGAGACACGTCTCGCACCAGACGCTCGCAGGCCTGAACACAACCGGCCTCGTCTTTACTGTCAATCACGAGGCCATTTTCCTCGTGACGCACAAACTCACATGCGCCGCCTTCGCTGGGAACTATAACAGCGTTGCCGCACGCCATACTCTCCAACGCAGTAAGTCCCATTGCCTGAAAATGGGAAAAGTCCATAAAGATTTCGCACTCGTTGAGAACTTCACTCACCTGTGCGTGCGTCAGCACCCCGTGGTGATGCAGGCTCGGGGCGTTTATGCCGCAACGCGCCGCAAGCGCGCCGAGTTCGGGATCGGAACACCCAAAAGTATGAATCTCCACCGCGGAACCGAACCGTTCCCGCAACGCTTCAACCACACGAAGCGTGCGATCCGGACCCCGGTATGGCGTACCGGGCCGAACCATAGCGCACACACGCACCGCGTCCGAATGAATCCGCGGGCGCGGCCGAAACAAGTCCAGGTCGACACTGGGCCCGAGAACAGTCGCATCCACACCGTGGCCCGTCTTCAGCTTGGCTGAATTCCATGCGGTTTTTGTAACGATGCGCGCCCCTGGGATCAGCGTATAGGAGCGCAGTGCCTGTTCCCTTTCCGCACTTCCCACGGGGAAGAAGTCCGGCTCGTAATCCTGGACGTAATATACTATTGCTGGTCCGTCCGGCGGCGGACCCTCCAACCAGGAGACGCAAAAGTTCGTCGTTGCCATAGCAACGTCGTACGGTACGTCAGCGCGGAAAGCCTCCTGTGCAATCGCCGAAGAATCTCGAAGAAAGAGCAGATCCAATCCGTCCACCGAATACAACTGAAGGAATGCCTGCCGATTACACTCGAGATTCAAAATCCTTACGCTCACCCCCATCGCGGCGAGCGAGCGCGCTTCCTGCAGAATGACATGCCCGCCCCCCGCTAACACCCCGATAGGCAGCACGATCGCGATCCGCATCCCGGCGTAGGTTCCACGCATGCTCTCTATAAGGCGTTGCCGCTCCAACGCAGCTGCAACACGAACCCGTATACCGTGCATGACCCGATCATCCCGGCATTGCCTGATAGCGGGAAGGATTTCCTTCTCGTGATCATACTTGCTCGCCAACTGCAAAGCCGCGCGCTCGCAAAGAACCTTTCGCCGCTCGTCCGTGTAACTACGGGCCTGTTCGTGATACACGTAGGCATCGTCTGCAACCGCCAACTTCCACCCACGGTACCGCGCTCGTACACAGTAGTCGTTCTCCTCCCCGTAGCCGTCGCCGAATCTGGATTCATCGAAACCCCCGATGTCCTCGCGCACCTCGCGCCGGATAAGTAAACAGAAACCGTTTAGGAAGGGCAACTCAGGGTACACGCGCGCACTCACAGCGGCGACCAGGCGGCCCATCCGGTCGACGTCCAAATCGACGGGGAGCGCATTTTTCGCCCAATCTCCTTCTTCCGAAAATAAATCCGGGACGGATTGCCAGGACGCGGTATTTGACAGCGGCCCGACTATGCCGATTCTCGGATCAGATTCGAGGCACGTGTACATCCTGTCCAGCCAACCGGGAGAAACGATCGTGTCACTATTGAGTAGCACAAAGTCCCCCCCGGTCGCTGCTTGCATCCCGACATTAGCAGCCCGCGTGTATCCGGTCGCGCGCGAGTTCCGTAACAACCGCGCACCGCAACGGGGTGAGTTATCCCGCAACCAATCGCGCGTCGTAGCATCACTACCGTCATCCACAACAACCAACTCATATGGTCGCGAAGTGTGCCGCACCACAGAATCAATACAACGCCGCACATCGCCCAACGCGTTATGAACACAGATTATGATGGCGATATCCCTATGCTGCACCGGTTCCAGCGCCACATGGAAATCATCCACAAACGCTTGCATTCCGATCGACGTAGTCGTGATATCCTCGACACCCTCATCTACTGATGATAGGAGGCCCACGTGCGTTGGCGCCTTGTCTTTCGGCTTCGCCTCCACAATTAATTGGTACGTCGCAGCATCCGAATGAAATCGGAGAAGATTATCGGCTACATTGCTCCTATTAACCCATTCGGGCAGCCGAGAGACTACGCCGGAGAATTCGCAGTGCTCGATTGGCAACACTGTCCTATCAACGACGGCCCCATGAAGCCCGCTCTCTTCGAGAAGGCGCAGAAAGCTTTTTCGAGTAAAGAAGCGCAGATGAGTTCTATCAAGCAATCCCTCGTCACGATAGCAGAAGTCCCCAGAGAGTATTTCGAGTATGACGCCGGCGTGCCCGATGTTTGGAATCGACGCTATTATTGCGCCATTGTTATTCAGATGCCCGCTAAGTAATCTTAGGAGTTGCCGTGGATCACGAAGGTGTTCAAGGATGTCCGCACATACGATGCGATCGTAACGAATATCGCGGATAGCCAGTTTGGTCGCGATCATGTCCTCAAGGTCGATCGTCGAAAGGCACCGATAAAATGGACGTGCCGCCATCACAGCCCGAGGATTAGCTTCAATTCCGTCGACTTCGCACCCCTTTGTTTCTGACAGGAATTTACCCAGCATGCCTACCGAACATCCGACATCCAGGACTTCTGCATTGTCTGGAACTCGTGCCGCCACCATGGCTAGGCTGTCGTTCGTCCCCGGTATAATTCCCGCGCGTACATATACGTGACTGTCGTACTCTTTCATTAGATCGTCCCTGCAGACACATTGCCGCCATTACACAGTGCAGCCACCGAGCACCCAATCGCGCAAGCGCGCACCCTCCGCGCGCGCCGCATCGAGATCGTGGACCTGCTCGCGGATGGCCGCGATCCGGCGCGTCGGATCATTCGGCACCCGCATGACCGGCGCCCCCGATACGGCTCGATTTCGGTAAAAGAGATGCAGATAGACGCCGAGCACGCTCGATTCCCAGGTTCAGTGCCTCGCCACCGAGGTTGTGGTCAAGAAGGATTGGCGTTGCCTGCGGGCATCGCGCGCAGAACTCCTCGATCACCGTTCCCGCATCGTCGT
>CAZPPL010000049.1:0-3063 GCA_964588465.1 uncultured Gammaproteobacteria bacterium
CTCCGCCAGCACCTTCTTCTTGTCTTGGCACAGGATCAGGCCGATCGAGGGCTCGTCCTGCGCATGCCGCAACGTGTCATCCACGACATTGAGATAGAAATTCATCTTGCCCGCGTAGTCGGGCTTGAAGGCGCCGACCTTCAGGTCGACCACCACGAAGCAGCGCAGCTTCATGTGGTAGAAAAGCAGATCGAGGTAGAAGTCGTCTTCGCCGACCGCCAGGTGGTACTGGCGCCCTACGAAAGCGAAGCCAGCGCCAAGCTCGAGCAAGAAGCGCTCGAGGTGTGAGACCAGCCCTACTTCCAGCTCTCGCTCACGGAACGGCTTGTCCAGGGTGAGAAAGTCGAAGATGTAGGGATCTTTGAGTGTCTGCCGCGCCAGATCGGACTGCGGCGCGGGGAGCTGGTCGGCGAAGTTCGTGGTCGCCTGGCCGGCTCGTTCGTGCGCTGCGCTCTTGATCATCATGCCGAGGACGTCGCGGCTCCAGCCTTCCGCGAGGGTCTGCTCCATGTACCAGAGCCGCGTGCGGCGATCCTCGAGCTTCTCGATGAGGATGAAGTTGTGACCCCAGGGCAGCGCGAGGACCGCATCGGCCAAGAGCGCAGGATCCGGTTCGCGCGTGGCAGGCATTTGTGCCACGGGCCGTGGCCCTTTTGCGGCCAGGTCGGCGCTCGTCGAAAGTGCCACGGGCTGTGGCACTTCCTCTAGCAACGCCGGGTACTCCCGATAGAAGCGGATCATCCGCTTGAGGTTGCGTTCGGAGAACCCTTTGATGTCCGGAAGGTCGTTCCGCAGGTCGCTGGATAAGCGGGGGATGACCCGGGTGCCCCATCCTTCCGCATCTTGCCGGCCTTGAATCATCCGGCCCACGTCCCAATAGAGCGCCAACATCTCCCGATTGGCGGAGAGCGCCGCCCGCACCTGGGCACGCCGAATCCGACCCTTGATGTCGGCGAGCAGCGCGCTGTACTGAACGAGGTCTGACGGCATCATCGGCTCCTACACGTCCCGCACGTCGAACATGAGCCGGTGGAAATGCTCTTCGATGAGCTGCACCTTCCAGGTGTCCTCGTCGCGCCGGAGGTTCTCGAGGTTGTTGTCGCCGTTGACGTAGATGAGGTCGAACTCCATGTCCTTGGTGGAAAAGCCCATCTTCATGCAGAAGGTGTCCAGCATCAGGTTGTCCTTCTCGGGGTCGTCGGTGAGCACGCGCCAGATCACGAGCACGCGCTCCTTGTTGGGCGACCGCCCTTGGATCACACGGAAGGTCCAGCCGTCGCCGGCCTCGCAAGGCTTCGTCTTGCCCTTGACCTGGAGACGCTTGTGCTCGTCACGCTCGAACTCTGCGCTGCGGTGGACGCGCGCCGCCATGTGTTCGACGCGCAGGCCGATGAGGTAGTTGAAGGTCTCGACCAGGTCCACGGTCTGGATCTTGGTCTCGTTGTTGCGCGTGATTTTCAGCTTGTAGTCGAAGGGGTTCTTGAACTGCTCGATGTTCAGGAGCGAGGCGCTGCCCTCCGTCTCGACGTCGAGCATGTACGAGAGCATGTAGTCCTCGCGCGCCTCGGGGCTGGCGGCGAGGAGCTGCTGTTGGGGCTCGCTGCGTTCGCGGAGCTGCAGGTTGTCGAGGGCGTCTTCGTAGGATTCGAGGCGGAGGTACTTGACCACTTGGCTCATGCCGTCGCCGCGCCCGGTCGGTTTTCGATCGGACCATGTGGCCGAGTATGTATGCTTCTTGATCCGAGGCAGCAGTACATTGTCGAAGTGCTCACCCATCTCAACGAGAACGAAGCACCGTTCTCCTTGGGTTTCTCGGTTCCACTCCATAATTGCCTGGCCCGTCGTGCCCGAGCCGGCAAAGAAATCAAGGAAGACTTGGCGGTCTCCTAGCGCGATCTCCGCGATGTACCGAATCAACTCCTTGGGCTTTGGAAACAACCTTGGGGGGACTGCGATGCCCATTCCCTCCAACTCGGAACTCATCCGCTCCGTGGTCCCCATGTTGCGCAGGACGGAGTAGATGTTTCGAGCACGGGTACGCGTCTTTCGGTAGTAGACCACGCCACGGTCGGACAGGTAGAAGATGGTTTCATGATCGCCCGACTCGAGTGCGTTGCAGCCGCTATTAATGAATTCGCGTAGCTTTCTCACATTCGCCCAGCCGCTATACACAGTGCAGGGCGAGAGCAATCGCGAGTCTCTGGCGATCATCCGATCGCGCCTGATGGGGTAGGCAACGTCAAAGCTCTTTGTCATCTCCCTCGTGATGTAGCCAACGCGCTCAACCTGATCGAAGAACGCTGTCGACGGTACGTTTGGCTCCAATGAGAGTTCCTCCACACGAACCGGGAACCCGATGGGAAGCGTGACCTCCGACGGTGGGTTCTCACTGCCGTTCTTAGTGATTGAATTCTCCGTAAAACCCTTCCAGAGATTCGATTCCTCTCGGGTGTTTGGGTCGACCACGTGTCCGATCTCAAGCTTGCGCGGGTCCTTGGCGTAGAGTGGCACGTACTCGTGATTGTCCTTGATATCGAACTGGTTGTCGGTGTGGCCTTCCGTGTTCCAGATCAGTGTCGACACATGGTTCTTCGCCCCAAACACCCCGTCAAGAAGCTCAAGAAGCCGCTTTGACTCAATATCGCTAATGCTGCAGGCCAGCGATCCACGGGAGTCCAAGAGATCGTTTGCCAGCGTCAAGCGGTCGACGATCATCGAAAGCCAGCTGGAGTGCTGATAGCTGTCCTTGTAGGGAAATCCGTCTTTGCCCGTGTTGTATGGAGGGTCAATGTAAACTGCATCAATCTTCCCTCTGTATGTTGGCGCCAGCAGAGCCAGAGCCGAGAAGTTGTCCCCGTGCCAGAGCAGCCCCGCGGGCTCTCCCGCATCTGGAAGGGTTGAGAGGATGCGCTCGGTGAACTCGTGATCAAAGTACGTCGTATCAAGGACGAGGGTCGAGTGTGCCTTTAGAAACTCCAAAGTCAGCGGCGCCGAGTACCCCGGCGTCACCATGTCACCCTCGATCTCATCGATCGCAAACAGCCGCACCCACTCCTCACGCTG
>CAZPPL010000049.1:3073-3303 GCA_964588465.1 uncultured Gammaproteobacteria bacterium
TCCTCGGGGATCCGGTCGAGGGTGATGCACCAGTTGGTTTCGACGACGAACTTCTTCTTGAGCCAGAGCTTCTTCTGAAAGTCCTCGAGCTGGGCCAAGAACGCGATGACCTTGTGCGCGATGGCGCGCAGCACCCGGATCTTGCTGAGCTTCTCCTCGATCTTGGCGAAGTCCTCGACCTGGTTGATATCGTCGAGCAGCAGGATCTCGTTCTTGATGAAGAAGTCGAG
>CAZPPL010000050.1:0-3270 GCA_964588465.1 uncultured Gammaproteobacteria bacterium
CGTTATCGTGTGTTGAATTTTATTTCAGAGATGAAACGGAAGTTGATTGCTGACAATGAAATTGGAGAGCACACCGACGATGAAAATATTGTTTTACTGTATCAAAACTATCAGGAAATTTTACGAGCTCAAAATGCCATAGATTTTGATGACTTGCTATTGCTTGCGTATGGCTTACTGGTGAATTATCCCAAAACAGCGGCCTTGTATCGCCGGAGTTTTTTTGCTGTCTGTGTAGATGAAGCACAGGACTTGAATAATGCCCAATATCAATTCTTACTTGCTTTGACTAATGGAGAATTTAGCAATGTCATGATGGTAGGTGATCCCAATCAGTCTATCTATCACTTTAATGGCTCTTCACCAGACTATATGGATAAACAGTTTGTTGGTGACTTTAATCCTGTAATTGTTGAACTGAATGAAAACTATCGCTCGTCAAAAAAAGTATTAGAAGCCGCAGAAAAAATCATCCCTGATGCGGAATATATTGTAGGAACGGTTAAGGAAGGGTCTTTTGAGATAAATGGTTTAAAGGATGAAGAAGCTGAAGCCCAGTGGGTTGTAGCCAAAATAAGGGAATTAATTGCCTTAAAAACGCACGGTGATATTGAGGGTGAAATCACCTGTGAAAAGATAGCGGTGCTTGCAAGGAATAAATATATCTTTAACCCGATAGAAACTCAACTAAAAGAGACTCATTTACCGTTTTATTACAAAATGACACCGGGTGCGATTCAGTTTGAATCTGATTTAATGAACATATTTGACCTTGCATTAAGGGTGAGACTGAACCCTCAAGACAGCTTGCACAAACAAAGATTGTTAAGCCGTCTAAAAATAGAAACAACCGAAAATATGAACTTGGGAGATGTAATTTCACAGATATCGGATGAGTTGAATAAAGAGTTAATCACACTGGTTACAAAATTAGGCGAAGACGGAAGCAACCTAATAATGATGTTGGAAGTTTTCAGGGATAATCTGAATGTTGAAGATGAAAATGAAAAGAATATGATCTTCAATGATATTGAAGAGCTGCTTAAACATTGGCGTAATTACGCTAAGAATACAGATAACAAGTCATTGCATCAATTTAAGAATGCTATGGCTTTGGGGCAAACTCATCCATTAACACAACATTCTGGAGTTACATTGAGTACGGTACACACAATGAAAGGTCAGGAATTTGATATTGTCTTTGTTATTGGCATGGATGATGAAACTTTCCCTGATTATCGAGCCGTGCGAAGCGGGGGTATTGAGATGACACAAGAAAAAAACAATCTGTATGTTGCTTTTACCCGCGCAAAACGCTTTTTGTATGTTACTTGGCCACAAAAAAGGATGATGCCTTGGGGTAATTATAAAGATCGAATAATTTCACGATTTCTAAAGGTTTTCAATAATTAAAATCATTAGATCCGAAGTAGGGAATTTTGTTATTGAGCTTATGAAAAACGGGGCTAACAAATCACTGCACTGGATTTTTACTCCGCTGCGCTCCGTAAAAACCAGTGAGTTCAAACGTTAGACGAAAGGAAAAAAGTGATGAGAAAATTAATCGTGAGACAAGGAGGGAATAAGAATTTGAAAAAATTGTATTGAAAATTTGGGGTGGTATATTGGATAATGATGTGTTACGAGAAGTTGCAGAAAAAATATTTAACAAATCATCCGATAAAATCAAGAGCATATACAATAATGATTTTTCAAAAAACTCATTTTACCACCCAATGTATATAAATAGAGCGTACAATCAAGATAATTTTCAACAGTATAAGGTGGATGTATTGTTGCCTATATCAAGAATGGCATAACAAGCTCATCCAGCTTTAAAAGCCCCTGATGAGGGCGTTATGCATGGGATGGTATTTATGATAGAAAAAATATTTGAAGTGGCTTCTTGGGGTAAATATATTTACCGTTCTGATATTGAGCGTCATAATTTTGAGCGAAGAATTCAAAATGATAAAAGTGGAATAAGATTTTTTATATACAGCAGTCAATGGTTGGCATCTTTGTATGTGGTTATAGAAGGCTGGTGTAGCCTAAAAGAATCAGATAAAGCAATAAATGAGCTTTTATCAGTATATAAAGACTATGTTCTCACTATAAAGCGTTGTAGGAATGCTGTTTATCATTATCAAAAAGATATTATAGATAAAAGAGTTGAAAAAGCAGTTAGCAATAAAGAACTTATTACATGGGGAGCGGCATTGCTGGATGAATTTATTAGGTTCTTATACACATATCCTTTCAATAACCATGATATATGTGAAGAATCATTGCATCTGCAAAAAGAATATTTGGATTTAATTGGATGGGTTCCAAAAGAGGCTGGGTGGGTGAAGTGGTATGAAATATACGTTTCTATTTTTCAGTATTACGATGGCTGCAATGCGGCCCTTTTGAGGCAAACACCTGAAAATGATCGAAAAATTGAGGGCGTTTTGCAAAAATTGAAAACCATCAAAGCAAACCCGTACATCTCAATGCTGTCACGCATATAAACTAATGCATAACAAACTCATCCAGCTGATGATGGCGTTATACAGAAAAAGAACTGTGAATTAAAGGATAAAGAAATATGGATGGAAAAAGCCTGACCGCAACCTGACTAATTGCTGATTTAATCGCAGCAATCTGCATAAGAATATCATTGCAGTTTCGTTTTTCATGCAGCATTTTTGAAATGCCTCTCACCTGACCTTCTATCTTTGGGCTCTTCCGACTTTATTGAGAAAGATCCTTCAAAAGATGTAAAAGCCTGCATTAAAAAGGCTTACTCTGAATACTTCAATGGAAGAAGTTGTTAAGAAAGTGGCAGATTATTATTCATTATTCTCTCATGATCTAAGAAAAAGAACAAGAAAGTATTCAAAGCAGAGAAGAATTGCCATATATCTCTCAAAGATTACAACCGGCAGAAAAAACTCTGAAATAGGAAGTTATTTCGGAGTAAGCTCTCAAGCAATAACAAACATACTTACAAAGGTTGAAGACAAAATTCAAGAATCAGATGAATTAAAAAAGGAAATAGCTGATGTTAAATGTATATTGTAGGTTTGACCCCGATGACTTTGTTGTTGTGCTTCATAGCGGCAGGTGTGCTTAATCGTTAGCCCTCAGACCAGACGATGGGAGTATTATTGAAAGTCCAAAGCACATTCATTGATTTTATTCTGAAAGAATGGCTGGTAATTGTATCGGGCGTTGGATTTGTTCTAACATCCATTTATACCAAGCATTTTCCGGTCTATTCAATCC
>CAZPPL010000051.1:0-3131 GCA_964588465.1 uncultured Gammaproteobacteria bacterium
TGTATTTTTTCTGGGCACTGACCATCTGTGCCAGAAATAAGAAAAGAATTAAAATGCCTGTTTTTTTCATTATTTTATTTTTTATTTATTGATCGGAAAAATAATTTTCTTGAAAAATGTTCGGTAGGTCAAAAACGGAAACCAATACCCGCACGCAAGCTAACGCCCCAATTGGCATTGGTATTGTACTCGGTTATTTCTTTCCCTGCTTCGTTTTTATATACAATTTTATATCCGACAAATTCGGGAACGAGAAAGTTAAACAGTCCCTGAAACGAAAAGAAAAGATGGTTTAAATTGATGCCCGCATTTATTCCGGCGTAAGGAGCCATGTAAAAAGATTTCTTTATTTGAAAGTCTATATCTGAAACATTATTGGGTAAAACAGTACTCCCTGTAAACATAGAGGGGAAATTAAGACAGACGCCGACCGTATATCCGGCAAACAAAGTGGTTTCCTTACTGCTGCCGAAAACATCGCCATCAAATTCAACAGGTACGTAAAACGATACCAAGGTATTAAATTGCTTATTTAAATAGGCTCCGGTTTTTAATCGAAAAGAATGGTTCTTAAATGCCCGTTCGTAAAAAAAGCCAAAACTTCTGCTTGTGCTTTGCTCCAGATAGGGATTGTATTTGTTGCCCGGCAAATTATATTTTGGCGTTTTTACCATATAAGGGCTGAAGAAGTCAACCCCTATCTTATTCAAATAGGTTTGTGCCGACAAAACTTGTGCGAACAGTAAAAGACCAATAATAATTCCTGTTTTTTTCATAAATTTTATTTTTAAAAATTAAGCCAAATCATGTAAAAAGAAAAAGAAAGGACTTTTGCTCCGATACAGCAAAACAAAAGCCTCTTTTTTCTTACTACAAAAGTAAAATTATATCTTTCCTGATAATCTTATTTTTTTTCGATTCTAACACCTAACCATTTATTATTGTAATAAACCATTCCATATACAGATGCAGTTGGAACTTTGATGGTTTTGGTCGGAACTATAGTAGGGGAACCACCATCTCCATCCAATGAACCATTATACCCTATTATTGCCGTCGTAAAATCAAATGTTTTCGATATTTTTTCAGCATTATTTTTTATAAATTCGGTTTTACCAAGTATAATTTCGTTTGGGTTAGGCATAATAGCCAAAATGTTCTTTTTTATTATGTTTGGATCTACTTTTCCTCTTAACCAGTCAAATATTGCTTTATACATTTTGGCCAAATCATTTGAAGTTATTTTGATTTGTTTTGTACTAAATCCTGGAATACTAAAAACCAAATATGTATCATTGACAGGCTGTAAATCAACAAGTGCATGCGCCCAGTTCTCATAAGCATTCCAAGGGTTTACGTTTGAATTTCCGTTTTGAGGGATTGGGATGGAATTGCTTAAATCATAAGTTATACCATCCCATCCAAGAACAATCTTATCGCATTTCGTCTTAGACCAGATTCCTATCCCATCTTTCTTTTGGAATTTAACTTTAACATTTAAGTATGTAAATAAATAAATAAATAAAAATTAGGAGCTGAAAATTTAAATTTTATTCTTCGGTGAGAATCAAAATATCGCTTAAAAGAAGCAATAAAACCAAATTTTCCTTCTTGTGTAATAATGTGTGTTTCAATGTCGTTTGTTGAAGTTGTTGAAGAGTTATTATTTCCTCTTGCACTACCACCCCCTTCAGAATATTCAATTGTATTATCTCTTGCTTCCACAAATGTAGCATATCGATAAACCCCATCATCCACCTTATACAAGTAGGGTTTCTGTTGTGTTTCTATTATCGTATTTCCTTTTTCGAGTTCTGAAACTACCCGATCAACCTTGTTTTCTTTGTCGGGCAAGTACATAAAAGTTCCTTTAGGCGTTATTCTGTAAACAGTGCTATCTACTTGCACTTCACCTTTATTGTTTAAAACACTTGCAAATGCAGGGTCCTCAACAAGGGTATCTATTACATTAACATTTGTTGATCCTTCTTTCATTGTGTTTTCAAAACGATTATAATTCCCTTCACCCAAAATTCTTTTAAGCATGTCTCGTGGTTTTACATTTGGGTTTCCTTTTATTTCTTTTATTGTATTAGCAAAAGTTTTCAGTGAATTGAAATTCAATCTGCCTGCAACAACGCTAATACTTTTATCGGGTTTGCCTGCGTTAACAATATCATCATTCTTATTACAACCTGTAACTAATACAGCAGCAACGATGACCATAGCAAAAGCAAAAATTATTTTAGAAGTTAAATTTCTCATAGTCTTTTAATTTAATTCGATAGTAAAAAAATTATAATTCTGACTGTTGCACCGGCAACAGCCACACATTTTTTTCGCAGTTTACTCAGCATGCCGTTCATTGTTCTGTTGCAGAATCAAAGCTGGCAGGGAATGTTTATTTTGCTATCTTTGCCGGGCTACCTCCTTTCTTTGTTATTTGTTTGTACATTCGCATTGTCATCTCATTTCAATCAAAGGGGGTATTTTCTTCCCTTTATTGAATGTTCATTCAACTCACTAAAATTTGGTTTCGGTTGCTCTCAGCAGGGTGGTTTGGGCTCTGTTGATTTTCTATCACAAAGTAAATAAATCAAAACAATAAATCAAAATTTTTATCAAGCTATTTTAATTAAAAAGATGTTTTTTAACTTATGGAGAGTTTTTACATATAGCCGTTCCCGCAGAAAATATTATTTATAAGCTATTGCTTTATAGTCTGGCGTACCCGATCCGGGGATTATTGAGACATGTAAACCTTTCCGGTCGATGCAGGCCGGTGCGTCGGCGACCGGAAAGGTTGAATTACCGAAAAGTCGGACAAATGAAAAACTTCGGGCTGGGGCGGCTCCACCTTTCAGGTCTTTTTCGACCTGAAAGGTGGAAAACGATGCGTTTTTCTGCGTTGGCACGGGTATGAGGTGTGAATGAAAATATTTTAATCTATCATTAAAACTTCATTCCAAGTACAGGAGTTAAAGTAATGCCTTCCATACCAAGAACATAATAGGCTCCGGCTCTTATGCCGAGAAACAGCTTGCTTTTGAATTGATAGTAATAATCAAGATTGAATACAGCGCCGGCTTCAGAATCATCATAATTATTAATACTCGGGTACAAAGTCAGAA
>CAZPPL010000052.1:0-3049 GCA_964588465.1 uncultured Gammaproteobacteria bacterium
CGGACTCTGCGTGGTCGACCCACACCTGCTCGTACACGCTCCAGTAGGTGACCGTTCCGTCCGGCTGGTACAGATTGTCGAGCATTCCCATTGGTCTCTCCCGTCACGTTCCGTGGCCCAGTCATTTCCGCGCGAGCGCGGAGGCCTTGGTGCCCAGCACCCAGGCACCGGAGCGCCCGGGGACGAGATACTCGGGCGCCCCCGTCGTCCGGACCGCGTACAGCGTGTCCGCAGGCGGGCGAGACGGCAGCGGAGCGTCGGCGTCGAACGCAGAGCCTCGGTAAAAAATTTGATATAGGGTCATGGTCGTTGCTCCATTAGAAGTAGGCCCCCCATGCTGCGCCAGGGCGCGCGAGGGCACCATATCCATGAATGGGTATTGACATTCCATAAATCAGGCATCACCCCGATCAAATGGCCGCCCCGGGGATCCGCCCCCGACGCCCGCTACAGCGGGCGAAGTGATGGAGGGGAGGATCGTGGGACCCCGGGCCGGCCCGAACCTAGAGGATCAATCCGGCAGATCAGACATCCGCCGGCGGGTGCCATCCACCCACGCGCCCGAGTCTACACGGTCTCGCGCGCTAAGCAAAATCTCTACCTGCGCCGTCAACCTCGCCAGCTGGCGGTTGATGCTCACCCATCCCGCCAAGGACATCACCAAGAAAAAAAAGAACTGGATGGCGGCGGTCAGGATGGCGAGATCCAGCCTCATGCCCGTCGGCCCAGGGCGTCGGACGCGTCCCCCGCCACCCGCCGCTGGAGCATCCCCCGATGCCAGCTCGTGATGCCCAGGAGGCTCCCCCACATCACCCACGCGGCCTCTGGGACCGGGGGCGCATGGATATGCAGGATCGGTAGCGCGACGTACACAGCGAGGATCGTAGGAGCGAACAGTAGGCCATTCAGAGGGCGCCACAGCCATTGCGGCCAATGGGCACTCGTCGCCTCTGCTCGCATCGTCGCATTGACTGTTTTCTGCGCGGCCGTGGAAGCTGACAGCTGCGCCAGCGCCTGCTCGGCCTGGAGCCGCGCGAGCACCACGTGCTGCTCCGACTCCAGCGCCGTCAGCTTGGCCCGCGCCTGCGGGGACTCTAGCGCAGACGCGATCGCCGCCGGCGTCGCACTCGACACACCCAGGGCGTGCGCGACCATCCCGCCCACCGACGCGCCGGCCGGCCCACCCAGGACCCCGCCCAGCAGTGGGAGCCCCATGCCGAGCACATCGTGCGCGATGGCGGACCAGGCGCCCATCAGGAGAGGAACAGTTCGCGCTCGGCGGCGCGCCGGCGCATCAGCCCCTCGCTCACCACCTCGCGGCCGGCGGCATCTCGGTAGTGGTCCCAGCGCAGGAATTGGTCGGCCGCACCGGCGTAGTCGCCGGAATTTAGTAGGCGCAGTAGGGTACTGCGCCGCAAGGAGTTCACACCTAGATTATATGAGAAATCCACTAACGCTTCTTTCCTACCCGGCGTGAGTGGGACGTGCACCATACTGTCCACGGCCTCTCCGATAGAGACCAGCTCGGATGCCAGCAGCGCCCTCGCGCTCTCCTCGGACACCGAATGCATCGTCTCGCCCGGCGCGAGCCGGTGCCCATAGCCGACAGTCCATTGGCCGGCTATGTCCCGATACGGCCACGCCCGGAATCCCTCCCACCGGGCGACAAAATTTTCTTCGGTCTCCATCAGCAACCCTCCTATAGCGACCCCCGCCCATACCCACCACGGGATCCGGCCCACCTCACTTCTCCGTCGGAGTCTCCGGCGCCGGCGCGGGCTCCGGCGTTACGACCGGCGGTTCCCGCCGCCAGCCAATGGCATCGAGCACGTGGTGATAGGCGTCCGCCGCCTCCTCGCTCACGTCCTCGCCGCCGCGCAGCACCTCGTCCCACACACCGCGGACGGCATCGCCCATCCGGTCCAGCAGCGATTCACTGCCGACGGTCGGCTTCTGCGGCGCGCCGGCGGATACGGTCATCTCCTCGCCGGCACCCAGGTCCACTACGCAGGACCCGCCGCCACTCAGCACGTGCATCACGCCGGGAGCGGCTACGTGCAGCTCTAGCGGCGTGCGCCGGTCCGACGCACTCACGGTCACCATGGTCATGCCTTCGGCTCCTCTATCGTCACAGCCTCGGCCGGATGAGCCTCGAGCAGCAGATCCACCCGGATATTGCTCGGCAGGACCACCACCAGGTCCTCTCCCTGGCCGAGCACGCGCTTCCTCCCGCCCACCCACAGGCGCAGCGACTTTTCCGACGCTATACCATCATCGACATGCGTAATCTGGACCTTCACGATTATTCCTCCGTCCCACACACAGTGATTCGGATCAACCCGGCCGTTAAGGCGAAACTCAAGTTGACACTCAGCACATTGTCGGCGGCGGCCGACAGGATTCCGTTACCCAAATCTACCCATCCGCTCGACCACGGCGTGCCTGCGACGGCTGCGGGAATGTAGGCGTCCTCGCCAAGCGGCATCTCGGTCGCTCCGTCGTACAAAACCAAGTCGAGATCGCCGGCGGCGGCAGCGGTTACGCCGCCAGTCGCGTCCATTTTGTACCGCATTATCCTAAAAGAGGTCCCCGCCGTCGGCGTCCAAATAGCCGAAGGCCCTGCGGCCGTGAATTTTCCAGAGCGGAAGATCGCGGGGGTTCGCCCAAACACGATCTCCCCCCCGTCCAGGAACGATGGCACGGCGAGACTGAACGGCGCTCCATTGTTCGGGTACGGCACAGCGGCCGTCCCCACATCGTGCCCCTGCTCACCTTTCCAATAAGTCCCGTTCATAAAGTATTGCAGGCCGAGCCCAGCTGTCAGCCCCTCCTGGCCCAGGCCGATCTGGGAATAATCCAGCAAGGATGTCTCGCGCTCCCACACGCTCAAGGCCCCGCTCCATACCATCTGGCGCGACAGCGTTCCCAGCAGCCCTGATTTGCCACCCGCGACCGTGCCCGTATCCGGTGAGGCCTGCGCGCGCTCCCAACTCCCGGCCGTTGCATTCCATAACGCCGTGAAGGCCTCGACCGGCAGGGACCCGACCCC
>CAZPPL010000053.1:0-3046 GCA_964588465.1 uncultured Gammaproteobacteria bacterium
CATACTCTTTGACAAGTTTTGGCTCGTGCGGTTGGCTTTTTGAGCGACTTGGCAATGTGTATGGATGCTGAGGGTTGGCATTTAATTCTCTATTTTAATAATTTCTACCTGATTTTCAGATGTACCAATCTTAACAATTTCACCTACTACTTTACCTAAAATAGACAGAGCTAATGGCGATTTGGTATTAATTTTTTGGATACCATTTGGCTTATTACTCATTTTTGTTTGATGTTCAACTAATTGCACTTTTAGGATTTTATTATTATTAAAATACTTTATTTCGACAACACTATTCATTTCAACTCTTGAATCAAAAAGCGAAGGAGTATCAAATTCCATTTGTTTTACTTCTTTCTTAAATTCATTTTTTTCTGTCGGAAAATCTTTTGAAGCGTATGATTTTATTATTGACCATTCAGTATCGTAATAGTTATTATCCATTGGTTTACCATTAGCAGTAAAACTTTGAAAAACCAGCCGGTTAATGTCTTCTAATATTTCAAGAGGCATAATTTTGTAATCTATGCTTTCAAAGTCCATGTACATAACCTTGTATCCTTGTAAATGGAGTTGTTCTCTACTTGATATGTTCTCTGTCAAGTGTGCTTTAAATTTCTTAATACCATTCTCATTGAAATAAATTCCAATTATTTTTTCTGAATCTATTAATTCTAAATTTATTAATTCATCATTTTTATTCAAGCCGTTAATATACTCTTTCCCAATTCTTTTAGATAGCAATGTCGAAATAAAAACCTTGTTGATGTGTCCAGATTTATAGCATTGCATTAAATAACCATTTTTATAATTAGAATTTATTGGAATAACATAATCAGCTTCTAATGGCTCATCCTCAGACATAACATAAATACCAGATTTGTACAGGTTAAAGTATCTAAGAAGTATTTCAGAATCATTAGTGCTAATATCTGATGGTTCCATATTGGACTTAACATTTTTTATCTCCTGTTCCAATACTTTCTCTTCAGATAATATTTCATTAGTACTATTTGTAGTTTGTTCGTGTTGAACTTCTATCGTAGGTGCATTTTCTTTTTCGGGATTTGTAATAGGTTCTTCCTTCTCAATTTTAGGAATCATTTCCCAAAGAGGTTCTAAAGCCTTTATTCGATTTGTGTAATATTCATAGCCTCTAACTCTAAAAAACTGCCAGCCGCAACGTTCCAGAACTTTTTGACGCATTATGTCATTTTGATATTGTTCAGGTCCGTGCCATCTGTCTCCATCGCATTCGATGGCCAATTTTGTTCCATCAGGGCAAAGCATAACTAAATCAATTAGATACCTTCCCTTAGCAACCTCATATTGGGGAATTACGCCAAAACCCTGCATTACAATATCATTTCTTACCTCAACCTCAAACCAACTGTCATACGGTTCCGGCTGTGTTCCTAAGGTTTTTCGTTTTGGAATAGATATTAGTTGTTTGTCAAAATGACCAGGAGTATTATAATTCTTGAAATGGTCTAATAATTTATACCGCAAGTCATTAGTGTTGCTTAAATCTTCCAACTGGACTGAATGAAAAAGATAGATTTGCTCTATTGCGCGACTTACAGCAACATTAAAACGTCTTTCGTCTACAGGTTTTGTCAGAGCTGAGCGATTATGATTATGTGCAGTTACCAAACTCAAAAAGATAATATCTCTTTCGTCACCTTGAAAAGAAGCAGAGTTGCCACAAACAATTTTTCTTTTATGATATTCCTGTTCACCGATTGTCTTTAAAAGTAGATTTTCAATAAGACTTGCTTGTTGATTGCCTTGAAGCGTGATCACTCCAAATGTTTTGTCATTATAACGATTATCATCTACTAATTTTGAAATTGTTAACGCAATTTCATTAGCTTCTGGCTCATTTATAATTCGTGCTCCTCTACCTTCTGTATATCCTTTTGTGCAAAAAATAGTTTTCAAGGGTTCGAGTCTGTTTTCTGAATATTGTTTTAAAGGATAAAGCCCCTTCCCATCAGGTGCATAAAAATATTTATTGGAAAATTCTATAATTTCTGGCATACACCTGAAATGCTCTCTCAGAACAATCCTCTCATCACAGAAAACAGTAGCAAAGTCAAAAAAGCTAAAGGCAGGATGAAAGCAGTTTTTAAATTCAAAGTCCCCTAAAAACTTTTCAATATAAGGTGTCATTTTATCAACATCAACCCCAATATTTTCTGGTGCAATTTGTTTGTCATCACCAACAATGATAATTTTTTTTGAAATATAGAGTAGGAAAATTGCATCTGGTCCTAACTGACTTGCTTCATCAATAATAGTATAATCGTACATCCCCTGTTCAGGGGTTATGGACTCTGCAACCTTATAAAGAGGCATAATCCAGCAAGGAATTGAGTTTTTACATTTTCCCATTTCTCTTTGAACATCTTTCTGAAATTTCCTTGCCTTTTTTCCTTTTCCTTTCGCTTTAATAGCAAACTGGGCAAATGCGCTAAGATGTTGTCGAATGTTTTTATCATGGTCGATACTATGTAAAACATGTGTCCAAGCCTTCTTTGCCGCAAGTTCGGCAATAAGGTTTCCTTTTTTGACTTCTAATTGAGATAAGCTGTGGCTTAACTCTTGTTCATAATCAACATTCATTAATTTGTTGATTTCCTTTTGGGCATGTCTAAAATATATGGCTAAGTCAAATTTGGGTAAATCTTGTTTTGTGAAATCACCTAATTGTATTGAGTCAAATAAATGTGGTAGTCTTTTTTGAATATTTTCCTTTAATCTCAAGAAAGCCTGAAAATCATCCTTCCCATTACTTAATGCATCAATTTGATTTATACATTTATGATAAGCATTTGAGTCAATTTGTTTGAATGCTTCAAATATTTTTTCTTTTATAGGATGACAATTTGGATTACTCAGAGATACTTCCGCTTTTTTGATAATATCCTTACAAGAATTTACCTTCTGTAATAAATGATTGTATTCTGATTCATTAATAATATCTTCCAAATATTTCATATCAAAAGGAGTTACAGATAATTCAGAAAAATCTTTAATCTCCTTT
>CAZPPL010000054.1:0-3019 GCA_964588465.1 uncultured Gammaproteobacteria bacterium
GTGGTGTGAAGCCCAACCCAGCCAACATATCTAAAGCGAATTTCTGTTTGTTTTCGATAGTAAAGTCAATATCATGGAGCCCACCCTTAATTCGCATTGTAAATTTAGTATCATACTCTCTTTTTAGCTCATAAAATACAATCTTATTTGTGCCATATTTTAAGGTTTTTATAATATTAAAGCCCATATCTTTGAAGAATTTATAGGATTTCTGTTGCTTTGGCTTGAAATTAGTATTCCCTGTCAATTCCATATAAGTATTCTGGTTTTCATCTGTCAGATACAACCTATTAAATGTTTTGAATTGTCTATCAAAACCAGATCCTAAATCTAAATTGTTCTTTATCTTAATTTTGCCTTTTCTTTTCTTCAGTTTGTCTTTTTCTTTTTGTTCCATTTGATTATTAAGTCTCTGAAGCAATCTATCTGCATATTGCTCCTTATCACTTAAGTTTTCTTTGCTATTCCTTAGTGCATCTAATTGCATAATCTCATCTCTTATTTAGTGTATATTATATATACGCCAATCTAACGTCGCACGAAATAGCTATTGAATTAGCTAATTCAGACGTCAAAACACCTATTTTTTGCTAATTTTTAATGTTTTTGTGATAATTACATATTTTCTACTATTAATCTGTCGTATAAGATTATTTAATTTATCTGTTTTTGCTTGTGTATATTGCTCCTTATATTTATTCTTTCTTTGAAAAAGGATATCTAAATCTTCAACAAAAAAATAGGTTTGACGTACCACATCAGAACCCAGCAGACACTCCAGCAGATTAATGTAATTATTATATAATTTCTTCGATAAATTAAGATAATAATAAATATGTATCCCATTTTTGGTGTGATATACACGTGTATAATCAATAGTAATATGCTTCATACTTTTCATTAGATAATATATGTACGAAAACTGCTTAAGATATTGCTTAAAATTCTTGTTATCTATATCTACTTTCAAGATCGTTAGATATTTATTTTTTGACTTCATATTCATAACCTCTAATATAAAACATTATTTTACTCTGTTTTGTATCATATCGTATTTTTGCTTGTGCTTTTATTTGTGTATTGCTTATCTTATCGGTTGGAGTATCTAAAATAGTATTTAGTTGATATATTCCACCACCTTCATCATTCAACTCAGCATCATTCAATTTTTTTACTAATTTATTTCCTATATTTGGATTATTCTGTTGCCAACCATAAAATTGCTCCATCATCTCTTGTTTTATGTTTTTTTCTTCATAATGCACGCTCACAGGCACATACAATTGCTTTGAGGTATCAGCCCATCGTCTATACTTTCGTGAGTATGTATACCCCTTTTTATGCAATTTCTTGTAAACTACTCCACGCCCACCCTTAAAACGTGTTTTCTGCTTTCTGTCTGCAATATGCACACTATAATATTTAGTTTTCATATATTTACACACCCTTATTTTCGAATTTAACTTGTTTAGGATCGTCTTTCATATTATTTATTTTTTTCATATCTATACAATTTATTTTTGTCATAATTTTATTTACTCTTTTAATGGTTTTGAGTTCACGTAAATAAACTGATCTAACTTTTCGTATCCCAAATCGCACATTGTGTTCCGCTTGACATACACTGCAATATGTTCGTCCGTCCCAAAGCACTATCAACTTTACTTTAGTATGTATTCTGCAATATTCCATTCAAAGCACCTATAAATTACAGCAATAAGATGCTTCAAAAAGTGAAAAAATGACAAGAAATCTATAAAAGAGATCTAAAACATCTTATTGTTTCTGCTTTTTCGGTTTATAGGTGTAATAGCAGAGGGGTGGTATCTACTTATTACACTAACTACACCAAAAAAACAAATGTAGAATAGATCATGCTATTACTATCTTTTCGAAACCCTCCCCACCAATTATAGTTTTAATTTTCATATCAATCTGAGGATATGTACCATATTGGTTAAAAAACCTTGAAAGTTTAGACTTTGGATTTAGTATGTTGTCTTTTGGAACATTAAAAAACTCAACTAATCCACTTTCAGTCGTTACTCGTAGTACTATCCCATCTAAATCAATCGGAAATGTAGACGCATCTATCATTTTCTGAGGCATCAATTTCTGTATGGTATCCTGCTCTATACTTGTTATAGTCACTTCAGTGACATCGCCTATTTTTATTTTTTCAAAATTCTGTGGTTCATATTTCATTTTTATACACCTGTTGTTATCATTTTTTCATTCAATAGATAACTATTTCTTTTGACTTTTTATTCTTTTAGCCTCTTTATATAATTTTTCTAATAATTCTATCAATTCTATCCCTCTTTTTTTAAGTAGATTATGTCTTCTGGTTAATTCTCTCATCTCTTCACAAATGCATACATATTCTTCTATTGTATTCACTAATTCTTCTTTTTTCATATTCATTTTATCACTCTTTTTGCTATTTCTTCTTTACAATTCTTAAGTATTATATTACGAATAATAAGAAATGAAATAGTTGACTCAGAAAGCACGAATATTAACATTATGAAACTTGACATACCATCACTATTTCTTTTGACTTTTTCTTCTTTTAGCCTCTTTATATAATTTTTCTAATAGAATAATACTAACTTCATAATATTTTGCACTTTCTTTCATATACTCCTTATAAAATGGAAGCGAATGCAATGCATCACTACTCATACCTGTCATTGTATGCAAATATTTATCAAGTATTTCTAATTTATCCTTTTTTATTTCTTCTATTTTGGTATTATATGTCTTATTCATTTTTACACACCTTGTTATCCATATTTTTAATTGATAACTATTTTATAGTATATAATTTTACACACTCTCTGCTCAGATATTTAATTCTGTTTTTTACTTGCTCTAACCTTAATTCTGCTCTTTCTAACTCTTGCATTTCTATTTGTAATTTTTCTATTTCTACATGTAATTCCACATCTCTATTCTTTCTGTCTGTTTCTGACATTACATACTTATAATCATATCCCATACAATCACATATTAAATT
>CAZPPL010000055.1:0-2956 GCA_964588465.1 uncultured Gammaproteobacteria bacterium
TTACTTTTGCCTTAGTAAACAGAAAAAAACCAGGTAGTGGATCTTTCTTAGTCCACTGTCTGGTTTTTTGGGCTCAACCGGGTCTTAAATTCTATTATGTTACAAGCTGGCCTTTATCTATCGTTATGATTTCTTCCATTTCGGTTTATATGAATAATTCTGAATGCCATATTTGTTCGCTTTTTGATTATAAGTTGATTTACCTCCTTCTAAGTATCTAATTACCTCTTCTTTTATTTGTACATTTTCCAATGCACCAGAGAAAACTATATTCCCTGAATTAGAATCACTTTCAATAATTGTAAATTTATCTGTATCTGAAGCGACTGCTAAACTGGAGTTGTGAGTAGTAAATATAAACTGCCTATTATCTTTACCTTTTCTTATTTTTAAACACATATCTTCCCATACACTTCTAACATCAAGAGAATCTTCTGGTTGGTCAATAATTACAGGAAATTTCCCATCACTTAAAGTCATTATTAACATTGCAGTACATTTTTGCCCAACAGAAAGATTCTTAATCAATTCATAATTTGAATTATTCACCTTGTATCTAATTTCAGGTCTATCTTGAGGTTTCGCTTTATATTGAAGTTTAAGCAGACTTTTATAATCTGACTGACTTAATAGAAAATCACATAATATTTTAATTTTATCAATATTTACACTCGTTATTTCAACTATAGGGTTTAACTGCTCCTCAATTTTTGAAACCTCATAATTAAATAAGGTTGAAATGAATTGTTTAGGCTTTATTTTAGAGCAAATCAAGTCAATGTCGGAGTTTTGAATATAAGAACCTCGTTTTAGTTGTAACAAATTGTTTTTAAATTCATCGAAATTAGTTGATTCCTGGATATTAATTTTAAGTTTACCGACTGATTCATTCTCAAATTTAGAACACTTATTTTTCCTTTCTTCTGAATACTCATCATAAATTTTAAACAATTCATCCATTTTGGAATCTCGCTGACTTATTGTACTTTTTAAGTTTTCTTTTTTCTTGTTAAGAGCCAATTCTCTTCGATTTAATTCTTCAATTTCTTTTGATAGTTTAATTCTTCTTGCTTCTTGCGTTTTTCTATCCCCTCCTGTATTTCTGATATGATTTTCATATTTTGTTTTTTCCAATTGAAAACTTTTATTCCATAAACTCTTCTCACTTTCAATTTTACTTTTCAGCACTTTAACTTCCTCAATTGCATTTGTTAAATGTATTTTTGATTTGGAAATTGATTCTAAAAGAGTGTCATTATTCCTTTTAATAACAGGATCTTCATTGATTTCTAAAACTTCAAAACATGGTATTTGCTTTTTATCAAATTTCGTTAGAGACCCTTCCAATTCTGTGATAAATTCTGTGATAAATCTATCTTGTGCCAGTAAGGCATTATTCTTTTCCTCAAGTTTTTTGTAATTATCATAGATTTTATCGGAGAGCAATTTATCAAGTTTCTCCTTTTCTTTAACTAAATTGTTTAATTGATTTTGAATTTCATATGTATCTGAATATGCTTTTAATCCATCAGTTAATAGATCGTCAAAAACTGACAAGTCTTTTTCAATATTATTTATCTTATTTCTATAGTATTGAAAATCAAAAAAACTATCTATGAAATTGATTTGTTCATTTTCATCTTCCGCAATTTTTATTATTTCATTTTGGCTCAGGAAAATTACATTAAATGAATTTGCAATATTTTCCTGCTCCTTTTCAGCATATGGGTTACCATTAAGAGGGTTATAAATTCTTTCTAAAGTGTGCTCAACACCTGTTTCGTCTTTAATATTGATTATAACTCTGCCATATGTCATTAATTTTTTATCTAATTTGCTTTCATGGTCTTTTAAAATTTCATTCTGTGTTGAAAGTTTATTTAGACCGAACCTTAAAAATTCAATAAGTAATGATTTACCAGCACCTTTTGAGCCAAGTATACTATTTAATCCTTCATGAAAAACAGCATCTTGTTTGTCAAAAAAACCTCCACTTATTTTTATGCCTTTAATTGTGGGATATATATTTGTTTTAAATTCAAAATATTGTCTTATTCTAACTTCTCTGTCAATTAAGCATTGCCTAAGACTTTCTAAATTAATTGAGTCATCTACTTTAAAAAATGTGTATTTTGAGCCAATCCCTTTTAAATTATGACCTTCTGTTCCATCAACATGAGAGTCGGATGAAATATAAACTCCTAAGTTCCTATAATTAAAGTTTTCATCTTTACCATTTAATAAATCAATTGCTCTAGTTTTTTTTGAGATTTTATCTGCATCGATAAAGTCATGATACGATGTTTCAACCGCAAGTAACTTAGGATGTTTAAATATTTCTGTTCTTGTTTCACCTTTAATTTCATTTAAGACACCTTTTGAAGAAGTACAATGTGCTAAAACAGCAATACCATTATGGAGATATGAGGTAATTACCTCTATAACATCATAAACACTTTTATTAGAAGCAGTTTTTTTCTTTCCAAAGTCATCAGTATCAATCTTTAATTCGCTCAAAATAGCAGAAATATGTTTTGTTCCCTTTGTAATATCCAATATTGCAATTACATGAATACCTTTTTCACCACCTGTACAATAAATTTCAACTCCGGGAAATACTGTAATATCTTTACCTGCAGATGCTGCTTTTATTTTATCAACCCATTCTCCTGTATTATGATCTGTAACAGCGATTGCTTTTATACCTTTATCAATCGCTTCCTTTACAATTTGATCGGGTGTTACTGTTTTGTCTCTGAAATCAAATGATGCAGGAGTATGTACATGTAAATCAAATTTTTCAAATTTCAGTCCAGATGTCTTAGTCATTGGAATTATATATTAATTGTTAAAGTATTTTTTGATTGTGACTTCATTTTTTTGGCTTGCTTGTAACTCCTTTTATCCACCTATTTAATACTGTTTATCCCATTAATATATCGTGAAACACACTATT
>CAZPPL010000056.1:0-2923 GCA_964588465.1 uncultured Gammaproteobacteria bacterium
AGATAATAGTTCTTCTTCGGGGTAATTTCCGGCTAAAGAATAATAGACATTTTTTCCTTGCTTTCTTTTTAAAACTATACCAATATCAACTGCTTCTGACAAATATGTTATGAAAGTTTGACGAGATAATTTTCGTTTGGTCAAAGCATAAAAACGATTAAATTTAACTTCTCGCCGTTTTACTAATGGTTTTAGAATTTTAATAATTTTTTTGTCTAAATCACTCTTTTCTAAAAACTCTAATTTTTTCCGTTGTAAGACGCCAGCGATCACTCCTAAAATAGAAAAAAACAGAGCCTCAGAGGCAAAAGAGACAAAATAACTTAAATTATGTTGATAGAGGGTTTCAATAAGATTTTTATAATATTGGTCTTGATGTTTATGATAATAATAAGTGGAACTATAAATATTTTTTTTATTATAACCGATATCCTGCAAGAGAAAGTACTCTAAGAGGCGACAAACCCGCTTATTACCATTTTTAAAAGGATGTAGAGCATAAAGAGTGCTATGGAAAATAAAAATATTTAAAGCTGAAGGATTTTTTTTAAGCCAAGAAATTAATTCTTTCAGATCCTCTTCTATTTCTAAATAAGGGGCGGGTTTAAACTTGGCTACTCGGGTCTGATCATCAGAGCGAAAATGACCACTATGATAGACCTCAAAATTATTAAGCTGACCAGAAAAAATATCCAAACCGGCTGTTAATTCTCGGTGAAGGTTTAAAATTAGCTGTAAATTCAAATTTTTTAATTTTATTCCTGATTTAGTAAAATTTTTAAAAGTTCTAGTAATGTTAAAAAATTCTAAGCGATCATGATCCTGACGAGTTAATTTCTCTTGAGTCTTTAATTTACGCTTTATCAGCGTATAAATCTCATTATCTGGTTTATCATTTATCAATTTATAGACTTCAGTGGCCTCCGCTAAGCTCAGGGCTGAATTCTCGGCCTTAGAAACAGCAAATGAGGTTAAGATATTATTGCGTAAACGCAAAGATTCCTCTAACTGCCAATCAATTTCTGATTTTTCATAATTATTTAATATTTTTTCGGTTTGACTTAAAAAATCTTCACTTAAGGGAAGCCGATCAAAATTAATAAAAAAAGTACTTAAAAATGGCTGGCGAAATAAGGAAGTTAAGTGCTGAGCTTTAATATCTATTTTCTTTAAATTATTTTTAGTCATAAAAATATCATAACATATCTTTAAAAAAACTACAACAAAATAAAAAACTGATACTAAAATATTATTTAATATCAGCTAAAATATTGCTATTGATAGGTCTAATTATTAGTCTAATTTTAGAAGTGATTATTGGTCTAATTATTAGTCTAACTAACTCGGGCTTCATTGGTCTAATTTAATCACCTTATTTACCCTTTCTTCTTATCTATATTTAAATCTATGGGTATCTCTGCCACTTTTTGATAAGATTTTTTACTCAACTTATACCTAATCCTAATTTTGTAAACTCCAGCAGTAGTAAAACCAAAACCATTAATCTTAGTAATCACCCGTAATCTTTTTTTGTTAATCGGAAAAATACATTCTTGTTCAAAATATTTTAATTTTTTATGTTTAGGGTCTATTATTTCCGTTAACACCTTAAAAACTCTTTCTTTTTTAGAATCTTCATCAAACCATAATGAAACTACCTGAAAAGAGAAATTGGCCAATTTTATTTTCTTCATCTCTATAGCTCCTTGGTGTAAAATGTTTATTTGATCTAAAGATTCTAATAAACTTAAAGAATTTGTATCTCGATCAACTAAAGAATTTTTACAAACTATAGTCCAGATATTTCTCATATTTTTATTTTTTGCTATTAATTAAACCACTATAAAATTTTTAACATCTGAAGTGTCTTTTTGGGTTTCAAGAGACTGTTCAGAATAATTATAAGTCTTTTGAATGTCAGCAGTGGTACTAATATTGATAATATAATTTTTATTCTTACCACTGATCAGATCTTTATTATCTACCACCATTTCTAAATCTAAAAATTTAAATATCCGATATAATAACTCCGCTCCCATATTATAATCATCATCATTTTCTATCATGGAAATAATTCTTTGGGTAGTTTTTACTCCCTTAGCTAAATTCATTTGACTCAATCCTTTTTTATTACGTGCTCTATATATAGCTTCAGAAATACGCATAAAATACATAGCAGTTTCTACTGCTTCTCTATAACCCTTAGTTTTGGTAATATTTTTTTTCATATTTTTTAATTCTTATTTATCACCGAACATTATACTATTTATAATCTTACTAGTTTTAAATTTTTGATTATCAAGACGATAGAGTTCATAGTATTTTTGAGCTTCCACTATTTTTCGATCTACTCTTCTAGCATCTTTGCTATTTCGCTTATATCCCTCGGGTTTAACAAAACCTAATAATAAAACCAAACGATTATGCTGGACATCTCTGAAAAATGGAAAACGAATTAAAATTTTACTAAATTTAACTCTAATCTCTGAGACATCATAACCATGGTATTTTTTAATTTGGAAACTATCAGGAGCTCCATAATTTTCTAAGGCTATTCCCCAGGCTGAACTAATTTTTATAATCTCTTTAGGGAAAACATTGAGATTTTTTCCATATCGAGAAACTAAAAATTCTTCTGTCGGAGAAATATATTCAGCACTTTCGCTAAAAAAACAATATCCATTCCTAAATTTTTTTCATCCATACTGTTCATATTTATTTTATACCTTATCGGGAATAAAAGTCAAGAATCTGATAGAATAAAAATTATCATTAAATTTTGACTACTAAAGTACCATAACAGTGTATCACAAAATAAAAAGTATTTCTATGCTAATATTAGATAAAATATAAATAAAATAAAGATAAAATTTTTATAAAAATATAAAGATCTGTTCAAAGATTCACCTTAAAACAAAAAAAC
>CAZPPL010000057.1:0-2856 GCA_964588465.1 uncultured Gammaproteobacteria bacterium
ATTCCTCTGGATCATCGGCAGTCTCCGCCGGCGGATACTCATCCCACTCGCGGCCATCGAGCAGCCGGCCGGCCCGCTTCCGTCCGGCCAGGAATGTGTGCGAGGGGCGCTTGTCGGCTTGGAACGCCCAGGGGTCATCCATCTCCCGCAGTACCCCGTCCACACCCAGCACCCCTTGTCTCACCGTGCAGGTGTGACCGTAAATCTCGTCGATTATCGCCTGGTCCTCGCCCTCCCTCGCCTCCCGGTTGCGGAGGTAGAGATTGTCCTGCGCCGCCTCATCCAACACGCAAATGGGTGCCCACTCCCCCCATTGTTTGAACAAGAAGGGCGTGCCGGTCTGGAAACACTGGTCCCGGATCGCGCGTACCCAATCCGGGTGCATCGCCCGAGCGCCGGGGCCGGACTCGCCGCCGACTACCACCCAGTCCAGCCCACCGGGCTTCCACAACCAAGTTGCTTCCTCAACCCACTCGATACCCCGCCCATGCGGGTCGTGGCGAGACGGGCGTGGGTGCGGCAGATCCAGCCGGAGCGGACCCAACAGAGGTTCCGCGCTGATCCAGCGCACGGTTGCGGGCGTCTGCAACAGCAAGGGAATCCGCTCCTCCGCCGTCGCCTGATTTTCGACGCTGACCCCCAGCCAGATCCACCGCGGTAACCGCTTGCGCGGGTCCGAGATACCGACGAGCGGGAGCCGCGGGAACCGAGCCCGCCAACGATTCGCGGCGTCCACAATCGCCTCGTAGAGGTCCTCCCCGGCAAAATACTCCGCCATCCGTTCCGGCCGCTTGGTCAACACCTGGAATTGGTGTTGGCGGGCCAGCAGCATGACGGCGAACATCTCATCCAGAAACGCATCCGGGATGTCCTCGTGGAACAGGTCGCTCATCGAGTTGACGAAGATGCGCCGCGGACGCTTCCACCGCAACGGCGCCGAGAGCACCTCCGGATGGCAGCCCACCTGCGTGAACCGGCGCCCGAAGTACCGGGTCTTCGGATTGGCGGCGAGACGCGGCCACTCCCGCTCCGCGTAACAATGCTTGCATCCGGAACTGACCTTGCCGCACCCGGTCACCGGATTCCAGGTGGTGTCCGTCCACTCGATTTTCGTGCGATCGCTCACTTCAGTTGTACTCGCTGCCGCCGCGGCGCGTGAGGTACTCGGGGCTTACGTACTTGAGTGCGACCCGCCCGATTTCAGGGTGGCGGCGCTCGCGCTCCGGGACCACGACCACTCCCTCGCGCAGGCAATCGGCGAGCGTGCTGCGCCCGGAGGCGAGCCGGCGCATTTCATCGACCGAGAAATCGGCTCGGCCGAGCACGGGGACCGTCTCGATGCCGGCCATCCGACACCGGATTTGCAGTTCCGACCAGTTGATGTACCGGTCTCCGTCCTCGCTACGCCGTACTGCGGCGAACGCGCGAAAACGGACCGCGCCATCATAGGCGAGATCCTGCACGCCGCGCCCGGTGACCTCGCCGAGTACCAGCAGTGGCCCGGCATCGTGGTCCATTGCATCAATTGCGTCTATTACGCCCATCGTGGCGCGCACGTAAAGATTGTGCTCATTGGCGGCGTTGTTCTTGTACGCCAAGCCCCGGGCGCCGAGCCCCTTTGAGAACACGGTGATACGGCCGCCAGCGCCGAACCCGTCCGGATGACCCTCCGGTGTCCAGGACAGGCCGCAGAAGGTGCCGTGCAATTTTTCCGTGTAAATGACCGGCTCGCCGGGCACCAGAACATCCGGATATTTCTGCCAAGAGTCCACATCGAACATGATCGTGCGCCCGAGTCCGGCGTTGTAGACCTCGCCTTGCAGGTGGACTGGGATGGGCGGCTCGTACTTGGTGATCCCGAGCCTGTCGGAAAGATCGTCTCCCACCGCAACCTCGATCATCTCGCCGGCGGCGTCCTGTACCCGATCCGCTACGACCGGGAGCAGGAGTCCTTGCGAAAGCTCGCCGCGCAGGCGTACCGCTTTTACCCGGTTACCGCGGGCGCCGGCGAGGCGTCCCTTGCCGGCTGCCTCGTCCCACAGCTCAATCCGGCGCAGGATGCCTTCCGGGACCACGGACTGCTCGGAGATGTAGACGGCCGGCGTTTGGGCCAAGAACTGCCCCTTGCGCACAATGCACCGGTATCCTCCCACTACAGCGATCTCAATGGCGTCGGCATTGGGGTGCGCTTCAATGGCGTCGATGCGAACAACTGGAGTCGAGAATTGGCTCATCGATGTGATTCCTCTTCTGCTATGGCGTTCTCAAAACACTTCTCGTGCAGCACTTCTGTTGCTGCATTAGCCACAGAAAATCCCCGTATCGTCTGTACCGCTCGTGGTTCACCAGGGCGTATCTCGACACCACATTCGGCACAGACTGAATTAGGCTGCGGCTTTTTGGGGCGGGGTAAGTACCTAGCCCACTTTTCACCTCGGTTATGCCCTGCCAGCATCGTGTGTTACCCGAATTCCTCAGCCTAGTTGAAGCGCGTTCACACCACCGTGTGCGAATACCATCTGCGCGAGCGTTCGCCTATCATTTCCAGCAGTCGCCCCACCGCTTTTCCCGTCGATGCTCGATGGCCTTATCGGGGTCTGCTGTACGCCAATCGGGCCATTCCCGAGCCTCATTTTTGGCTTGCTTGGCCTTGAGTGCCGCGGCGATCTCCTGAGGCGAGTGGCCGGCGCGCCAAGCGCCATCGAGCGCGAGAATCACTACGTCGATCCATTCCTCCAGGTCGCCTGGGTCAGCCTCAATCTCAGCCAACTCCTTCCGGATGTGGTCCAGTACGCCGGCGACGCGGCCCCCGGAGCCGAAGGTGGCCTTGGAGAATTTAATCTGGCAGGTGATGTG
>CAZPPL010000058.1:0-2855 GCA_964588465.1 uncultured Gammaproteobacteria bacterium
CATCAGCATCAAATAATGCATTTGATTATATTTTGCCGGGAATTGTTATACCAGATTCAAATACAATACATTATTACAATAAAAAATCTAATGTAACACCAGCATCATCATCTACAAAATCAACAAATAAATCTGAACAATATAATACTTTATCTGATGAATTTACAAACGAAAAAAATAATACAACAACACAAATACAATCATTAACCAATACAATTTCAAAAATGGAAACAGGATTTGGAAATGATATTGAATCACAAAACAAGAAAAATAAACAAAATATTAATAATCTTACTAATCAATTTAATAATGCGTTTGAACAATTTGCATCAGCAAACGAAAAACAAACATCAAAAATAACATCATCTGGATTTAATTATGATCATTTGATTGTTCCTGCTGGTATTGCTGTAACAATAATTGGAATTATTGCATCAATGTTTTTATTGTAAAGTGAATGATATGGATCAGAATAAAAAAATAATTTTAATAATAGGAATAGGAACTGCTGTTGCAGGAGTTACAATACTTGGATTGCATTTGATGAATAAAACAAATCCAACAAAACAAGAAACAATTAATAATACATCTGTTTCACCTGCTAATAATTACACATATATAAATAAAACAAAACCATCACATTCTACTAATAATTATACAAACGCAAGTTCTGAGCCAGCATCAACAACAGAACCAGCATCAACAGAAGCAGTATCATCAATCACACAATCAACAAATCAAACTACTGGTATGATTGCAATATATCCATCAACAATAAATTTAATTGATAATAATTCTGTTAAAATTACAGGAACTGGATATACACCAAATTCAACTGGACGAGTTGAAGGTGGATCCGAACAATCTGATGAAGGAATTGGATTAGGTTTATTTACTGCAAATTCAAATGGAAATTGGACAATTACAATACATTATATTTATACAAAAGAATATACTTCAAGTTTAGCAAATATAATTCAAGACAATAAAAATTCGAATTATATTTATATTCATACACACGATTATACAAATAATAAAGTATCAAATTATGTGTCTTTGTATTTTTAATATAATGTAATGCAGGTTGAACAAAATGGCAAATTATTTTAATATACCAATACATACAAACAAAAGTAATTCACCAACAGAAAAAGCATTGCCTGCAAATGTATCGAAAACAATTGGTTCAGTTCAAACAAAAATAACTATTTTGGCTGGAGAAACTTTAAACAATCAATTTATATTCCCAGAGAAAACAATGATTGTTACAACATTCTATATTGATAATTCAGCCGATATTCCATCAGGATCAAAAGGAAATTTACAAATAAATATGTCAAACGCTTTATCAGGACAAAATTCTGTAATACATTTAACTGCTTACAATTATGGAAAATATATTGAAAATTTTGCTGTAAATACTATTTCATTTGCAAATACATTTTCAGTTGATATTGTTTTATACTT
Organism: uncultured Gammaproteobacteria bacterium; assembly: GCA_964588465.1. Classification (GTDB taxonomy): domain Bacteria; phylum Patescibacteriota; class Patescibacteriia; order Patescibacteriales; family UBA12465; genus UBA12465. The sequence continues at coordinate 1,468 of CAZPPL010000058.1, forward strand.
TCAATATACTTTAAAAACATATTCAATTTATGCAAATCCAGTAATACAAGATTTAACAGAATTATTATTAATACCAACAATAACTACAAACGCATTGACAGGAGCAACAAATTTTAGATATTATGGTTCAATTTCAAATTTTATAATGTCATCATTTGCAATCGGTTCAAAGTTTTATGTTTTAGATCAACAAGTCGAAGGATTAAGTTCAACTTCAACTGGATCAGTTCAAGTTCCATATACAACAAATTATACTGAAAATATAAATGTTAGTGCGCTGGGTGCTGCAGAAGATTCAAATATTTATTCATTTACAACAGATACAATAACTCAATTAATTCCAACAAATATTACTAATAATAATGCAGTTTTAAACTGGATAAAAGTTGACTTTTATTCACCAATTGCATTATCTTATACATCAACAACTTTTCCAATTACATATAATTCAACATTAAATTTATTTGGAGTATTTGCAAATACAATTCCAATTCAAAGTGTTGCAAAATATTTAACAACATTAGGAAGTCCACTTCCAATATATAATACTAATTAATTTTAAAATGTGAGAAAATGGTAAATAAAAATAATCATTCAAATACAAGTGAAAATAAAGAACAAGTGATTTTAACAATTAAATTCTTAGATAAAGAAAATAATGTTATTGATAGTCAAATCAAAGAATTTGATTTAGTAGTTAATACTGGTTTATCTTTACGAGCATCACTGCTGGGTAATATATCTACTCCGATTGCATTAGATGCAATTGCTGTTGGAACTGGAACAACTGCACCAGCAGTAACTGATAGTGCATTGGTAACAGAAGTTGAAAGAGTTACTTCAACAAATTCAATAGTAACAACAAATGTTACTGACGATACTTGCGAAATTGTAGGAACTATTGCTTTTACTGCAAGTTATGCGATTAGTGAAGTTGCAACATTTAATTCAGCAACAGCATCAGCAGGAATAATGTATTCACGAGATACGATTGGACCTTACAACGTAGTAAGCGGAACATCTTTACAATTTACTTTTAAATTTGTTCAAACTTCATAATTAATTTAGAATTATGACACTTGTATTTGTTGAATCTGGAACAGCACCTGTATTATATTATATAGCCATTACTATTGATAATACAATTGCAAGTGCAACTCCTGCCCCATTTCAACAAATGATTACTATTGATTCAAATACAAATTCATCAGTTTATTCTACAACATTACTTAATTCAAACTTTCAAGATGGGGCAGGTAATATATTAAATAGTTGGTTAGAATCAGGAAATTCAAATACATCAACAACTTCAATTTACTGGATTAGTTTACCCAATGGAATTCCTGCCTCAAGTTCAATAACAATTTATCAGGCAATTTATGATACAT
>CAZPPL010000059.1:0-2849 GCA_964588465.1 uncultured Gammaproteobacteria bacterium
TGTAGCTAAATATGTCATCAATACACATTATAATCCGACACTTTGGTGTTGACGCGACATTAGTATCTTTTAATATGGACATCTGAAAAGCATATTGTGAATATAAGATGTGAATTTAATCTGTTGTCGAAGCTAGCATTAAATCTTTAATTAACCGATTGAATTTGTTGGACGATATCTGAACCACCTTAATATTGGTTGCTTTTCTGATGCCTAGTCTTAGCTAATGCACGATCTTTATATACCATAGCATTTAGCTAAGATATGTTATCCAAACCGCTAATACGCTGGGTGTACATAATGAACACATTCAAAGTTTGTAAATTTTCTACATGCCCCCTGTTACGACCTCATGATATGCGATACTTGTTCTGATAGATCATTTTCGGATAATTGCAGTCAGCAAGGTCGAGCCTGCCAATCACCCCAAAGCGCATAAGTTAAAGGCTCATGTAGGCTATTACCTGAGTTTGAAAGATAAGCCTATCGACTGACTATTCAACCTTTTTATTACTCCCTCTGCTAGCGTTTTTCTCTTTTTTGCCCATTCTATATTGTTGCCACCAACTAATTTTAAATAAAAACAATGGCAATAAGCTTAATTATAAATAAAACATGCCACCAACTATATATATTATGCAATACCTACATCACACATGGATATTCGTAAGATCAAACCCTATCTGGAGAAAAAAATAGTTAAAGGGAACACATATTATCAACTCGTAAGAAAAACAAGAATTGATGGCAAAGTCAAACGCGTTTGGTCAAAATACCTCGGATCACCAGAAACAATCGAGAAAGTATACGACGTGTATGAAGAACAAACATCATTACAGCTCACCAGTTTTGAATATGGTAGAACTGCAGCATTTCTTAAAATTTCAGATGAACTTGGCTTTATAGATATAGTCAACAAACACACTACTAAAAAGAATATTGATGGGCTAACCGTAGGTGAATATCTCCTTCTAATCATTCTTGGAAGAGCCAGCGGCCCAATAAGTAAAAGCAAAACAGCAGAATGGTTTCAAGACTCATTTCTTGATATTATCTGGTCATTCCCCCATAAGCTGAATACAAACAATTTTACAAATCACATGGACTACATCACAACTGATGTGATGAGAAAGATAGAAGATGATATTGGGAAAAAACTTGTAGAGCAGGACATAAAGCCATCAACCTTATTCTTTGATACTACTAATTTTTTCACATACATCGAACATGGTGAAGACATCCCAAAAAAAGGTAAAAGCAAAGAAAAGAGATATGATGAGAACTTAATTGGATTAGGATTAGCAGTATCAGATACAAACATTCCATTTTTCCATGAAACGTACTCAGGAAACATCCAGGATTCCAAATCATTCGGAATAATATTTGATCAAATCGTTGAGAGATTGAAGTCAATAGATGTGCCGCATGAGGATATTGCTCTGGTTATCGACAAGGGATGCAATTCGAAAATAAATATTGACAAAGTCATCTCTAAAATGCATATCGTTGGTTCAGTGAAGAAAAACCAAGCTGAAGAATTATATGACGTTCCACTTGATGAGTTCGATCTGCTCTATGAAACTAAGAAAAAATATAAAGTATCTGGTTATCGAATAAAGAAAGAAGTATTTGGAACTAAATTTACATTAGTGGTGAGGTACCACCCTGGAAGCTACAAAAAACAAAAGCGAACATACGAAGAAAAGAAGATTAAAATCCTAAAGAGACTTCACCAAATTAAACAATCGGTTGAAAGAGTTGGAAAGGGGCGGAAGAAAAGTATTAAAAATGCACTGATTGGTGCCTCAAAAATTATCCCGGATGAATACAAGAATGTGTTTACTTACGAAGGGTTTGAAAAAGAGAATCTATTTATGTTTTCTTTTGACGAGGTGGCTGAGAAAAAATTGGCACGTACTTTTGGCAAGACGATTATATTTACTGATATGCATGATTGGGACACAAAAAAAGTAGTTGAAACGTACAATCATAAAGACTTTATTGAAAAAGATTTTATGGCAATGAAAGGATTAATGATAATACCTATGAAACCATTTTTTATTCGAAAAGATAAAAGGATCAGGGTGCACTCATTTCTTTGTGTTATGGGGTTGGTATTCCACAGATATCTACTATGGAAATTAAAGAAACAAGAAGAGATGCTCTCAGAAACGCGAATTATTGAGGAACTTGAGAAGATTAGGGTTGCCCTGGTGAAAAAGGGTGATAAGAAACCGCAGTTTATGTTTGAAACTATGGGATTGGATCAGATGAGACTTTTTACTTTACTTGGACTGGATACAATTTTGAAGGAGGCTTGAATCGAGAGTTTTATTTAAAAAATTGTGGTGGCAACAAAAAACGGCAGCTAGGGGTACTATTATTTGTCATCTTTCAAAGTCAGGTACTAATATGAGCAATGTCACTGTGATTTTACCGACATATAATGAAGAGGTTGCAATAGGTAGTATTGTGCTCGCACCCGCCAGTATGCTGGTCGGGTGATTGTTGTGGACGATGGTAGTTAAGATCATACTGTGGAGGTTGCCGAGCTGGCTGGGGCAGAGGTTATTTGTCATCCCAATAATATGGGTAAGGGGGCAGCTTTGCGCACTGGGTTTCGGGCTGTGAATGATGCAAAGCGAACCGATATTATTGTGACTCTGGATACTGATGGGCAGCATAATCCGAGTGAGATTCCAAAGCTTATTGCCCCGATTCTTGCAGGTAAGGCTGATGTGGTTAATGGTAGTCGGTATGTTAATGGGAATGAGAAGAATACGCCTGCGTATAGACGGGTTGGGCAAACTGTGCTGGATAGGGCTACCAAGTTGAGTTGCGGGGTGACT
>CAZPPL010000060.1:0-2845 GCA_964588465.1 uncultured Gammaproteobacteria bacterium
GATATCAGGCACAGAAGCAAAGTAAAAGACAAAATAGTGTGTTTCACGATATATTAATGGGATAAACAGTATGAAATAGTTGGATAAAAGGAGTTGGTGGCAACCTTAAATAACGAAAATAAAAATAACATATTATTAAAATAAATTGCAATGACCTTTGAAAAAATAAATTTAGATACGGATTGTAAATGTTTGACAAAGGCAGTTGTTGACACAGAAAATACTTATGTTAGAAAATTAAGAAAATTGAACATCCTTAATGAAAAAGACTTTCTAACACACTGGGAAAGAGAAATCCGTCCAGAAACAGAAGATTGTGAAACAATATGCTCGTACAAAGGAGTTTCAATCAATCAATTTAAGCCTGAATATGAAAATCAGATTATTGAAAAGTATAAAACCACTTTTAATATCAATCCTAAAAAAGGAGCCTATCTTTTAAAGTTTCGACTAACAGATGAGGCGGGTAATGTAAAGTATGCACCTGAAGATAACGATGAAAGTCATTATAATTTTTTCAAATCTGACGATTTTACATATGATAAAATACAAGTCATAGAAACAGTTAAATTTGCATGACAATGAAACAATTTAATTTACATAATAGGCAAATAATAAAAAGCGATTTAGTTGAAATAGTTAGTAACTACAAAATACTTCATTTTGACGAATTTCCAATTCTTTTTATAGGAACGAATAAATACGGCAATAAAATAATAGGCTCTCATCTTGAAGAAGATGATACTTCTAAAACAATTCTCACCTTACATACAATTTTAACAAATAAAGAGTATCATCAATTTATGAATCAACAGAAATCCTATTTGGAAATTTTAAAAAATTCAAATTCAGTTAGTATTGTTGATAAAGATTATAAATTTAAGATAAGAAGAGCATACGATATTGACTTTAATTCTATTCCTAAAGACTATTTACCAACTCAAGAATCGTTTTGCCCATCAACAGTAAAATCTCATTCATTAGAATTTTCTATAAGTTTAAAAGGGAAATTGGCAGATTTAAATAAAGCAGTTGCTGACGAAGTTTCAAAGATTCAGAATGGTTTTACAGAATTTTTGGAAGAACGACTAAAATCATTGAAAGGATTTGATTTAATACCTAAAGCATTATTGCAACCTTATGATGCTGGTAGTTTTAAAATTAACTTTGAACTTGACATAAAACAAAAAGGTAAAAAAGGTGGAAACTTATTTTTAGATCAAGCTCCAATTGAAAATTATATTTCTGAATATTTAAAATACATTTCTGATGATTTCATTCTAGACAAAGAAATTTTTGCTTCCGACAATATGGAATTTTCTGACAAACTAAAAAAACTTGAAAATACTCTCAATGAAATATATGAGAAGGCATTTGTTAATAAACCAGACAATTTTACCCAACTTTTCAAAGATGACCTTGTTAAATCAACTTCAAAATTTGAAAAAATTACAGAACAAGTAGGTGAGAATTTTGAAAGCGTTTCCATTCTAAACATCGTAAATGAGGAAGAAACGCCTTTAGCATTTATAGATATAGATTTTTCAAAAAACTTCCAGGACAGCATAGATCACATTGAAATCTCTAAAAAAGGATTTACGGAAGATGAAACTTTCAAAAATTATAAAATTTATATTTATCACTTAAACACCGATACAAGAACAGGAAACGCCCTCATAAAAAATACAGATAATGAAGAAGAAATGTCTAAACCCAAAATTAAAATAAATGGTGAATACGGGTTAGAGCAGACAAAATACACAGAAAGCCTCTACTTAAATAAATGGATAATGGTAAAAGCAAAAGCAAGAAAAATTGGAGAAAAATTTAAATTTCTAGAAATAGAATATGAAGATTCATAAATACCAAAATAAGGCAGCCACCAACAGCAGGGCATAGCCCATGCCGCAAATCACGGTTTACAAAGAAAATGAATGACAAAATAAAAGATGTAACTTTATAGAAAATTTAAACGGGAAAATGCGGCACGTGCCATACCCGCACACGTTAGCGGCAAGGTAATTAAGATGACATGAATGTATTAATCAATAAAGGAAGAAATTATTCTGGAAAATGGAATATTAACTATGTTTCGGTATCTAATAATATTTGTATAATGGATAACCATCGAGTTGCTTTTTGGTTTTGGATAAATAATTTAAATAAGAAAAATATATATCGGATTGTTCATATAGATAAGCACTTTGACACTCAGGAAGGTTGTTTGAGTGAATGGAAACAAACAATACCTGGTAACCTTGAAGAATTGACATTAGAACAACTAATGGAAATCGGTTATGAAAAAGAAAACATTTTCTGTAAAACTATTCAATATGACAACTATTTAACGCTTTTTCATGAATATTATTCAGACAATGTTTTTGATTATTTTTTCTTTACTCATAATGTAGGTAAGTTGCCAACTAAATTAAATCATCTATATAATTGGGGTCCTAATGCACTTATTGAGCAATTATCTGACTTAATTTTTAATTGCGAAAGTAAATTAATTGTCAATCTAGATTTGGATTACTTTTTTGTTAATGGAAATATGTTATTATCTGATTATTCAATTAATCATATTCTTAAAACTATAAAGAAAGGATTAGACAAAAATAATGTGGAAATTTTGACCATTGCATTAAGTCCAGAAGATTGTAAAAATTGGACAAAAAGCATATCATTTTTTAATACATATGTTTCTGAAATTTTAAAAATAGAGAAAATTAAAATACCCAGCCGCTAACATAATAGAATTTAAGACCCAGTTGAGCCCAAAAAACCAGATACCGGACTAAGAAAGGTCCACTACCTGGTTTTTTTCTGTTTGCTAAAACAAAATAAT
>CAZPPL010000061.1:0-2788 GCA_964588465.1 uncultured Gammaproteobacteria bacterium
AAGTTAAAGAAAATCTTCTATAATAATCTTATGCTTTATAGGTGGATATAATGAATACAAAAAAACAAAAATTAAGAGAAGAAATAGAAGATATATTTAATTATATCGCAAGAGACCAAAGAAGTTTACTTAATAGTATACGAAAAAATATAAACGAGGTTCCAGATACAAAAGTTGAATTAAAAGAATTAAAAGCAAGAATTAATGAAGAATTCCATACACAAAATTGGTATTTAAAGTAAAAGATGATAAAATGAATACAAAAATAAAATTAGAGTGGAAACAAATTAGAAATTTAGAAAATGAAGAAGAAATAAGAACTGATGTTAATCATTTGTTGGAATTTATTGATAATGAAACAGCAAAAGCAAGAAAAAAAGAATTAAAAAAAGAAATAGAACGCATCAATAAAAAGTGTAATTTAATTCTTACTTTAAAAAACCAACAAATGACAATAAATCGGCAAAATATTTATTTTATGAGGTGGAGTTTCGGGCATTATTCAGCGTCTGAAATTAGAATTATAAGTAAAAGATTAAAACAAATACAAAAATTACAATTAAATACAATTAAACATTTGCTGAAAAAACATTAGATGAAAAATAATTTAATTATATTAATATGGTGTATAAAATGGAAGAAGAAAAAGAATTAAAAAATGAAATAAAAGAACAAATGAAAGATTTTGAACAATCAATAACAAATTGGGTAAAAGAAATTAAATTTGATATTGAAACACGGCCTCATACAAAAAATGAGTATCAGAAAATTTTACAACTTATAAAATTTATAATAAAAAACCTTGACAATTTAGTAAAATAGATGATAAAAATGATAAGCAAAATACAAAAAAATTATATCAAAATAGATATATATATAGGAGAAAATAATCAAACGCATAAAGTTGATTTGAATAAAGTAATAAAATTCTTTAATAAAGAATTGGATTTTAGAACTGAATTAATGAAAAAACAAACTAAAAAATCATATACTGATTATATTCAAGGATATACAATATTTAAAACTATTGGATACTGGAATATGATAAATGAAAAATCAATTGTAGTTCAAGTTTTAATAAAAACAAATCCAAAAATTGTTAAAAGAATATCAGAATTTATTAAAAGCGTAGAAAATCTACGAAAAGAATTAAATCAATTTAAAATAATTATTACAATATCAAATACTGATGTAATATCATTGGATAAATATTATAATAGATGATAAAAATGATTAAAATATTGAAAGCATCAGATGATATTCAATTTGAATTAATACAAGTTCAGAGAGAATATAAAGATGTATATTATAATATTAAACTTAAAATAATTTATGGATATAATAGAAGAATGATAATATGATAAATGAAAAATTGAGTGTAGAAATGCAACAGCAAATAGTAGATTTATTGGACGGAGTTCCAATTGGTGAAATTATAAAAATCTTTGATATTTTGATTGAAAGAAATTCTAATAAGCAATAAGTGGTTAATATGAGTATAAATGAAAATGAAAATGAAAAAGAAATAGGACAACAAACTAATTTATTAGTTTTTGATGCAACAAAAGATAATGTTGTAAAAGGTGCATCTTCAATAGAAACCGAAGAACTTAATAAAAATACAAAATGTAATTATTATTCTGATGTTATTATTGCAAAAAAAGATTTAATTAACAAGAAATTTTTTGTTAATGGAATAAAATTCATCAATACAAAATTTGGTGTAAAACCTCTAATTGCAATTTCAGCATCTGCATTAACAGAAGAAATAGGGTGTTTTTGGGGAAGCGAAACTTTGAGTAATAACATTAGAAAACTCGGAGGAATGTTTTTCGAAAAGAATATATGTGTCCTGAAATATCTTGAAGGTTCCGGAGATAGACATTATTTTCTATTGGAAAAAATACAAGAATAGGTAATTTTTTATGAGCAATATAGCAGGTATTGCTATTTTTTATAAAGGTAAAAAATTCAAGAATATTCAGCAATCAGGATTTTTTAATCATCATAAAAAAGAATATGCAATATTATATATAAAAAATTATTCTATAACACAAGTTTTAAATATCATTAAGTATAAAAATGATTTATCTCGTAATATTTTGATTAGAAATGAGAAAAAAAGAGTATGTTTATATTATAGAACATATAATTCTCATTCACCAAAATTGAGTATTTATCTTGGATTATATTTAGCATTTAATGTTTTTAATTTTGTAGATTTTGAAATCTATATTAAAAATATTGGAATTAATTATCGATTGAATTCATCAGAAATTCGTTTTATTAAAGAATACAATTTAATGTAAAGAAGGTTTTTATTTGAAAGTTTTATTGAAAACAATTAATAACAGGTTCCAGCACTATAACATTAAAGATAAAAACATAAAAAGATATAGAAAAGCACATTCAAAATTACATCTAAATTATTATATTAAAAAACAAAAGATTAATAAATTCATTGTATATCAAAATTCATTTATGCAAATTAATAATTTTGATTATATACATATGTCAACTTATTTCAAATACAAAAAAATTAAATCAAGACCACAAATAAAGAAATCATTAAAACAATTTCAAAAAGAATTTTATAAGGATTATGAATACATAATAGATTATGTAAATTCCAGATACATTTTTAGTGCATATTATTTGTTAAGTAAAAAACAATTCTTGGAATATACTAAAAAAGTAAAAATGCAAATGGACTTATCGGTTTCAAATTTTGATAATGATAATGAAATATTAGAATATTTTAATTCTTTTGCAATTATAAAAGAATTAA
>CAZPPL010000062.1:0-1646 GCA_964588465.1 uncultured Gammaproteobacteria bacterium
TAATAATAACAATGGTTTTAAAGGTTTTTAGCCTCCTTTTTGTCCATTAAGCCATTAATTACAATGATTATTCAAAATTATTATCGAGATGGTTAAATGTGGAAGAAACACCACTTATTAAGATTGGAGAAACTTGGCGATTAACATCGCCCTTAGATGCATGGACAAATATTTCGCCATATTTAACAAAAGATGATTTTAATAAATTATCAGAATCTTTTTTATATGTCTTTCAAGGCGGCAACCCAACTATTGAACCAGATGGTAAAAATCCACCTTTTTACTTTACTGAAAAGAAAAAGTTTTCTAACTGGGTAAGAGAAGGTTTAACCCAATCACTAATTTTGATTGGACTTCATGGCGAAGGATTGGGCTTACCAGAAATAACATCACCTCAATTGTGGGCGGATGACTTAGTGAATTCAATTCTTTATAAAGCTTCAGGTGATTTATGGATTTCTTTAAATAATGAATTACCACTTATTGCAGAAGCCTCTCCGAAGAGCTTTATTAATGCCGTTCGTGAATCGTTATCCCATGAACAACCTACAATTATGGATATGTTTAAAGAGGTTGAAGGCTTATTATCACCCACTAGTAACCATACAGGTTTGCTTTGGACATTAGAAGGATTAGCATGGATGCCAGAATATTTATATGATGCGAGTTCAATTTTACTTAAACTTGCTAGGCTTGATCCTGGTGGACATTTAGCAAATAGACCAATAAATAGTCTTATTGAAATATTTAAGCCTTGGCATTATCAGACACTTGCAACTTTTGAAGAAAGAATGTCTATTCTTGAAAAGATTGTAAAAGAGGAGCCAGAAGTTGGTTGGAAATTGTTATTAAGTATGTTACCAGAGCATCACGGTATTGCTCAACCAACTCATAAAATGCGGTGGAGGATATTTGATAAAAATACAAATCTTACATATACTTATAAAGAAATCTGGGACACACATTCAGTTGTAGTTTCATTGTTAATTAGACTTTTTGATTTTAGTGAGCAAAAGTTTTCTCAACTTATTGAAAAATCTGTAACACTTTCTCCAAATGATAGAAAGAAAGTTTTGGATTGGGCAGATTCTATTTATTTAAATATACAGCAAAAAGAATATCTGACTTGGCATACTATCAGAAAAATATTGCATCATCATAGATCATATCCGAAAACTGATTGGGCTTTACCAGAATCAGAATTACAAAAATATGAAGATTTATATTCAAAATTAAAACCTACTGATACTTTCAATCAATACATTTGGCTTTTTAATGATCATTGGCCTGAACTACCAGAAGGGTTTGTTTACGATGATAAAGATTATGATAAACGATACGAACAACATCAAAAAAAAATTGATCAAATAAGGATTAAGGGACTAAAAGCAATAACAAAAGAATATGGGATTGAAGAAGTCGCTAATATATAAAAGAAAGTAAATGAGCGTTGGATTTTTGGAGTTACACTAGCAAAAATATTATCAGATGAAAAAGAAATTATTACAATCTGTAAATCGCTTAATGATGATGAAGAATATCTTAATTTCATTTTTGGTTTTTTTTATGAAAAGTCAATATTAGAAGGATTCGAATGGATAAAATCCCTATTTTTTAAATTATCAGAAAATGGTTTTAACAATAAA
>CAZPPL010000062.1:1656-2775 GCA_964588465.1 uncultured Gammaproteobacteria bacterium
ATAAAACATTAGCAAACTTATTAATTCCTTTAAATCAAACCAGGCAACTCTGGCAATTTATTGACTCACAAGACAAAGAAGTTCAACAAGAATATTGGCTAAGAATGAGACTTCATTTTTTCCATGCTACAAAAAACGAAAAAATCATAGGTTTAAGAAAACTTTTAGAATACAAAAGATACTATTCAGCTATTGATGTATGTTCTCATTTTGCAGGAGATATTCCAACTGATTTATTAATCGAAATTCTATATAAAGCGGCAACAGAAAAATCTAATGAAAAAATAAGTTTTAGAGCATATGAAATAGAACGAATATTTGAAACAATTGACAAAAGGATAAATGTTGACAAGGCTCAATTGATTAATTTAGAATGGTTATACCTTCCTATTCTTGCATCATATGGTGCAAGAAGAAGTCCAAAAATTTTGCATGATGAGCTTTCCGAAAATCCAGAGTTCTTTATTCAAGTTTTAAAATGGATATATTTACCTAAGGATAAAGAGAAGGCAGAGAAAGAAAAAGAAGGATTATCGGAAGAAATTATTCAAAACAGGGCAAAACAAGCCTATGAATTACTACATTCATGGAAAAAAATTCCTGGTATTAAGGAAGATAACACAATTGATTCAGAAAAATTGAAAGAATGGATTGATCAGGCAAGAAAACTAGCAAAAGATGTAGATAGATTAGAAGTTGCAGATATGCATATTGGTCAAGTTTTGGCTCAATATCCAGAAAACATACCTAAATGGCCAAATGAAATAATTTTCCAAGTAATAGAATCAATTAATTCGGATAGCATGAAAAGTAATTATTCCTCTGCCATGTTTAATAAAAGAGGCTCATCAACAAGAGGTCCGTATGACGGAGGAGATATTGAAAGAGGTCATGCAGAATATTTAAAAAAGCTTTCTAATGAATATAAACTAAAATATCCAAATGTTTCTGGTATTTTTCAAAAACTAGCAGATGGATATTTACTTGATGCAAAAAGAATGGATGAAGAAGCGGAAAGAAATAAACTTGAATATTAAAATGGCTGCACACAACAACACCTATACCGCATACCGCAATTACTTGTAAACATGAACATTATGTGCTATAATTCAATATATT
>CAZPPL010000063.1:0-2773 GCA_964588465.1 uncultured Gammaproteobacteria bacterium
ACTTCCCCTACATATAAAGTAGGATATTTTATATCAATTACTGATTTATATACTCATTTATATTGCAAGTATAATTGCATTAATATTTATTATATTAGTAATAACACTTGCATCATATGTCAAATTTAAAAGTGGAAACTACTTAAATTGGGGAATAACAGTAGCTCAAGAAACAACAAGATATCCTGTGAGTAGGTATATATGGAATTATAAAAATAGTTATTCTTTCAGTAATAATTCTATTAGCATTTACATCATTTTTCCCAGCACTAATACTTTTCAATAAAATTAATTATATATTTGTAGAATTGATAATACTAATATCTAGTATTTTAGCTATAATCTCTTATACTGCATTCACACATCTAATAAAACATTATGAAAGTAGAAAAGAGTAATGAAACACTTATATTTTAATAATATATAACAATAACATCTTATGATGAAGTAAGTGACTAAACAACATAATAAACTATTATACAAATAAGTATTAGCGTGTAATAAATTTGTAAAACAGATAGTTTATAGAATAATAATTATATTAAATATAATTACAATAGAAAATACAAATTGTATCAAGAAAGTAAGAAACAATAAAATAAATTCTTTGTAAGATGTTGTAATTGTATAATATTTACAGATATCTTATAATTAAATTTAGTAATGCTGTAGAATTAAACACACTAAAAATTAATTTAATGTTTACCTCTATTTTTTCTACCCTTCCTTATTGAAGTATTTTTTTTGCTTATGTTGCCATTAAATGGTTTTGTAGTACCTTTTCTTTTATGATTTACAGTCTTTCTTGATGGTGTTTTTGTCTTTACTGCATTCTTTGATCTTTTTGGAATCATTATTCTCTTATTTTTCAATGTTTTCGATTGCTTTACTGTTTTCTTTGGCACTGATGCTTTCTTTCTCCTCTTTGAAGGTTTAATATTAACCTTTTTTCTTTTTGTTCTCATCTTTTCAATTTTTCTCTTCTTTTCATCTTCTTTCAATATTCTTCTTTTTCTGCGTCTATTAATATAAATTATTGATATTACCACTAATATTGCTATGACGATCATCAATAATCCAGTTATGAATATAATATTGTAACTAGATATTTGATTTCTAGTAGTAATTGTAAATATCTTTATTAAATTTGAATTTAATCCATTTACATAATATATTATTAACATTGAACTAGTAGATATTGCTGCGAGAATAGTAACTTTAGCTATCTTTGTAATATCAAAGATTGCATTTTTTAGACGATGTAATAATGAAAATGATTTGTGCGTCGGTGCAACAACTGTAACAGTAACTATTTTTGCGAGGCCAGAATTTATCACTGCTCCTCCAATATTAGTTATATTTGACACTTCAATAAATTGTAATATACCAACCCAAGAATTTCCTATTGTATTGTTCTTTTTTGAGACATATGCAGTCACATTTACAACTAAATCTGTTTTTGGTGCAATAGTTGCAATCATCGGAGAAACAGTAATGTTCGGAATTGTATTATTATTTTTACTTTTAAAAATTGGGAGTACAACTTTAAAACTTACTGGAATAGATCCAGTATTTAATAAAATTATATTTACTGAATGGTAACCTCCAATAGATACATTGATATGCGGCTGACCTGCAACCATACCTAATGCAGCACCACTAAAATGTAATGTTAATACTAGACTAATAATTGCAAGAAACATATATTTATATCTAAATGACATTAATACCATTTAGCAACTGTTTTCTATTGTTATTGTTTGAGAATATATACCTTTAAGTGCATGTTGTGGCAATCTTAATCCGAAGTAAATTGTATTACTGGTGTATGCACCGATAATAATTGTTGTAAGGTGTGGAGTTAAAGTTAATGGAATTGCATTTGCATATACTGTGTTTAAAATCGCACTATACACTGTATTTGATACACCAATACTACTACTTGTGCTTGTCCAATCAGTACCAGATAATAAAACATTTGCGACTATATCTCCCCCTGTATTTGTATCAATTATCCCATTATTTGTATTTACACTCTCTCCTGGCGCTAATGATCCAAAATCTATTGCACTAAGACTAGTTGGTATTCCACATACTGCTGGAACAGTTACAGATGCAATGACATTAGATGTACCACTAGTTGCAGATACTGAAATACCAAATAACAAGGTCAATGTTATTATTACAACTATACTTATAATCCCTACACCATACATATATAGTGAAGATTTCATAAATTTTTTCATACTAATCAATAATATATCTATGAATATAAATATAAATGTTACTGTTATTTTTTACATTGGATTTTGTAATATATAATATAGTTATTCTTACATAAGTATTTAGCAACTGTTTTCTATTGTTATTGTCTGTTTATATGTATTCGGAAGTATACCTTCTGGTATCATAAGTCCGAAATATATATTATTATTTGAACCAGCAGATACAGTCATCCCTGTATTAGTTAATGTGTTCGAAAGTGAATTACCAGAATATGTATTTAATTTAGTAGTACTCCAGAGCGTATTACTCACACCAAAATTACTATTACTAGAACTCCAATCAGTCCCACTCACATATACTAGAGCATCAGCCTTGCCAGTATTTTTATCAGTTATACCTTCATTAGTTGGGATACTGTGCTCTGGATTGAGAGATCCAATATTAAAAGTAAGTGGTGTAAGTAAAATACTACAAGTATTTGAAAGTACAGAAATTACATTTCCAATTGTTACACTTGGCATAATTCCATTTGGTGGATATGCACGTA
>CAZPPL010000064.1:0-2743 GCA_964588465.1 uncultured Gammaproteobacteria bacterium
AAGAAAAATGCAACGTCTTCTTTTTCACATTGTTGTTTTATGTTCACAACCCACTCTTTTTCCATTGGTCTTGCTCTGTTTCCACTTTCTCCTCCAACAATAACCCAATCAATATTTTTTAAATTTATTTTGCCTAAATCTTCAAGCAAAGGCTCAACGGAAAGAAATAATACACTTGCTTGCAGTTTTCTTAATTTATCAATTCTCGGCAATCCTTCTTTTTGGTTGTCAACAGTAACTCCCAACCAAATATTTTTTGGAATATCTCTTTTCGATAGATATTGAAACATTCTATCTTCTCTTTTAGTTAAAATTTGGTAAGTGTGGTGTGGCGTTTCTTTAATTACATTAAAAATTTTATTTAGATAATCTTCCGGCATATCCTTATGAAAAATATCGCTCATTGAATTAACAAAATACACCGTTGGTTTTTTCCTTTGAAAAGAGACATTTAGCCTGCTTGGAACAGTATTGAACTTAAAGCCGTTTTCGTAGCCTTCTACGCCCATTGCCTGTAAACGAATTGCCATTGCTTCCGCATAACAATTTTTACAACCCGCACTAATTTTAGTACAACCTGCCGAAGGGTTCCACGTTTGTTCTGTCCATTCTATTTTATGTGCCATCGTTTAACCTTTTTAAGTGATACGTTTTTGCTCTATGAATGTTTGAAGATTGATTATTTACATCTCCATATCGTTCAATTAATTTTTCTTTTTCAAGTTTTTGCACTACTTCTGTAAATAATTTGGGTTCACAGCCACTATATATTGTGAATTTTAACCCACTAATATTATCAGATATTTGTCCCGATAAAATTAAGCGTTTTATTTCTTTTGAAACAATATCTTTTTTGACATTGTTTTCAGGATGAAAAAACAAAGTTCCTTTTTCAAAGTTATTATCAATATTATAGTTGGCTTCTCCTGAAAAAGCATCGTGTTTCCAGCAAACTTTTAAAAATTTTTCCATCCCGAGTGTATGACCTGAACCAAAAATCAAACCGTAATAATTTCCTTTCTTCTCTTCTTTTCGTATTGAAAAATGATGTAAATAATATTCTTGTCCTTTTGGAATTAAATCTCTGAAATAGTTAGCAACAGCCCTGTGAATTTCATTGGGTCTAATTTGCTCAAAATTGATTTTAGAAGTATCAATGTATTTTGTAATGTTTGGATGTTCTCTAAATCTGCTGATAAAAGAAGAAGAAATGAAAAAGATAAAATCGGTTTTTGGATAGGATATTAATTGCCTAAAAATCTGCTCATCAATTTGGCTAAAACCGTACTGGTCGAGCAAAATGAATTTACCAAACTCTTTATTATTAAAAATATTGGTTATAGAAGCATTAGAAAAAATTTCTTGAAATTTGTAATTCTCAACTCTGTATTGGTAAATGCAATCAGTACAATTATTTACCTGTTTACATTCTTCGATGTATTGTGCTACATTTTGTTTTAGTTCCTCACTTTTGTCTTGTTCTCCTTCATTAAATAGAAACTTGATTTCTTTTTTTGCATTTATACAATACTTACGGTCAGTTCCTTTTGCTTTATCCAATAAAACCAAGGGACTTCCCGAGTTGTTTTCCAAATCTTTTCCACTCCCTGCAAAGAAATCAAATACATAAAGTTTTTTATACCAAGGACTGTGTAGAAATACAGGAAACCATTCTTCGAAGCATTCTCCAAAAATGTCTAACTTTAATTTGGTAGCATCATCAAATACTGATTTATTTATATCTTTTCCCATAATTTATCGTTCTCTGTTTCTTGTCTTTGCTTGTGCCTAACGTGTGCGGGTATGGCACGTGCCGCATTTTCCCACGTAAATTTTCTATAAAGTTACATCTTTTATTTTGTCATTCATTTTCTTTGTAAACCGTGATTTGCGGCATGGGCTATACCCTGCTGTTACCTGCTGGGTTTTATTATTTCCTTTTATTTTTTAACATTTCCATGACTAAATCTTTGGCTAATTCTTCTGCTGTCTTAATTCGTTTTTTTTTATCAAAATAGCTTTCCTCAAAGTCAATTTTCCAATCAAACTTGTCGGAAGGTAAATTATAAGCATAGCCCTCTTCTGCTTTTCCCCAATCTCCAAACGGTGCAAAATCTGATTTTGCAACATTAAATATCTCAAAACCAAGAAAGTTAGAAGCATTTGAACAATAAACAAATATTCCTAATGCGTCAGGCTTTTTATCGTTAAAAATTTCCGCTGTACAATATTTAATATTGAAAATAATTTCTTCTTTTGATAAATTGTCCGGGATATTAATTCTAGAAATTATTCTTTGAATTGTGGAGTATGGTAATGTTTCTACTTTAACAATTTCATAGGACTTTTTATAATTGCTTTCTGGATAATCAATGTTTTCAAGCGTAGTCCTTTCCCTTTTATCCAGCACTAATTGTACAGATTTGTCAAGAGTCCCTCTCGAATTTTCAATGGCCTCTGTTAGTTTTTGTAATTCTGATTTTCTTTTTATTCCAATATTTTTTTCATAAGTGATAAGTTTCTCAATGCACAAAACTGCAATGTCTTCGTAGTCCCCATTGAATTTCAAATAGATAAAATTAGAAGGCAATCCAAGGATTTTGACATTATCAACTTTTATTGGAATACATCTATTTTCTTTATTTCTTTCTTTAATTATATCCCATTCGTAACGTGTCCATTCTTTTCTTTTATAACTTTCAGATAGTATTACAATCACTTGTTTTGCGCTAGTAAAAAGATT
>CAZPPL010000065.1:0-2688 GCA_964588465.1 uncultured Gammaproteobacteria bacterium
AAAAGACGGCATTTTTTACACCCCGAAATACATTACCAAATACATTGTAGAAAACACGGTTGGCAAGCTCTGCGAAGAAAAAAGGGCTGAACTAAAAATTGTTGACGAAGAATATGCCAAAGGACGAAAGAACCGCAAAAAGGACATTGTTAGAACGCTTGATAAAAAACTGGATGAATACCGCAACTGGCTTTTATCTTTAACCATTCTTGACCCTGCCTGCGGTTCTGGTGCATTTTTAAATCAGGCACTGGAATTCCTGATAAATGAACACCGAAAGATTGATGAGTTACGATCACAACTTTTAGGTGGGGCAATTGTGTTTTCCGACATCACTACCAACATTCTTGAAAAGAATATTTTTGGTGTTGACCTAAACGAAGAGTCGGTAGAAATTGCCAAACTCTCGCTTTGGTTGCGGACAGCACAAAAAGGAAGAAAACTAAATACGCTCAGCAATAATATTAAATGTGGAAACTCGCTAATTGACGACCCCAAAATTGCAGGCGACAAAGCTTTTAACTGGCAGAAGGAATTTCCTGAAATATTTGCCAATGGTGGTTTTGATGTGGTGATTGGAAATCCGCCGTATGTTGACATAAAGGGATTAGAACCTGAAATTGTCAGAGCTTTATTTGAAAAGTATTCAACAACAGAAAACAGAATAAACTTGTATTCTATTTTTATTGAAAAAGGTCGTTCAATATTAAGAAACAAGGGGTTCCTTTCTTTTATCAATCCTAATTCAATTTTGGTAAATTCCTCATACACAAAAATTAGGAATTTGTTAGTTGATGATATTACTACTATTATTAAACTTCCTGATGATGTTTTTCCTGATGCTAAAGTTGAAACAATAATTTTTGAGTTTAGAAAAGGAGGAGAACAAGAATTTGCAAATACTTTGGTCTATCCCAAAGATACAAAAATCAATTTTATTGAGAAAGAAAAATTAGTAAAACAAAATAAAATATTCTGGAAACAATCTAAGTCAACCAATTACAATATTTATGTTTCGGATACTGATATTTCTTTGATTCAAAAATGCGAGAAAAATTCGGTGCAACTTGAAAACATTGCAGATTTTTCATTAGGAATTACACCATACGACAAATATCAAGGTCACACAGAGGAAACAATTAAAAACAGGTCGTTTCATTCTAAAATAAAACTTGACGATTCATATAAACCACTCATAAGCGGAGGAAATATTATCCGATATTATGTTAGTTCCCAAATTGAAGAATTCATAAAATATGGCGATTGGTTAGGTGCAATGAGAGAAGAACGTTTTTTTACTGAACCAAGAATAATTATTCGGCAGATAGTCTCAGGGAAACCACCACGCATTTATGCTGGATATACAGACCAAGCCTATTATTTTACACAAATTGGTTTTGGCATAATTCCTAAACCGGAAATTCTTGTGAAATACCTCCTAACATTGTTAAACTCATCTTTACTGGCGTACTACCACAAATACAAATTTCTTGATTTAGAAAAAGAATTGTTTCAAAAGATATTAATTGCTAATTGCAAGCAATTTCCAATTAAGTCCGTACCTGTTGGGAAACAACAAAACTTTGTTTCAAAAGCTGATGTGATTATTGGACTAAATCAAGAGCTTCAACAGAAAAAAAATAGGTTTATTAATCGGGTAAAAGCTAATCTCGAAATAGAAAAAATCAGCAACAAAATTGATACTTTCTACTATTTCGATTTTAAAACATTTCTCTCCGAACTCAAAAAGCAAAAGATAAAACTTTCCCTTTCTCAACAAGATGAATGGGAAGAATATTTCAATTCCTATAAATCAGAGATAAACCAACTTCAATCCAAAATTGAAAAAACCGACAAAGAAATAGACCAAATGGTTTATGAATTGTATGGTTTGACGGAGGAGGAAATTAAAATTGTTGAAAATTCGTAAAACTTGAAATGAATTATAAAAAGAACAAAATAGGAAGAAATGATATTTGTCCATGCGGTAGCGGGCTTAAATATAAAAAGTGCTGCATGAATAAAAAAGAGAATTATAAAATTGAAGATAAAGAGTTTTCTATTCCTGAAATTCTGTCCCTTCTTAAAACCACTCTTCAGAACTTAAACATAGTCAACAAAGAAGTATCTAACATTGATGTCAAAAAAAATGATTTACTAAACAATAAGACTTTAGAATGTCAATTTTATGCAAAATCAAATAATTCAATTGATGTAAAAATTGAGGCTGGTGCAGTCATGGGAGCAATACATGGATTTTTCAAAGATGATACTTTCAAAAATATGCAACTTGACTATTATGCAGTCCGTGCTTTCGATAATGAAGACATAGAGTTAATGTATGTTATTTCATCAAAAGATGTAGCGGCTTTGATGGGACAAGGCAATTCATTGGATTGGATGAAAAGTTCAATATTTCAGGAAAACACAAAGGATTATAGATTAAGTGTAGCAAAGAAACAAATATCAGAAATTGAAAATGCGCTAAGGGAAATAATCGTTGATAGATTATCAAAAAAACATGGGAAAAACTGGTTTATTCTTTCGGTAGGTAAAAAGCTAAGGGAAAGTGTTATTGGAACATACACCAATCAATTTGGTTTTAAGATTGAGGATGGAGATGTATTAATTAAATCTAAGTACATGACAAAAAATCGCAGTAGTTTTTAAGTTTTTCTAAATCATTGG
>CAZPPL010000066.1:0-2680 GCA_964588465.1 uncultured Gammaproteobacteria bacterium
AAACTTTTAATGAATATGGTGCTAAAATAATCATAATAATCATAAATTTGTTGTTGCTGTTTTTGTTATTCCAGCGATTGTTGTAGTTGCTGTAATTGTTGGATTTGTTGATACTTGCTGTATTGTAATAATTGTTAATGCATTACCATTTGTATCAGTTAAAGATGTATTTGTTGAAATTGTTATTGAACTTGAATTAGTTACCCAATTTATTGTTTGATTTGGAATAGGAAGATTTGTTGAAGTTAATATATTAGATGTAAGTGTAATATCTACTAATATTGGTTGACTTGTTCCATAATCATAAATTGCTGGAATAGATGCATTTCCATAAGTATAAGTTCCAGCAGTATATCCACCACTTCCATAGGCCAACACAATAAAGCCTCCTCCATTTCTTCCTGATGCTCCCCCTCCCCCTCCTCCACCGGCAGTTGTTGTTCCGATTCCATCATCACCCCCGGCACCATTTGTTGATCCTCCAATTCCTGATGTTCCACTAAAACCAATAGCATTTCCATTTAAACCTTTTTGAAAATGATAATAAAATGAATTTATTGTTCCTGCAATAATTTGTTTTGCTTGTATATATAAACCACAATTTGTATATCCAACTCCACCATCTGCACCAATACCACCACTTTCTCCTCCTCCATCTCCACCATCTCCAGCATATCCACCATATCCACCATTTGCACCAATCATATAATTTTGTATTCCATTATTATACCAAGTTTGAAGAAGAGTATTTGTTATTGCTGGAGTAGCACTTACACTTGTTGCTGATGTTGTTCCAGATGTTCCTGCTGTTCCATTTGTTTCTACAGCCCCGCCGGTTCCTTTTAATCCATAATTTCCTGTTGATGCAATTAATGTTGAATAACCATATCCACCATTTACGCCGGATCCACCACCATAAACGCTTCCTCCGCCTCCTCCACCGCCTCCTCCTCCGGGAGTTCCGGGGCCACCATAAGAATTTGGATAATTATCTCCTGATGCTCCTTTTGTTCCAGTTACAATTGTTCCATTATTAGTAAATATTTCACCACAAATAATTGAATATCCATTTGTTGTTAAAGTTACTCCACTATTAATTGTTATATTACCTGAATATTTTAGATCTGTTGTTAAAGTAGCATTAGATGCAAAAGTATTATTACCAATTATAAAATTATTTGTATTTGAAGATGTATTGCTTAATGTATAATCAAAATTAGGAACTAATGTTTTTGTTGTTGTTTTTGTTATTCCTGCAATTGATGCAGTTGATGCAATATCATCTGATAAATCTGTTGTTGCATCTAATTGCTGGGTAAGTGTAAATGAAACTTCTCCTACTGAATTTGTAGTTCCAGAACTTATGTTTAAAATATAATTTGTTGATGTGCTTGTTATTGAAGATACATCTGCATTTGCAATTGGAAGAGTTGTGTTTGTATAATAATATAATAATACATTACTATTAAATATAATATTTGTTGTTGATCCTGATGTTGATAATGTATATCCGTTTTCTTGGATTTCTAAATTATAATTAAAATAATAATCAATAATAACAAAATTTGCATTTATGTTTGTTCCAATCACAGAATTTGGTAATTGATTTGTTATTACATCTGCTTTAAAAGCAATAATTGAATTATAATTTATAATATTTAATGGTTCCAGATTTGCATTAAATGTTAAGTTTTCTGCAAGTGGAATTGTAATACTTTCAACAGCAGTAGAAGAAGATGATTGTGCATTGATCTGTCTAAATGCAATTGGAGTATTTAAAGGAACACTTTGAAGAAATATTGCATTGTTTAATGTTCCTGAATATCGATTATTTGAACCTTGATATAATTTTGAATTGTTTGGTGCTTCTGTTACATTTATTTGCGTAATAAATTGAACTATTTCATTTGGATAAATTGATAATGGTTTAACTAAATATTCTACAAATATTTCTGCATCTGCAATATCACTATTATTTTTAATTACTAAATGTGCTACTCTTACTTCATCAATATATAACCCATATCTATTTGTTGTAAAAGTATATAAAACAGGTGAATCAGATCCATAACTTATTAAGTGAATAGAAACATTATCTGTTGTTGGATATGAGTTTGCATTATCTAAACGTATAGTCATTGTTTCCATATCTTCCTCTGAATTAAAAAGAAATGAGATACTTTCGTTTGGTTTAATATAATGTTCTTCTGCAACTATTTTATTACTCATTGTTTCACCATTAAGTTAAAATCGATGATACTATTGTTAAATTAAATATTGTTGTTGATCCTGTAATTGTTGAACCTGCTGTTCCAATTGTTGTTGTGGCCACCCCCGATGCATTTGTTATTGCTGATGTTGGTGTTGTTGTTGAAGTTCCATCACTTGTCCAAGAAACCAATATATTTGGAATTGGATTAGATGCTGAGTCTGTTATTGTTGTTGTTACAACTGATGTTGTAGAATCCCAACTTGAAATTGATGTATATGTAAATCCAAAATTAACTTTAATTGTATTTGATGTAGTTACAGATGTTACATTTGTGTTTGGTGGCAAATATTTTGATGTAATTGAATAATTTGCAAATGGAATATAAGTTGATGCTGATGGTTGAATATATAAATACAGATCATTAATAAAATTACCATTTTTATCTCCAATAACATTATTTTCTAAAAT
>CAZPPL010000067.1:0-2678 GCA_964588465.1 uncultured Gammaproteobacteria bacterium
ATTAACAACAACAGTGAGTGGTGCAGTTATTGTCCACTTTGCAGTATTTAATGTATTTCCAGCAAAGTTATCATAAAAATTAAATACATTTGCACCATCATCATATTCACCATAATTTGTTGATAGTTGTGGTGCTTCTCCTATTCCTGTTGTTCCTGTGTTTGATAATAAATTAGTTGTTGATGATGCAAAACCAAGATATACTGTTAATGTTGATGAAGCAGGTATTCCAGCATTTAGTTTAAGCCATGTTGTTAATACACCAGAATTATTGCTTTCTATCCATGAAGGAATTATTGTTCCATTTGCATAAAAATATTCAAAATTAGCAAAGTTATTATTATAAGTAAGATTTGTAAAAGAACTTTTTGATACCTTAACCATTTGTTGAAATGGTGCAGGAGTTGCAGATGTTTGTGAATTAGTAAGTATAACATTAGCATATGAAATTATGCCACTTGGAATAATAAAAGGATTAACTATTATTATTGCATTAGATGATGTTGCAGTTATAGAGTTAGCATCTGTTACAACTAAATGATAATTAAATGTTCCTATTGCATTTGTAATTATTGTATAACTTTGTGAAATTGCATTTGTTATTGCTATTGCAGTTCCAGTTGTATTGTTATACCATTGATATGTATAAGGTGTTGTTCCACCTAATGTTGTTGATGTTAATATTATTGATTGTCCTTTATGTAATGTTGATGAAGTTGGTTTAATGAAAGTAGAAAGAACTGTTGCTATTACATTTCCAATTGTTACACTTGGCATAATTCCATTTGGTGGATATGCACGTATTCTGATATATTGAGCGAAATAAGCCCAACCAGAATTTGATTGAATAAGAAACCAGATATTAGAAGGATAAGATGCAGTATCAGAAAGAGAAGAAATTTTTACATAATTATTATATAAATTTGAAATTGAAGAAGTAGAACCAGTATATGCTATTCCCCATAATGTATCACTTGTATCAGTTGTTATTGTTGTATCTGATGCAGTAGAAGTATAAAACTCCTGAGAAGTTGAAGGACAAGCAGCAGAACGTAATTGTGCTGAAACACTATATCCCCAAAAAGCATTACAATAAGAACCAGAAGTCGCTCCATTAAGATACATTTTTCCTTTAAATTCAATAACATTTGTCCCAAAAGTTTTTATTGTATTAATAAAACCTTGTGTTGTTCCACTTTTTGTAAGGGTTAAACCATTATTAACAACAACAGTGAGTGGTGCAGTTATTGTCCACTTTGCAGTATTTAATGTATTTCCAGCAAAGTTATCATAAAAATTAAATACATTTGCACCATCATCATATTCTCCATATGTTGTTGATAGTTGTGGTGCTTCACCAGTTGTTTGCTTATTCAATAAATTAGTAGTCTTATCTACAAAACCCATATGAAGTGTATTAGAAGATGAAGCTGAAAGAAAATTACCAACTAGTTTCAGCCAATAGATAGTGTTAGTAGATGTATTGAAATTTCCGCTTTCCATCCATGAATGCACAATATTGCCATTAGTGTAAAAGAAATCCACGTTCTGAAGGTTCCCTGCTTCATAATTCGAGTACATAAGACTATTTATAGTGAGCATCTGCTGAAACGGATTTGATAGAGAAATAGATTGGCTGTTTTTTAGAGTTATATTAACATAATAATGGATATCTGTAGGTATTATCAGTACTGTTGGATCCACAGATGTATAATTTCTATTTCCTAATGTGTCCAATCTTATGATTATCTTATCCTTAGAAGATATATTATAAGGGAGCAATAAGGAAAGATTGTTTATATTTATAATATGATTAATCATTGTACCATTGCTAACATTTATGGAATATATGAATTTTGCAATATTGCCACTTAATAGCGATGCATTCAACAATACATTTATATTGTATGAATTTTGTCCAGGTAATATCGGAACATGTATTATAGTATTTGGAGAATCTGCTGTAATTCCATCAACACTTATGTTAAGTTTCGGCACAGATTTTATTACTGTCACATTATAGAAACTTAATGTCATGTTTTTGCTGTAGGCTGCATATCTAAATACAGAACCCACAGATGCATATTTTCCTTTACTTCTTGCATAACCATACGGTATTTTAATACTATAATTCCTGATTATCATATCTGAATTTGTGTTTTTGCTTATATATTGTTTGAAATCATACTTTATCAATTTAATCTGTTTAGGTGTAAGATTTTTCAAAGTAGCAATCTCTTTGTAAAGTAATTGAGTTGAGTTATAATTTCTCTTTTTGTTTGTAGAACGTGTTAATATAACATTAGATATTCCTGGTATTATATACATTTTTGATGCTAATTCACTATTTATTGAATTTCCATATATCATAAGTAATAATGTATTTGTAGGAAGTCCATTTTCTGTGAATAATTTTGTTATCTGTGTGCTTGATTGTAATATATTAAATTGATTACTTGTACTACTTAATCCCATTGCAGAACCAAATGTTACACCTGTAAGAATTAAAGTTAACAAATAAAATACCATAATAGAAAATATAGTAGTTAAAGTCAATAAAGAAGTAAATTTTACTCTTGATTTCATAATATTCTTTCTTTATAAGAATTTAATAATATTATGGTAAATCTTTAATTATTTTTTATCTAACTTTGGAATTCGTTTTTATTGCGTCTATT
>CAZPPL010000068.1:0-2632 GCA_964588465.1 uncultured Gammaproteobacteria bacterium
CGTTCGAACGTGGAAACTTATCACAAGGTCTAAGCGTACCCTCTGCATAAAATGTTACAAAATTATTAGTGCCAAAAATCTTTCTGAATACTGCTTTGACTGGTTTTTCTTGCTGATTTATAACAATTAAATGATATGGTTTCGGTCCTGGCCAATTAATCCAATCTTTTTGTTTTGTTTTTTCAAAAGCTTTAATTACATCCTTTTTACTGATCTTATATTTTTTACTATTTACTGTACTTATATATTCATCCATAATACTACTAGTTATAATTTATTATATTTTTATTTGAATCTTTTGATTTTTCTAGTAAGTATATTTTTCTTTTGATTTTTTTAAGGAATATTAAAACAACATCTTTAAATACTTTCATTGTTTATAATTTTATTAAAAAAACAACTATATAGCCTTATGCTATATAAATTAAGGCATTTGTTTATAAAAAGGTTTATAAAGAGAGGATTATATCAATTCTATTAAACTCTTATACTTTTTTTAATTCATATGAAGTAATTTAATGGAAGAAAAATTAAGTATAAAAAAATCAGCAACAAAATTTGAAGAAGAGGTGAAACAATTCCTTTCAGATTTAAAATTTGATGATATTGATGGAGCAAGAGACAACTTCTTAATAAATGGTATTCAAGTTGATGTCTGTGGTGGTTGGGAAAATACATTACTAGTTATAGAATGTAAAAGTAAACAAAAGTTAGGCAAAAAAAGTTTAAGAGTGTTTATAAATGAATTGCGTGGGAAAATATATCAGCTCGAAAAAGGATTTAAAGAAGATCCAAAATATAAAAAATATAGTTCTTTAAAATACATTATTGTTACAAAAAATATAAAGGTAATAGAAAGAGACATTAATTATGCAAACAAGGATCAAAGAATATATATTTGGGATGATAAATTCTTAAAATACTATCATGATTTATATTCAAAGATTAAACAATATGCAAAATATGATCTTTTAGGAGAAATTAGAATCAAACCAGTTAATCTTGATCCAATAAGAGTACCAGCATTCCAAATTAAATTCGGAAATGTTAATATGTATAATTTTGTGATGAATCCCAAAGACTTACTTAAATTTGCCTATGTAGCTAGAAGAGAAATTGCCAAAGAAAGGTATTATCAGAGGATTATTAATAAAAAAAGTCTTGAAAATATAACTAAATATATTAATGATGGTGGAACATTTCCAAATAATATAATAATCTCTTTTAGAGAGGAATCTGGTGTTAAATTTAATTGTCTGAAAGGTCCAGAGTATAATAAAAAATGGCCTTATAATAGTGGTATTTCTTTTGGAGATTTGGAATTTCCTAATGATTATAGAAGTTGTTGGATTATTGATGGACAACACAGATTATACTCTTTCGTAAATGTTAGTAAGGGTTTTAATATGCCTATAACAGCATTTGAGAATTTAGATATCAAAGAGCAATGTAAATTCTTTTTAGATATAAATAAAAATCAAAAACCCGTAGATCCAAATCTAATTTGGGATCTTAATGGAGAAATGATTCCTACTGAAACAGATGGGATGATATCAAATGTTGCTAAGTATTTAAATAATGAGAAATCTAGTTCGTTATATAATGAAATTTACTATCCATCCAGAGGTATAATAGATAAGAAAGGTATGTTAAAGATTTCTGCTATATGTATTGCTATTCAAAATAAAAAAATAGTTAATGAACGTACTTTGCAAGACGAAAAGAATCCTCTTTATACTAAAGATTCTGAATCTTGTGTAAAAAAAGTGGAACAAAATCTTTTAAAATATTTCAAAGTACTAGAGACAAATTTTCCGAATAATTGGAACCTGAAATCAAAAGGTTTTATTCTTAC
Organism: uncultured Gammaproteobacteria bacterium; assembly: GCA_964588465.1. Classification (GTDB taxonomy): domain Bacteria; phylum Patescibacteriota; class Patescibacteriia; order Patescibacteriales; family UBA12465; genus UBA12465. Next base: position 1,856 of record CAZPPL010000068.1, read on the forward strand.
AAATGGGGGAATTAGTGTAATGATCGGGCTTTTTGAAAAGATTTTATCACATACATCATCAAAATATAATAAAAAACCTGATGAAAAAGAATTTAAATTTTATACAAATGCAATAAAAGAAAAATTAGAATCGTCAGATGCTTTTGGTTTAAAAACGTTGAGATCAAAAACATCAGGTGAGGTAAACAGATCATTACTTTTAAATGATTTTATACGACTAATAAGGTCTAAAACAAATGAAAACGAATTCGGAGGAAATAATATTCCGCTCCCACCACCATCTGATTATCAAAAAGAATTTAAAAAGCTTGAAAAAAAATTAAAGCAACTGATTAAGGAAAAATTTTATGATTCAAAAAATGAGCAATGGTTTAAAGATGCTATTAATGATAATGGTATGTACGGAAAAGCATCTAAGAAAATGAAAAAAGAAAATAAAATCGAAGATATGCAAATTGTATACTGTTATATCGGACTTGGTGAATGTTTTTCAATAATAGAAAAGAAGTTTGAAAGATTTGACTCAGTTTTTATAAAAGAGGAAAAAGACTATTCATTTAATAATAAACAAGATCTTCTTGCATCAATAAGTAATATTTCTACAATGAGGAACTTACTGAGTCATGATAGTAAAACAGAACCTAAGTATGGAGATGAAGATAAATTAAAGATTAATTTAAAAAAAATGAATGAATGTTTAGATGAAGAATTAAAACATTAATTTTTTATTTTCTTTTAATTTATTTAGAATGCTGTTCTTTTTTTTACCTATTTCAA
>CAZPPL010000069.1:0-2494 GCA_964588465.1 uncultured Gammaproteobacteria bacterium
GCCAAAGCGGTAAGGAAAAATCATGCGCGGACCCGATACCCGGCTCGATTGGGAGAATTGCTGCACGGCCCCACCCAGGCCGTTGGATATGGTTGTCGGCGGTCTCTCCGCCGGCGAGATCGGCCTGATTCTCAATTTTGCCGGCTATGGACGCGTCTGGCTGGCCCTGTCCATGGCCGTGGCCGTGGCCGCCGATCTTCCCGTCGCCCCCCATGGCCTGGACGGCCGCCTGCTATCGGCTCCCAAGAGCAAAGGCCGCGTACTACTGGCGAATGCCTACGACACCCCGGAACGGCTTCATCGCCAAATCTTCCTATTTGCCAATTGGTTGCAGCGTGAACACTCCGCCGGGCGCCTGCAGGTTCCCGCCGGGTGGAATGTACGGGAAATCGGCGCCAATCTCAGTACGGTCTCCCTGCAACTCCCTCCGCCTCTCGTGGTACTTGGCCCCAAAAACGAATGGGTGCCCGGCCCCGGGGAAACCTGGCTGCGCCGCGCGACCGAGGGATCTCGCCTCAGCGTCCTCAACCCGCTTTGGCACGACTTCGACGAACACGATGCGGCGCCAATGGCAACCCTCGCCACCACCCTGCGCGGGGTCGCCCAGAAGACCGGCTCGGCCTTCCTGCTCTTCCACAACGCCACCACTCCGCTTCCCCGCGGACTCGCCGTACTGGCCGAACGCGCCAGCTGGGTGTGGTCGGTGCGCCCCATGGACCGCGAGACCGCCCACAAGCATTCCATACCCGAGTCCACCCGGCTGCGCTGGCTGCGCGTGAGCGAATTTAAGGGCACCCCCGCCAGCCACCCAGACCGCTGGCTGTTCTTGGATCCGCACGGTGCCCTGGTTTGCCTCAATCTCCCCAAACCGAAACCAGAACCGGCCACCACATAGCCCGCGCGCGTTTGTGATGAGTACGGCGACCGATTCGTACCGAGCCAAGCGGGAGGCCACCGGCCAGTTGTCTCTCCCGCACCCCATCCAGGTGCTCGCCGCGGATGCGCTCACCGCGCTGGTGACGCTCGAAGAGCAGTCGATCCACTCCGTCATCACCAGCCCGCCGTACTGGGGGCTGCGCGACTACGGACTCGAGCCCCTCGTGTGGGCGCCGGTCGAGTACGCCCCGATGACGGGGCTTCCAGAGATTCGCTACCCGGAGGAGGCGAACCCCAGAGCGTTCGGTTCCTGCAATCACCTATGGGGAGTGCGGCACGAACACCACGAGACCCGCGAGGCAATAACGGCAGGCAAAAGCCGCACGACAGACCGCTGCTACGAAAAGGACGAGAGTCGGCGGTTTAACGGCGCACACCACACCCATGTTGACGGCCAATTCTGCCAGCGTTGCGGTGCCTGGCGGGGCGCACTGGGACTGGAGCCGACGCCAGAACTCTACATCGGCCACCTGATCCAGGTGTTCCGCGCTGTGCACCGGGTGCTGCGTGACGACGGGACGCTGTGGCTGAACATTGGGGATCGATATTCCGCAAACCGCGGATACCAGGCCCCGAACACGAGCAAGTGCGTAACAAAGCGCTCTACCGCGCAAGGCGGCGGCAGGCTACAGAGCCGTGTGGCGCCCGGCTTAAAACGCAAAGATCTCGTCGGCATCCCCTGGCGCGCCGCCCTGGCGCTACAGGCCGATGGGTGGTACCTGCGCTCGGACGTGGTCTGGGCCAAGGGGGTGTCGTTTGCACTGGACGGGTCCGCGGGAAACGCGATGCCCGAAGCCGTCGCCGATCGCCCGGTACGCGGGCACGAATTTATCTTCCTGCTCGCCAAGCGTGAGCGGTATTTCTACGACCACTTCGCCGTGCAGGAGGATGCGGTCACCAAACCGCAACGGCGGCTCACACCGCGCCACGGCGCACGCGATGCCGCGATGCGATCGGACAAGGTCTACCCCTACCAATTGATAGACATACCCGGCCGGCAACAACCGCGGCGCAATCTGCGCGATGTGTGGCGCATCAATACCCAGCCGTTCAAGGCGGCGCATTTCGCGGTTTTCCCGCCCAATCTCGTGTGCCCGATGGTGGCCGCCTCTACCCCCCAGGGTGGCGTATGCCCGCAGTGTGGAACACCGTACCGCAGGCAGATCCTCCGCGCGAAACTCGCCGCAACGCGGCCGCCCGGCGCCAAGTCTCATCGTACCGGCGGGATATTCTCAGAACAGCGGTGGGACCGCGCGGGGATGAGCCATCGAAAAGTGTCCGAGTGGCTGGCCGAGAATCCACTACGGTCGGAGGGCTGGCTACCGGGTTGCCGGTGCGACGTTGGTACCCCGGTGCCGGCGGTGGTGCTCGACCCCTTCGCAGGAGCCGGAACCGTGGGCCTCGTCGCGCTACAGGAGGGCCGGCGCGCGGTACTGATCGAGCCGAGCCCGGAGTATCGCGAGATCATTGCGCATCGCTTGGGGCTTGCACCCCACAATGGGCCTGCACTCCGCCAGGGGATTGCACCCCGCCAGGGGCTGCCGGGGGCGCCTACCCG
>CAZPPL010000070.1:0-2318 GCA_964588465.1 uncultured Gammaproteobacteria bacterium
ATTTCCGTTTCCTTCGGTCAGGCTCTCAATATTTCTGACAACCAAAGGGCCGTTGTGTGAAGTGCTTATTGAAATTTTTTTAGGCATAAGAGTCTATTTAAATTGTATTTTTCAGTGGCCTGTTTTAACAATAACCGTGTTTTGATTAATACGGCATGAAGTTGCTAAACTAAAGCCATAATAGGTTTGACGGTTGCCAACTCAATTCCTTACATTGAACTTTAAACAACTTCATTAAAAACATTATGGGTAAAAGTATGAAAAAAAATAATGGTGGAGAGTAGTCCTGATATCAAATAAGGTCAGTCGAAATGGTTCTCTGACAATTCTCATTGCTGAAAAGGCTTTGTCGTTTTTAGCGGATAGTATATGGTTTGTGGCAGTTTTTGTAGTACAATTTTTTTAATTTATTATAATTTATTTAATGTTATACTCTTTATATTCAATATTTACCCGCCATAAACTACATGCTTTGTTACAAGCTAACTTTTTTTAACCTTTCAATTTCCGTTCTTATTTCATTTATGACTTCTTTGTTTTTAATGACCTTTTTATCACCAGTCCGGGTTGAGAAAATTACAAAAACTTTTCCGCCATACTTGTTTTCAAAATCTTGAAAACTTGCACTCATCCTTTCAGTTATTTTATAATTTCCAAAATTTGCATTAGCTGTAATTGGTTTGATTTGTATTCCAAAATATTTATTTCCAACTTTACCGAGATAATCAATATCTCCGGCGTGGTCTAATTCAGGGTCACTTTCTTCAAATTCAATCTTTGGGAATATCTTTGCAAGGCCATCATTGATAACAGACTTTTCAAGTAAAAAACCGTCATAAGTGCGGACGATTGTAACTTCATAAATATAGTCTTTACAGTCTCGTAGAGTTAAGTCTTCAAATGCTGCTGCCCATTCAGGAATAACTACTTCCGTTATTTTTGCATATAATCGTTCTCCAAGTTCATCTAATGTTTCTTTTGTAATTTTAATACTGTTTTTTTTCTTGGTATAAGCTTTTTCAAAATAGAACTTTTCCCATTCATCAAGTGCTTTTGGCTGACATTCTCTTATCAATGCCATAACAGCATCAACTTTATTCGGTCTCGTAAGTTGATAGGTATTACTCGCATAGTTTAATACTTTTTCTTTTTTACCGAATGGCTTTGCATTTTTTTTAAATTCTTTATTCGGCATTATACAGTTTCCCTGGTTAAATAGATAAATTTTTCTTTATTCTTATAATTAAATGTCAAATCAGCATTTGCAAAACCATTTTTTATCAGGTGGGCATTAATGAATGTTTTATTTTTAAGATATAAATAAACCATCAAATGATTATTTTCATCGTGTTTGGTTTCATCATATTTCAGAAAAACTTTTTGTCCTTTTGTTTTGAGCTGTAAAAACTCAATAGCTTTTCCGTTTGCTTCCTTTTTTTCTTTAACTCCAATAAGCCGAACAACCAAATCGTTATTTAGTTTTATTAATTCGGGGCTAATAATTTCTTTTACCGAATAATATTCTTCTCTTTTGGTTGAACCATTTTGATCAATTTTCGAACCAAATTGAAGTTTTTTAGGGTCTGTTTTCTTATCAAAGTTGTGAAAGTCTTTAAAGATATATGGCAGTTTACTTATCTCATCCTTAAAGTCGGCATTTATCTTTTCTTGTTTTATAAAGCTGTAATCAGAAATAAAAATGTCTCCTTGGTTTATTTCTAATTTCCTTTTAATGAATGGAATAAAGTCAGGGTTAATTTCGTAACCAACAGAATTTCTGTTTAATTTTTTTGCAGCAAGTGAAGTTGTTCCACTTCCAAGAAAAGGGTCAAGTATAGTATCTCCAACAAATGAAAACATTTTTATAAGCCTTCTCGGTAATTCTTCCGGAAACATAGCGATGTGCCCGTCTTGCTTTGCTCCACCAAAATTCCAATGACCGTCAAAATATGTTTTCCATTCTTCTTTGGTCATTTTTGACTGTTCTTTTATTTCTTTACTTGGTTTTATTGGTGTCCCTAATTTTTTGAATAATAAAATAAACTCATAATCAATGGATAAAATTCCATTTCTTGGCGTAGGATAACTACCCATTAATGAAGCTCCGCCAGTAGTATTTGACGTGGTTTTTTTCTGCCAAATGATAGCACCCATATAGTCAAACCCAATAGCTTCACAAAATTTTATTATTTCAGTTCGTATTGGGATAACCTTATATCTGCCATAATAAACAGCTCTTGCAAATTGGTCGCCAATGTTGATACATAAACGACATCCATTATTAAGAACTCGATAACTTTCTTTCCAAACAAGATTTA
>CAZPPL010000071.1:0-2271 GCA_964588465.1 uncultured Gammaproteobacteria bacterium
TTAAACCGCTAAAAGTTCCAGTTCCCATGAACATCAACAAACCGGATGCACCGATATCGACGAATAAATCATATCCGCAGACTCGACGCATATTCAGTTTACTGAAGATAAATATCAACGCTAATGCTGAAATGATCCCATATACTAACATGATATCACCTCACGACGGAGAAGAACTTTTCATGTGCTGATTCCAGCTCACCTGACAAGTTCTTAACTAGCTCAAGAAATACGTGATCGCTCATCTCGGGTGTTTTGGTGAATTCAACCCACACGCGATTTACTCCAGAGCCAATTGTTTCGAGTTTGGTTCTCATTTCGCCTCCGGCCAACAAGTATCAATTTCGCGCTGTTCTTCTGCGCGCTCGAGCCGTTGGATAGCTGCGAGTATTTGCTTCGCTCCAACAACGTCCTGATTACGTACGCACCAATCGTGTTCTATTTCAAGACGTTTGATTTCTTTGAGCACGCGATCACAACGTTTTTCGTGAGCGTTCATAACCAATTAAATACTTGTATGTATATAGGAATAAAATAATACTCGAAGAAAAATATTCCAACGAGTATCAACAGTGCGTAAATAATCTTTGTGCTGAGTTTCATATCTTCCTCCACAACTGCTTGATCACTTCACCGTGGCATGGCTTCGGAGCGCATGAACAAACTAGAATTGATTCATGGTTCAGCGCGCACATCGCGCGCATTACCGCAGGATCGCGCTCATGAATTTTCGCGATAAGCCACACGCGATACTTCGCAATCACTTCAGCACGATCTCCATCGCGCCCCATTACGAATGGATTTCCTAACGGAGATCCGCGACCAATATATACACTTCCTATTGGCCACGGACGGTTCAGTGCATGCCGATTCATTACTCTCATTGTGGATTTTCCGCACATGTTAGCGTCCCTCGTTGTTCAGATCAGCAATTGCTTGATCCAATTTAACTTCCAAATCAAACATCAAATCGTCGCGCCTTAAGTCAGCAGGATTGGAACGTCCGGTCAATGTTCTAATCTCCTCCAACGCGTCGTTCACGAATTCCCAATAATCATTGTCTGTAGAATGATCAATTCCATCGTTCTCCAATGATTCCAGTATTGAATACAACTTATCCATACGCTCTATCTGTTTTACATTCATCTCACACCTCCCGTACGGGATAACGTACGTACGGAATCACGTACGCAGTTCGCTAATAAATTCAACATACTGATTGTATTGAATTTATTTGTTTCCTATTCTCCACGCAGCTCAGCGATTTCGCTCAGTAGATCCACAACAAAATCAGTAAAGATATTTTCTGAACTATAATCTGCGCCATCAAACATCGCGTCAATTGCCATCTCCAACTCAATCACACGATCGATCTGTTTCACGTTCATGCTACATCTCCACGCAGTTCAGCAAATCACAAACGAACTCGTTGAAATGATCAATACCATCATGATCCAACGAATCCAACACCATTTCCAACTCAATCACACGATCGATCTGTTTTACATTCATTTCACACCTCCAACATTTCACTGTTTAATTGAATGCTTCAGCCGGACATTGTTGTTCGCCACGCAGTCGATCAATCTCAGCAAGCATCCTGTTAATAGGTTCCTCCAAAGCTACATCCCTGGTATTTTCCAACGAATCCAGTACTGAATACAACTGAATCACACGATCAATCTGTTTTACATTCATTTCACACCCCCCGATTTTCTATCATTAAGCATTTTCATTACCATCCACAAACCTTTATCCATCTCGCGCTGCTCATGCACGCGAAATGCATGGATCATGAACGCCAACGCTATCCAACCACCAAACACAAACAAAAATATCAGGAAACTCATTTTACACCTCCAGATTCTCTATCCAACGAATCCAACTTATCCATACGCTCTATACCATTTCCAACGACGCATCGTTCACAAACAAAGACAACAGAATCAACAGGATAAAATCAAACATATCATATACCCCTCAAGGCAGATTAAACTACACAACTCACACACCGAGAAAACCCAAATGAACCCGCAGCGAAGCCGATACGATTTAACAACGATGCGAACCGAAATGGGTTTTCAGAAATCTCGAATCCGAAGTGGGGGTGCCGATAGGGAGTAGGGGGAGGGACGAGTACGAATAGAATCTCAGTACTTTTTCTATTTTTTCCTTAGTTCCTAAGCACTTAGTTTCTAAAATTTTTTACTTTTTCTATTTTTTCCTTAGTTCCTAAGCACTTAGTTCCCAAGCACTTAGTTCCCAAGTACT
>CAZPPL010000072.1:0-2252 GCA_964588465.1 uncultured Gammaproteobacteria bacterium
TTGTAATAATATAAAACAATTATGTATAAAACACTCTTTCATTAGTATAGTGTCCAGTAAACAGAGTAAAAACTCTATTTACTTGAATAAAACACTTTTTTAATGCTTCATTCCTCGTGAAGAATATTATTTATTTTCTTCTTTTTCATCATTTTTTACTAATAATTGCTTTTTTTCTTGTTTTTTTCTTTCTTGTTTGATGTCTTCTATTGATTTTAGTTTTTTTAACTTTTTCTTTATTACAGGTTTATCTAATATATCGAGGTTGGCAAGGTCCTCTTCAATATATTGTTTTATTTTGTGCGTTTTTTGAGGTTCTACTACAACCGAGGTGTTATTAGTTGTCAATTGTTTTTTGATGCGTTTTTGATGTGTTTTTTGAACAACCTTTTTAGGATAACGCATAATATCATCTGTATCATCTTCAGTTTTTTTATCTTGTTTTTTTCTATTTTCTCTACTTATCATATCTCTACTCATTATTATCACTATTAATAGCAGTAATTGTTCCATTTACTACTTTTACTTTACATTTTTTACCGGTCCATTTATCAATCTCAAAAAATTCATATGGGTGTAAGACACCAAGTTCAGATACTGAAGCATAATTTCTTAATCTTTTCAAATCTTCTATTTCAGTAAATTTACCTAAATAAAATAAATTTGAATTCGCCAATAATTTCGAAGGAATATATCTTGGTTGTTTAGTTTCTATAATTGTTAATATCCTTTGGTGACGTCCTGTTCCATATAAATCTTTTAATCCTCCTGCACCAATATTATTAGATGTGGTATTATCAAAAAATTTATCTAAATCTATTATACAAAATACGAAATTATTCATTTTTGCTCTTAATCTATCTATAACTAAACTTAAATAATTTATATCCGATGATTTTTCATAATCAGGCTTTAAAGGTGTAATATTTTTACTTATAGGCATTAATTCATAATCTGTATTATAAATAAATACTTTATTATAAATACTTAATTCTGTTATTATACTTTTAAGAAGTGTTGTTTTACCAGAACCTGTATCACCCATTATACAAATTTTTCTTGTCATATTCATTTTTACCATATTAATCACTTTTTTTATATTGTATTGGATTAGTTTTAATAAAACCATTTGGTAAGGGGTCCTCAGCGTGTAAATCTTTATCATCAATTATTAAATCAATATCCTGAACTCGAGTTTTTCGTTTTTCTCTTACTCTATCCATAATTTTGTCAAATTGTCTAATAAAAGGTGTAACCTCTGCAACTAAAAATCTTGTTTCTGGACTATTTATTTTATTCGCTCCATATTTAACCTCCAATTCTAAAGTTGCTTGTTTAAGCGCTTCCCGTTCATCATCATTTGCGGGTTCAATATGAAGTTGTTGTTTTGTTAAATAATCGTTCAACGCCTGAGCAAGAGGATAAAATAAAGATTGTTTTACTTCAGTTTTTTTATCCTTATAATTGAAAAACCCGTTTTTTTCAGGTTCCTCAGCCTCTTTAGCATCATCAAATACTTTATCCATTTTTTTATCGTGGATTATGTCTTTTGCAGATGCTTCAACTTCTTTACGAGTTACTTTTTTCTCTATTGAATGTTGTAATTCTTTTTCTTCCGGTGTAGGTTCTGTTTTTTCTATTTCAAAATGGGCCATTTTATCACTTTTTTATATTTTCATAAATACCAATATATTTAATATTAGACTTATAATATTCAATAACTATTAATGCATATACAATTAATATAAATAAGAATGTATTAATTAACGTGTTAGGGCTATATACAATTTCAATGAATGTAAATATCAATAATACTATTAATACTCTTTCGTTAAATCTTACAAATTTTAATGTTTTTTCTATATATTGTTTCATTTTATCATCTTCTTCTTCTTAGATAGTAAGGTTGATTATAGATTTCTTCTTTAACATCTTGATGTAATTCTTCTAACTCTGATTTTGTATCAAGAGTTGTTTTAATTGCATATCTAATACTACTAATTAAACTTAGGTGTAATATTTCAATATCTTCTACAAATACATTTATTTCTTTTTTGATTTCTTCTTTTGTTTTCATTATATCCACCTATAAAGCATAAGATTATTATAGAAGATTTTCTTTAACTTCTCATTTGATATATCAGCATATTTATAATTATTTACAGCAAAACTATTATTTTTAGGTGCAAATCTCATAGCCTCGGAATATCTTTTATCACTTGTTAAAGTTAAATATATAAAATCTTTTATAA
>CAZPPL010000073.1:0-2252 GCA_964588465.1 uncultured Gammaproteobacteria bacterium
AATCAGCGTTCTATTTTTATTCTTGGTGGTGCGCCGTGGCGCATGTTGTCTCCTTTATAAATATAAAGCAACTTACCGCAGAGGTCGCAGAGAAAAGAAGAAAATCTGCGTCAATCGGCGTAATCTGCGGATAAATGTTTTCGTTCTTGAATCCCTAGCGTAACACGAGAAACGGCCGTTTGCTATTCCATTCTTGCGGTTTTTTTAATGAAATTGACAAAACAATTCAAACTCTTTTTCCATTGCGTGGCAAATTTCGCTATAATGCACACAGATAAGCAAAATGAAATCTTCTGGAGAAGTTGAATGAGCGACAAAGCAGATCATCCCGTTATTGGCTGGGAACAAGAAACGGCCGTTCCCGATAACCATCAATTTAACCAATATCTACACGCCCAAAACGGCCACTTGCATTTAGATGGCCTCGATCTAGTCCAAATTTTTAACGACGATGCCCCCCAAGGCTTTGCAGAAAAGCTGCCGAGTCCTCTAGAAATTGTCTGCTTGCCGCTTATTCGGCAAAAAATCCACAAGATGACCCAGGTTTTCAGCGAAATCATCACAGAATTAGGCTACGCTGGCGACTTTCACTACGCCTACGCCTCCAAAGCCAATGCAGCAGAAGAAGTCATCCGCACCACCTTGGCAGCCGGAGCACATCATGAAATGTCCTCCACCGTCGATGTCGATATTACCAAAATAATGATTGAGCGCGGCTTGCTCACCCCAGACCGGATGGTTATTTGCAACGGCTTTAAGGGCAAAGGCTCTTTATACGCCGCAAACATATTGCAACTACGTCAGATACATCAAAATCTTATCCCTGTCATTGAAGATTTGGGCGAAATTGGTTCATTTCTAACCTCTGGTCAACCTTTTGACGTAGGATTACGCCAAAAAAGCTACGGTCACAATGAAACAGCGGCCGAAATGGAAAGTGCCAATTCTCGCTTTGGTCTAAACACATCCGATATGCGGAAAGCGGCCGATTACATTGCTGCAGCCCCCAACCTTACCCTAAAAATGTATCATTACATGGTCGGCAGCCAGCTTACCAATATTCCTGACTTTATCAGTTGGCTCAAGCCCGGCATCGAGCTGTTTGCCCAACTGCGACAGCGTTTCCCCAGCCTAAACATCTTTAATTTTGGCGGAGGTATGCCCGTAGCCATGACCCTTGATTTTGATTTTGATTACCACGAATTTGTGCGACAGTTGCTAACCGCCCTGCAAGAAGCGTGTCAGCGGTATAATGTGCCTGTACCCGATGTGATGGGTGAATTCGGCCGTTACACAACTTCGGAACATGGCGCACACCTATTCAAAATTATCACCGTCAAAGAAAATGGCTCAAAACTGCCTTGGTACATCATTGACGGCTCTATTATGAGCTCCTTCCCTGACACCTGGGCACTGTCTGAACATTTCATCGTGCTGCCGCTCAACCATTTGGATAAGCCATTCCAGCAGGTGCAGCTTGGCGGCATCACCTGCGACAGTGATGATGTCTACCCGCCCAAGCCAAGCCATTCGCCCCTCTACCTGCCGATAGAGACGGATGATTTGTACATTGGCTTTTTTAGTGTTGGCGCCTACCAAGAGATGTTGGGCGGCGTGAAGGGCAGCAAACATTGCGTCTTGCCAGAAGCGTATGAATTGATTGTTGATCGGGCAGAAAACGGCCGTTTTCAATTCCAAATCCTACACGGCCAACATCCCGACGACGTGCTGCGTAACCTCGGCTACGCCGTCTAAAACGATGCAACAAAAAAGAAAAGTACCCGTAAATATAGCTAAGATACTGTAAAATTAGCGCAAAATCCCCAAATACAGGGGATAATCACTAACCATTTACAATTTACCATTAACCATTTTTAACCCTTTTCAAGGAAAATCCTATGAAATTAGACCGTACACGCATCATTTTCATCGCCATTATCGGCGTCGCCGCCCTTATTATTTGCGGCGTTGCCACCTTCAGCATCATTGGCAACCTAACCGACGACAGCAGCGAAGAAGTTGCCAATGCCAATTCAAACAGCGGCAGCAGCAATAATGGCTCAGAAGTAACGGCCGTAAACCTCGAATCCCCAGACCCCATTTGGGGGCCAAATTATGACGCTGATGATGATTTGCCCAGCTACATTTGCGGCGCAGACGCCTTCGGCAGCTACTTCACCCTGCAACAGATGCAAATGAGCGGCAAAGATATTGAAAATGGCTTCCACCTGGGCATCGTTCCCTTCTTCCTC
>CAZPPL010000074.1:0-2207 GCA_964588465.1 uncultured Gammaproteobacteria bacterium
CCCTACTTTATTCCCAAATTGTTCACCATATTTTCTGTTTTTTCGGTGTTCATGAATGCTATACATTTCATACTGCTTATGTGCTTTGCCTTTGGCTATGCAGGCGGTAAAAGGTTTGTGAATACTATAAATCTTATTCTTATCTTGCTTTTTTTGTTTTAAAATTCTTTGATAAAGAAGAAGTTCTTCCTGATAGTTCTGTAAGATCTCTTCCGGTAGTTTTTTCATTAGTTCCCTGACTACCCTGCCGGCTATGGTTTTCAACTTGCGTTGTGCTTTGTTTGCATCTTTCTTTCTTTTCGGCTGTTTGCTGTTGTAGGTGAACCTCACCAGTTTTTTACTGACTCGTTTGTAGGACTGTCTTTGCTTGATGTTTTCTTTTTGAGCTATCCGATTTACTTTGTAAATGATCTTTTTAGCTAACTTGGCATCGGTGGGAAAGGTGATGTTATTTTCCTGCACCGTAATATCCGACAATACCATTTTGCTTTTTACTTTGGGACAGTGTAGTTCTACTGAGTAGATGAATATCTTTTCTATTCCTTCTTCTCCTATACGTTTGCGGAAATGAACAAAATCACTGGGATCGCAGGGAAACGTATGCTGAAATTGGGATTCTTCGCAAAAGTATTGCATGTAGGGGTTCATTACCCATTCCTTAGCCAGTGTCTCATCCCCCAGGTTATAAAGCCATTTTAGCATAAGTGATTCTACCATAAACAGGATAGGCATAGAGGGTTGTCCTGTATGGGAGTAATGCTTTGAAAAGGCTTTCTCAAAATAGCTCCGATCTGTCTTCTTTGCCAACAACACGAACTCATGGCTCATGTCAATAAAATCTGTCAGCAGCGGATTGAACATGTCTCTTTGGTTTTGTACGGGTGATTTTCCTATCATCCTCCAGAGGCGGACAGGTCTTTTGCAAGATTTTTACTCAAAAATAGTACTTTTCTTGCAATTTATCATCCAAATTCTTAACCGTTTTTCAACAAATTTGTGTTGATTATTAACAATTTATGAGATTCTTAAGGGGCGACTAAATATGGCTTCATGCTTATTTTTCAAATAAGAAATTATTGGATAACGAGGTTATTTGAAAACTTGTTATCAATTGTTTGATGATAAATTAAGGTTAATACAATTGAAATATTCAACTCGGGATTAGAATAATATGCTCCCGACGATAATGAGATAGTAAAAAACAAAATCATTATTAAACCTACCCAGTATTTATTTTTATGGATTATCCCTAAATGCAAATTTCTTAATGCCTTGAAAATAATATATAAAAAAGCCGAAAGGCCAAGTATTCCAAATCCTAAAAGAATATCTAAAAATATATTATGCGCATATCCTGGGTATTCGCCATTTGCTAACCGTGCAAAATGGGAACCCCATATTGGACTTCCTTTTATTTTATTTATAAACCATGAATATGATTCCAATCTGTATAGAGTTGAAGCATCATTGCCTGACAAAGCATTATTTATTCTATCTGCAGATATTGGAGATACTATACTGATAGCCTTTATTATAACGTTTTTTGATACAATAGTTAATGTTGTTAATATAGAAAATTTAATTAGCCCTTTGAAAATTCTTTTGTCTTTAAAACTATACCAGAAGTATAAGACAATTAAAACTGCTACTATAGGGCCCTTGCTACCTGTGCGCAAAACTATATAAAAACCAAGAAGCATGACTGAAATATGAATTATCTTGTCCAAAAATCGTAGGGTTGATTTGTTAATTAATTGATATAATGCGATTGTTGCTATCATCGCCGATGATAGCCCAAAACTAATAGAATTTAATGCCCTGTTCTCATCAAGCCGTACTCCTGCAGATTTCCCTTGAACTGCATGAAAAAATGAAAATAAAAGAAATATTATACCCAATCGATATATCCATTTCAAACAAAAATCTAAATCGATTTTTTTAATGCTTTTTACAACTGAAATCATTGGGATAAAAACAAGACCAATAGCAAAAAGCCAGACTCTTTGCTTAAATATAGCAGGAATAAAATATTCCGTTTGTATTTCCAAATCGTAAAACATGCGAATTAACACTGCTATCCAGAACAAGAAAAATAATCTTAACGGAGTGTCGAACTGAATTCTTTTTTTATATTGAGATAAATAACCAAAAGCACGATTAGAAGAGAAACAGCTCTGTAAGGTATCGTTAAATAAGTGGTTCTTTCA
>CAZPPL010000075.1:0-2147 GCA_964588465.1 uncultured Gammaproteobacteria bacterium
GTGGCAAATAAATTCCAAAATCAGCACGACTGCTTGTTAATATTCCGACTTTCATTAAATTTCAATTAAATCATCCGGTTTAAAATCCTTTATTGCTTTTCGCCCTATGATTTCATTCCAACGCATTGGAGACACCCCATTTCCCGGCCTTTTTGCAGCTATATTTTTCTCTGTAAAAAGTTCCTCTTTTTTTATTTTTTTTCGCGCTACTATACTTTTTCGGGCAATGGGTATATTTTTCTTTTCGGAATTCGAAGGCTTCTTTATTCCTGTTCCCATGGCCTTTTCAATATTTCTTATTGCTTTAACCATACTAATTAATTCATTCGGTTCCAATGAAGCTTTATGATCGGGGCCTTCCATGGTTTTATCAAGTGTAAAATGTTTTTCTATTACAGTGGCACCCATTGCAGCAGCCGCTATGGGAACTTCAATACCCAAAGTATGATCAGAATATCCAATATTTGTTTTAAAAGCATCTTTTAATGTCAACATTGCTTTGAGGTTGACATCCTCCATTGGAGTTGGATATTCCGTATTTGCATGAAGTAAGGTTATTATTTCTCTCCTAAGCCCCCCATTTAACAACACATCAAGTGCCTGTTCAACATCCGAAAGATTTGACATACCGGTTGATAAAATAACCGGTAATTTTTTTGAAGCGATTTTTTTTAAATAAGGATAGTTTGTTATTTCTCCCGAACCTACTTTAAATAATTCAACCCCCAGTTCAAACAAAAGGTCAATACTGTCCAAATCAAATGGGGTAGAAATAAACTTAATTCCTTTGTTCCTGCAATATGAAAATAGCTCTTCGTGTGCATCAGTATCTAACTCCAACTTCTTAATCATATTAAACTGGCTCTCCTCATTATTAGTTGTTTCTTTTTGATAATCTGCTTTTTCTGCATGAATAGAAACTAATTTTTGGGCTTTAAATGTTTGAAATTTAACATAATCAGCATCGGCATTTATCGCCACATCAATCATCTTTTTTGCAACGTCAATACTTCCATTATGATTAACTCCGGCTTCAGCTATAATTAAAATCATAATATTTTTTTTAATCTATTTCCAACACGTAATTTACCTTCATAATCTACAACCTCTACAAAACTGTCTCTAGTTTTTATATAAAACCCAACTTTAGTTTTGGACAAAACTTGTCCAGGAATTCCTTTATAAACAGGGGCCTTATCAATTAATTTTACATTATTTATTTTTATTTCTTCATTGCCAACATAAGAGCGCGCTTTAGGCCCCGGTTCACATATTGCTCGTACAAAATTAAATACTTCCCTAGAAGTTTGATTCCAATCTAAAATTTCATCCCCTTCTTTTCTAGCACCACAATAAAACCCAACGGGGTGTATGTCTGTCTGTTTTATTTTTTTCACCTTATTTTCAAGAATTAATAATAAAGCCTCATATAATAAATTTGCGCATTCTTCATAAGCTTTTTCCAATAAAGTATTGTAATTATCTTGGTCTGTTATTGGATACGTTTTTTGAACAATAATATCACCTGTATCTATTCCTTCATCGATATAATGTACTGTAATACCAAATTCTTTTTCATCATTTATCAAGGCCCAATTAAGAATATTTCGACCACGATAAAAAGGCAATTTTCCTGCATGGCAATTTATCGTTTTTAACTTGGGGGTATTTATAATCTCCGTCTTAAATATTTGATTGAAACTCATTGAAACAAACAAGTCGCAATTATAATTCCTAACTTTATCTATAAACTCCTTTGAGTTAATATTTTTATGTTTAAAGTAGGAAATATGATAATCTTTACTGAACTTATACAAAGTTCCGTCTAAAGTATCGTATCTGGGTACAATAAATTTAATATCAAATCTATTATCATTTATTATTTTATTAAAGGCCATATGTGACCAAGGCCCATCCGCAAAATAGCCTATTGTTAATTTCTTCATATTTTAATATTTATTAAATAACACTACTCGGAATATTCACCACCCTATCCGCCAGCCATTGAGCGTTGGATAAATCACCTGTTTGACAATTTTTAAACATGGGCAAACGGTTCATGAGTTCCCATACCGGCCTGGTCATTACACCGTTGTCGTTGGTATATTTTAGAAACTCGTCTCTTTGAACCCGGTCTTTCAATAAGA
>CAZPPL010000076.1:0-2133 GCA_964588465.1 uncultured Gammaproteobacteria bacterium
CTCAGTGCCGGATGACAGCTTAAACTACTGTCTGAAATCCGGGGTCCACTTTAGTTTTGCCGGCAGCGTCAACCGCACAAACAGAGCCGCGCCGTATCAACCCGGGCTCGGTCATCCGATACCGCTTCCCGTTTTCTGCCCACGAGTCTGGAAGCATCTACAGGCACCTCTATTTCTACGGTGATCGCTTCCCGCCTATTAGGCCAACCAGTACTGCACGAACTCGCGGTTCGCAGGATGCGGCCCACGCAACCGAGGTGAAAAACAGCAGAAAACCCAAGGCAAAACGAAAAAGGGCAGGCTCGATCCACTCCACACCGAGCCACGCAATGATAACGAGGGACCCGCCGAACCACAGCGAAACAAGCCGTCGCCAAAGCTTCGCCGCCCAAAACAGCAACAATGCATCGATCACAACACGCAACGTGTATGCCATCGCTGCTCCCAACAACCCGAAGTTGGAAACGGCGGCCCAGAGGAGCCCGATAAAGGGCACCAACTCGAGCGCATGAAATTTTGCAACCAAGTCCGGACGTCCCTGCGCCTGCAACTGCGTATATGGCAAGAACGCCAAGCTATTGAGCCAGATACCCACCAGGAGCAACTCGCCCACAGGCGCGGCCCGTACCGAAAAATGATGTCCGACCCAAGCACCAAGAAACGGCCTCATAATTATGATGCCGAAAACGATGAGTGGTGTCATCACCACAGCCAGCATGGTCAGTGAATCCTCCGCCTGTTGCGAGGCCTCTTCACTAGTCTGTGCAGACATCCGAGGGAATAGGCTGCGTGTCAATGCCCCTGGGAGAATGCGGAAACGACTCGATAGTTCATAAGGAACCGTATAGTAGGTAACCGCAGCAGCTCCAAGAATCCCGCCGATCAGGACCCGATCCAAGGTCTCGAGGATTGGGTTCGCCAATCCGGTGATGGTTATCCACCCACCATATTCGAGCAGCGGCCGAACCAAGCGACGCCGCGGCCCGCGCCTAAAGCGCAGGGGAACCGCGTGCGCCGCAGCCACGGCCAGCGGCACCACGGAGAACCCACGCGCAAGGATTGCCGCTGGGATCAGCCACGTAAGGTCTGGACCATGCAAGTAGGCCACGGCCAGCGGAATCGTTTGAAACAGGATGCTGCCGAATACCTGCAGCGCGTTCACCAAGCCGAAACGCTCGCGCCCCTCGAGAGCGCCCACTAGGACTCCAGACACTGTAGCGAGGGGAATGGCCGCCGCCAGCCATGGCAGTGTCGATAGAACCTCCACCCGCATGGGCTCCGGCATCTTGAAAAAACGGGAGAGCGCAAACCCCGCCACACCGTACAGCACCAAACCGCCGAGCACGCCAAACATCGTATTCAATCCCAGCGCAGTCCAGAAGACCTGCTCGCGATCAGCGGAGGAGGCATCCCGGAGGCGGGCGATCCGGTTGGCCGTAGCGCGGGCCAACCCGAGATCGAAGAAATTAAAGTACCCCAAAAGAAGCATGACGATCGCGAGGACGCCGTACCGCGCATCGCCGATGCGGTGCAAAAACAGCGGAATCGTCACTAAGCTTACTGCAACAAGGGACAGGCTTCCGGCCAGGTTAAAGAACGTGTTGCGTCGAATACTCATCGGCCTGCTCGGAGGAAGGTGGAAACACGCTAGCAGCCGGCGTCACAGGCTCGCTAAACACCATGCCCGCGACGGGTGCCGGCGGGGTAGTGGATAGCCACCCGATGTTGCTTCAGCACCCGGCGCCCTCGGAACCGGTGGAACCCGTTCCATTCCGGCGTTTTCGGAAACGCCCCCCTCCGCGGCATGGTCATTGGCCGAGCCGGACGCCGCGCGCGGCTGACGATAGCGTAACTCGTCTTCTGAGGCCAGGGCTCGCGTGGGGCCCACCTTGGAGCGACTACCGGTCGCCCCCCCACGGCTGACCTCGTGCAAGATACGCGGCAACCTGAAAACCACACGCGAGGGGAAAGACAAGATCAAGAGCCGTCACGAGAATCCGGAGATGAAGGGGATATACCGGAGAGGCACCGGGTCGGGCTTGACATATGGGCATCCATATTCATTGTTCTGGAAGCGAAAGGCTTGGCTCTGACCGATCCGGCTATGCACCTGGGACGGAAACGGTCAGGGCT
>CAZPPL010000077.1:0-2110 GCA_964588465.1 uncultured Gammaproteobacteria bacterium
TTCACATAGGTCATATCGATCCCCCTTACCGAATCACTAATAGCACCAAGCCGCCGGGTTGGCCCCTAAAGAGCCCTGCCCATTACAATTCAATCGCTTATGCAAGCGCGTGTAGAATTTGACGACGATTCAAGATTCGCGGTAAAAACGCAAGTCATTACCGCAATGCAACCAGAAGATGTGTATAAAGTTGAGATATTTTGATCTCGGAGAGCATGAATCCAGAGCACAATCCGACCAGATAGACTCCGCATAAAACGCATTTCTCGACGCCTATCGACTCGGCCACATGAAATAATCTGGGAATAATTTCCGACGATATGCGTTCTATGGATATAAGATTGCACGATCAAGGCGCCGCGGGCGGAGGAGACTACGTCCTGGGTTGCTGAAAAAGGCTTGGCCTCCACCGCCTGAAGCCTGCAAGGTTGACCTGGACCAAAGCGGTACTGTGGTCCATTAGCCGATAGTTAACTGTAAGCTGCATTCTATAGACTTACGGTTGAAGACGCCAAGACCGAGGCTGGCCTCGGACCGGAGAGCGAACGATGGATTACGAAGGCATTTTCGCTAAGGCGATCAAGGCGTTGCGAACGGAAGGCCGGTATCGGATCTTCGCCGATCTGGAACGCTGCGCCGGTGAATTTCCGCGCGCCAAGCGGCACGGGCCCGAGGGGGTGGACGATGTAACCGTCTGGTGCTCCAACGATTATCTGGGCATGGGTCAGCACCCGAAGGTATTGGCGGCCATGCACGCGGCGCTGGACGCCTGCGGCGCCGGTGCCGGCGGCACCCGCAACATCGCCGGGACCAATCACTACCACGTGCTGTTGGAACGCGAGTTGGCGGCGCTGCACGGCAAGGAGGCGGCGCTCCTCTTTACCTCGGGCTATGTCTCGAACATGGCGACCCTGGCGACCCTGGCCGCCAAGCTACCGGAGTGCATCGTATTTTCCGACGCCATGAACCATGCCTCGATGATTGAAGGTATCCGCCATAGCCGGGCGGACAAGTGCATCTTCCGCCACAACGACCCGGAGGATTTGGCGCGTCATCTCGCCAAGATCGACCCGGCCCGGCCGAAGATCGTCGCCTTTGAGTCCGTCTATTCCATGGACGGCGACATCGCCCCCATTGCTGAATTGTGTGACGTAGCTGACGAGTACGGCGCTATGACCTATTTGGATGAGGTCCATGCGGTCGGCCTCTATGGCGCGCATGGCGGCGGCATCTCCGAGCGCGACGGGGTGGCACACCGGCTCACCGTCATCGAAGGCACCCTGGCCAAGGCCTTCGGCGTTATGGGCGGCTATATCGCCGCCTCGGCGGCGTTGGTCGATTTCATTCGTTCTTATGCCTCCAGCTTCATCTTCACCACTGCCCTAGCGCCGGCGCTTGCCGCCGGGGCGCTGACCAGTATCCGCCACCTGAAAGCCAGCACCGCCGAGCGTGAGCGGCATCAGGAGCGCGCCGCCACCACAAAGTGCAAACTTCTCGCCGCTGGCCTGCCGGTCATGCCCTCGGTCAGTCATATCGTTCCCATCTTGGTGGGCGATCCGGTGCGCTGCCGCGAAGTCACCGACCGACTGCTCGCCCAGCACAGCATCTATGTGCAGCCGATCAACTATCCCACCGTCGCCCGCGGCACCGAGCGCCTGCGCCTCACCCCGTCGCCGGTCCATACCGACGCCGACATCGACCGCCTGGTCGCCGCCCTTTCTCAGGTCTGGAACGAGCTCGATCTAGCCCGGGCAGCCGCCTAAACCAGCACGAGTACGGGCGCGAGCCGGTCTGGACAGATATTCGGCTTCGCCATAAGTTTAGGTAGCGTAGGCAACCCGAGGCCCGGCCCATGTACCGCGACAACAGCCTAATTCCGAGCGAGGCGATCCGCCTGCTAGCCTTGGGTGTCCTAGCCGACGGCGAGACAACCTATGCCAAGCTGGCGGGCGAAGTGCGGCACTTTGTCGGCCATATCGTTGGCCCCTCCCTCGAATTGGTGGGCGCGCCCATCGAGGTCTTGAAAGTCGAGGGGTTGATGGAAACCGCCGACGGGGGTGGCCTTGCGGAAAACGCTCACCTGCGCATCACTGAGGCCGGCCGGCGGGAG
>CAZPPL010000078.1:0-2085 GCA_964588465.1 uncultured Gammaproteobacteria bacterium
TGCCAAAGGATTGGCGGACTTAGGCGCGTCGATTCTTTCTACCGGTGGGACGGCCAAAGCTTTGCGCGCGGCGGGATCGGATGTAACGGAGGCGTCTTCGCATACTGGCTCTCCGGAGATCCTTGCGGGGCGGGTGAAGACGCTCCACCCAAAGATTCATGGCGGGTTACTGGGGCGTCGAGGAAAGCCTGATCATGTTCAACAAATGCAGGAGCAGGGCATTGCGCCCATCGATGTGGTGGTGGTGAATCTCTATCCGTTTGAATCGGCGATCACCAAAGCGGATTGTACCTTTGAGAATGCCATTGAAAATATTGATATTGGTGGTCCATCCATGCTTCGTTCTGCAGCGAAGAATCATGAAGATGTGCTTGTGGTAGTTGACCCCGGAGATTATAGCCGCGTGTTGGAGGCATTGAAATCAGGAACTGTCCCATCTTCGCTTCGTCGCGAATTGGCGCAGAAGGTCTTTCAGCACACCTCGCGGTATGACGGGCTCATTGCGAATTATTTGAGTCAGCAAAATGCTGAGGGTCCCGCCGACAAATTTCCCGCACAGTTATCACTGACGTATGAGCGCGTGGAAACCTTGCGATACGGCGAAAACCCTCATCAGGATGGGGCGTTTTATCGTGAAGTCGGCGCAACCGAGCCATCGATTTCGGGCGCGAAGCAACTGCATGGCAAAGCCATGTCTTACAACAATTACTTGGATTCCAACTCCGCGCTGGAATTGGCCAAGGAATTTGATGATACCGCCGTGGTGATCATCAAGCACAACAATCCGTGTGGAGTGGCCTTGGGTGCGACGTCGGTTGAAGCGTATGTGAAAGCGAGAGAAACGGATCCACTTTCAGCTTTTGGCGGCGTGATTGCGTGTAATCGACCAGTAGATGTCGCCATGGCGAAGGAAGTCACTTCGACATTTGTTGAAGTACTCATTGCGCCAGAGTTTACCGAAGATGCGTTAGCTGAATTGAAACGGAAAAAAGATTTGCGCCTTCTCGAAGTTGGCTCACTTCAAAGCCAAACACGCGAGGGTTTTGATTTGAAAAAGTTGATCGGTGGGCTGATCTTGCAGGATCGCGACCTTGGATCGCTTCCTGATTTAAAGACGTTAAAGGTTCCGACCACACGATCACCGAGTGAGGAAGAATACGCTGCCTGTGCGTTTGCCTGGAAGGTGTGCAAGCATGTGAAGTCCAACGCCATTGTGTTTGCCAATGCGACTCAAACAGTGGGAATTGGGGCAGGGCAGATGAGTCGTATTGATTCGGTGAAACTCGCGGAGATGAAGGCCAATTTGCCGATCAAAGGGTGTGTGATGGCGTCGGATGCCTTTTTTCCATTTCGTGATGGACTCGATGCTGCAGCGCAGACCGGAATTACCACGGTGATTCAACCGGGTGGCTCGATTCGTGATGAGGAAGTGGTCAAAGCCGCAGATGAGCAGAATTTAGCGATGATCATGACGGGTATGCGGCATTTTAGACATTAGCGTTTCATTTGTGACTTTCTAGAAAAGTCAATCTTTCCTCATTCCTCCCCTTTGTAAGGGGAGGTTCGGTGGGGTAGAAGCGTGTGAACAATAAAGGGCTGATCATATTGGTCAACAATTACCAATATGGATTGATAAATTGAAGACTCTACCTCCCCTATCCCCTCCTTACAAATGAGGGGGATTTAGAATAGCAGGTAGAAAGTTAATTATTTTTTTTGAATTGAAATCGATGAAAATCCTCGTTATCGGTGGTGGTGGGAGAGAGCATGCGCTGGTGTGGAAATTGGCGCAAAGCCCGCGTGTGACCAAGATATACTGTGCGCCTGGGAATGCGGGCATTAGCCAACAGGCGACATGTGTGCCGATTGCGGCTGATGATCTTCCGGGGTTGCAAAAGTTTGCAGAGGATGAACGGATCGATTTAACCGTGGTGGGCCCGGAAGCTCCTTTGGCTCTTGGCATCGCCGATCTGTTTCGCCAAAACAAACTTAAAGTGTTTGGCCCAACCAAGAATGCCGCACGGATTGAGTCGAGTAAAGCTTTTGCGAAAGACTTGATGATTCGCCAACAGATCCCCACTGCGG
>CAZPPL010000079.1:0-2073 GCA_964588465.1 uncultured Gammaproteobacteria bacterium
GTTGTGTCCGCCGGTGAACATGCTTGCCAACGTTAAGTATATGGTTTTGTGGCGGTTTTTGGAACACAAATCTTTCAACTTACTCCGATTTTTATTTAATCTAAGATGTTGATACTTAGCACTTCACCCGCCATAAACTATATACATTGTTATGGGCTGGGTTTTATGTATACCATTCTATTTTTATCTCATTAATATCAGCCTCTTTCCATTTATTTTTCCATAGTTCCCAATATGGAATGTCATTTGATGAAGGTGGTAAATCGCATTTATCAATCTTTACTATTGAAGGCAATACAACTGATTCACCAATTAATAATGCTTCTCCAGCTTGTAGTGATGGCAATTTTTCTGTTAAATTCCCTAAAGTATCTGGTAATAGCCTTTTTACATAATTTTGGTCAGTTGGATTAGTTAATCTCATAGCAATAAAATTATTGCATTGTGAAAATATTGTTTCAGATAACTCTGATGGTCTCTGGCTTGCTAATAAGAGAGTTACTCCGTATTTACGCCCTTCTTTCGCTATTCGTTCAATCGAATTTTTGGATGCTCTAAATTTGACTAAATCACTTTTGGGGACATATTTATGAGCTTCTTCGTACACAAGAAGAAAGGGTGTGTCATTATTTATTTTTTCATTTTGGTCTTTTTTTGTTCTTAGTCTTTTGTAATAATATCCATATTCAAAAATTATTCTTGATATTAAAGAAACCGTAATGCTCAATATTTCAAACGGAACACCACTCAAGTCTAATATTGTCACATTACTTTTAGGATTAGTTTTATGACCAATTAATTGTTTTATTGTATCTTCAAAGGTTATATTTTTACTGTTCTCACCTAATAAAAACTCTAATCTCTTGTCATTTAATTTGTTTTCAAGCCGGCTAACATAGTTCGTCAGTTTGCCATATAAGCTTCCTTGTGTTGTTTTTGCTTGTCCTTTTTTTCCACCACTTGCGTAAACTTCACCAGTATCAATTACTTCCTCGTTTTTAGAAATGGCATATTTTAAAACTTCACTTATATCAAACAATAATGGCGAATCATAATGAATCTTAGATTTATCTGCTTCATCACCAGTAAATTTAGCAATTCTATCTTTTATAACAGCTTCCTTAAATACATTGCGTTGATTATGGTCATTTGCTTCAGTATCAATAAAAAGTTCTTCTAATTCTTCACTTGTTAATAACCAGTATGGTAAAATCAAATCTGAAATTCCAAGATTGTTAGCATCAGGAAATGCTGATTTGTATTCAGAATGAATATCAAAGATGATAATATGAGAATTATTCAAAGAAAAATCACCGTTTTTTTCTGCGACTGCTCGCTGAATGATTTTTGTTACAGTATGTGATTTTCCTGAGCCCGTTGAACCAACTATTGCAATGTGCTTATTAAAGAATTTATTTCCGTTTACAGGAACTCTTATATTTTTATTGGATGATAAAGACGAAAAAACAAACTTTTCTACTTCTTCTGT
Source organism: uncultured Gammaproteobacteria bacterium (assembly GCA_964588465.1). Classification (GTDB taxonomy): domain Bacteria; phylum Patescibacteriota; class Patescibacteriia; order Patescibacteriales; family UBA12465; genus UBA12465. Next base: position 1,490 of record CAZPPL010000079.1, read on the forward strand.
TGATTGAGAATAAATACTTAATATCTCACTCTCTTTTGCAGGTTCAACTTTCTTCGGAGGGATTGCTATTGTATCTCCACCTCGTTGAAATATACCATCTTTAACAACACCAAGTGGATTAGCTTCAATTATATATCTTCGTTTTGCTTCTCCTTCTTCTGGAACTTCAATAATAAAATTGTCAATCATTGCAATAAGAGCAATATCATCATCATCTGAAATTCTAATGTAAGACCCAATTTTTAGTGTCTCTGATGCAGATTGAATAAATTCGTCATCAACTGATATTTTAACTTTATTTGGATAAACAGAAATAACTTCTGCATTAACCTTATTTTCTTCTGCCATTATATTATTTCCTTTATGTTATCTAAGTCTGCTATTTGAATACTAATGCTTGTTATTCCATTATCCACATTGGTGTAAAATGGATTGCTAAGATAAAATTGATAAATTTTCTTTGTTTTGGTTATGTAGCTAATTGTATCGCCTATTTCTTTGGGGTTTTTTAATAGTTTCACTTTTATGTTACCTAAATTCAACTAATAAATGCAACTTTTTACGGAGGAGAAAAAATGATTATT
>CAZPPL010000080.1:0-2052 GCA_964588465.1 uncultured Gammaproteobacteria bacterium
TGAAGCTTTTCGAAAACGGAAATACCCGAAGCATTTTGTTTCCAAATTATCAGACTGCGAAGCAGAAGCCTGCCCTGTGTAATACCAATTAATTAATATGAAAACCTATTTTACTTATGTTTTAAAAAGCTTGAAAGATAATAATCTTTATATTGGGTACTCAGATGATTTATGGAGAAGAATGAAAGAACATTCTAAAGGATTTGTAAAATCTACAAAATTCAGAAGACCATTAATCTTGATTTATTATGAAGCTTGTTTTAATCAAGAGTCAGCATTAAAACGGGAAAAGTATTTAAAAACGACATATGGTCATAGATATTTAAAAAATAGAATCCTTGATTCAAATGAAGGAATTAAATTGTAGTTTATTACACGGGGCGAGCAGAAACACAAGTTTGGTTGGATTTTGCATTAGAATTTGGTTATTTAACAAAAGAACAATTTGAAATGCTTGATTGTCAATGCCTGAAATACGTTGACCACTTTTAATTAAAAAACAAGTAACAAAATTAATTAAAAATGGCAACAAGAGAACAATTTAAGATGACCACTGCCGAGCGAAGGCGTCGTCATTTTAGCGACAGTTTCAAGATTCAGAAAGTCCGGGAATTAGAAACCGGCAAGACAAAAGTTTCCGAACTTTGTAAGCAATATGAAGTTTCCAATGTGGCTATTTACCGATGGTTAAATAAATTTGGAGCTATGAAAGACAAAAAAGAAAGACTTATTGTTGAGACAGATAGCGACACGAGACAGCTATTGGAACTCAAAAAAGAGGTTGCAGAACTTGAACGGATAATCGGTCAAAAGCAAATTCTGATTGATTTTAAAGACAAGATGATTGAGTTGGCAGAAGATACCTATGGCGTAGATATAAAAAAAAAGTTTTCTACTCAACCCTCGAGTACTTCTGGCATCACAGAGAACAATACCGATACAGCATGAACAAGTTATATGAAAGTTTGGGGATTAGCAAGCAAGCCTTTCATCAGCGGATGGATAGGTTGTATCGGTTACGGTCAGAAAGGAAACAATTGCTATTGTTTATTCATCAGATACGTGAAAACCATCCAACCATGGGAGCAAGGGACATGTATTTTAAACTGCAACCTCACAGCATGGGGCGGGATGTGTTTGAGGTTTTTTGCAGAGAAGAAGGCCTAATGTCCAAAAAAACAAGAAATTGGCGTATAACCACGGACAGCACCGGGGTTATACGGTTTGATAATTTATTAAAGGGTATGATATTAACTGGTATCAACCAGGCATGGCAGAGTGATATTACTTACTATGAAATCAACGGGAGGTTCTACTACATTACTTTCATCGAAGACTCATTCTCCAGGCGGATTTTAGGCCACTCTACTGCGAAAAGGTTGACAACAGAACAGACAACATTACTGGCTTTACAGATGGCTATCAAACGCAGGATTAAGGAAAATGTGATTATAGCCGGCGTTGTTTTTCACTCGGACGGTGGCGGTCAATACTACGACAAGGCTTTTTTAAAACTGACCCAAAAAGCAGGTATTGTAAATAGTATGTGTGAATATCCCTGGGAAAACGGGAAAGTAGAGAGGCTAAACGGTGTGATTAAAAATAATTACCTGATACACCGTGATATAAACAGCTTTGAAGAACTTAAAAAAGAGGTTGACCGAACAGTGTTACTTTACAACAAAGAAAAACCTCATATTGAGTTACAAAGAAAAAGTCCAAATGAATTTGAAAAAGATTATCTTTGTAATGGACAACAATCCGACGGTGACAAGTCAACGACGGAATTAACAACTCAGAACCCGAAGGACTTTTCAGCCCTTCGGGCTGAGGACAACAATCCTTCAGGTTCTAATATCACTCGTGAATTAACAACTCAAAAGATGGAAATAAGTAAGTAAAAACGGTCAACGCTATTCAGGCATCAACAAACTTTAAACCTCAAACCTTGAACCTTGAACCTTGAACCTTGAACTTTGAACTTTGAACTTTGAACCTTGAACCTTGAACCTTGAACCTTGAACTTTGAACCTTTTTTAAAACCTCGTCCGT
>CAZPPL010000081.1:0-2046 GCA_964588465.1 uncultured Gammaproteobacteria bacterium
CAACCAATGAGGACGACATAGTTCTTGACCCATTTATGGGTTCAGGCACAACCCTTGTAGCTTGCCAGAACCTAAACAGGCGTGGTATCGGCATTGAACTTGAAAAGAAATATTTTGACATCGCTACGGATAGATTAAATAATAATCCACTAACATCAAGGAGTCTTAAATGCAAGATATTACATTAATACACGGTGAAGCATTAGAGGAAATGGATAAACTCATAGAGCAAGGTGTTATTGTAGATAGTGTTATCTGTGATTTGCCGTATGGAATTACTGCTTGTAAATGGGATAAAATTATACCTTTTGAACCGATGTGGGAAAGATTGAACAAACTCATTAAACCAAATGGAGCAATAGTATTATTTGGTAGTGAACCGTTTAGTAGTGCTTTAAGAATGAGTAATATAAAGAATTATAAGTATGATTGGGTGTGGGAAAAGACAAAACAAACTGGATTTCAAAATGCAAAAAAAATGCCCATGAGAAAAACTGAAAGAATAAGTATATTTTATAAAAAACCACCAACTTATAACCCTCAAGGTTTAATTAAATTAGATAAGCCAATAAAAAGTGGTAGAGTTAGAAAAAATAATGAACATAAGTTAGGTATTGCTGGTAAACCAAACTATTATACAACCCACACTAATTATCCAAATGATTTAATAAGATTTTCAAATCCGAGTGGTATAGGTCATCTACACCCAACACAAAAACCACTATTACTTATGGAATATCTAATAAAAACATATACAAACGAAAATGAAACAGTATTAGACTTTACGATGGGTTCAGGTACAACCCTTGTAGCGTGCCAGAACCTCAATCGTAGAGGTATTGGTATTGAACTTGAAAAGACATACTTTGGCATCGCTACAGAGAGATTAAATAATAACTAACATACATTATGAATATACTTTCTCTCTTTGACGGAATTTCTTGTGCAAGAGTAGCTCTTGACCGTGCAGGTATAAAAGTAGATAAATACTACGCAAGCGAAAACGACAAATATGCACTACAAGTGGCAGAAAAAAACTACCTCGACAACATACAACTTGGCGATGTCCGCGGTGTAAAAAAAGAAATGGTCGGTGAAATAGACCTTTTGATAGGAGGGTTTCCGTGTCAAGACTTATCCATAGCCAAAAACAACCGCAAAGGACTGGTCGGAGAGAGAAGCGGTTTATTCTGGGAAATGGTGCGTATTCATAATGAAGTAAAACCGAAATATTTTATTTATGAAAATGTTTTTTCAATGGCAAAAGACCAAAAAGATATAATAACAAAAACATTGGGGGTTGAAGCCGTGATGATTGACGCTAAACTTGTAAGTCCACAGCAGAGAAAGCGTTTTTACTGGGTAGGAAAATTAGTCAAAGGGAGATACGAAACAGTAGCAATCCCACAACCGAAGGACAAACATATCTACTTGGATTCAATAATAGAAAGTGGTGAAGCGGTAAAAGAAAAAGCGTATTGCCTCACGGCAAATCAAAAAGACTTTATAAATAATTTTATTAAACGACATCAAGGAAATTATGTTTTCAAAGATAAGCCGATACGAATTTCAAGTATTGGAAAGGGTGGTCAAGGATATAGAATATACTCAGTACATGGGAAGTCGGTATGTTTATCTGCAAAAGGTGGTGGACTAGGAGCAAAGACAGGATTGTATCTCATAACTGGTGGAGCAAAAAGAAGTAGAGAGAATAAGGGAAAGCAATTAGAAGTAAGAAAAGATGGAAAATCAAACTGTATTACTAAAGTATCAACAGATAGTCTTGTTGTATTCAAAGACTACTTTAGACCACTGACTCCAGTGGAATGCGAAAGGCTACAAGGACTAACTGACAATTTTACACAGGGATTATCAAAAACGAGAAGAAAGGAGGTTATAGGTAACGCATTCAATGTTGATGTTATACTGCATATATTGAATAGATTAAACAATAGGAAACTAATATGAATAAAGAATCCATAATAAATTGCAAGGAGTCTTAAATGAAAATTATTGAAGCAAACAGAATCGATAGAATAGCAGATA
>CAZPPL010000082.1:0-2031 GCA_964588465.1 uncultured Gammaproteobacteria bacterium
AAATATGTTGTTATTAATTATCAAACTCATCAAATTTTTTGTTATTTTTAATTTTATTTTTTTTATTTAACAGCAGTGTATATATATTATATATACAAATATTAAATGGTGTATAATCTTGACTATTAGAAAAATCAAAACAAAAAGTGGATATAAAATTAAATATCCAAACGGAGCAACAGCCTATTTTTATCCTAATGGAACTGGCAAACGAAAAACAAAAAATAGTGCATACACTGGACCAGTCAAATATTTTCACAACTTGCAAGGACCAACAAAAGATACACAATCTATTTTAAAAACACTATATAAAAGTGGTTTAAACGCACGTCAAACCAAAAGTGCATATAATTTGTGGTTTAGAAAAAAAATAGACAACAAATATATAAAAAGAATATTTAAAAAATTTAAAAAACTTAAACAGAAGCACCATTTCAGCAAGCAAATTCAGAACAACAAACAATATACTATGTATATTTCTGACCTTAAAAAATTGAATAGAATTACAAGAAATAATTATTTAATTAATGCACTAATACAACGTGCAGATACAATTAATAACTTAAAAATCTTTAAAAATTTTTTAAGTAATAAAGGACAAAAACTTTTAGATAGTTTTCAAGCAGATGTAAAGTCTGATTTTTCAGAAGGCTCATAATCATTATGATTTTCGGATTTGATACTGAAACTTTTAATGGCTACGCTAAATTATTAACTTGCAGTAATCAAACTTATGTAGAAAGCACTAAAACAATAGATTACATTAACTTTTTATACTATAATGCATCAACAAATAACTTTTTTTATAATTTAGGGTTTGATTTTTCAGCAATGATGAAGCAGTTTTTCAATGAAAATGATGCAATTTTACAACAATATAAAAAACATCAAAGAATATACTTTAAAATTTTTAGATTAGAAGAAAAAGCAGAAAACATAACCCAGCAAGAAAAAGAAAAACTTGAACAATTACTGAAAGAATATGATAAAACAAAACTAATATTTAAAATACAAAATTTTATTATAACACGCGTTGGCAACAAGTCTTTTTCAATTCAACAAGAAAAAAGACGTGTAGTTTTTTATGATATTGCAAGTTTTTATGCTATAAAAAGTGCAACAATATCCTTAGATAAAGCCAGTAAATTATATCTAAATAAAACTAAAAACGCAGATGAATTGAAAATAAGCGCTAAAAAAATTGGAACCCAACAAAATTATTATAAAAATAATAGAATTGCAATAATAAAATATTGTATAAATGATGCATTTTTAACACAACAATTAGCAACTAATCTTTTCAATACATTATTATCTTTAAAAATTCCTATTCCAACAAAATTTTTTAGCAAAGCAAGCATTACAAAGCAAATACTTAACAATAATAAAACAATTATAAAAGATACAATTGCAAATAAAGATTTACCAAATCAAATTAAAAAAATTGCTGAAAAATCTTTTTTTGGAGGTCTATTTAAACTAAATTATATTGGCAATTTTAAAGATGTATATAACTTAGATATTAACAGCGCCTATCCAACGATGATTAAAAAATTAGAAAGTATAAACAATTGTAAAGTAATAAACATCAATCAAAAAAATTTCAAAGATTGTTTTTATAAATTTTATAAAATAGAAACAAAAGCAAATCCTTTATATCCAACAAAAATTAAAGGTTTAATTAATTATGTATATTCATCAAATTTAATTATTTATTATATTACAGAATATGATAAAGAAAATTTAGATTTATACAAAATTAATTATAATATTTTAGAAGGTTGGGGCATTCAAACAACACATAAAAAAATATTTAATAATTTAATTACTGATTTATATGCTAAAAAATCAACTGCAAAAACCAATTTTGGTAAAAATAGTTATCAATATTCTTTAATTAAAGCAATTGCAAATAGTATTTATGGGGTTTTTGCTGAGAAAAAACCAACTAAAACTAAATTTACTAACTTTATTTATGCAAGTTATATAACAGCATATTGTAGAAACTACATAAATAAATTAGCCTTTAAA
>CAZPPL010000083.1:0-2020 GCA_964588465.1 uncultured Gammaproteobacteria bacterium
TTATTGTAGCAAATTTATCATTGTGTTTCGTTCTCCCTGCTTGTGCCTAACGGTTAGTATATGGTTTTGTGGCGGTTTTGGAACACAAATCTTTCAATTTATACCGATGTTTATTTATTGTTAATTCGCTCATATTTAGCACTTAACCCGCCATAAACTATATACATTGTTAGTGGCTTTTGTTATTTTTTCATTAAACAATCACTTATTATTTGGCTATGTTGTCCTATTATTCTAATTATATAATCATATTCATTTAATGTTGAAATATTACCTTCTTTGTCATCAGATTTGTTTAAGAATAATTCAGTTAGAATTTCATTCTGAAACTTATTCCAATGTACAGACTTTTCCATTTTAAATTTGCTGTTTGAATGAACAATAGAGTGTCTAATTTCTGTAAAAACAACAAACCATTCTTTAAAGTCAAAACGCAAAAAATTATTTATTTCAGTTTGTTCAATTTTTGGACTTAATGAATATAATAATTGAAATAGTTTCTTGTTGTATTTGTTTTTTGAGTAGCAGTATTCAGAAAGGGTTTGCCTACAAATTTTATAATTGCTTTTGTCAATTGATTTAGGCAATGAAAAACTACTGATATCCAATGTTACTAAATACGCAGAAATAATGTCTTTAAGAAATGTTTCAAAGGCTTCATAACATTGGGCTATTACAAAATTAAAATATTGAATTTTTAACTTTCCCAAAGTGTCTTCAATATTTTTATCATTTACAGTATAAGTGTGAGCAAAAACATATTTTGCTGTTAATGGATTTCGGTATAAAAGTTTACTTCCTAAAATTGGTCTTTCAAAGTCTGGCTTATTAATACTCGCTGAATATTCTATTTCATTCTTTGTAATATTATCGAAAATTGAGGATGTTTGAAAAAGAAACCCATTGTATGTTCCTAATCGTGATAAAAAAATTGATGATGCTTTGTCAATAGTCATAAAAAATATTTCTAATGGGAATTAAAATGTTGTTTCTTCTTTTACGGTTTCGTCCTTATTATACCAAATAAATTTACCTTTTTTATTTCCATTTAAGTAATTGCCTTCTTTTTCAATTTTACCGTTTTTGTAATAGTTAAAAACAGTTCCATTTAGTTTGCCATTCATATAAACCGCAGAATATCTTAATGTCCCATTTTCATACCACCACTGTTCTTTTCCATTTTTGTAATCATTCTGATAAGTACATTCTGATTTCTTTTGTCCGTTTTTGTAATATTCTGTTGAAATTCCGTGTTCTTTCCCCAGTTTATAATTATCTACTGATTTGGGAATTGAGCCTTCATAATACCAAGTCCACGTACTATCCCTTTTCCCATTAACATATTTTCCTAATACTTCTGGTTCTTCGACTGCAAAACCTGCATAGGAAATCCACAAACCATTAAGTTCTCCATTTTGATTATAAGAACATTCCTTTTTTTTATGATTAGGTCTCCAATACTCAATATATTTCCCCACCTTTTTATTATTCAAATAATTTGCTCTGACTTTGACATAAACGGTATCTCTTTTTGTGTACTCCAAATAAACACCGTTTAGTTTGCCATTTTTATAATGGGCTTCTTTTCTTAATTCATTGTCATATCCCCGAACAACATATTTTCCGGTGAATGGTTTTGTTTCACTATCAACGCAATAATATCCATTAATTTTTGCTATTGAGTGCCCGTTTCTTGGTGTTTCAGTAACTACTCTTTCGTTTTTATTCTGTGCATTTAACGATAAAATGAACAGTAACATTCCTAAAATTAAACTGCTTTTCTTCATTATTCTAAATTTAAATTTATTTGATTATTCTGATTTTTCTTCCAATTGCCACTAACGTTAAGTATATGAAAAGTAGGTGATTGCGAAGGGTTGATCTTTCTGCTCACGATGAACTTGAACCGTAGTTTAGGATTTGATACTACTTCTGTTTCGCCTATTTTTTATATACGTTGTTGTACGTACGTGCTTTATCTTTTAATTCCTTTTATATAGGGTTTCAATTATTTGGTTTA
>CAZPPL010000084.1:0-1972 GCA_964588465.1 uncultured Gammaproteobacteria bacterium
GTGTTTATATACATTAGGAGAACTTATGTACGGAATTCAAATAGCACATACTGATGTCAATCCATTAGTTAGAGATCTGATACAGCAAATCCATGATAATGGAGAAATGGAAACTTCCAATAACTTATCTTGGAATGCAAACAAACCAATTAAGGAGTTGTTAAACTCCCAACTCGTTTTGGTTTCGCCCAGAAGTCGTATATTCAAATCCAATGTCAGCAACATTTTTAATCCAGGTTTAGCAGTGGCAAGATTTTTTTATCTTCTTTCTGGCTCCAATCGCCTTGCAAGTATTCTGGCATACACTCAAGGGGTTCAAAAATATTCCGATGATGGAGTAACGGTTCCTGGTTCAGCATATGGGTTTCGTTTGTTTGATCCAATAGCAGGCAACGCTCAATTTGAGCAGGCAACCAAGCTCATTTTGGAAAGACCAAATACAAAACGGGCTGCAATGGCTATTTATCAACCCATAGATTGTGGTCGCATGTCTAATGACATACCATGTGCGCTTAATGTTGTCTTTTCTCCAAGAGGGAACACGTTACATACCTCTGTATTAATGAGAGCAAACGATGCTTATCGAGCAATACCTTATAATATTTTTGAATTTAGTCTACTCGGTGAATTTATGGCTTCTCGTACAGGAATGCAACTAGGCAACTATTTTCATAGTTCTGTTTCAATGCATTTGCGGGGAGATGGCATTACGGATTCTCTCAGTATCGTACAGGAAAATATAGAACCACTAAGTATGAACCCTATGCCAAAGGTCACGGAAAATACACGATCTACTCTACTAGAAAAAGAACTTGAAATAAGTAATCGTATGCAATTTCTTTCAGGATCAAGTGTTGGCAACCTAATAAAAAATATAATCAGTGAACACGATGAATATTGGGCTGATTTTCTTATTGTTTTAGTTTTACAAAGATGTTTTTTTGTGCATTCTAAGCTAGCTATTTCCAAAATACTGGACACTGTATCACTTTCCCCTAATTGGCCTTTGACAAATTGTTGGCTCGATTTCTACCATAAATGGGGTGATGCACACACTTTAAATCTTTAGTTTCTTAATCAAAGATACGTCTACGTTTTAAAGTGCCTCCTACCACAGAATGGTCAATTTGAAGATGGGCGCGACCTTTGCTCAGTTGTGTCATGATGAAAAAGCCCATCATGACACAACTGCACAAAAGCCGCTTGGGTAGGCAAAGTCAGGTTTTGTAAAGAGGCGGTGATGAAAACATTGCGCCAGCACCGTTTTGGTTAGTCAAGGCAGTTCACGTATGGAAGGCCATATTTGCCAAAGTTCTGGTGGGGCGCAAAGTTTGCCCGCCTTACGCCATAGTTTGCCAACGTCCACCGCCAAAGCAAAGGTTCTATGTTATGGCAAAGGCTTTTGTTATTGTTACTCAGGCTGGCAGGTCAAGGTTATGGTAAAAAGCTCGCCAACAACGCTTGCACCTGATTTGCGAGCACGGGGTTCTTTGCCATCAAAGTACGTAGTTGTTGAAGGTGTCCCGCCCGCAAAATATTTGGGTTTTCTCGCAAACAGGTGAAGCAGGCGTTACAAATGGTTGGATATCGCTGGTGAGAATGTCGTCAGCCGGTGTAACAAGATTCTTCTACTACACTCCAAATTAGTTCAGCAGGGTATGCTCTGTGCCCTTTTGTCAACAAAAGGGCCTGGATGATTACAATTGACATGCAAAGTCTTTGCGTATTACAATGTGTAATACATTTGAATCTGCTGGAGGTTGATATGATTACTTTACGGCTTGATCCAAAACTAGAGCAAACCGTTAATAATGTTGCCCAGCAAATGGGCGTTACCAAGTCAGAATTTATAAGAAGAAGTATTGCGGAATATATTGATAAGCTGGAGAAACCGTCTGCATGGGAATTGGGGCAAGATGTTTTTGGTAGATATGCCAGTGAAAATAGCCATTTAGCGAGTGATAGAAAAGCG
>CAZPPL010000085.1:0-1933 GCA_964588465.1 uncultured Gammaproteobacteria bacterium
CATTTTTTTCTGTATTTTTGGACGGCTTTTAATCGTACCATTTTGGAATTGAAACGCAGGATGATCCCCTCAAGCAACCGGTGTGTGGGCCCTTTTAATCGTACCATTTTGGAATTGAAACGTTGGAAGAGACGAGGCACGGAAGGTACTGCAGGCAACTTTTAATCGTACCATTTTGGAATTGAAACACCCGAAATTGGCAAGCTGAAAAAGAATTAATTAACCTTTTAATCGTACCATTTTGGAATTGAAACTTTTGACTACATGCGGAAAAACGATATTAAAAAAATCTTTTAATCGTACCATTTTGGAATTGAAACGAATGAGACAAGAATGTGAAATACAAGACATTCCTTCTTTTAATCGTACCATTTTGGAATTGAAACGCAGGGACGACGGTTTCAAAAGATGACAGAAAAGCCGCTTTTAATCGTACCATTTTGGAATTGAAACAACCAAAATAGCCTTTAAATCATTAACTCTGCCCGTACTTTTAATCGTACCATTTTGGAATTGAAACATTGCATCGGAAATGGTAGAGACGGTGAGTGTGCCTCTTTTAATCGTACCATTTTGGAATTGAAACTTTGTTTGTACACTTTTGTATTTGTCAAGCCGGCTTGCTTTTAATCGTACCATTTTGGAATTGAAACTTTAATAAATGCATTATTGAGCTTTCTGTCTCCGACTTTTAATCGTACCATTTTGGAATTGAAACAAAGCAAAGGCGGCTTTTATAGCGCTCGGTATTCCGCTTTTAATCGTACCATTTTGGAATTGAAACTATTTATCCAATAGTGGTTCTACTTCATCCCAAATGCTTTTAATCGTACCATTTTGGAATTGAAACTGCTGGTGGAAAGTGCTATGCCTGCTCCGGGAAAACTTTTAATCGTACCATTTTGGAATTGAAACAGTGTTAGAATAATGTGTTGCCATGTTTTATTTAACCTTTTAATCGTACCATTTTGGAATTGAAACGAATAGGTTGTGTAAGAGTCTGAAAATCCGAACTACTTTTAATCGTACCATTTTGGAATTGAAACTTGTGTGTCGGCATGTGTCGTTCCTTCTGTTACGACCTTTTAATCGTACCATTTTGGAATTGAAACAGGTGATTTCGTGTCTAACTACAAAGTTATGACTATCTTTTAATCGTACCATTTTGGAATTGAAACGCGGCCATCGTTTCAGGTTAGAACACGAAACATAGACTTTTAATCGTACCATTTTGGAATTGAAACGATAGAGTATAGTCATCTCCTCCTTTTTGCACTATCCTTTTAATCGTACCATTTTGGAATTGAAACCAAGGAGGAAATGACATGCGACTTCACGTTTAAGATCTTTTAATCGTACCATTTTGGAATTGAAACTTCGGTATCCTGAAATGATAGATAATCCGGTTACAAACTTTTAATCGTACCATTTTGGAATTGAAACTAAAGTCGAACTGTCTATCTCATCTCCCAACAAAAACTTTTAATCGTACCATTTTGGAATTGAAACTTAAAGGCAAAAATGGTTCTTCGCCAGCTCGGGGCCTTTTAATCGTACCATTTTGGAATTGAAACGCTCTATTGTGATTGTGCTCGCGAGTTTGTAGGTCACTTTTAATCGTACCATTTTGGAATTGAAACTTGCTCTTGCCGTAGAGGCTGCCGCTATTAACGGCGCTTTTAATCGTACCATTTTGGAATTGAAACAAAATATTGAAGCGTAGTTCCGGTTGCGAATACCGGCTTTTAATCGTACCATTTTGGAATTGAAACGTGATGTTCCCCCAAATTGCTGCTGTGCCTCCTCCTCTTTTAATCGTACCATTTTGGAATTGAAACAATTATTTGACTACTTCTTCATCGAAAAAGAAGGAGCTTTGTAACTATTCAGCCAATAAATTTACAAAAAAAACGCTGATAATACCGTTTTTCAT
>CAZPPL010000086.1:0-1931 GCA_964588465.1 uncultured Gammaproteobacteria bacterium
TGAAATTAGTTCGTTCTTTTAGAAAATGCTCTATATCCATGTTTTTCTATTTTTTATGCATAACGTTCCAATTCAGCGGCGGCAAACCCAAAGCGAAGCGACGGGTTTGACGTCCGGCTGGAATTGCTTGTTAGATGTCATATGCTAAATAGTTATACTAATCTGATTCGATCAATTTCGGAGACCAGCAATTACTTACAATACGATTTGATTTGTCTACCGGCTGGTTGTAATAGTAGATCCAAGCATCCACAGTTCCAATTTTCCGTTGAAAAACACTGGCACCATTTGTGCCAGGATGCATTACTTGAATTGAAACTCTTCGATAAAGCGTCGATGTCATATCGCGCGACCATTCTTCGTCTTCATCAATAGCGCGTAGAATAGACATATCATTTATTTGGAAAAGCTCGGCGCTTACCAAACCATCTCCAATGACCAAGCCCGGATAATCACCTAAGTCGTATAGCTCGCCAGGGACTTCAACCTGCCCTTCCAATATTAGAGCAGAACTAAGGTTCAGTCTCGTAAAATCAGGCAAGCCGTTTTTAAAGCTCCCGTAGAATATTATATATTCTTCTTTTTGTGCCCCTGAGTACGCAGCTAATAGATGATAGCCATAGTCTGCACAATAGCGTCTTAATGCACCCTTATCTGGATGTTTTAATGAATCAAACCAATGGCCAAAATAGGTATCCAATTCTTTGGGCAAAATATGCCCTTGCTTCTCAAGGTAGCAAACATGCTCCAAATAATTCAAAACGCGGTCAATTTGTATGGTGAGATGTTGTGCTTCTTTATCGAGCTTTTGATTACATCCGAAAATTATTTCGCCTAATAGTGGTTCCACTATTTCTGTGTACTCAAAATCGAGTAGCTTCTTGCCCTCATCAAATTCCGCACCAATTTGAAAAGGTTGAAATACGCCAAATATCCAATGCGCTGCTTCCCTACGTTTTGCCTTAAAGTAAGCCCAGCCGCCACCGAGCACACCCAAAAAAAGCGCGAACCCTGCAGCTGCCTGCCCTAAATCTGCTGCTACTTTAGTCCAAGTTTCCATGATATCTAACGCCGAAGCTCAGCGGCCGACAAAAGTGGCAAGGTTTTTGCGTATGCAAAAGGCGTGACGCTTTTATCGGTCCGTTGCAGCGTCTTGTTATATTTTAAATACACCCAACTTGTCCATAGCCATCAATAATTAGTATTTTATCAAAGTCATGTTGAATATTTAATTTACTGTAAGCCAATTTATAAGAGTCAATATCAGCTACCCAATAGTCATTATATAAAGCTAGCCAATACTCACCTTCGTACGATCTAACTTTGCACGTTTTTGACTTAGATGTAATACGATCATTTAACAAACTCATAGTATTACTAAGTAAATTAGCGTCTGAATATCTGTTAGCTATGGCGCTAATTATTTTTTTGCCAGTCTGTCTAACATCATCATAAATATTTATTGAAATTCTATTTTCTTCTATGACAAAATTTTGCATAACAACACCAGATCTAAGCTGATTTAAAATTCTTGCTTTTAGTTCGATTTTTGTTTTTCTCCTATTGTTAATAGGAGCACCCAATATAATGAAAATATACTTATCATTTGGAATGTCACTTTTCATTTCACGATCTAATTCATCAGGAAGGTTTACTGCTGGTTGGTCATGAGCAAACCTTGAAATCATTTCACCTCTATCGTTTCGAACTTGCTGCACCAATCGAGTGACTTCTACTGCAATAATTTCGCCATCCAATCGCAAACATGCATCTGGTGGGTCTTCTTTTCCTTCAGTGAATTCCCCTCCAAACGTTTCCACTATTGAATTCATCACAAAATTTTCGTTTGGACTCATACTTTCCTTAAAACATAACGCCTGTGACAGCGGCGACCAAAGCGCGTAGCCGTTTGGCCGTCCGGCGCAGCGTGC
>CAZPPL010000087.1:0-1920 GCA_964588465.1 uncultured Gammaproteobacteria bacterium
CTGCTCGATCGGGTCTGCGCCGCCCTTCGCTTTTCGGCTGCTCCGTGGCCGGATCCCGTACAAGCCCCCCGAAAACTGGCCGCACACCGCCCCCGTAGCCGGTGCCGCGGATCTTCGGCGCCACCAGGAGAAGCCCGCGGCGGTCTGCACGGGATCCCATCCCTGCAGAATCGCCAGATCCTCCGTCCGCAGGTGGGTATACCGCTTGGCATTTGCAGGGTCTTGTGCTCCGTGATGGCCGCAAAACCCATGGGTTTCAGGTCGCGCTCGAACAGGAGCGACGTGGCATCATGGCGCAGGTTGTGGAACCACAGCCCCACCAGCACCCAGGAGTCCGGGGTACCCCCACCGGCGGCGCGCTCAGCCTCGTAGTCTCGGCGTTCCAGATTCACCCAGAACTTACACCGTACCGTGGCGACATCCCGTGCCGCTTCGGGAGGATGCGCTGTTATTCGCGATAACCACCGTGGATCACGTGTTTATCGCGCTTGCATTTTGGCGTGGATCTGGAAGATCAGTCAGGAGATATCGCTGACTTAGGACGAAACCGCTATGCCTATGCCTAATCAATCAACCACTTCGCATGGAACCCTCCTCCAGGAACAAATCCTCGCCGCGCTTTCCTTGTCCGAGGGCAGCATTCCGCTGTGTGTCGAGGAACTCGCCCGGGGTGTACCGGAATCTCGCGAACCGCACGAAATCTCCCAGCAGATTTACTGCTTGCGCCGGGCGCGGCGTATTGAGCGGGTGTTTATTCTCAATGGGCGCTGGTACTACCGCCTGTGCTCCGGCGTACGCCCTCCGATCCAGGCCGTTCAGGCCATACTGGAGGCCGACCGGAAGACCGACCCGGTCTCCCGCGGCGAGGGCCGGCTACTGCGTCATCTCATCCTGACGCTGCTCTCCGACGCGGCCCGCCCCATGCCCAAGGCGGAGGTCGCCGCCGCTTGCCGCGAATGGACCCGCCACGAGGTTTCTCAGCAGCTCTACGTGCTGGTCGAATCCGGTGAACTCGGTTGCTCCGGTGGACCCGGGAAGAAATTCTTCTGGTATGTCGGCCCGGCGAAGCAGAGCCAACTTCCATTGGTGGAGTGTGATACCGCCGAGTCAGAACGGGTGGAAAGCGCGCCTGCAGTCGATTTCGATACGCTGACACGGGTCGTTCCACGAGCGCCGCTGTATATCGCCCTGCGCGATGACGGTCAACCGGCCCGATATGTCAAGGCCACTTGCGGCGTGCAACTGGCCTTTGACGCAAGCGCCCATTTGGTGGGTATCGTAGTTAATCCGCAGGAGGCCGAATCGGATGAAACAACCTAAACCCATCGCCGATTACGCCCACCACGACCCGCGCAGCATTGCCGCCCAATTGCGCGGGCGCGGCGACGGCGCGGAATTCGACTGGCTGCAGTTTCGAGACGGCGTACTGCGCGAGCATCCCGGGCTCGACGATGCCGAGATCGGCACCCTGTACGCAGAACACCTCCGGGTTGCCCCGGCGCAGCGGGAACCCGGCAATCCCGGGGATGCCGGCTGATGGGGGGACACGCAATTCGGAACGCCCATCGGTTCCCGGCCGAGGAATTCTATCCGCGAGCGCGACGGATATTGGACCAACTCGCCGGAGCCCTCCCTGAGTCTCGGATTCGTCCGGTGCCGTTTTACCGAACCAAGGATTCCTTTGGGGACTTCGATGTTCTCGTGGAAAGTGATGGACTGGGCCCCGATTGGATCCCCATGGCATCCTCCGCGCTTCTGGCAGGTGAAATCGTCCGAAATGGGGAGGTGGCCAGTTTTGGGGCCGATGGCCTGCAGGTGGACCTGATCCTTGCGCCACAAGACCAGTTCGATTTTTCGTTGAACTATTTTTCCTGGAATGACCTTGGAAACCTGATGGGGCGGATCGCGAGGAAAGTCGGT
>CAZPPL010000088.1:0-1910 GCA_964588465.1 uncultured Gammaproteobacteria bacterium
CGAGAAGCCGTGACGAACGCGCACAATCCAAGTTTCACCCGCCAGATGGCCGACCAGTACCGGGCTGAACTTTACCGATTCCTGATCCGGCGGCTGCACCGCAGTGGATTGAATGCCGGCGATGTCGCGCAAGAGACCTTTCTGCGGCTGCTCCGGGTAGAGCACTCAGCGCTCATACGGAAACCACGGGCGTATCTCTATCGGATTGCCGCCAACGTGATTCGGGAGCTGGAACTGAAAGAGCAAGACAGTCCACTCGACAGCGCGGTCGACGGACTGGATCCAGACGCAGTCATTACGTCGTCATGTAGTGGAATTGACCGGGTTGAGCATGCGTCAAGTTTGCAAGCGGCTCTGGACGGATTGCCGGAGATGCAACGAGCCGCCCTACTGCTGCTAAAGCGTGACGGTAAGAGCTATGAGGAGATCGCGCGCGAACTCAAGTTGAGCGTGCACACCGTGAAGAAATATTTGTATCGTGCTGCCGTACACTGTCGTCGGCACGGCTGGCAATGACAAGATGACATATCACAACATGACCAATAAACAGGATACCGTGCGGGAGAAAATCGCCGAGCAGGCCTTTGATTGGCTGTTGCGACTGGATGCGCCCGATGCCGCTCAGTCCTATACAGCCGAATTCGCCGCATGGCTTAAGGAATCACCGGTACACATCGAAGAGTTTTTGACGCTTGAGGCGACCTGGCGAGAGCTCGATCGAATTGATCCGAACAAAGCAGTTCAGATCAATGAACTGGTCGCCACCGCTCAGACCAACGTGGTATCGCTGGATACGGCCGTTGTGCAGGAACCCAAGGCCGCGGTTAGCAACGAGATGCGAATCGCAAAGCGATCGTGGCTGGCCGGGGCGGCGATCGTCATCGTTCTTTTGGGAAGCGTTTTTGTCACACAGTATTTGGCGCCGACTCCAGACACGTACATGACAGCACTTGGTGAGCAATCATCGTTTACCTTGGAAGACGGCTCCGTGGTGCATCTGAATACGCAATCCGAGCTTCGAGTTCGATTCACGACGGAGCAACGCAACGTCGAACTACTTAATGGCGAGGCGCTGTTTCAAGTCGCCCGCGACCCGAGCCGGCCTTTTCGGGTGATGGCCGCTGACACAGTGGTCGAGGCGATCGGTACCCGCTTCAACGTTTATCGTGACGGCAATCAAACGACGGTCACCGTCGTTGAGGGAAAGGTCGCCGTGCACCACTTTCACGACGCCTCAATGGCCGCTCCAGATAACGCAGGAACCGTAGTGGAATTTCCAGTCGATGCAATAACGCTTGTCGCGGGCGAGCAAATCGCCGTGAATCCGGCCGGCGCGATCACTCGACTGGAGGTTCCCGACACCCAAGAAGTGACGGCCTGGCGGCAACGAAGGTTGGCATTCAAGGACGATACGCTGGCCACGATTGCCGAACAATTCAATCGCTACAATCGCCTCCGCATTGAGGTCAACGGCTCGGCAGCCCAACGGCAGTTGACCGGCGTCTTCGATGCCGATGATCCGGAATCCCTGGTGGAATTCCTGATTGGCGAGCCGTCAATACGCGTCACCCTGGAGAATGATCTCATCAGCATCACTGATCGGTGATCGTGTGCGAAATGGGTAGCCGTTTGGCACGCTAAACCGCTCTAATAACTAGGGAATCTGATTTATTCCTCAAACGGTTATACTACAGACCATCAATAGAAGCTGCGCGGAGACCGTCGTAATGCGTCAGCAAACGCTCGCTAACAGTGGTTTTGAACGTTTTCGCAAGCGCACTCGCCGGGAAACATTTCTGCTGGAGATGGATGAGATTATTCCGTGGCGCGATCTGTGCAAAGTGATCAAGCCAATTTGATCCGAAGCAGAAGCGCAAAGGCGCGGGTCGCCCACCGGTGGGTCTGGAGCG
>CAZPPL010000089.1:0-1905 GCA_964588465.1 uncultured Gammaproteobacteria bacterium
GGCTCCAATCGAGAGCCATGGTACATCTCGTCGATTGGGAACGGACGGCTCGGCGCCTCACTGGGGTAGGTGAGCTTCTCAGTGCGACTGATGGTCTTGAGATCATTGTCCTCGACCGGCTTTTCGTAGGTTTTCGAGCCGACGTTGTAGTTGATGATGACAGGCCGCAGTCGGATCCTCTTCCAGGGTTCCCCTGTCACAGGGTCGATGCGAGTCTCAAATGCTCGCTCCAACCTGTCCTTGTTCAGCTCGGTGGTGCAGTGCGGACACGGAAACTGATCTCGTGTCTTCTTGGTCTCCGTGTCGAGCGCCTCGGCGACAAAATTCACCTCGCCGGCGCACTCGGGACACGAGAACACCTCGCTCCACACGGTGAAGTTGATGCGGCCCTCAGTCTTGCCGTCGGTGTGGAGCGTCTCGTACATCCACCCGAGTTCGCCATCAAGCTCCGCCAGGAGGCGCTTGGCCTCGCGCTCAAAGCGCGGAAGGTCGAAGGGCAGGTTGTACCCCGCAGAGATAAAAGCGGCCGCAGGTCCCAAGTCGTTGAGGATGACTCGACGCGCGCCCCATTGCGGCGGCTCGTGTCCATCGGTCTTCCAAATGCCCTCAATCTTGGTTCGATACGACGGTGGAGCAGTGCCACACCACTGGGCGGCGACGCCAGTCATGCCAGATCCAGCGAAGCCATCTAGGACGAGATCCCCAGGTTTGGTGTAGTGGAGGATGGAGGGGACGATTGCCAGGTGTGGCACCTTGGTGTGGTAGCCGTGCGCCTGGTAGAGCTGGTTGCGCTTTCCTTCGCTGACATCGACAGTGAAGGGTTCGCGGCCATAGTCGGCCTGGGGCTGGTAGGCGGTGCCGTAGACCCTCACAAACTCCTCGAGAAACGGATTCGGACAGGCTGTGTAATACGGTGGATCCGACATGCGCAGGATGTCTTCGTCAGATGCGTTCGGGAAGCCCGGCGTCGCCCGGAACTCGGGGTCTTGGAGCTTCTCCCGTAACCTCTCCGCGAAGTGCGCTCGTCGAGCATTGTCATCTTCGAATGTCTGGCCGAGGCACTCGACCGGTCCCGTCGCGGTTCCTGTCGGTAGACCGAGGTCGGTTTGCGTCGGACTCATGATGATGGCTCCGAAAAGGGTTCAGTGATTGGAGCCTGGTCTATTTCGGTTGACGCGCTACTCTCAAGATCACGCACGTAACAGAGAAGGTTGTCTTTAATCTTCTTAAACACACATGGAAGAAGGGGGACAATGTCTTCGAATGTGGGGTTGGGGCCCGGCCCTTCATGATAGGATCGCAGATGCTTTAGCAGAGCTTCTCGTTCTTCTGCGGGTATGCGAGTAAGTGGGTCTTGGACGTCCAAATCATGAAAATCGGAGAGGTGGATAAATGCGTTACCAAAGTTGTAGACACTCAACGTCCAGCCATGCCCCTTGTTTGCTGCCTCAACCATAGCTCGATCTTGAATTCTGCCACCCGTTGACTTGCGGAATCCATCCCCGTCAAAGACACCTTGCGCCAATCGCTCTCGTTCATTGTGATCATCAATAGACAAGATGTGTATGGCTCTAATCATCGAGTCCAGTTCCTGGCGAAGAATGCCAATGAGATGGCCGGGGGAGCCTAGCTTCCTGTAATACAGCGGCCGCGCGCTGGTTGTCGGATGAGCGTTTGCGGATCAGTTGGCAAAGGCGGGTCACAGCCGAGGATTGGTTGACGCCACCGTCGCGATCAGAGCCCTGTGTATTCTCAGTATCGGTGTCTGCATAGGCCATGTCCGTTTCACCCTCACCGGTGTTCTTGTGAGTCATGCGTGGTCTCCAGCGTGTTGGTCGCGGACCAACTGGCCTGCGGGGGTGAGTCGATACCGCTGCCGTGAGCTGCGAGGCTTGTCGGGGATCG
>CAZPPL010000090.1:0-1868 GCA_964588465.1 uncultured Gammaproteobacteria bacterium
TCGATGTAACAGATGTTAATACCGGATGGACAGAGACCGGAGCGGTGAGAAACAACCTGAATTTCACTCTTGTCTGTCTTGCTGTCAATCTGAAGCTAATAGCCAACAGACAGATGAAACTCAATACGGTATAAGATTACAATAAGATTGGAATAGCAGGGCAGAAGAAAAGATGAATTAAGAATGATAAAGTTACATAAAAAGATAGCAGAAAACAAAGGAAGAAATAGAAGAAAATAATCATACCTTTAAAGAATGGAAACTTTTAAAAGTATAAAAGAGAAGAGATGGGGGAAATTGCTTATTATGCAGTGGTCTCATGATGATAAGCAATTATGTCTAATACGGACAGTGATACGACAACAAAAAGGGTTTGGGGGAAAGACTTTTATTAAGAACTTGAAGAAAAGATTCCGGGTTGACTTTGAGGTGAGAAAACGGGGAAGACCTGTGAAAAAGAAAAAATAGATGTGACCCCTTTTTCTTGCTCAACCTATAAGTCTCTGAAAATGATTTTAAGACTTACTCATGTTGGGTATTTCTACTCAATACTCGGCTACCTCTTGCCCGCCAAAATTTTTCATAGCTTCGATATAATTCTTGAACATTTCGCAGGATTCCTTAACGATTTTTTCGGTTTCAAGAATCTCTGCGATATCTTTACATTTAAAGTTCTCTCCTGCCACCAAGCTACCTATAGCGATATTGAAACTGATTGGTTTCCCTAATATTTTTGCTTCACTTTGAAAAAGGATTTCTTTATCGGCTTTATATTTTTTTATTAAATTTCTCTCTTCATCAGTCAGCTCTACCTTGGCCTTCAATATAAATTTCATGCCACCAAAAGTTCCTTTTGCTTGATCTCTTGTAATGTAAAGCTTCATTTCAACACCCTCCTTATTTTTATAAAAACGTTATAAAAATGTTGTAGATACACTATTGACTGCTGTAAAGTTTATCAAGGCTTCCCCTAATTGTTTCGAATATAGTATTTGTCAATATCCTAAAAGATGGATTTTGAACTCATTATGACGGGGAACTGCTTCAATAACTCCAGTTTTCGGATTGATCCAAAAACCATGTTAGGCTAAGTCGCGGACAAAGTTCTTTCCGCTGTTCTGAATCCTATTTTAGGGGCTTCCTACATAGTGGGCATGCTTTAATTTCACCATGACCAAGAAAACCAGGGGCTGACCAAACACAGTCCTTGCATATAAAATGTCCTTTTTCGCATGCTTTCCCTCCTTGAACATCTTTTTCCTTACCACAAGAATCACATATTCTTCTCGGCATATCTTACCTCCTCTCTTTAGGCTAAACTTCGGTTACTTCTTCACCTTCCCATGCATCCAAGGACTTTAGGTATCCCAGCTCTTGTTCTAATGCTCGACAGACAGCCTTTTCAAGCTCTTGCAAATTTCCCAGGTCGTTCAATCCATCGTCAACCCAAGCATCCAATTTGAAGTTACTTAGATGCGAGCTGGATACTTTCATTATTTGTTTAGGTTTCAAGATGATCGCCTCCTTCTGCTCATCTGTCCCTTCATACATACGTGCTATTTCGAGCGTACCAATAGGCGGGTCATCGTATTTTTTCGTGAGATCCATTTCCTCTTGGGACAAATCTGCGGCGATGGAAAGCTTGAGCTTAACACTCTTGACTGACGGAAAATTGCCCTTCTTGAATTCCCTCTCTCTTTTGATGTGAATTCTCATTTTTTTTCCTCTTATCAAATTCTTGATTTACCCATTCGCGTAGTAGCTGGTGAACACTTTGTTAGCCATTTTTCATTATATCTATTTAACTTTAACGCAATTGACTCGACGAACCATGTCATCTGCATTGCAGTCATATGTGGTTTCGCTTG
>CAZPPL010000091.1:0-1858 GCA_964588465.1 uncultured Gammaproteobacteria bacterium
CAATCAAACCTGCAATTTCAAACCCGTGGTGCACTTATGGGTTGAATTCGCCTTATATAAGATGATTGGTATTACATTTAAAGAACCGAAAGCCAAAGAGTGGGTTGACTGGCGAAAAGAATGTAACATTGAAACAAATAAACTTGTAAAGGCCGTAAAAAAGAACGGAAAAGTTCAAATAAAAGATGCCCTTTATAAAAAACAAAAACTCTTCTACTTTAAAAAGGATGGACCATTTCGCGGAAAATGCGCATATTGTGAACAAAAAATAAGTGGAAATCAGCACGGGGATATTGAGCATTATAGGCCTAAGAAAAAGGTGACTGATGAGGCCGATAACGCAATAATTATTTCTGAAAAGGGAAAAAAGAAACCTCATCCAGGTTATTATTGGCTAGCCTATGATTGGAAAAACCTACTGCCATCCTGTGGTCTTTGCAATCAGGCTTCAACAGACCAAACAACAGGCAAACCGATTGGGAAGCGTAACCGATTTCCAATAAATGGTGCATATGCGGTCAAGCCTGGAAAAGAATCTTACGAAAAGCCTCTACTTTTGCATCCATGCTGGGATAATCCTTCAGAGCATTTCGAAATTGATGAGACAGGTGTTTTTGGTGCAAAGACAGCATGCGGTGAGATGTGCATAAAGATTTTTGGCCTAAATTTAAGGGGCTTGCCTTCGGATAGAAAGAAGGAATATGAAGATGTTAAAAATAAATTGGGTCTTCTTGCCCTATCCTTGCTAACTGATCCGAAGGGACTTAAGCCAAAAGAGCTATTTGATAAAATTTTGAAGATTAAAGATGGACATGGGGAATTTACTAGCGTTGCCTTGAAAGCCATAGCCGACTCAGATGATACTTTAAGTCCCTTTAAAGCTTTGATAGGTAAAGGATGACAGACAAATATGGAATCGAATTAATCATTGATTTGCACGAATGCGATGCAACTACCTTTAACCGGGAGTGTATCGGAAAGTACTTTGATGAACTGTGCGAATTGATTGCCATGGAAAAATGCGAAGTTCACTTTTGGGATGATGTCGGGGTGCCGCCAGAAGAACGCCAAACTTTACCTCATACGAAGGGCACCTCCGCCGTGTGCTTCATCCTTACAAGCTCTATAGTGGTACATACTTTGGATGAGCTGAAAGCGGTCTATGTTAATATTTTTTCCTGTAAGGAGTATGACCCGGAAGTAGCAACCGAGTTTACAAAAAAATGGTTTGGCGCCCATACTTGCAAACCTACGTTTATCACCAGAACCTGATTAGTCATAGAAAACGGAGTCTCCTGTGTTTCTTTATGAAAATGAATTTTCGATTCCAGCCGCTCCCGGCCACATGGCTTTGCTCTCTCATATAGAAAAAGCCTTTCAGTTTCGACTCCATGACGGTTCAAGCCCACTCCGGTTTGCTATCACAAAGTCTAGCTCGGAGCAGTACCAGTGCGAAGTCGGCGTTTCGGAAGGGTTACCCTTCCCCGAAATGCCGGCAACCGATTCGATCTTTCGTTTCGTTCGCAGAAAGGTGGAGAATACCGACAGTTTCAATGCGGTGCTTCTTGTCCCAACAGGTATAGGGGCTGAAATTGGCGGGCATGCTGGAGATGCTACGCCGGTAGCTAAGCTCCTAGCCGAAGCTTGCGATGTACTTGTTACCCATCCCAACGTCGTGAACGCCTCTGACATCAACGAGGCTCCCAGAAATGCCCTTTATGTTGAGGGAAGTGTCATTTGCCGCCTCTTGATGGGAACAATCGGTTTGCAAAAAGTTCGCGCAAACCGTGTCCTTGTGGTCATCGATGCGCATAAAGACGACTTTTTCGTGAACGCGGCTGTCAACGCTGTAAGTGCG
>CAZPPL010000092.1:0-1846 GCA_964588465.1 uncultured Gammaproteobacteria bacterium
ACACGTTAGTCCAGCGAAAAACAGGCTAGAGAAAATTGACCTGAGTAGTTACGATTAATATATTGATGGGCCATGTTCCGCCCAGCTCCTCAACGTTGTCGTAAATTTGGTGATCACAACTATATTCCAAATTAGTCAACCGTTCTTTATCATCAACAAGAATGTTTTCCCCTTCCCAAAATTCTCCGCTTTGGCCATTCACCAATCCAACCGATAACAAGGACTGACCAATCAATATCATCACGGCAGTAAATGGAAGCACTCTAACGGAATAACTCTTCTTGGATTTGGTCTTATTCCTATACCAACGCCGGTCGGACAATGGATCAACCACAATCGCTTCACCCTCAACACGATGATCGTCGAGCGTCCCTACGATTTCAGGATGTCAAAGCCTTTCCCTTAGTTGAAGGCATTTTGGAGACTGAAGATGGACAATACTGGCCCGTCACCGTTGACAATGTAAGCCTGGAAGGGGCCCTATTGGAAATGCCGGTGTGGAGAACAACCCTCTTGTCCTTGGGAAGGGAAATTCACATAAAACTGATGCTAGAGGAAAAAATAGTTTGGGCAACAGGAATCATTCAACATTGTCAAATTGGGTCGGGCACCTCCCCAAATACCGGAAAGGTCGGGGTCCTCTTTCAAAAACTCCAAACAAAAGAAGGGAAACCTTCCCATCATATTCTAGGTCAAATGGTTCGTGCGTTAGACCGGTACCACCTTCGTCGACGAGCCAACCTTTAATTTTCAGATTAGCTTCCCTCCTCCTTTCCTCGAAAATTGAGAAGAACAAGCACACGTACCGGGGACAGCCAACCCATGGTTCCCGAAAGGCACAACTAAGAAAAAATTGCATATTGGGCAAGGAATCACTCAGGCCGTTATGGTCTCAAAAGATCAGATTGTTTCTCTGAAGATACGGGAGTGTATAAATAGGGCGGGAGGTAAAAAATGGAGAAAACGGGCTGGTGTATTCAATACAACCCTTAAGAAACGAAGCGCAGAAGAAACATACATTTCTCAACTGGTGAGAAGGACTCCCCCTTCTGGAAAACCAGCCCTGGTTTATTCTCCAAGGTCTAACAAACAGTGTTTGGCAAAATCCTTGGCTTCGGTGGCAGTCCAATCCCCTTTGGACCTATCGTTCACACTCTCACACCACGCTTTACTCCCAATTTCAGGAGAACACGCAGGTAGAACAAAAACCGTCACCATCAAAATTTTCTTTATGCCATCCATGGCAATCA
The DNA here is from genome assembly GCA_964588465.1 of uncultured Gammaproteobacteria bacterium. Lineage (GTDB taxonomy): Bacteria > Patescibacteriota > Patescibacteriia > Patescibacteriales > UBA12465 > UBA12465. The sequence continues at coordinate 1,251 of CAZPPL010000092.1, forward strand.
CCTCGAATTGTTCATCTTTCTATAACAGAAGCCGGCCAGTAGGAAGTTATACGCGAAAGTAGTGTCTGAGGTGAGTTGAACAGACGCGGCGTCTCGGGTTGCAATGGTTGTTCCCACAACACCCACCTTCAACCACAAAGGAGAGACGCCACGGTGAACACGCGTAGCAAAACAGCACAAGAAGTGCGAGGAGGCCAAGACAAGCTGACTGCATTGATTCGGACGGGCGCCCAGAAGCTGATTGCACAGGTAGTGAAAGCGGAGGTGGCCGCATTGTTCGCCACCTATGCTGCACAACAGGATGAGCAGGGACCCGCGCGGGTTGTCCTCAGTGGCCATCACCCGCCCCCGATTCAGACCGGGATCGGGCCGGTGACGGTGCAGGTCCCGAAGATGTGCAGTCGAGAGGGGGAGCCCGTCACCTTCCAGTCGGCCTTAGTTCCGCCCTACGTCCGCAAGACGCGGAGCGTAGAAGCGGCCCTCCCCTGGCTGTATTTGAAGGGCATTTCGACCGGGGAGATGAAGGCGGCGCTAGAAGCGTTAGTCGGTCCCGAGGCCAAGGGCCTCTCCGCCAGTACTGTGGCCCGGGTAAAGCA
>CAZPPL010000093.1:0-1810 GCA_964588465.1 uncultured Gammaproteobacteria bacterium
AATAGGAATTACATTCATTTTGACCGGACTTATGGGAATTGCCTTTATGAGTTTTATGGGAATTAAATTATAAAAATAAGAGAGAAGATGACCATTATATCAATAGGTACCGGCACTATCATGCTGTTAAGTATCGCCGTTTTTTTGATTATTACACTAATCCTGGTGGGAATTTTAGTTTTTGCGCAAGCGAAGTTAATGCCAAAAGGGAAAGTTAAGATCAAAATTAATGATGAGAAAGAGTTGGAAATCAATCCGGGTTCTACCCTGCTGTCAACCCTTGCTAATGAGAAAATTTTCCTGCCTTCGGCCTGTGGCGGAGGCGGAACCTGTGGCATGTGCAAGGTGCAGGTCAATTCGGGAGCAGGAAGCATTCTGCCTACGGAAAAAGGCTTTTTCACACGTAAAGAACAGATACAAAACTGGCGGTTGGGATGTCAGGTGAAGGTGAGAGAAGACATGGAAATTGCTGTGGCTCCCGAGATCTTTGGTATTAAAAAATGGGAATGCGAAGTGATCTCTAACCATAATGTGGCTACCTTCATCAAAGAGTTTGTGGTAAAACTCCCGGAAGGCGAACACATGAACTTCCGCTCCGGCGGCTATATCCAGATTGATGTGCCCAAAATCGAAGTGGATTTCAAAGATATGGATATCGAAGAAGAGTATCGCAACGACTGGGATAAGTTCAATATGTGGAATTTGAAGATGAAAAACCCCGAACCGATATTCCGGGCTTACTCCATGGCTAACCATCCGGCAGAAGGTAACATTATCATGCTGAACATTCGAATCGCCACCCCGCCCTGGGATCGTAAAAAAAATGGCTTTATGAAAGTAAATCCCGGAATCTGTTCCTCTTATGTCTTTTCCAGAAAACCGGGCGATAAGGTAACTATCTCCGGCCCTTACGGGGAATTTTTCATCAAAGAAACACAACGCGAAATGATGTTTATCGGCGGCGGTGCCGGCATGGCTCCCATGCGCTCACATATTTTCCATCTTTTCCAAACGGAACACACCAAACGCAAAGCATCTTTCTGGTATGGAGGTCGTTCGCGGAAAGAACTTTTTTATGTTGACCAGTTTGAAAAAATTCAACAACAGAATCCCAACTTTAACTTTGAAGTGGCTCTTTCGGAACCGCTTAAAGAGGATAAGTGGGAAGGAAAAAAAGGTTTTATCCATCAGGTAATCTTCGATTCCTACCTGAAAGATCATCCCGAGCCGGAAGAGATAGAATACTACCTCTGCGGCCCGCCCATGATGATTAGCGCTGTGCTGAAAATGCTGGACGATCTGGGTGTCCCCGAAGAGATGATTATGTTTGACGACTTCGGCAGCTAAAGCCGGAACCCGTTTTTAAAAGCAGAAAATGCAGACGCTTCCGGGTGAAGCTTCTGCATTTTTTATTCCAGACAGTCAATAAAGTCGATTTCAACAAAACTTTTGTTGAAAAACAGCAGTTCCTTGGATTATAATCAAACATTTTGCATTATCAATACCAGGCATGAAAATCAGGGGTGAGGGACAAACAAACGCCTGTATCGTTTGCTTCATAGTATAATCCCGAAGGGAATTTACAGATAAAACAGCAGATAAACCAGCCCACCGGTAATCAGCAGGTAAAGAATGGAATATTTGTGAAAGTCTAACCAGATGTTTTTCCCTTTTACAAAGCGCAGAGCTATGATGTTGGCAAGAGAGGCCATCACCAGTCCGTTGCCACCCACATTTACACCATAGGCAATAGCCAGCCAGCCGGTACTGAATTTGGACATGAAAATGGTGGCCGGGACATTACTTATCA
>CAZPPL010000094.1:0-1805 GCA_964588465.1 uncultured Gammaproteobacteria bacterium
CTACCAACAGAGACAAGCGCAACAAAATTATTTTAGGATTATTGATTTATCAGGGACTTACCACTGGAGAATTACACCTGCTAAAGGTGGATAACTTAAAACTAAACCGGGGGAAAATCTTTGTTCCGGGAAACCTTAAAAGGAACAGCCGCACACTTGAATTAAAGCCCTTCCAAATCTTGGAACTTTACGAATATGTAAACGAGATAAAACCAAAAATACTAAAAGGAATAAGTAAACCCAAACCAGCGAGAAAGCCAAACAGAATCAACAAAGAATGCTTAAAAGAACAATTATTCATCAGCATCAATGGAAGTGAGAATATTAAAAACAGTTTACTTCATATGTTCCGGAAGATCCGCAAAACAAACCCTGAAATCCTGCATCCAAAACAAATCCGCAGCAGTGTGATTGTTTACTGGTTAAAGCATTTTAATTTAAGGCAGGTCCAGTACTTTGCAGGGCATAAACATGTAAGTTCAACAGAGCGTTACCAAATGAACAACCTGGAAGGATTAAAGAAAAGTTTGGAGGAGTTCCATCCCCTCCGGTAGGCGGGCAGGTGTTGAGATTAGTTTTAAGGTTGCAGATTGTGGTCTTAAAAAGATGAAAACATTAATTTTGCACATAAATATTAAAATCATGAGCAACAATAAAGTAGCAGTATCCGAAGAAGTAATAATGAACAAAATTTATTTGGTAAGGGATCAAAAAGTAATGTTGGACAGGGATTTGGCTGAACTTTATGGAGTTGAAACAAAACGGTTAAAAGAGGCGGTCAGAAGGAATATCGCACGTTTTCCCAAAGACTTTATGTTTGAGATGACAAAGGAGGAGTTTTTAAATTGGAGGACGCAATTTGCGACCTCCAATGCTGACAAGATGGGGCTACGATATATTCCGTTCTGCTTTACAGAGCAAGGAGTAACGATGCTGTCCTGTGTTTTAAACAGTCAAAGAGCAATACAATTAAATATCCAGATCGTAAGGATATTTACGAAAATACGAGAAGTGTTAACAGATAATTTGAGTGTAAAACTTGAAATAGAAGAGATTAAAAAGAAACTTAAGAATCAGGATAAAAATATAGAACTGGTATTTAGTTATCTTGATGAACTCATAGAAAAGCAAGAAAATCCTGTACCAAGAACACAGATAGGTTACAAACTTTCAAAGAAAGGTACATAATCACGAGAGCAGGTTTACCTGCCGAAACAACGTGAAGGCAGGAAAAGCGGAGTTCGTCATCACTCGTCAGTAAAAAATCACGCCATGCCACCACGGCACATTTTTATGAATTGCTTATTTTTAAAAGGTATAAAAAAGAGCCGTGCTGCCCTGCGGGTTCCGCTGCGCTCCAGCCTGTCATGCTTTTTGCGTTCCTCAATCCTCCTCACGGCAGTTCCTTTGTATTTTTACCCATTGCCTCCATGCTTCCGGCAAAGGCTAAAAATCCAACCACTGCCAGTGTTAGGCTCGCCTGCTGGTCGCTGTGGGCTGCGTACCGAATAAGTTCCGCTAAACTTCGTTCCTCAGTAAGCGGAAACTAAATCGGCACTTGTGTAGTGCGCTTCGGGCTGTCATGGTTTTTGTGAAGAAAAACAAAAACTCACGCCAGCCCTGCACTTCTACATATGCTGCAAAATGCCTTCGTTCCTCAGTCTTTTTTTTTGCACCACCCCCAGCTCAACTCGCAGCCGGCTCGCTATCGCTGCTTCGTTCCGGCCGCAAACCGTTCGTTCCTCACTTTTGCACCCTCCACCCCGACACACGCTCAAGGCTGTTTTTCCTGCTTTTTTCCTAAT
>CAZPPL010000095.1:0-1802 GCA_964588465.1 uncultured Gammaproteobacteria bacterium
ACTTATCCATCGTTATCTCGACGCCCTTAATCACGGCGTTCGCAGGGACGTTAAATCCGAAGTTACCGGCTACAAGCTGGTTAGACGAAGCCCCCGCTGCGAGCGCTACTCGTCCATTAGACCACGGCGTTCCAACTCCGCGGTTGTCAGAATATCTGGGCAAGAGAGCAGAGGTATCCTTTTCATCCTCCGTGCTAACTCGAACCTCTTCTAGGATGTTAACATCCAGTGTCAGTGGTATATGTTTTACTGTCGGAGGAGAATAGTAAGTATGATACGCAGCACGCGGAGATGAGTAAGGAATAGGTAGCTGAAAAGTATCTGTTTGACCAGTTAACGAATTATACGTTGGTTTAAATAGCCCTTGTTTAAGAGCGGCTTTATAGATAGAAAAATTATTACCACTATTTACTCCACTAATTGCGGATCTCAGTGTGGTACTAACTACAGGCGCCACAGGAGGAGGTGGCGGAGGTGACGGAAGCGCGTTCAAGGCCTGATATTTCTTGAAAGTAATAACTGTTAGATGCGGCCCTGTAGGAGGGTAATGATAAAAAATAGGTCCTCTAGGCACATGAACCTTTTGAAACGGTGGGCTCCCATTAGGACCAGTCCAATAGTCATATGCTTTTGCGTAATAAGCAACGGCCCTCCCGTGTGCAGGTAGCCACGAAGCATATACATATTGTTGTCCAGTAGCGCCACCCGTATCGAAAGGACACGAAGGGTAATAGCGCCCATCAATAACACAATGAATAGCCATCACACTTTTCCTTCGTAAGCTGCCTGCATGTCAAATGATACCCCCCGTGGATTTAATATCCCGGCAATCTGTGTCTCTGACACAAGAACAAGCTTTTTTTTCGTTATCTCCCAAACAAATAAATAAGAAGATGTAACTATATCTAAGTTATTCGGGCTAAATTCTTGCGTAATTCCAGCTATGTATTTAGAGCCAACTGTAAGAGGGACTGGTTGGTTATATCTGTTTGTCATATTTTGTAGAATAGTAGATTGCGAAATAGTAGGAAGCCATGTGTAAAGGATATTCCCGGTAGAATAATCATATACATTTAAGAATCCAGATCCTGCCGTTGTCTTATCCCATGAATAAACAGCGAAGAACTTAGGCCCACATCCTACAGAAGCCCCTCCTGGATAAGTTAGTGGCAAAGGAATTGTATATGCAAAAGGATAAGCAACCGGTACAGTATATAAATATGTTTGCGCAGTCGGAGCGTCTCCGGCTATTCCTTTGTATATGTACGGAACGGGATATATAGTAGAGCCCTCCGCAAGTTCCCCTATAATATACGTAGTTCCATTGTAAATAGTTATTCCTGTCACTTCTATATTACCAGATGGTTGACTAGCTACCCAAAATAAATTTTTATTAACGTTTGCAAAAGAATCTTCTTCTATATATCCAGTTGAAAAACCAGTAATCGCATCTAGTTGTTCTTTAAAATATTCGCTTTTATATACTCCATACACGTCCCCATTCCCATTAATTCCCGCAAAAAGAAACCTTGTTCCCCATACTTTAACAAATCTGCTTATAACTCCATTATAAGGGTTAGAATATGAAAGTTTTCCTTTTCTTTTTTCAGCCCCCAGAACAGAAAATGCTGCTGTATGGACTAAATTAAGAGTCGAAGAAAAAGTACCAGCTGGGAAACCAATCACCCACAAAAGAGCTTTACCTTCTGCGCTGATAAGGATCTGATTCATTGAGCCTAACTTATTTACGCGGACCGTCACACCAGGAATCGGCGAAGTAAGGCTCCCGCTCGTCCGTGAGC
>CAZPPL010000096.1:0-1792 GCA_964588465.1 uncultured Gammaproteobacteria bacterium
TTCATCCAACGGAATGTTGTTTTTCAAGGCTTTGTAAGGTGCAAAATCGGGCTTGTTTGTAAACACATCAAACATTGGTCTGGCCGTTGCATCCATTATGTTCATGGGTGGCAGACCCAGAATCTGTTCGATAGTCCTTATCATGGAAGTTTGGTTGTAAGCGGTAGAGTCAACTTTTCCGCTTTTAGAATATGGGCTAATTACCATAGCCACACTACGATAAGCTGATACGTGATCCCATCCGCTTTGGGAATCGTCTTCAGTAACAAAAATCACAGTATTTTTCCAGAAACGGCTTTCGCTCACTGCTTCCACAATTTGTCCCAACGCGTAGTCATTGTCAGCAATCATAGCACGGGGTGTGGGAAATCCGGGGGCTGTCCCTGCAGTATGATCATCAGGTAACGCCATAATAATGAGGTTAGGAAAAGCATCGCCTTTCATCTTTTCAAAAGCTTTCAGTTCATCAATAAATGCCTTGGCGCGTATCTGATCCGTAATATCATGGCTGTCGTACCCCGGATAGGTTTTCGATAACAGGCCGCGAACACGGGCAATGGTTGTAATGTTCTTACAGGCTTCGCCGTAAATCCTGACACTTTTCCCGTGGTCCAGCGCATCATCCCAGATAAAACCGGTCTTTGGATAGGCCATGGCATCATATAAAACATGGGTATAACTTCGGAACCAGGCCCGGACATTTTTTTCAATGTAATCGGGCACTATAGAGGCATCGGTCCAAACATGTCCTTCTGCAGAGCATTTTCCCGATACTTTGTAATTATCCAGTAATACATATTCGTTAACCAATTTATGGGAATTCGGAGTTACTTTCTTCCCGAAAGTGCATAGTGCCGGGTCGCCATTTCCTTTTTTTATATCCCCCAGAATCTGGTCATAAGTCCTGTTTTCTTTAATGATGTATATCACATGTTTAAAAACCGAAGGTTCCCCAATACGGACAGGTACGGGAACCGGCTTGATGTTTTTTCGGGGAAGCAGTTTTAATAAGGCCAAGCGTGCCAGGTGGTTAGTGCTTTTAACTGTTTGGGTATATTCTTGCAGTTTCTCTTTGTCAGGGACAGGAATGATAGAAACGGTGGCCAGCATGCGATGGGAATTGAAATCACCGACTGTCGATATGCCTTTTTTTAGGATTCCTTTATAAAAAGTCCTGAAAGCTTTATTCTCTCTTTTTACCGTTAGCCTGGATCCAATTCCTTCAATATCGGCTACATAAAGTATGCTGTCGTGTAGCACGGCAATGCCTGCCGGATAAGCCGCTGTAGGGATAAACCCCGTAATTTTACTGTCTGCGGCTGAAGCCTTTCCACCTGCTTTGTGCCCTAATGTTATTACAGCAAGTGCATTGTCCATACCATTGGCAACGTACAAGCGGCTACCATCGGACGAAAGGGCCAGGCCGTTAGGTGAATCGCCGTAATAAGGGTTTTTATCCTGGTTCAGCCTAACGGAGATGGTTTCGCTTACATAGTTTGTTTTAGTATTGATCACGCTGACATTGTCATCGTTGCCGTTGGCCACATACACGAATGCCTGATCAGGGCTGGAGATAATGTCGTTGGGGTGTAATCCGGTTTTTATTTCCTTGATGGTTTTCCCGTTTTGGGGGTTCAAAACGCTCACCGTTCCCGAGGAAACAGCGCCAAATCGATTCACGTAAGCTTTTTCCCAGGGAATGCCTGCGGTTTGTTTGTCTCCTGCAGGTGGTACTGCGCCCGACCAGTTGGAAACATACAATTTACCTTTGGCCATGGCAATGCCGTAAGGC
>CAZPPL010000097.1:0-1792 GCA_964588465.1 uncultured Gammaproteobacteria bacterium
TCCCGAAACCTTCCTTGCCGCCAGTGACTCCAACACAATCATCATCAATGAGGAGGTAACCGGCTCGATAGCAGAGTTGACCCCCTAGTTGCAAACTTCGGTCGATATTGAGCATATAAATGGCAAGAAGAGTCCTTCCTGGCCGTAGTAGAGGGTGATTCAAGGTCCGTCTACCAGCCGACCAGGAAGGCACTCACAGTGAAGTCCAGTAGAGCAGACACGCGGGTTTCGAACCACAAGATCCCGGCCATTCAATTCGGTGGCGATGGACACCTCACGTCGTACTCCGGGCTGGCGATCTTCCAGGCCTTCTTCAAGGCGATCGGCCTCAAGGCAAAGCTTCGTGGCTGCTTCCACCACCTGCGCAGCCAAGCGATCTACGATCTCGGGTCCGTGACTCTTCTGCTCGTCACCCACGTTCTGCTTGGATTCCGCAGGTTGCGCGGCCTCGACTACTACCGCGACGACCCGATGGTCCTGCGCCTGCTTGGCCTGCGCCGTCTCCCGGACGTCGCTACCGTCTCGCGCGCACTCAGCGACGTCGACGGTGCCGGCGTCGAGTCCCTGCGAACCATGATGCGGACGATGGTCACCGATCGCCTGCGCGCCGAAGGCCTCCGGCGCGTCACTCTCGACTTCGATGGTTCGGTTCAGTCGACGACCGGCCACGCCGAAGGTACTGCGGTCGGCTTCAACAAGGTCAAGAAGGGTGCTCGCAGCTACTACCCGTTGTTCTGCACCGTGGCCCAGACCGGGCAGTTCTTTGATCTCCATCACCGCTCCGGCAATGTCCATGATTCAAGTGGCGCGCCGGAGTTCATGATGCAGTGCTTCATTGCTGCTCTGAGCGACCTTGGCCAGGTAAAGCTCGAGTCCAGGTTCGACTCTGCGTTCTACAACGACACGATCTTCAACGCGATGGAGACCGCCGGAGCCGAATTCGCGTGCTCGGTGCCGTTTCAACGCTTTCCGGAGATGAAGACCCTCATCGAGCAACGGAAGCGATGGACGAGGATTGACGATGAGTGGTCCTGCTTCGAGCAGCCCTTCAAAGCCAAGTGCTGGGATCGCGAGTATCGGTTCATCTTTCTTCGCGCGCGTCGGGCACGCAGACACAAGGGGCCGCTGCAGCTCGACCTGTTCGAGCCCAAGGACTTCGAGTACGAGTACAAAGTCGTCGCGACGAACAAAAGCTGCTCCGCGAAGGCCGTTCTCCAGTTTCACAACGGCCGGGGATCCCAGGAAAAAATCTTCGGAGAAGCGAAACAGCACGCCGCCTTGGATCTCATCCCCACCCGGACCGAGCGCGGGAATCAGACCTACACTCTGTGCGCCATGCTTGCTCACAATCTGGCGCGCGAACTTCAGATGAGTACGTGGAAAGCGGAGCGTAAAACCACACCCAAGCGGCAGACTCTCTGGCAGTTCCTGGAGCTGGGGACCATTCGGCAACGTCTGATCCATCGAGCCGGCTTGCTGTTTCGCCCGCAAGGTCGCCTGACGTTACGAATGAGCGCCAACGAAGTCGTCAAGGCCGAGATACTCACCTACCTCGAAGCTTTCGATCCGAAAGTCGCCCACGACGCTGCCTGACTCTGATGCAATTCGTAGGCACCAGCGCACGTGCGGATCGATGATGTTGCAGAACGCCAGTTCTACGCGTCGTCCCCGAGGGCACAGAAGTCTGCAACGTTGGGGTCTATTCGATCACTCACGAGGCAGTGGGCCTCCTGCAAGGAGTATCCCTCCCTACCGGGGACCAAACTTTCAAGGGTCCGAGCTATCGAGACTA
>CAZPPL010000098.1:0-1780 GCA_964588465.1 uncultured Gammaproteobacteria bacterium
CGGCGGTGGATGACCGATGCGGTGTTCGGTCTGACGTACACGTAGGGCGGCGCGGCCTCGTCGGATCCTCGCGATGGGCGGGGCGGCATCCATCGCCGAGCGCAGGAAGAAGCGCCAGGCCGCGATGGAAGGTAAGGCGATAGTGGTGACCATGAGCTGCGACATAGCAAACTGTGAGGCAGTCCGCCGCTGGCGCGGCGCATCAGGGCGCGCAGTACCCAGGATGGCGCGCAGCACCACGCAATCGAGGCCGAAGGCCGGCATCTCCCCGAAGGGGGGTGTGATCGTGTGGTCCAGGCAGACTGAAGGGCTGCCGTTGAAAACGGATCTATTGTGATCTGATACGCGCTGTTGGAACCTGAAGAGAGCCCTCTGTCAGGATAGTTGAGTGTGCCGCAGCGCGCGGATCGAACGGCAGGAGCCGACCTTGATATGCTAGAAGCTGCTGAAGTGATGGAGGAACCCCGCCCCTCCGGAGTCTGCCTGCAGAGGTTGGCTTCAAACCACCCCCAGGCGGCATTGGCTGAAGACCGTTGTCGTGAGCGTCGGGGGAGAAGGCGTGCCTGTGTGGCCCGTCAGGTAGGATTTAAGTGGGTGCGATATTGTGGCACCACCGAGAAATCAGGCAGTACAGAGAATGCAAACTGTATCCTGCCATGGGGGGAAGAACCAGCCTACTCACCAAAACCGCACGTCGGGGATCTGTGCAGGGGGCACTTGGTAACCGGTGTTCCTACTGCGACGACGCACAAGCAGGTGAACGGATGAAGATCACTGCCTTTAGGATCCGAAACTACCGGACACTCGAGAACGTTGACTTGGACTTCCCATCCTCATATGCCGCCATATGCGGACCCAATGATTCGGGAAAAACCAACGTAGTTCGGGCGATCAGGGCGTTGATGAAGGAAGAGTCCCCTTTTCCGTTCGTGTTCTTCGACGATGACGATGACCTCTCGATCAAACAAGACTACCCAAAATGGAAGAAAGCCTCCTCGGAGGATCAGAACATTCAGTTCGAAATGGACCTCGAGGTGGACGATAGGCGAGACACGGGCTTCCACCAATTTCTCACGAAGCAACTCTCCCTCGATTCCCCCGCGAACACACTGCTATTGACGATTACAGTTATACACGCCCCTGACAAGCGTGAACCGTCGGTTTCCGTTAAGTGTTCTGGAAAAATCTACGACGAACTTGATGCGCAGCAGGTCTTGAAGCACCTGCAGACTTCCAGAAGTGTACTGTTTCACAACTCGACCCAAGTGGATCCAAGAGCTTCTCTACGGCACCATGTCGGCGGTGTGATAAGGGGGGATTCTGCCGAACACGAAAAATTGGTCACGTCGATGAAAAAGACCGTGAACAATGGGCTAAAGAAGATCTCGAAAACCTACCAACAGGAACTCGAAGGTCTTCTCGGCAGATTGGAGACGAAATATCGAGTCGGTCTTTCCACGCCTGCGTTCGATTTCAGCTCTGTCCCCTACCGAGTTACGTTAGGACAGAAGGAACTCGAAGTCCCTCTGGACGATTGGGGTAGCGGCACCAAGAACCGTACTCTCATCTTGATGACTCTCTTTCGTGCAAAGCAACTCAGTGAGTCAGAGGCGTCTGCGGGCAAGCTCACTCCCGTCATCGTTATCGAAGAACCCGAGAGTTTCCTGCATCCTTCCGCACAAGCTGAGTTTGGCCGTGTCCTGCACGATTTGGCAGAGGAGTTCAAGGTCCAGGTCATCGTAACAACCCACAGTCCATACCTGTTAAGCCTTGAAAATCC
>CAZPPL010000099.1:0-1771 GCA_964588465.1 uncultured Gammaproteobacteria bacterium
ATGTGGAGGATTTGGAGGTGTTTTTTAATGATACACACAATTATACTAAGTTTTACGGAACAATAAAGCAGATTGCAGAAAGGAGTGGGCATAGCAGAGTGGGATTTATTTATAGTGCTAAACAACTGAAGTATATTCCGTTGAGTATAATCAATAATACTAATCTGTTCTATTTCGGACAACTCATAGAACAGAAAGATATTAGTACTGCAAATGGTATAGTAAAGCCAGAATATGATGTTAGAAAAATACATAAGCCTATTTTTATTAAAGTTGATAGATGGGATATGTCTAAAAAGTTAGTGCAGTTTGAAAAGGTGTTTTGAATGAGAGATGTAGAACGTAATTTTGAAAAGACAGAAAAGAAAGTTAAAGCAACAGAAACAATGGTTGAAGTATCTGATCCAATACAACCATCAAAAGTAAAGATAAAAAAATCAAAGATAAATAAAAACAAGATAAAGAAACTAAAAGATGCTGTAAAAGAAATAGAAATAAAACCAATACCACCTAAAGTAAAAGAAAGTGTAAAAAAGGTTTTGGATAAGTCTAAACTGAAAAAATATTTATAAACATAAAGTTTATATACCTTTCTATACAAATATATAGTAGATGATTTTATGGATAGTATAGATAATCCTAAAGATATAAAAGTAATAAACTCTGACGGAGTTTTTACACACATCGCACTTGATCTGGTTGAAGGTGTCGTCTTCGGCGGTGTCGTTGGAGTAGGTATGGATATTATAGCGGGGGCTGTAGCAACATTGCCAAACTCATTTTTGACGACTACAATGGTATCACCATTAAGTGTTATCGTTGGAGCATTGGTTTTTGTAGGTGTAAGTATACACCAAATAAGACAAAGACTTAATAAGTGATTTTAATGAAAAGAATGAGTTTAAAAACACGTCATAAAATGAGTATAGCGATGAAAAAATATTGGGCTAAAAAACATAGAAAACGTGTGAGTTCAAAAAGAAAAAGAAAAAGATGTAGATAATAATTAATTATAAGTGATAATATGAAAGCCATAACGTGTGGAATTGTAAGCGGAGGTGCGGGAGCACTAACATTTTTCGGAATGGAGCATTTCGGAGTGTCAACAGGATCAAGAGTTTTTGACGGAGCAGTAGGATTAGGTTTAATTTTCGGCGGTTATTATCTTGACAGATCAATAGCATCTGAGATACTTGTAGGTGCAGGTGTAGGAGCACTTTTGAAGGCAATACTATAAATAAAGTGATTAAAATGTATGCAACAAATGGAATATTCGGAGGACAAAATAAATCTCATAGAGCAGTAAGTAATAAAGGAATATTAACAACAGGCGAATTATTATATAATGATAGTAGTGTAACATTAACAACAAAGAGCATAACTAAAAGTCAAGCAAATATATCTGCACCTAATGGATATGATGCGCATAACTTAACATTTAGTTTTGACGTCACTGATACCACAGGTGGAACAACCGCACCTGTAGGAACAGATAACATAGAAAGCATATTACAGGATTTGGTGATTACGGGTTCAAGTGGTAAAACATTAGCGCTTATATCTGGAGTAAATGGTGAGTTCGGAAAATGGCAACATCGTCTAAATAATCCGACACAATACTACACAGATGCACCAACACCAACAAATAGTGTTGTAGCAACATCATATACCACAACTTGGAACTTTACATTCACAGATTGGGTTATTGCGAATGCAGAATTTCCACTAAGAATAAAATCAACATATAACACTCTTGGAAGCAGAGCAACAA
>CAZPPL010000100.1:0-1769 GCA_964588465.1 uncultured Gammaproteobacteria bacterium
ACATAAATGCCCATGAGCAGGTAAGCCAGACTTTTCCCGATAAGCATATTTAGCGGGTTGCCGTTAGACGTTTCCATCAGCTCGCTGAAACTTCCGCTGTTGAATTCCGAATTGAAAGCACGTGTAGCAATAAAAAATACAATCATCTGTAACAGAACGGTTAATAGTCCGGGAACGAGGTAGTACAAATAGTTGTAATTGGGGTTGAAAAGCGATTTGGTATGTACCCGGATGGGCATAACCATAATCATGGCCTGTTTTGATGTCATTCCTGCTGCCTGAAACTTCTTCAGCAATATGCCATCGTTGATGGTTCCGATTACCGTGTAGGCTTCGCGTAGAAGAATATTCCCGAAAACAATATTTGAGCTGTTGGTAAACACTTGTACTTTGGTGCTTCTGCCTTTGAGAATATCGTGTTTAAGTCCCTTGGGAATACGAAAAATGGCACGTTCTTTATGAGTTGGGAAATAATTCCCGGGATTGTCTGTTGAAGATAAATAATCTGTTACTTTCATGGTAGGGGAGGCGTTGACATACTCTGCTATCATGCGGGAAATATCTGAGTGATCCTGATCCCAAATGGCCACCGGAATTTCCCGAAGGACGCCTTTTTGATAAATCAATGCCAGCAAAGGGAAGACAATCAACGGGATATAAAAAAGAATCAAACGTGTGGAATGTCCTTTTACAATCCGGTAAATCTCCCTTATTCCGACTTTTATGAAAGCGGGAAGCTTCATATTTTCTGCGTTTTGATTAAATGTGAATTTCGATACTCATTCCCGGACGCAGACCTGCGATTTGATGAACCGGCTTCAAATGAATCTCGAAGGTTTTCATGTCAAATTCGCCTTTGGCTTTGGTGGGAACCCATGTGGCAAAATCGGCCACGGGAGCGATGTAGCTTACTTTGAAATCAAATGTTTCTCCTATACCGGGAACTTTCCCTTTGACTACCGTGCCTTTTTTAAAGTGTATCAGCTGGTCTTCGCGGATATTCAGCACAGCATAGATATTCCCGGGAATCATAATGGTCAAAATTGGATATCCCTGAGGAACCACTTCGCCCGGTTCGGCAATTTTGTTGCATATTTCTCCGGAAACGGGAGCATAAACATTGAGCTGATGATAAAACTCCATGGCTTCATTGTAAGTGCTTTTGGCAATTTCATAATTCCCTTCGGCAGCGGAAATGTCTTCTTTGCGGGCGCCTTTCAACGCCATGTCGTACAATGCTCTGGCCGCTTTCATCTGGTCGCCTGCTGCCTGGTATTTATACTTCATTTCGTCCATTTCCTGCTGCGAAATAATGGAGTCGGTAAACATCATCCGGAAACGTCTGTAAGTTTTTTCAGCAAATTCGTACTGGCTGCGGGCCATGCCGTATTTGTTCTCAGCCGCTTTGATTTGTTCTTTCCGGGCACCTGATTTTGCCTTTTCTACAAGTGCGCCGGCGGCCATGACGGCTCCTTTGGCCTGACCTACTTTGGTTTCCATAATGTTGGTTTCCAGTTTTGCCAGCAGTTGTCCTTTTTTTACCATATCACCACGGTCAACCAAAATGGTGTCCACTCGCCCGGGGTCCAGCGAAGCAACATTTACGGTGGTGGTTTCGAACATGCCGGTAAAAACCCGGTCTTCAGGTTGGTTGTGATGCATCTTCAGGAAGATAACGGCAACGATAATTACAACGATGGGAATGACGAGTGCCAAAAAACTTTTATTCTTTTTCATTTCTGTCCGGTTTTTAAAATTTACTGTTTGGT
>CAZPPL010000101.1:0-1733 GCA_964588465.1 uncultured Gammaproteobacteria bacterium
ACGGGTGATACGGTAACCTAATTTCATAATTTTTTCTGACAAAGATAAAAAAGAATTGATGCCCACCCAATCACCATTCCCCAATCACCATTCCCCACTTCACCATTCCCCACTTCACCATTCCCCACTTCACCATTCACCACTTCACCATTCACCATTCACCATTTCACGATTCACCATTTCACGATTCACCATTTCACGATTCACCATTTCACCATTCACCATTTCACGATTCACCATTTCACGATTCACCATTTCACCATTCACTATTTCACGATTCACCATCTCCCCATCTAAAACGACCATTTCAGCCGCAGGTAGTACATCTGTCCGTAGTCGCCGAATTCTGTTTGAGGTTTTCCGAAAAAGAGCTGCCCCATAACGTAGAGATCCAGATTTTCGGTTAGGCTGAAGTCTAAGGATGGCCCGGCAAACAGTGAGTTGTCATTAGGGTTGTAAATACCTGAGACATCGGCTTTTATCAGTGGGGTTATCGGATAGGAGACTTCGCCAAACAGGTCAAATCTGGAAAGTGTTAGCGTTTTTGGGCTCACATTTCCCATCAAAAGGAAGTTCCCCATGCCGGCCGGCCCTGTGGTTCCGCTGCTGTTGTAAATAAAGGAGCCATTCACAAAAAGCTGGTTCGAAAAAGTGTAGTTGGCGCTCACGGAAGCCACCAGCTGCCCTGTGGTGTCAGCAAACCGGTCGAGGTCTCTGAAATAAGAAGCTTCTCCGGTAAATCCTACTCCTTTTATTTGTCCTGCCCAGCCCAAGCCTACAACCATATCTTTTTCCATCACCCCGCCGAGAAATTGTACATCGTAATTGTCCACGTTAAATTTGTACATGAGTGCCGCGGTAAGCTGGTTGTTCCGGTTAAGTTTGGCGGCCAGTTGCAGCGAGGAGAAGTCGCCGGTGTAGTATTGAAGCAACACGGCATCGCTGCCCGGACGTTCCACATAATCAAAGTCAAAATAGTTGTAAGTGTTGAAAATATCGTTAGGATTCCAGACCATGTTGATGCCCCAGTTGATGCGCTGCCTGCCGATGGTCAGCTCAAATTTTTGTAGTGTCCATTTCATATTTAGCCTGTCGATGTTGGTATAAAGCAGGTAAGAACTGTCTTTGGCAAGGTTGAAAGTCATGTCGAGCCAACCGTAATCTTTGAGCAGAGCATCGGCATAGTAGGGGTAATAACCGGCCATCATGGGGCCGAAGTTGAAGTTGTTGCGAATACCGGCCGAAAACTCCAGCGATTTCACCGGATACCAGTGCAGGTCGAGGCGGTTGTAAACATTAGACAGGTTTGTCCACGTGGTATGTTCCGGTGCCCAGGTGGTGTTCAGGTACTCCATAAATCCGGTAACAGTGAATTTGTGGGTTTCTTGCGCCCGAATCTGGCTTCCCGTGAGGAAAATAAGAAATATGAAGAGTAGTTTTTTCATTGTATTCGTTTCATATTAGCTTCTGCTCTTCCGGATTTGCAATCCGGAAGTTTTAAGTCTTAGGATTTTTAATCCGTTTTTTTGCTGTGCCTTCTTCATTTCATCCATTATATTTTTATCGGATTACAAATCCTATTTTCCCGGAACATTCGGATTGCAAATCCGAATGAGCTATTGCTCTTGCGCTCTTCAGGATTTGCAATCCGGAAGTTTAGAACTTTAGGATTTGCAATCCGTTTCTCATACAAAAACAATGTCAAGTAATCCTTTTTCATCGGCATAATCCTT
>CAZPPL010000102.1:0-1724 GCA_964588465.1 uncultured Gammaproteobacteria bacterium
GAAAAGAAGTCGGGGCAAAACGTGAACCGGTCGGGGTCAAGTCGGCCCCAAGTCGTGGCCAAGTCGGGGGGTGGTCGGGATGAGGTAATCACCACCATCGCCAATGGTGACAAGGCGTTCAGTGTTTCCAAAGTCGAATTCGCTGAAAATGGACTGATACGGGCTTCAGAACAGGATGCATCGTATCGTAGTTCCATCCATCTTCAGCAAGAGACGTTAGCGAATTCTCGTGCAGTGCCCTTGATGGTGAAGGCTGGTGAGTGATGATTCGCAAGAAACGGCGTGTCGCGGCGAAGCCTTCCGTAGTCTCTCCTCTTGAGCAGCATGGCATGATGCCGTACGTCCGCCAGTTTCTCGACTGGTCCGCCGCCATGGGCTACAGTGCGGCGACGGTGGAACTCCGGGTCCAGATGCTTCGCCGGTTTGTCGCGTGGTGCGCCGATCGCGGATTGGAGAAACCGCAAGATATCACGCGGCCCATTCTCGAACGCTACCGCCGGTTTGTCTATCACTCGCGCAAAGCCAACCACGAACCCTTAAGCTTCATCACCCAATACAACCGCCTGAGCCCGCTGAAATCCTTCTTCAAATGGTTGGCCAAGGAGAATTATCTCTTAGCCAATCCTGCCAGTGAATTGGACTTGCCGCGGCTGCATCGGCGCTTACCACAGCATCTGCTCACGCATGACGACGTGGAGCGGATTGTGGCGCAAACGATGTTGCATGGCGAGCGTGGGATTCGGGATCGTGCGATTATTGAAACGCTGTACTCGACGGGCATCCGTCGCAATGAATTGCGGCATGTGAAACTCTATGATGTCGAGACACGACATGGCACGTTGATGGTGCGAGAAGGCAAGGGGAAAAAAGATCGGATGGTGCCGTTGGGCGCACGGGCGTGTCACTGGATCACGCGATATGTGGAAGAGGTGCGGCCGTCGTTGGTCGTAGAGCCGGATGCCGGGTGGCTGTTCTTGCATGACTTTGGCGAACCGTTTGAAAAGAATCGACTCACGGATTTGGTGAAGAAATATATTGCCCATGCGGGGATTGGGAAACCCGGCGCGTGCCATATCTTCCGGCACACGATGGCCACGTTGATGCTGGAGAACGGCGCGGACATTCGTTACATTCAAGCGATCCTTGGACATGCCACGCTCACCACGACTCAGCTCTACACCCAAGTCTCGATTCGCAAGCTCAAAGAGATTCATGCCCTGACGCATCCGGCGGATCGGCCACGAGTACACAACGGTCATCATCACATTGAATACGAAACAGAATCGCTCCTCACCACCTTAGCTGCTGAAGCAAATGAGGAAGTGGACACTGGTGCCGTCACTGATTGAATGCCATGAAGAATGACAGGCCATTGCCGCCCGTCACGGCGCGTGCAGTCTGCCTCGCAACAGTCGCGCCGGCCATCCATGGCGTCGTCACGCCTCTTGCAGGCCGGCACCCGCCGCGCCGGGCGTTGACGCGAGGTGGCACCTTGAAATGGGGTAGGTGTTGGTATAGGTCGCCCGCCGTTTGTCGATCACAGGGCAAATACGCGCATCGGTTTTTCAACAGAACCCGGGCAACATTCAGTGGAGCGCCTTCAGCGTGGCTCAAGGCGGGCAAAGGCATTCGCCTCGTCCCCTCACGCTCAGAAGCGAGAGAGGCCGCGGCTACTCCCCCCAGCGCCCCCCAAGGGGACCTCACAGCGGCTAGTTCACATAACG
>CAZPPL010000103.1:0-1713 GCA_964588465.1 uncultured Gammaproteobacteria bacterium
GTAACTACTCAGGTCAATTTTCTCTAGCCTGTTTTTCGCTGGACTAACGTGTCCTCCCATGGCATACTCGTGCCATGAATGAAACGATCACCTGTCAAGGCCGGCACCTCCTCCACGCTGATCTTTCCTGGCTGCGCGAGCTGGTTGCCCAGCACCCTGACTGGAGCCGGCATCAACTCACCAAGCACATCTGCCGGTCCTGGGGCTGGCAGACTCATACGGGACACCTGAAAACCTTTGCCGCCCGCAGCCTGATCGACAAACTCGACCAGCGCGGGCTCCTGCAACTCCCACCGATCCGTGTGGCCTGTCGGCGCAGCCTCCGCCCCTCATTCCCCAAGGGGTTCATGCCTCCCGACGCCACGCCCATCGAAACGTCTCTCAAGAATCTGACACCCCTGTCCATTCATATCCCACCCCCCAATTCCGACGAAGCCAGTTGTGTGGGGTATTATCTGAACCACCATCACTACCTCGGGTTCACCCGAACGGTCGGCGAACATTTGAAGTACCTGGTGCAGGATCGTTCCGGTCAGCATCTGGCCTGCCTCCTCTTCGGTTCCGCCGCATGGGCCACCGCTCCTCGCGACACCTTTATCGGCTGGGAGCCGGCCACCCGAGCCGCCAACCTCACCTTCATGACCAACAATACCCGCTTCCTCATCCTCCCCTGGGTGCGGGTGCCTCATTTGGCCAGCCATCTTCTCGGCCGAGTCATACGCCGTCTTCAACAGGACTGGATCAAGACATACGGCCATCCCGTCCACTTGGTGGAGACCTTTGTGGAGCGCGACCGCTTCAAGGGCATCTGCTATCAAGCTGCCAACTGGCTCCATGTCGGGCACACCCAAGGCCGGTCCAGGCAGGACCGGCACAATGATTTGCGAGTGCCGGTGAAGGCCATTTACCTCTATCCGCTCAGCCGACACTTCCGAGAAGCCCTCTGCCGGAGCCAGCCATGACCGTCACCCGCGACGCACTCCTCAGCCTGGCCAAGAAGAACTCTGGGGCACTCGTCGAACTGATTCTGGCGCTCCAGGACCAGGTGCAGGCACGGACCCTGCAGGTCACTGACCTGCAGCAGCGGCTGGACACCACCAGTCGCAACAGTAGCAAACCGCCCTCATCCGATGGCCCAGCTAAGCCTCGCACCAAGAGCCTGCGCACCCCGTCTGGGAAAAAGCCGGGTGGCCAACACGGCCATCTCGGCCAAACCCTGAAGCCGGTGACACACCCAGACCACCTGGTCACACTGCCGCTGCACTCCTGTGCCTGCCAGGCCGATCTGACCAACGAGCCAGTCATCGGCTATGAATGCCGGCAGTGCTTTGACCTGCCGGAGCCCACACTCGACGTCACCGAGTATCAGGGAGCAATCAAAACCTGCCCCGCCTGCGGCTGCTCAGTCACGGCGTCCTTTCCTGATGACCTGAATGCGCCGACCCAGTACGGCCCCAGATTTCGCAGTCTCCTCGTCTATCTCCAGCATCAACAGTTGCTCCCCTTGCGCCGCATCCGCCAGATGATGGCCGATCTGTATGGTGCCCCGGTCAGCGACGCCACCATTGTTGCGGCCACCCGTCGATGCCATGAGCACCTTGCGCCGTTTGAGACAGCGGTCAAACAGGCCCTCGGCACGGGGCCCATCCTCCATGTCGATGAAAGCGGGGTCCGTACGGCCGAGACGCTCCACTGGCTCCACAGCGCCAGTAC
>CAZPPL010000104.1:0-1709 GCA_964588465.1 uncultured Gammaproteobacteria bacterium
CATTCCTTTCTCTCTTACAAAGCACAACAGAAGTACGTCTTTCCGGTTTTTAATAAATATCAGGCACAGAAGCAAAGATAAAAGACAAAATAGTGTGTTTAACGATATATTAATGGGATAGACAGTATGAAATAGTTGGATAAAAGGAGTTATGGCACATTTAAGTAGATGCAAATGAACATTTAAGTAATCCTGATAATAAATCTTATTGATTATGGAAACCTTAATTATAGTAATTTTTATAATTGGACTTATTGGATACATAATTTCTCAATTTACCAGAGGAAATTCGAAGGTTAAAAAAAAGACACATTATGATACAAATTATCCTAGTTCTTATGAGTTCTGTGCCACGCTTTGGCCTTATACACCTCTTAAAACATTAAAGCATCATGGTGAGATAGTAAGGAATACAACGGAGGATAAATTACCTAAATATAGTGATAGTCGTAATGGAATATGGCTTCCATTTATTGATGAATACTCAGAATCCTCGAGTAAAGAAAAAATTAGAGACCTTGAATTTTTAATAAAATTCAGAGAAGCTTATGAAAGTGTCTTACCTCACCCTAAAAAAGAAAAGATTATCTCAAATCTTTTTGAGGAATATAATGATTTATCTGAGCAAATATTTCTTGCTAAGAATTGGTACTTGTGGGAATTAATGGAAATTTTAGGGATTAGTGAAAGTATTGCCAAGAATTTATTTTCTAACGGTATTACATCAAGAGAAGATGTTAATAGGACTTCAGATTCAGAACTATTGAAAATTAATGGTATCGGATCTAAGAGATTAAATCAGATAAGGACAGATTTAACTAATAGGAAGGATGAGGAAGCACAATTAGAAGGTTATAGAACACAAGTAAAAACAACAAATAATAAAATAAGTAATATAAAAAAGACAAAAGAAGTTATTTCTCCTAAAAACAAAAATGTAATTAATAAATATAGATTTAATTATAGTCCACAGATAATACAAAGACTAGGTGTCCAGATACTTGAAAGTCTTCATATCCTTTCTAATACAAAAAATATAGATACATTAAAAGGAAGATTTGAATTTATTGAAAACCTATATGATGATTTTGTAAAAGCCTCTACCCATAAAAGATTTGTTTCAGATATTCAAAATTCTATTGATGAATATAAGATGACTTATTACGAAAGAATACCCAATGAATATGAGATTAACCTATTAATCAAACCTGATAAAGAGAATTTAAAAAAATTCTACATAGATTGTATTTTCAATTGTTTTAAGAGATTTCAAGAGGAACAAGAAAAACAAATTGAATCTATAAAAAGACAGGATGCAAAAGAAAGACGTATTAAAAAAATTCTAAACGTTGCGAATGAGGCGAAATCGGAAATGATTGACAAATCATCTGATAAGCAAATGATTGATAACTATATTGATGAAATAGAGCAAATTAGAAAAGCATATAAAGGATATCTGGAAAGTTGAAACTAATGATAGAAAACAAACGTGCCATAACACCACCTATGGTTCATGCCGCAGTTAGTTGGGAACAAAAAGATTAAGCATTAAATGAATATATTTGTAAAATAGAAAGATACGGCAGGTCGGGTACAGCACATCCCATAGCCACATCCGTTAAGACCCAGTTGATCCCAAAAAACCAGGCAGCAAATTAGGAAAAATCTACTGCCTGGTTTTTTTCTGTTTGCTAAGGCAAAAGTAAAGC
>CAZPPL010000105.1:0-1696 GCA_964588465.1 uncultured Gammaproteobacteria bacterium
AAAAACGGTATTAACAGCGTTTTATTTGTAAATTTATTGGCTGAATAGTTACGATTTCTTCTACTGTAGGATATAAAAAAGTCTTAGAAACCATTGTCCAACTTTTAGGCTATCTAAATTGGTATGACTCCAAAACATCAACAGTAATTATTGTTCAGAATAAAGATATAAACTCAGTGATTGAAAATAGTAAATACAGTGCCGAATGGAATAATCAGGAATACATTGCTTGTAGATCAACTAAAAAAGGAGAAAACTGGATTTTGTCAACTTAAAAACAATTTCAATTACGTGTGACGAAACAAAAAAAAATCTGATGATGATCTTCCATTTTGATATTAATAAGGCAGCCTATAACAACACCTATGCGTAATGCGGGCAAAACGTTGGATATAAGCATGATACAATGATAGAACTAACGGTAAGCATAAAGCGAAGAACACTGATAATCCGCACTCCGCATAGCCAAACCGTTATGGGCAAGTTAAAAAAAAGAAATGATTAGTACAGAAACATATATTGTTGCATTTGTTGACATTTTAGGATTTAGTGATTTTATAAAAAAATATGACAATGGAGAAATGCCAAATGTCCTATCAGATATTAAAAACGCTTCTGATAGCGCTGCTGATTTTCTAAAAATGAATATTAGTCAGAATGAACATGACATGTTTAATTGGAAAAAGGATTTTGTAGTTAAATTATTTTCAGACTGCCTTTGCGCTGCAATTCCAATTAATACAAACTATCAAGATTTTTTCTATAATTTTTTATTTTTCAATTTGTACATTTCTACTTACCAAAACCTTTTAATGGAAAAAGGATTCTTTTCAAGAGGAGCAATTAGTTTTGGTTCATTTTATTCTGATGAAAATATGATATTCTCAGGAGCATTAGTGGAATCTGTTGAATTAGAGAAAAAGGCAATTTTCCCAAGAATACTAATTAGTCCAAAATTATTAAGTGAAATAGAGCAACATCCTGAAAAAGACAGTAAGATATTAAGCGAATTACTTGTAGTGGATGAAAATCAAAACGTATTCGTAAATAATTTTAACATCGAAAAATGTACAAATTTAATGACGCAGGACTCTATTGAAAAAATCAAAGAAAATAATCCGGGTCATGCCGAGGACCTCATAGCCGGATTTTCAAAAGTAAAAGACTTTCAAGTTCAAGAAAATAAAGAATTCAAACAAGCAATTAAATCAAAAATAAAGAGGAACCTAGTTCATTATAAAAGTGACAAAAGAATATTTGATAAATACTTTTGGATTAAGCAACTATACGAATGGAATTATTCAAAAACAAAAAGGAATAATAAATTTAGGAAATATAACCAGCCCATAACAATGGCTCATACTGCATACCGCAATTAGTTGTAAATATGAAGTTTACGTTCCTTAATTTAATATATTTGTAAACAGAAAAATTGAAGATATAAATGCGGCACGCAGCATAGCCGCAACGTTGGCATTCATTCAAGAGAACGAGAAATTAACAGAAAGATAAAAGTAAATATAACAGAAATGAAACCGGGCAAAAATGATATAAAAGCAGAGATTAAATTTGAAATTGACGAATTGGAGTTGTTGCAAGAAAACACTTGGCAAATGGCTGAATCTTTTGGACTGGATAGACGTATTGCTAATTTGACAGGAAAAAGAAAAGTTGGTTTTTATAGTTGGGATTTGGA
>CAZPPL010000106.1:0-1694 GCA_964588465.1 uncultured Gammaproteobacteria bacterium
GCCGCCCGTCCAGGAATATATCGACACTGAACGCGATCGCCTTGCGCCGTTCATAACGGTGCTCCATGGCGCGCCTCTGGTTGGTCTGATGTCCCGCCCCTGAGCGAGGATCCTTTGGCAGTCACCCATTCGTTGGAAAGCAAAGCATGGACTACGACCGGATGGTTGCCTATCGGGATTTTTCTGAGGAGGGCATCGGGTATTGCGGGCAGTTGTAGCCGCGTGATGCACGAGAGCCGTCTGCCGGAGGAGGGCGGGCCCACTTTCCGACCCGGCGCTTCGATCGCGAGAACGGCGAGAAGCCGCACTTGCAGTCCCTGTGCGGCATCACCCACTACGACTGTATGGCTAGCAGGCCTTCGAGGTGGTCGGGGCGTGGACACGCGCGAAGGCCGACGGCCGGTGTCGGCGACCCGCCGAACGAGCCTTGGAGCACTACATCCGGACCTAGAACCAGATCTCCGGGTAGCGCCGGGTCGAGGGAATGTTGTTCACCAGCAGCGCTACCGCCAGCAGGATGAGCGGTCCCAGGGTCGCGGGGACCAAGACGTAGTAATAACCAAGCCAGTGGATCTTCGACGAGCCGATCACCGCGATCAGGGCGGTGGCACCGCCGGGCGGGTGCAGCGTCCGCGTGGCGTGCATTAGCGCGATCGCGGTGGACACCGCCAGCGCCTCCGCCGCCCAGGGGATATGCCAGGGGGCATAATGAAACAGCTTCCATACGGTCACGCCGACGATGGCGGAGACGACGTGGCCGCCGATCAGGTTGCGCGGCTGTGCCAGCGGGCTACGTACCGCACCGTAGGCCAACACCGCCGAGGCGCCGAACGAGCCGATTATCAAGGTCAGGTCGCGACCGCTGAGGAAAAGCTGCGTCAGCGCGCCGCAGGCGCCGATACCGAGAAAGGCGCCCACCCAGGACCAGGCGATCTCGCTGTTACTGACCCGCGGCGGGCTGCCCCGGGTCGTGCCGCGCATCTTGGTCAGATACGCCCGCAGGTTCACAGCAGATCCTCCAGGTGGCAGGCATCGAGAAACTCCTTGCGCAGCAGCAGCCCGCGCAGGTGGCCGCCGGTGTCGACCACCGGCATGCTGCGCCCGTCGTGCCCGTGAAAAGTCTTTATGATCGTAAAGAAACCGGCATCCTCCCCGATGGTGACGGGCGCCGCGCACATGGCCTCGCTCACCGGCGTTTCGTGACAGCGATGGCGGAAACTGCTGATGTCCTTCACCAGGCGCAACAACAATTCGAGAAAGGTGTCGACCTGGAGCCGGCGAAGGAAGTCGCTTTCGGTCAGTATCCCGATCACCCGGTTTCCGGCGTCGACTACGGGCAGGCTCTTCAGGCCCTGGCGGGCCATCGAGGTGATCGCCTCTTGGAGTATCGTGTCCGGATGCAGGGGCTCGATGCCGGCGCGCATCAGGCTGCCCGCCCGGATCCGCCCGAACAGGCGTTCCAGCGCATGGCGATGCGCGTAGTGGTAGATCTCGCGAAAATCCTCGGTGCTGATATCCAGGAACCCCGGGATATACTGCATGGCATCGAGGATGTCTTCGTCGGAGAGTTCCAGTTCCGGGAAGTCATCATCACCGGTGTGCAGTGCCTTGGGGTCGAAACCGCGGTCTTCGGTCATCGGGTCCCGTCCAGGGTAACGGTGGGAATGGGCATCCCGCTGCGCCGCCTCATTCGT
>CAZPPL010000107.1:0-1691 GCA_964588465.1 uncultured Gammaproteobacteria bacterium
CGGATATGATAAACAAAATGAGGGTAAAATGAGTAAAAAAAAAGTAAAAAAATTATCGAAAAAAGGCAAAGCATGTGCTATTTGCCATAAAAAAGGTTAAAAAATGGACGAATTTAAACCATTAGAAACATTATCACCTTTGCAGGCGTTGGCACCATTAGAAAAAAATGATGATAATAATGAGGTAGTAAAAAAAAAGGCTTTGCCAACCTTCTTCGGTATACCCATAGAAAAATATTTTTTACAGGGAGTAACAATCACTTTAGGATTCATTTTAATAATTTTAGGTTTAATTTTTATTACAAAAGCTTATAAATATATTCCAAATATTTCAAATATTTCAAAGGAGTAAAAAAAAATGAACGAAAATGAAGAAGTTGAAAATGAAGGAATGGAACAGCAAGATATTTATGAATTGTTTGACAGTCTAATTGTAATTTCACAGAGCATAATAGAAGAATTAGAAGAAATAGACAGCTCCGAAGACAGCAAGAAAGATTTCAAAGATATTTATCATAAGATTGTTAACTATGTTTCAAAAAATGTTGAATAATGGATACAACTATAATAATTATATTTGGATTGATAGGAAATTTTATAGCTATATTAGGTGGAGCTATAAAAATATCAATATCAATCGAAAAAAGATTTACGCAAATTGAAAAAGACTCTCACAATGTTCACAAATCAATTTCATACATAATTAATAAAATAGAATTATGGGAGCGTCGGAATGGGGAAAAAATTTAAGAAACTTGAAATGCGTATCGACAGGGAGTATAAAAAGAAAGGAAAAAGTAATAAAAGAGCTTTGTATATTGCCAAAGCAACAGCAGGCAAAATTGCAAGGGAAAAACATAAAAGAGGGAGGTAAAAATGTGGAATACAATTAAACAAGCTTATAGAGATATAGAAAAAACTGCTAAAAATGTAGGCGTGGATATTGTTACAGGATTAAAATATCTTATTAATTTGTTTCCTGAAATAAATAAAGATGTTTCGACCGTGAGTGAGTTGGTCGAAGTACTCGACCCTAAGACAGTTGGAATTGTCACAACTATTTCAGAATTAATAAGTGTGACAGAAGAGAGTGTTAAAATCATATCAGAAATAACTAATATATTAAAAGAAATAAAAATAACAAATGTAGAAAATGATGCAATATTAATAAAAAAAGATATAGAAAATTTAATACAAGACACTAAAAAATTTAGTGCTATTTGGGAAACCCAAAAAAATAGTGCAAATAAAATATTAAAAAAAGTAAGTAAAAATGCCATCGAAAAAATCAACACTAACGGAGGCGATATTTAAAAAATGAAAAAAATTAAATATAAAAATAAAGACAAAATGTTAAAGGAAACATGGGCTTCGTGGACGCCGTTTAAAAGAGGCGAAAAGACAAAGATGAAAAAAATAATGAAAAAATATAGAAAAATATGAGTAAGCATATTTGCCCACTTTATAAAAATGCAGAAAATTTCTTACTAAAAGAAGGCACATTCCCTATCGCTATAAGTTTAATTGTTATCGCTGCAATATCAATATACCTTTTAATAAATTTAGTAGACAAAAAGAAAATGGCTGTTTTAGCAACAGCATGGGTAGTGTACGTATTCATGCCGTAAAACGGAACATTTGTCAAAATGACAATCCCTCCCTTTGTGAAAATAAATAGATATGTTAAGTTA
>CAZPPL010000108.1:0-1676 GCA_964588465.1 uncultured Gammaproteobacteria bacterium
AAAGTTATCGAATTTCTGAAAAAATTCGGAGAAGACCTGGGACTGGAAACCCTGGTGGATGAAGTGGGAAACGTGATTATTAAAAAACCTGCCACCAAAGGTATGGAAAACCGTAAAGGAATTATTTTTCAGGGACATATCGATATGGTTCCACAGAAAAATTCCGATTCGGATCACGATTTTGAAAAAGACCCCATTGATGCCTACATCGATGGCGAATGGGTAACGGCCAAAGGAACAACACTCGGCGCTGATAACGGTATGGGAGTGGCTGCTGCTTTGACGGTTTTCGAATCGAAAGATTTGGTTCACGGGCCTGTGGAAGCTTTGTTTACCGTTGATGAGGAAACCGGCATGACCGGTGCCGAAGGGCTGAAACCCGGCCTGCTCGATGGTGATATTCTACTGAATCTTGATTCGGAAGACGAAGGGGAACTTTATATCGGTTGCGCCGGTGGTGTCAATACCAATGGCGAGCTGGATTACAAAGAAGAAGACGTTCCCGAAAATATGGCTGCTTACAAGGTTACCGTAAAAGGGCTGAAAGGCGGACATTCCGGTCTCGACATTAACCTCGGACGTGGTAATTCCAACAAAATCATCAATGCGTTGCTAACTACGGCCAATGAAAAATACGGTTTACGTGTGGCCGAAGTGGAAGGCGGAAACCTGCGTAATGCCATTCCGCGTGAAGCTTTTGCCGTAGCTGTTGTCCCCGAAGATAAAAAAGCTGGTTTTGAAGCTTTTGTAAAAGAATTTGACCAGCTTGTTAAAGACGAATTTGCCAAAACCGATGCCGGTGTGGAAGTAATAGCCGAAACTGCCGGCATGCCCGCAAAAGTGATGGAAGAAAAAGCACAAACGAGCCTTTTCAAAGCTGTGGCCGACTGCCCCAATGGTATGATTACCATGAGTAAAGAACTGGATGGTATTGTGGAAACATCCACCAACCTTTCCATTGTCAAAGCCAAGGACGGCAAAATAGAACTGGCCAGTCTGCAACGCAGCCTTACCGAAGAAGGGAAAAATACAATAGCTGCCGATGTAAGAGCATCACACGAAGCTGCCGGCCTCAAAGCCGAAAGTTCAGGCGATTATCCGGGCTGGAAGCCCGACCCTGATTCGCCTATTTTGAAAGAGATGAAAGAACTCTACAATAAGAAGTTCGGAAAAGTTCCGAAAGTAAAAGTTATCCATGCCGGTCTGGAATGCGGGCTACTCGGTTCTGTTTACACCAACTGGGATATGATTTCCTTCGGTCCCACCATCCGCTGGCCGCATTCACCGGACGAAAAAGTGAATATTGCTACGGTACAGAAATTTTGGGATTTCCTGTTGGAAACCCTGAAAGAAGTTCCGGAAAAATAAGATTTCAGCGATTCTCCTTTCTTTTTACGGGAAGGAGAATCTTTTTTTTTCAAAAATAGCAGCATAAACAAATCTAAAAATCAGTAGAAAAAATAATTTTTTTTTCGAATTTCGGTTTGTGAATTTTAAAAAATAGTCTATTTTTGCACTCCCAAAATCTACAGAAAGATGACAAAGAGAACTTTTCAACCATCGGTAAGAAAAAGAAAGAACAAGCACGGATTTCGCGAAAGAATGTCCAGCGTGAATGGTCGCAAAGTGCTGAAAAGAAGAAGAGCTAAAGGAAGAAAAAAACTTTCTGTTTCTGA
>CAZPPL010000109.1:0-1657 GCA_964588465.1 uncultured Gammaproteobacteria bacterium
TGTAAGAACAGGGGGAACGTGCACAGAAACATTCTCGCACTCCCCTAAAAGCTTGCACCAGGAGAACCCATGTATCGGAAACCCCATGTGAATCAACTCGTCTTTGAAGATTTCGTCTTGCCCTGTGGCGGCAAACTCCGCAGTGCCAACCGGTGGGTGATGCTCGCGAAGCACATTCCCTGGGCCGAAGTCGACACAGCGTACGCGCAGCAGTTTGCCCAAGACGACATCGGGGCTCCCGCCAAGTCCTCGCGGCTCGCGTTGGGGGCACTCATCTTCAAAGAGCGCCTGGGCGTGACGGATCGTGAGTTGGTGGCCCAGATTGCCGAGCACCCCTATCTGCAATATGTTGTGGGTCTCCTGGCGTATCACGAGGAGGCGCCGTTTCATCATTCGCTGGTGACCACCTTCCGTAAACGGTTTCCTGACGAGAGCCTTGAGAAGATCAACGAAGCCATCGCTCGGCGGATTGCTGACGCTCCGCCAACGAGAGATGAACCAAGAGAAGCGAAAGGAGAAGGCGAGGCTGCTCCTCCGAACGGCCAGCTCCTCCTTGATGCCACCTGTGTGCCCGCCGATATCAAATAGCCCACCGACCTGCACCTCCTGCATGATGCCCGCGAGAACACCGAAGAGCTCATCGATCCCCGGCATGCCGCTCGGACCACGGTCCAGAAAAAGCCTCGCACCTATCGGCCGAACGCCCGACAGGATTATTTGCGCATCGCAAAGAGCAAAACGCCGAAGAGCCAGAAACTCCGACGAGGGATTGGCAACCAGCTCCGGTATCTCCGGCGCAATCTTCGATCGATTGCCGGCATGGCCCACGAAGGATGACTTGTCACCTGACCCAAGACACGCTACCGCCAGCTGCTCGTCATGCAAGAACTGTATCGGCAACAGCTCTGGATGTACACGCATCGCTGGCATCGAATCGCCGATCGGTTGGTCAGCCTCAGCCAGCCACATGTCCGTCCCATCGTGCGAGGCAAAGCCGGGTGCCCGGTCGAATGTGGCGCGAACATCTCGGTGAGTCTGGTGGCGGGAATCAGCTTTGTCGATCGCATCAGTTGGGATGCCTACAACGAATCCCTGGATGTAGTCGGACAGATCGAAGCCGATCGTCGACGGTTCGGCCATGATCCGGCCTCGGTTCATGCGGACCCAATCTATCGCACTCGTGAGAATCGTCGCTACGGCCACAGCAAAGGGATTCGCCTTGCGGGGCCACCCTTGGGTCGCCCACGGAAGGTCAACGAGGCCACCGCCGAGCAGGTGAAGCAAGACCAGCAACAAGGCCGAGACGATGCCACGGCTCGGATGGCCATTGCAGGCAAGTTTGGGCAAGGCAAACGGCGGTTTGGGCTAGGGCGTATGATGGCCAAACTCGCCAGCACCTCCGAAGCGATGATTCAGATCTCGTTTCTGGTGATGAACTTGGAGCACCTCCTCGTCCGAGTCGGGTCTTTGTTGTGCTGGGCGTGGTGGCCGAGCTGGAAGAGTACGGAGAAAGACCTTCTGGGGGCCAGCTGGCTCAAGCTGAAGCCATATTGTCGGGCTCGTAGTGGTAGCAGAGTTGAAGCCCGGTGGGTCTGGAGTCCGCAATTGATTGCGGCTTGGTGAGGGGATATTTGAAAATGCTTTTTTCAGCAAGCCC
>CAZPPL010000110.1:0-1641 GCA_964588465.1 uncultured Gammaproteobacteria bacterium
GTTTTCATTTCTCGTGCCCACTATCAGCTTCGATAAACAAAAAACCAGCACGTCCTTGTGCTGGAACTGGCGGTGTGATCTTAGCCTCCGAAACCTCCGAAGTTTGGCTGGCTGACATCCAGATACTGCCGAGCGCGCCGCGTGAGCTGTTCCAGATCATCGCGATCTTCGGCACCCTCGATCTCGCGATCAGCCAAACGAATCCAGCGAAGCTGCGGCATACGTACATAACGACGCTCAGCTTGTGGAATATCGCTCTGACGCACATCATCATCGTGATGCTGCGTTTCAACGGCCAGAATATGCAACACCTCGAATCGTGTCAACTCTGTCTCGATGCGATTCAGCCGTTCGTCCAATACTTCGTAAAACGCGAGCGTTTTCTGGGTCTGAGCGGCTTCAGTATCGGCCTGACGACCCGACTCGACTCGTTCAACCAACTGTTTGCGATTTACAGCATTATTATTCACTCGCATAATCGCTGGAGCCAGTTCGCTCCGTAATGCTCTCCAGCACGCGCTTGACAGCAACGCATCGATATACGCGTCAGCAGACAGCGGCTCGACGATGAAACCAGTGAGCTCGCGCTCTTCGTCGGTGAGCTGCGCATGTTTCTTCGCATGCTCGCTGCTCAAATGCAAGCTCGCCAATGCTTCTTTGGCGATTGCCACACTGATATCGTTCTTGGCATTTTCGATTACTTGCTGCATGTTGGCCATTTGCTCAGCGATGTTTTCGAGTGTATTTGCTTGAGTAGTCATTTGTCTGTCCTCGTTTCAGTGAAGTTTCTGATTTCCCACATATTACGATCTCGAATCCATTCGTCTTCTAGCTCCATTAAAATAGTCAATGGATCTCGATTATCCTGATCATTTCGAATATTATCCAAGACTTCTGGATCCATCGGAAACTCTCTTGGATGAAATGCCATTTTCACCTCCAGGCCCTAATCGCCATTTATTCAGGAATATGAAACGTTCCAGATACAGAGTCAACCCAACTTTCTGAGTTGACCTGTACCACGCTTCAACTCCCTCATTTCTGATTTCGTCGAATGTCATTTTAACCTCCGTCGGGGTCGTGAACGATAACACACAGTTCCGATCACTACACAATAAACAACAGATATTGTTGTAGCGATTATTAGTGTCATTTAATTACACTCCTAATAAACATCCAAAGACTGAATACAAACATTGTGATCGAAAATACGAGCGCGGTTCCGATCAAAACAAAATAAAATATAGTAATCATCCCGCAATTCTCTCGGCCAGTTTTACCAACCGATTTCCAAACCATTGTCGAAATTGTCTATACAGTTTTTTCATCGCCAGAATCTCCGTTTGATTAATATCCAAGAACCAAACCCAATTACAGCGATCGTGAATACGAGTGCGGCCAGATATTCAACAAAAAACAAAATAACGATGATTAACAGCGCATATACGATCCACAACGTATTCATAGTCGTTCACCAGTTGGTCCAAAACTTCTCCATCCGTGGATGGTCAACCTATCATAACCGACAGTATGTTTATAGGCATATAAAAACAACGATATGATTACACCACCCAGTAGCGCGGCCATTAAACCGCTAAAAGTTCCAGTTCCCATGAACATCAACAAACCGGATGCACCGAT
>CAZPPL010000111.1:0-1621 GCA_964588465.1 uncultured Gammaproteobacteria bacterium
AAAGTAAAAGGGAAAGTAAAACTTATTTACATTGACCCGCCTTTTGCAACCGAGAGTGATTTCAGAACAAACAATGGTTCGAAAGCCTACTCAGATAAGGCTAAGGGGGCAGAATTTGTAGAATTCATTAGAAGAAGACTAATTATTGCCAAAGAACTTTTAGCACCAGATGGTGCTATTTATATGCATTTAGATACCAAAAAGTCTCATTATATTAAAATAGTTTTAGATGAGGTATTTGGTGAAAATCAATTTAAAAATGAAATTATTTGGCAGAGAAGCGATCCACATAATGATGCAAAAAAAAGATATGGAAACATTCACGATATTCTATTTTATTATGGGAAACAAAATGAAACTTTGTACAACTGGGATAAAATAACTGTCGGATTATCACAATCTGCCCTGAAAGAATATTCTTGGATGAAATTAAAAGATGGTACTATAAAGAAAAAGGAAGATCCACTGCCAAAAGGTGCAAGAATATTAAAATTAGAAAGAGCAACTTGGAAAGGTAATAATCCGGAAAAGTTTTTTACTTGGCGTGGTGTTACACCAAAAGCAGGAATACAATGGATAGGAACAGAAGAAGAGATGGAAGAAAAATTGAAAAAAGGAGAATTATTTCTTTCTAAGTATCCTAAAGGTGCACAACGGTGTAAAGTTGCATTTCTGGATAAAAGAATAGAAGAAGGCCAAGTTATTCAAGATATTTGGTTAGATGTTGGTAGAATGAAGGGGGGAAAGGGGACATATCCCACCGAAAAACCAGAGAAGTTATTAGAAAGAATTATTAAAGCATCCTCAAATGAAGGAGATATTGTTTTAGACTTTTTTGCAGGTTCTGGAACTACAGCAGCTGTAGCTGAAAAGTTAAATAGGAAATGGATAACTTGTGATATAGGTAAACTGTCTTTCTATACAATCCAAAAAAGAGTATTAAATATTGAAAAAAGCAAATCGCTTGATAACCAAAATAAAGCATACTCCAAACAAGCCGAGAACTTTGTAACAGTAAATACTGGTCAATATGACCTTGAAAAAGTTTTCAATCTTAAAAGTAAGGAGTATTCAGATTTTGTCCTTAATCTTTTTGAAATTGAGCCAATTAAAAAAACAATTAGTGGGATAAAAATAGACGGACAACGCAAAGATGGTTATTATGCTTTGATTTGGCCATATTGGGATTTTGCAGATGCTTCTGTTGATGAAGAGTATTTACACAATCTACATTCAAACATTGGTAAAAAGGTTGGTGACAGAATTTACATTGTAGCACCTGCGAGTTATGTCGATTTTATAAGCGATTATTACGAGATTGAGAATGTTCGTTATTACTTCTTAAAAGTTCCTTATCATATCATAAAAGAATTACACAAAGTTCAATTTAAGAAATTCCGTCAACCACAAAGCAAAAAGAATGTAAACGACTTGGAAGATGCAATCGGTTTTCATTTTATGAAACAACCGGAAGTTGAAACAAAAGTTACTACAACAAAAACAGATGTAAAAATAAGCATCAAAAAATTCCTTTCTGATTTTAGTGAAGACGACAAAGGGCAAGAATTAGGAAACCTTGAAAGTTTGGCTATGGTTTTAATCGATAAAGATTTTGATGGTC
>CAZPPL010000112.1:0-1604 GCA_964588465.1 uncultured Gammaproteobacteria bacterium
GCGTTGCAGATCTTCCGTGAAGTCGTCAGCCGCCGCGATTGATTTATCGACATACTCCGAACCCAGAACCGAACGGCGCATTTCAAGACCCTTCTTGAACGATGGGTCACGTTCTTCTTTTTCGATGTCCATATGAGGACCCTCCTTTTTTATGTGAGCATTCTAGGAAAGGGATTTCAGACGCACCAGCGCCCAATCACTCTTTGGCCGAAGCGCATGGCGTTCTTCAAGCAGCTCCCGCGCCAGAGAGTCCCTGCCCGCGCGCATAACCGTATCGATCATGATCTGCTGGAAAACATCGCGCTGCGCATGGCTGGCACCCAAGACAATGAGATCGTCGCGGCGGGGGAGTAGTAACGCCACGGCCCGTCCATAATCGCCCGTCCCGTAGGTATGGATCGCCTCACAGACCGGGATGGTCACCGGTTCCATGGTAGCCGCCGCCGAGTTGCCGGGCGATTCTGCAAACTTGCGCAAAGAGTCCAGCAATCGCTCCGCCGCCGCCGTCCGTCCCGTCGCCGCCAGGGTCAGCATGGCGTGCGTATCGGTGAAGGCCAGCACGTGATCGTCCAGCCGTGTTTCCACATGGTCGGCCAACTCGTGCCAACGGTCGCCCACGTCGACGTCTTGATACCCCAGGCGGGCGAGCAACGCGGCGCAGTTCTGAATGTCCAGATAGAAATCCGATTTATCGGCGCGGATCGAACGGTCGTAGAGATTAAGCGCCTCGTCGTGCGCGCCCCGCTCCAGATGATAGAGGGCCAAATGCCACCACAGATGACCGCGAAACGGGTTGCGGTCATCCCATGCATCGGCGGGCCGGTTGAGCCAGGCGATGCCCTCGCGCAAACGCCCCTGCATTTCCAGCACGTGAGCAACAGCGTGCAGGGCCCACAAATCGTTTTGATTCATGTCCATGGCGCGCCGGCCGTGCCGCTCGGCGGTGACATAATCGCCGCATTCCTCATGGCCAAAAGCGAGCATGCCCAGAATGTATCCGTAACCGGGCACACTCTCGTCCCAGGCGTGCAAGACCCGCGCGGGCGCATCGCGCAACTCGCGGCTACGCCCCATCCAGAAGTAGGCGAAGTGTTGCAACCGCCGGGCCAGAATATCGTGCGGATGCTCGATCAGAATCTCTTCCCACAGCGCGCAGGTGAGGGCCATATCGCCGGTCAGCCATGTGCGCAGCGCCGCGATGTGAGTCGCTTCGCGCGCGGTGATACCGTCGGCGTGGGATTCCGCCTCGGCCAAGGCGGCGCGCGCCTTGTCGAGTACCGCGGTGGTGCCGAAGAGCATGAAGAAATAGCCGTGCAGACAATGTGCCAGGGCAAAGCCCGGGTCCGCCGCGAGGATCTCCTTGACGCTGTCGCCCGCCCTAAGCCGGTGCTCGAAATAGTGTTCGACCGCCTCGTCAAAATGCGCGGCGGCCGTATCGCTAGCGGTTGTTAGGTCCAGGCCACGGATATCGGTCGGCATTGCCGGTCTCCCTACGTGCGTTATGGCCGGTGGACGATCAGGTCGATTTCGACTAAAGCCTCGCGCGCCAATCCGGTAACCCCGATGCATGTTCGCGCCGGTAAACGGTCGGCTGGGAAGTATGA
>CAZPPL010000113.1:0-1599 GCA_964588465.1 uncultured Gammaproteobacteria bacterium
GAATATTGAAGTTATTTTATTTAGAAAACTCCCCAACTGAGAAAAGAATCCAGAAGTCCCAGTTACATTTCCCGAAGCAAACACATTACCAGAAAAGTTACCGCTTTGGTTAGCATACAGATTAGACATTAATCCAACCCCTATCTGAACAGTGTCTTTAAGAGTTCCATTTATATAAACACATATAAACTTTGCGGATGTTAAGTTATTATAGCCAGTAACATCAAGGGTTGTATTTACTACTCCCAAGTTATTAGAGTTTAAATTTTGGGAAAAACTTGCGATTACATTAGAACAAGAGTTATCCCCTGTTAAGTTAAAAATAAAAGAGAAAGCAGTATTTGCTTGTAGGGTTCCTGAGGGAGTCAAAGGAACATAAGTTATAGGAAGAATATCTGCGGAAGCAAAACTAAGTAAAATTATCATCCCCAGTAAAAGAATTGTTTTGTCCATAGTTAGATTTAGTTTTATTTATTTAAATACTTTTTGTTTAATACATCATCCGTTCTGCTAATAGTACGGCTTTTATTTTATATATTAAAGAGATTATTAATATTATTGAAAATATTATATAAAGTCTTATTCCTGTCCAAGTGTATTGATTATTAACTTCCTTATATGAGAAAAACCATTTGTAAGTTTGTAATTCGGAGCATCCATTATTCATAGTTATCCCTGACCAATTCCAGAAAGGTATTGAAAATGATAAAGTTCCAATATCTGTTGAACATTTTGTAATTGTTTTATTTTTCATAGTTATTGTTGGAGTTGCAGATACAAGTGTTAATAATAGTATTAATAATAAAAAATATTTCATTGTAAGAATTTATTAATATTTAATTTCTCCTTTTTTAGTAAAATAAAAACTAAAACTAAAAGTGAAAATAGAATTAATATTATTCCCCATATAGGGAATCCATCAAATAGGGAATAATTAAAATCATAAGTTGACATATAAAGGTTTATATATCTTGTTTCCTTGTCTTTTGAAGTTATAGATATTTCTCCAGTATAAAGTTGTCTAAATGAGGGGTTATTTACAATATATCTTATTTCTACAGTTGTGTTTGAAGATAGAATACAAGAGAGAGGATTAATATTTGTTCCATTAACTTTTATTGAAGATTTAGATAAAACATCACAAGATTCTATTGGTTTGTTTCCTTTAAAGGTGTAAGTTAAGATGTGGCTCTTTGGTAATATAAAGATACTATTTAAATTTGGAGGATTTACTCTAAAAATATGTATTATTATTGCTGTTTCTAAATTGTATTTATTTAATTCCTGTTTAGTTGAGAATGTTTGGTAGATTTTATTATTAATGTATTGGTTATACCAAAAAGGCATTTGAGTTATTGGGACAGAGAATCCTAAATTGTTAATATTTTTATTTATTGTTAATAATTCCTCTTGGTTTAGTGTACAGATACTTGTATAGATTACTACAGATAATGGTTTCTTTCCTATTTTTTTCCTACAAAAATTATTTATTTCTGAAAAAATTAAAGTTTTATCTAACTCAGAGTAGGGTGTTGTTATATTCTTTGGTTGAATTATTCCTACTGTTGGGTAAGTTACTGGAGTGCTTGAACCTCCTCC
>CAZPPL010000114.1:0-1596 GCA_964588465.1 uncultured Gammaproteobacteria bacterium
CCACCACAGCAATAACAAGCGTTACAGCAACCACAGCCACAGGCGGTGGGAACATCACCACCAACGGCGGAACAACCATCACCACAAGTGGAGTAGTTTGGAGCACAAGTCAAAACCCAACAACCGCGCTTTCAACAAAAACAACCAACACCGTACAAAGCGGTGCGTTCACAAGCACCATCACCGGACTTTCAACTGGCACCACCTACTACGCGCGCGCTTATGCGACAAACAGCACCGGCACCACCTACGGAGCTCAACTTACTTTTATAACCCTACCTGGAGTTACCACCACAGCAATAACAAGCGTTACTGGAACCACAGCAATAAGTGGTGGTACCGTTACGAGTGGCAGTGCCCCAATCACCGCAAGCGGTGTAGTGTGGAGTACAAGCCCAAACCCAACAGTGTTTCTTTCAAATAAAACAACCAACACCGTACAAAGTGGCTCATTTACCAGCACGCTAACCGGACTAGCCACTTCAACTCTTTATTACGTACGCGCCTATGCCGTCAATAGCGCCGGCACAGCGTATGGAAATCAGACTCTTCTCAAGATTTTACCCGGCACTGCCACAACATTTACCTATACTGGCGGACCACAAACATACACTGTTCCAGCAGGTATGACATCTGTGCAGATAAAAGCGTGGGGAGCACAAGGTAGTGGTTCTTACAACCATCCTAATCAAGGCGGTAAGGGTGGCTATGCGCAAGGTGCCATTGAAGTAACTCCTGGAGAAGTACTCAATCTTTATGTTGGTGGTCAGAATGGATATAACGGTGGTGGTGCCAGCGGTAATACTGGCTTTTATGTTGTACTTGGTGTGGGTGGAGGGGCGTCTGATGTAAGAGTTGGTACAACGACATTATTTGGAAGAGTTATTGTTGCTGCTGGTGGTGGTGGTGCTGCTACTGGCGGTGGCGGTGCTGGTGGTGGTGGTGACGGCGACGTCGGAGGCGATGACATCCCTGGTGGTACTGGTTATGGTGGTGGTGGTGGCACCGGTGGAGGTGGTGGTGCTGGTGGCGGTGCTGGTGGTTCTGGTGGTACTGGTGCTAACGGTGTTTTTGGCTCTGGAGGTTCTGGAGGTTCCCGCGGTGGTGGTGGTGGCGGAGGTGGATATTATGGTGGTGGTGGCGGTGGTGGTGGTTATTATGGTGGCGGTAGTGGTGGTGGTGGATCCTCATATCTTGGCACTTTGACAAGCACAACAACCACCGCAGGTGTGCGCACCGGAAATGGGCAAATAATCGTTACCCCATATTTAAATGATGCTTACTTCCCAACAGTTACCACCACAGCAATAACAAGCGTTACAGCAACCACAGCCACAGGCGGTGGGAACATTACTACCAACGGCGGAACAACCATCACCGCAAGCGGTGTGGTCTGGAGTACAAGCCCAAACCCAACAACGGCACTTTTAACAAAAACGCTTAATACCGTACAAAGTGGCTCATTCACTAGCTCCATCACTGGACTTTCAACTGGCACAACCTACTACGTGCGTGCGTACGCAATTAACTCTTCAGGCACCACCTATGGTGCTCAGCGCACTATTTCCACCATAGGAATTACCACCACAGCAATAA
>CAZPPL010000115.1:0-1577 GCA_964588465.1 uncultured Gammaproteobacteria bacterium
TTTTAATAACAAAGTTGGTATTGTTTCAGCAGCCAGTAACACTCTATCTTCATTATTAACAGCGGTGATTTGCGCAAACTGATAAGGATCAATACGGACTACCGGTAGCGATTGCGCACTTGCGTGTTCACGCAAAGCAGTAATTTTGTTTTGTTCTATCACTAGGTCAAAATGCTGCGTGGGTCCATAACCATCAGCAAAGTGGAAATCACGACTTATAATTTCAAATACATCGTTACGTTGCTGATAACTTCCTTGTCGGTTTTTGCTGATAGCATTGTGATAACCCAGCAGAGTTAATTCCTGACGAAGGTCATTACTACTTATTGCTTTGCCAACATACAGCTCTAAGGGACGAGCATAAACATGCGCGGGAATAGCCCACTTTCGTCCCTCAAACTCATAGCGTATCAGACTATCAAGGTAGATGACATAGATTCCACACACTACAAAAAGCAAGAGCAAGACTTTAAAAATAATCGGTTTTAAGCCACTGCTTTTTTTTTGTGATACCCTTTTTTTTCTGACTTTAGTTTGTTTACGAGTGGCTTTGACTGAATGCTTGCGTTTGAGCGGACTCTTTTTCTTAGCCCGTTTTTTTTGAACCATAAATTTTTTAACCTAGGTGTTATCCACAATTTCTGTGGATAAGTCTGTGTGTAAAATAAAAACACCCTCGTTAAAGCACGCTAACAAAGGAAAAACTTAAAATTGTTTACTTTTTGTACAATTTGTAGCTTTTAAAGATAATGAAATAAATATTTTATAATTATTGTTAAAATGTAACGATTCTACGAGCTGTAAGCCATTACTAACGTGCAGCTAAATATTATTTATCACCTACACGGAAGACCAAGTGTGCACATATTTGTATTAATACTGCTTTTAAGCGGTACATTATTTTTTACCGGATGCGCAACCACTGAAGCCATCTGTGATACACCGTGCCAAGCGCAGGAACGTCGCCATACTTATGTGCTCACTCACCCCAAATTGCAAGCTAAACATATAAAAGCCATTTTAGCAGGTCAAGTTGCACTTGGAATGTCTAAAGACGATGTTATTGCCGCGTTAGGTCACCCCAAAGCAACCGTTGACACCAATGCTTTTTGGGCAGCTCGCGAGCAATGGGTTTATGAACTTCCTGATAAAGCTGAGTTTTACTACTTTAAATTTGGGCGGCTACATAGCTGGAATTCAACACCACAACAAATACGCGAATAACTACTGATCTGAAATTTCAAATCTTTGTTGACGAACCCGTGATAATTCTCGCACACTAAATACGCTTATATAATATATATGTATAAATTATAGGCAAATAATAACCCACAAGGAGGAAAAGAAACAATGACGTTAATCACATGGACAAAAGAACAACACGGTACTGATGTCGATTTTGCCGACGAGGAACACAAAACACTCTTTAATTTACTTAATACGTTACATGATGCAACCCCTAGCGGCGATAAACAATCAATTGGCAAACACCTGGATGCATTGATAAATTTTGTCGTAGAACATTTTCAGCATGAAGAACGTATCATGCAAGAAAAAAACTACAGTGGCTTTGCAGC
>CAZPPL010000116.1:0-657 GCA_964588465.1 uncultured Gammaproteobacteria bacterium
CAGAAAATTCAGGCAAGTTTAAAGCCCCGCGGGTAGCCCTAAAAAAGTGAATGTTGTTGAGCAGGCTGAGTAAGTTAGCAAAGCGTGTCCACCACGGTTGATAAAGGAGAATGGCCGCGGCCGTTGAAATAAACCACACTAAAAAGGACATCTTGGAACGACCCTGTACCCACCAATAAACAAGGAAGACTGCGCTAAGTCCAATCCACAATGGGATCATCGGGAAATCGACGTAAAGCCCGGCCGTCAGCGCCGCTGTTACGGGTAAAATAGCTAACCAATGCCCCCAGACTAATCCATTGGCTGCTACCAAACCTAGGAAAGCGATAAAAATATACATCCTGACTTCTTGCCCGTACCAGACATGAAGCGGGGAAAATGCCAGCAGACTCATAGCTACCAAAGCGACACGACGGTTGTTTAGCTGGTAGCCAAGTAAATAAACTAACCCAACATTGAATAAAGAGGCCAGTGCGGAAGGAAAGCGTACGGCCGTTTCACTACTACCCACCCAAGATACCCAATAATGCAAACCAGCATAATAAAGCGGAGGACGGCCAACTTCAATGTTACCAGCCAATGTCTCTGCAAGGGGCTGATTCGCCCTGAAAACCCCCCAGGCTTCATCAAACCACAGGCTGTTACGCCCCAATGTTG
>CAZPPL010000116.1:667-1559 GCA_964588465.1 uncultured Gammaproteobacteria bacterium
CTTAGCAATATCGCTATAAAAAATATGATGGCAAACCAAGTTGGGAAACTCTTCGTTTTGAGCAATTGAACTCCTTTTAAGCACTTCTTAAGCGAATTTAATCATCCCCACGCGAGCGGTTTCGCTTACTCAAACAAATATTGTTTGATGTCGGGTGGCAGATCGTCAATGCCGCGCAGATAATCAAGCACAAATTCTTTGTAATCGTGCCGATTGGGGAAAAAGGCGTTTATAAAATCATAGTCAACTAAAGTTCCTGGCCGTTCGCCCACCCATTCCAGAAAATTTGAATAAGGCCACTCTTCGAGCATGGTTACCAGCCCTGCCTTGACCGGATTGCCATGAATGTAGCGACACAAATGCAGCAAGTAGGCGTCATTGTCTACATGGACATCTTTGAAGCGTCCTTCAAAAAGTGCGCCGCTGCGATTCGCCTGTTTGTTCAGGGCCTGGGCGTAGGCGTTGAACAAGACGCCGATAAAGTGGGAAATTGTTATTTCGCCATCTTGCCGCAGGAGAAAATGGTAATGGTTGGGCATCAGGCAGTAGGCGATGATGGTAATTTGGAATTTCTGGCTGTATTTTTTTAGCAGCTTGAGGAAGTAGAGGTAGTTATCTGCGCTGAAGAAGATGCGCTCTCGGTTCGCGCCTCGGTTGTAGATGTGATAATAGTGGCCTGTGCTGAATTTATTTTCTCGTCTTGGCATGGTTTCTCCTTCCAACCAGCCTCCAGGAGGTTCCGCGAGACCCAACCTCCCGGAGGCTTGGAGCCTCCGGGAGGTTTAACGGCGCGAGGTTTAACGGCCGTCTCACCCTTTGACTTTTGATGGAAATGAATAGCGGTCATGGTTTCTGTATCAACTTCCTAGAGGTTCCGCGAGTCCCAACCTCC
>CAZPPL010000117.1:0-1558 GCA_964588465.1 uncultured Gammaproteobacteria bacterium
AAATGGTTTTTGGATTTCTTACCAACTTAATTGAAATTATATAGATTTTTTAATTTCGTTGGTTTTTCGTTGGTCGGATAAAAGAAGTTTTTCTATTTTGTCGAAGGCGAGTCTATATGTCCGAAGGACTGAGAGGGGCGTAGATTTTTTGTTTCTTTTTATAAAAAAAGAAAAGAAGGGGCGTCTTGTTTTGGTTCTTTTCTGAAAAGAATATTTAGGAGCATCATTAAAACCACTGGACACTTGACAGACACACATAAGATTTATATATGATTATAGTTTATATATGATTATGAAGTGTATATCATTATTTTCTGGAGCAGGTGGTTTAGACATTGGTATTTCTAAAGCTGGATTTGATGTGAAACTTGCTATTGAATTTGATAAAAAAGCGGCAGAAACATTAAAACAAAATTCAAAAGATACAATAGTGTTATGTAAGGATATTA
Source organism: uncultured Gammaproteobacteria bacterium (assembly GCA_964588465.1). Taxonomy (GTDB): domain Bacteria; phylum Patescibacteriota; class Patescibacteriia; order Patescibacteriales; family UBA12465; genus UBA12465. The sequence continues at coordinate 450 of CAZPPL010000117.1, forward strand.
AAGATATATCTGGAGAAGAAATTTTAAATTTGACAAAACTAAAAAAAGGAGAAATTGATTTAGTCGTTGGTGGTCCACCATGTCAATCATTTAGTAGTGCGGGGAAAATGCGTTCATTAAATGATGATAGGGGAAATATGATTTTTGAATATTTAAGAATAATCAAGGAATTGAGACCTAAAGCATTTTTATTTGAGAATGTTAAACAATTTAGTTATATCCAAATTGATAAATCAAAACCAAAAGCTACACCAAAAGAAAGGAAAAACGACAAAAACCTCGTTATTAATATGCTTATGGATGAATTTAAGAAATTAGGTTATAATGTAAATAATGGGATAGTTAATTCTGCAGATTATGGCGTTCCACAAAAAAGAGAAAGAACCATTATTTTAGGAACTTTAAATAATGAGAAAATTAGTTTACCTAAAAAAACTCATTCTGATACTAATAAAGATTTACCAAATTGGAATACTCTTGGAAATGCGATTAAAAGCATTAATGATAATGAAGAATGTATGGTTTATATGTATAAAAGAAAAAAATATCTTAAATTAATTCCGCCAGGAGGTCATTGGAAAAACTTATCTCCTGAATTGCAAAAAGAAGCAATGGGAGAAAAATTAAAACTTGGTGGAGGGAAAACTGGTTTTTTTAGAAAATTGTCTTATGATAAACCATCACCAACTTTATGTACTTCGCCGAAACAACCTGGAACTGATATGTGTCATCCTGAAGAATTAAGACCTCTTTCTGTAAATGAATATGCCGCAATACAGGAGTTTCCAAAAAATTGGAAATTTTCGGGAACAACCATTCAAAAATATAAACAAATTGGTAACGCTGTTCCAGTAAATTTAGCTTTTGCAGTTGGAAAAGAAATAAAAAGTCATTTAGTTAATATAATTTAGAGATAATCATAATGGTACAATTAGATAAAACAAAAATTAAAGAATTTGTTGAAACAAATATCAAAACTTTTCATGAAAGTAGGCTGAGAAATTTAGAAAATACTAAATTAAAAGATTTATTGAAAAAGAAAAATCCATATATGTTTAATTGTTACTACTAACAAATAAAAGTTTATAAAGAAGTTAAATCTTAATAAT
>CAZPPL010000118.1:0-1554 GCA_964588465.1 uncultured Gammaproteobacteria bacterium
GGGTTTAAGATTGGTTTTGGCTTTCCGCCATCCCTTCTTGGAACCAATGTCAAAGACAGGCGCGTTAGCGCCCGTCAAATCATGTACGGAGGCTCCCATGGCACGACACGCAGCGAAAACCGCATCGGGGGGGATGGGTGGGGCAGCAACAGCCGGAATCCTTCCCGCCTCAACGCGGAAATTGGCTGAATCCATTGCAAAGTCTCCCAAACGGTCCCGTGATTTCTTGATCGAAGCCGGGATTATCACGAAAGGCGGGAGGCTTTCCTCACGGTATAAATAGAGGCCCTATCACTTCGCAAGGGCCGCGCAGCAGCGACTCTTTTCTTATTAATGCTCCGCCAACCCTACATCGGGCGCTACCTCGTCGGCTATCATGGCTGCGACAAGGCCATGGCGGAGCGTTTGCTCTGTGGCAAGCTCGATCACCTCTCGCGGAGTACGAATAAATGGGATTGGCTCGGTCCCGGGACGTACTTTTGGGTCGATAGTCCACAACGGGCGATGGAATGGGCAACGACCCGAATGAGAATGCCCGGATCGAAGATCACGACGCCGTACGCCGTTGGCGCCCTCATTCACGCGGGTCGCTGTCTAAACCTGACCGATTGCGGGGCGACTGAAGAAATTATGCTGGCCTACAAATCCCTGAAGAAGATGAGTAAAGCATCCCGTTCGCCCCTTCCGGAAAATGACCGAAACGATGACTTTGGCACGCCCGTCCGGCGTTCCCTTGACTGCGCGGTGTTGCAGACGGTCCACCAATTACGCAAACAGGATAAGCAACCGCCCTATGATACGGTCATGGGTGTCTTTGAGGAGGGTGGCCCCCTCTTTGAAGGCTCCGCGATCCGAGAAAGGACTCACATCCAGATCGCGGTACTGAACGCTGCGGATTGCATCGTCGGCTACTTCAATATATCGGGATTGTAGTCGCCCTCTGCGCCCCCATCGCTCCCTATAATACCGCCACGCGCCGCGCCGCGCGCGAACTCCTCGCCGGCCACGAATCCGAACTCGCCATCTGTCCCGTCCCCGCCGAGGAGCTGTGCTACGTGCCGCGCCGCGGGCGCTCGGGTGTCAAATTGTTGGCGTGGATGCCTGGTGCGGCTCGGCGGCCATTGCAGAAAGAGATATATTGAACAAAGAAGATAATCAGATCTCGGAGAAGAAAAATGGTGAAGCGAACCGACGAAGAAAGCCGATATTGGGCGGACTTGACGCAAATTGCATTCCTCGACGCGCTGGTAACCAAATCCGGTTTGGCGGCTAGAGAAATCGCATTTCAGGGAGGAACGAGCCTGCATCTGAGTTGGCGATCTCCCCGCAAATCCGAGGATCTGGACTTCTTGATCGCACGGGAAGACCCGCATCAAAAGCTGATCGTTGCCATGCCCGCGATCCAGAAACGCATGGAACGGTTCATGGCTGGAGCCAACCCGGATTTTTTGCCCGGTATCGAGATCATCGACAAAACCAAAGACCCGAACCGCTTGATCGTTTTCGATTTGCGCCTATCCCATGCCGGACAAACCGGCAAGGTTCGGGTGAAAG
>CAZPPL010000119.1:0-1549 GCA_964588465.1 uncultured Gammaproteobacteria bacterium
CAACTCGTCCAGGACGATCGCGTCGCCGATCAGCAGATGCTTGAGCCACCTCACCATGCAACCGCCTCGATGGTAGTTGCGTCCTCAGCGGCACGCACCGCCGCCTTGAGCGCCTGGAGCTTCGCGAACGCCCTCCATCCGCGCTCCATCATGGCGCCGGCAAGCGTCTTCAGGTCGGTAATGGTGAAAGGAACCTGCGCGTTGTCGGCGGTGACCCAATAGAACCCCGTGGGCACCGTGGTAAGGGTCGATAGTACCTCCAGCAGTTTCGTGCGGGAGGGCGCGTCCGCCTGGAACGACGCGCCGTTGTAGTCGATGTCCGCGCTGATTGCGCGTGCATACTCGGCGCCCAGGTCCATCAGCTTGCCCATCCTCGCCAGGCCGATGGGGGTCGCGGCCCACGCCGGAAGTGGCCCGATCGCGCCCAGTTGCAGATCACGCGGCGGCGTGCCCGAGAACAAACGGAAGGAGTTCTCCGGAATCTCGACGTAGCCCGGAGCCGACGCTTGCGCGAAGGCAAGCGTTTCCGCGTTAAAGTAGCTCATCGCATCGCTCCTTACGCCACGCAGGTTAGTTTAATGACGACGCTGCCGTTGGTTCCCGGCGCACCGTTACCGCCAGCGGCATTCTCGCCACCACCACCGCCCCCGGCTCCATAGGCCGATAGCGCGGTCGCCGCCACACCATTGCCGCCCGCCACGCCGCTCGCTCCGCCCGCGCCCGCGACACTGTCTAAGGTAGAGGTGGCTACGGTGCCGCCGGTTCCGGCAGTCGTGGTGCTGGCTCCTGTCGCGCCGCCCGCTCCTCCTCCGGAGCCGCTCGTATTGACTAAGTTCCCCAGAGAGCCTATTACGGCAGAATAGATTCCGCTGCCTCCTACACTACCCGCCGCGCCAGCAGCTCCTCCTACGCCGCCCGCGCCTCCTATTCCTACATGGCACGAATAGGTCATTCCTGCCAGCAAATACCGGCTTATGACCGTCCCTAGCTTCATATTTAGACTAGAAATGCCGCCGCCCGCGCCACCTAACGTTGTAGAGCCACCGCCGCCGCCGCCCGCACCACCGCCCCCTCCATTCAACGCCAGTTCGTACCAGCCCGTGACCGGCACCGTCCAGGAGAAAATCCCGGCGGTAGCGAACTTCGAGATTACGGGTAGCACCCCGAGTGCGCTGGCGTCCTTGATAAATTCGCCGATGCTCATGATCAGTACCCCAGCGTCAGACGGTTGGCCCAGATCTGATCGAACGCGCCCGTTCCCGCGTAGTCGATCGCCTCGGGTGCGGCGGTGAGACGCATCACCTGCCAGACAGGCTTGAACTCTAAACTCTTGGGGAGCGCGAAGCCGTAGTACGTGACGCCGGTGGTGCTCGTAGTGTCCTTCCGCATGTTGAGCGCCGAGCCGGTGGGCAGCGGGGTCGTTAAGCCGACGCGCTCCGGCGCACCATCTGGATTGGTGTAAAATATTCGAGAATCAGCCATTTACTTATCCTCTTAGAGCGTATCGCCGCGCATACGGGCACGGACCTCGTCAGGAAGGGCTTCAAAC
>CAZPPL010000120.1:0-1543 GCA_964588465.1 uncultured Gammaproteobacteria bacterium
AAATGGAAAATATTATTTAAATGGAAAATTATTGGAGAAGAAAAAATGAATAAAACACTAATTGAAAAAAGAAAAGAATTAATTCAAAAATATAAAAAAGAATGGGATATACCAGAGTCACAAAAAGTTTGGTGGGATAAAATCTTTATTGATGTTGAAAGACAAGATAAAGAACTTATTAATGATATTTTGGAAGGGATTAGTTTTATAATAAACAATTCAGATTATATGGAAGATGATATTTTAAAATTTATTAAACAAAAAGCAGGAGAATTAAATAAATGAAATTTAAAGATTTTGTAAATACAAAAACAGAGCAAGAGATGGAATTAGAAGGAAATTCTATTTTACTTCATATTATATTAAAACTTTCAGAAGAATTTGCAGATGATAATATAAGATACGATTTTAAAGAATTGATAAAAAAACATATTAAATTAATAGGGGATACACAAATAATCAAAGAAAAAGCAGGAGAAACAAAATGAAAAATAAAACACTAATTGAAAAAAGAAAAGAAGTTAAAAAGAAAATTGAAAATATTCTAAACAAATATTATATGGAATATGGAAAAGAGATAATAAGCCCAATCTTTGTTTATAAACTTTTAAATAAAAAGTTTAATTACAAAATGGTAGTTGAATGGAAAGAAGTAGGAGAATTAACAAATGGAAAATAAAATATTAAACGAACAGATAAAAGAGAATTTTATTAAATTTTTAATTCCGCTAAGAGAATCTTTAGAAGATATTTTTAGAAATAATAATTTTTGTGGCAAAGAATGGGCAACTATAAAATTAAAAATAGAAGATTTACAAAATGAAAATAGAAAAAATTAAACGAGATAAAGGAATTAGGAGAAATTTAAAGAAAAAACAGGAGAATTAAATAAATGATAAATAAAACATTAACACTACAAGAAAAATATAAAATAGCTTTACAAATTAGAGAGATTGAAAATGAAAAATTAAAATTAAAGAGTGTTTCAAAATGAACAGAGAATATAGATATATTTATGCAGGGAAAAGTTATAGTCGAATAGAACTACTGGATATGTTAATTGCATTGGAAAAAATTAGAATTAAAAAAGAAAAATGGTATGATAGAATTATTCATTATATAGATAAATATTCCTATTCTATTGGATTCAGCGAAGGTATTTTATACGGGTTGAATTTAATAACAAGTCCAAAAGAGTATGCCTTAAAAACAATTAAACAAAAAGCAGGAGAATTTAAAAAATGATATGTAAAAATTGTAGAAAAGAAATAAGAGAAGAAGATTCCTATGATGAAAAAACTAATTTATGTTTAGGATGTTTTGATATTTATCTTACTAATAATTCTGCTCAAGAGATAATTCCTTTTCTTTTGAAATATAACATAGATTTCACAAAAGTAGATTGGGGAAGTCTAAATGGATTTAGTTTAGAAATAAATGATAATATATTTATTAATTTCTTCTATAATGGTCGTGTAGAGTTTGAATATAAAAAATGAAAACAAACATAATTCCAAAGGAAATGAAAGAGACATCAGAAATA
>CAZPPL010000121.1:0-1539 GCA_964588465.1 uncultured Gammaproteobacteria bacterium
GGCAGACCCACGCAGGCTAAACGCGGCGGCAATAAACCCTAAAACAAGTGCGGGAACGGCAAATAGAGGGGCCTGTTCTTGAACTGTTTCGGGAATAAATTCACGAATGCCCAGCAAATTGATCCAGCTAAGGGAAAAGGCGATGATTAGAAAGAAAACGGCCGTTCCTAGAAAAGTGGTGACAAAGGTCAAAGCACGGGCGGGTCCTTCCTCAAGCTGCATCGTCATCCGTGTGCCAAATCGGCCACCGACTGTGTTTGCCATCAACGCGCCAATTGCCCCGAACAAAATGGGCAGCAACAAAACAAACAGTTCGATCAGCACAAAAATAAAGTTACCAACAAAGGCAAGCGATTCTAAACTTGTTTGCAGCGAGGCCAACACGCTGCTGTCAACATTGAGCAACGGCCGTACTATGAGCCAGCCAACCCAAAGACCAAACCCACCAAAAATTGGCAACAAAATAATGCTGGACATGATCCCCGTGAGCGGTGCTCGCACGTTTTTCATCAGGTTTCGCGCCGCGACAAAAGAGAGCGGAATCGCCAGCAGCGTACCGATGGTTGAAGCCATGAGCGCCATGAGAACGGTTTCGACAATTTTGTCTAATGCTTCAAACGTTGTGTCACTCAGCCCCACAATGCGCCGCTCCAGCACTTCGACCACTTCCAACGTTTGTGGCGTTTCGCTGGCTCGAATGTCTGGCATGGTAAAGGTGATGTCCATTGTGCCGTCGGCTGCTACTTTGAATTCGGCAACGCGACGGGTTACATCTGAACCAATAGGAGTCCAAGCGATAACACCTTCGGCGTTGGGCAATAAGCCTTCGCCACTAATTCTAATAGCGTCCTGGGTGGTGCTGGCACAGTTAGGGGTCACCAGCAGTTGACGTCCTTCAATGGAAACTTGGGAGCCTTTGGGTTCTTCAGGGCAGGGCATTCGCAGGGAAACGGCCGTTCGCCGCGTTTGTACATCGTAGTCAAACAGGTCTGGCTGGGCAAAACTACGAATGAGGCCAATTAAATTTTCTTGCCGTTTTGGTTCAAGCGGCTCTTTTAGGTCAACCTTGGTCACCTGCAAGCCATAGGCGTACAGCAAAAATATTGCTAGAAAGATAACGGCCGTTTTCCACCACTGCGGGGAACGGCCGTTTTTGCTTTTATCACGCATGAAGACAACCTAACTGATTACTAGACTTATTCCTTAATAAGAAATGGGACACAGATAAACACTGGTACACACTGATTTCTCTTCTTTATCTGTGTAAATCTGTGTTAATCAGTGTCCCAAAAATTTGGTTAAACAGTGAATACCGCTAACCAATCCGTTCCGCTTCACGGCCGTAAATTTCAATGAACTTTGCATCATCAATCTCTTGCGGCGTACCGTCAAAAACGAGTTGTCCATCATTTAGAGCAATGGCGCGGGTGCTGTACTGCTGCACCAAATCCAGAAAGTGCAAGCTACACAACACCGTAATCTTGTCTTCCTGGTTGATTTGTTGCAAACGGCGCATAATGCTGTGGGCTAATGCTGGGT
>CAZPPL010000122.1:0-1532 GCA_964588465.1 uncultured Gammaproteobacteria bacterium
AAGGAGCAAGAACAGCAGGAACAGATGGCGAAAAATGGACAACGTCTATCGCCAAAATAGAAGCTGCACTTAAACTGTCTGACAAGAAATATAAAGCAAAACCATTACGTAGAATTTATATTGAGAAATATGGTAAGAAAGAAAAACGACCTTTGAGTATCCCGACCATCTACGACAGGGCAATGCAAGCGCTACATGCATTTGCATTGACCCCAGTCGCAGAAGCAACCGCTGACAGAACATCGTTTGTATTCCGTAAAAACAGAAGTACTCACGATGCATGTGCACAGACTTCATTTCAGTTGGGTCACGGATATCGATGTGACTGAAGAAAATGTTTTCTAGATCATGCGCGCTGGCAGAGCACGCTGGAAAATCGAAAATGAAACTTTCAATACACTCAAAAACCAGGGATATCAGTTTGAACATAATTTTGGACATGGGAACAATAATTTATCAGTTGTTTTTGCTATGTTGCTGATGCTGGCGTTTCTGGTGGATCAAACGCAGCAACTTGCCTGCCAGTTATTTCAGGCAGTTTGGAGAAAATTGGGAAGTAAAAGAAGTCTTTGGGAACAAATAAGGGCTTTATTTTTTGGACATAGGTTTGATTCGATGGAAGAGATCTTCGAAGCACTGTTTTATGGGTTTGAAAGGGAACGCTTGATTATTCGATATCCGTCTTAAAAGCAGAGTAAAATGCATAATTGAATTGTCTAAATCGAGTGCCTGAGCAGGCTTTTGATTTCAAACTAGAGTAAGTTACCCTTAGATTTGAAGCGGATAGTGGATACGTTATTCTTGAAGATTTGTAGCCGCCGTGAGGAATAATTTAGCACTATATGTTTGAGGGAATGTGAGGCACAAAATGACTTTCTTTTATCACCATCGATTGGTAAGTATGGCACTTTTGGTGATGATCGCTTAAAACATCAAATCCGAAATTTGGTCATGTCCCCGGTTTAATGATTTCTTCGCTTATTTATCACAGAAATTATATGTTTATTTGTATATTAATGTGGTAAATGAAAGCTTACGCTAGCTTTGACATATTTTTTCATAATCATTCTGATTTTATATCGGTGGAGGTTTGAAATTGCATAGCTCTTTTATTGACCATCTGTGATCCGTAATGTTGGCAGCCATTGCCGGTGTTCTTTGTTTCCAGCGTCTTTTGTCTTCGTTGACCTCAATTTTCAGTGCTTCATGTGTTTTAACGAAGTTAACCCGCGCGAAGAAAAAAAAGATATGAGCACTCAACATTTCAACTTTTTTTGAATAATTGATGGTTTTTCTAATGACCCTGCTCACTCCATTCCTGATAGTGAGATTGTTCCTCTCGATGTAAGCTGTGTTGATGGTGTGACCCTCTGCTTCCAGTTCCGTGAGAATTTCTTCTTCGTTTCCAAACACAACTTTTTTTTCAGAGCATCCACTTCATTATTCTGTGTGGACTTAATGACCTGTGTGTATCTGAGGTCAGGAAGTGGCACTTTTATCGGTTTGGGGTATCGTCCTCTTCCTTTGTACTC
>CAZPPL010000123.1:0-1515 GCA_964588465.1 uncultured Gammaproteobacteria bacterium
GTAGTTAGGTCACCGACATCAAAAAAGAGAAAAAGGAAAAAGGGGACGCTACCCTAAAAGGAAAAAGGGGACGCTACCCTTTATGTTTTACAATATCGGCTGCGAGAATGAGGAATAAGGGTAGCGTCCCCTTTTCCCTTCGGGGCGGCGACTGGCTGGTTGAAATCGGCCTTAAGGGTTCGGCGCAGCAGGTGAATGTCGCCATCGAACAGTTGCAAAATGAACTTGATGCACGTGGCGCCGCCTGGCGGCTCGGCAAGCGACTGTAATCGCGCGCCGGAATAGCCGGGGCGACCCGCTCGGGGATGGTAACGAAGCGAACGTAAAACCGCTGTGCGATTGCCCGCGTGCCCAGGCACGTGGACGACACCGTGACAATGCATCCATGGCCGCGACACTAATTTTAGTGTAAAGTAGTTAGGTCACCGACATCACGGTGCCAGAGCGTACTTGTCCCATGACAAATTCCCACCAGATTCGAACGACCTTCAACTCTGAGAAGGGCTTGGCAACGATACTCTATGTTGCCAACCAGCCCTCTGAAGTATCATTTCATACGCTCTCGAAAATCCTGTATTTCGCCGATCGCGAATCTCTGGCGGAATTTGGCCGCACTATTAGCGGCGATAATTACATCGCCATGCAACATGGCCCCGTGCCCAGCGCAATCTATGACATGCTCAAAGCGGTTCGAGATACCCACCATTGGTATCCTGGTTACAAACGTCTGTGTAGCTCATTCGAAGTGCGTAACAACTACATGGTCTTTGCAAAAAAAAAGCCGGATTGCAAAATGTTGAGTGAATCCGATCGAAATTGCCTTGACCATGCCATCAATAAATACGGCATAATGAACTTTGGCAAACTCACAAGTGTGAGCCACGACAAAGCTTGGCGAGCCGCGGATGAAAACGATATTATCCCTATGGAAACAATTGTGCGCTCGTTGCCTGATGGCGAAAGATTGATGGAACACTTACAGGATCCGCATCCGGGGTACGCCGATTCCTGATGGACCTTGAGGGGTATCTTGAACCCGGCAGGGTATTACATCTTTTTTGTCGCTTTCCACAGGGTGTTGATAAATATAAGCTTCTGGTGCTTGCTGACAACGATGAAGAATGTCTGTTTTTCGTCATCAATTCCAGAATCAACACTTTCATAGAGGGGAAGGAACACTTGTTGAATCAGCAGATTCAACTTTCCTCCGCCGATTGCAGGTTTCTTTCACACGATTCCTGGTTAGCTTGCCACGAAGTGCATTCCATGAAGCGCGAGGAGGTATTGTGGCAAATCGAAAATGATCCGGACAAATGCCTGTGTGACCACATTGGCGATAGTTTGAAACAGAAAATTGTCAAGGTGGTAAGAAATTCTCTGACGCTCACACCAACTGACAAGGAACTGATTATTGCCTCGCTGTCGGCTTAGCAGTTGACGATAGAGATCAGACCGCCGGAGGAATAAGGGTGGCGTCCCCTTTTCCGATGATGAGGAGCATCCATAAATAATTTT